>VXQP01000078.1 GCA_009838965.1 Chloroflexota bacterium | reverse complement strand
GTCCGGCGTTGGCGGGGGGTTGGGGGTTGGCGTACTGGTGTCCGGTGTCGGAGTAGGGGTGGAGCCGGGAGGAGGAACGGCGGCATCCGCGGCGTCCACGAATGTCGTGTTGCCGGTCCGGTCGGTCGCCTCGAACTCGAGGTTGAACGTCCCGCTGCCGCCGAGGTTCACGTCGACCGAGAGGGCGTAGACAGCGCCGGTCTCGATGACCCTCCAGCGGCTCGTTCCGTAGGGCGTGATGTCGGCGGCGTCTCCGCCCTCGCGGCTGAGGAAAGCATGGATGTCGGCAGCGCCCCCGCCGGGCGTGGAGCGCGGCTCGTTCGACGTCAACTGGTCGCCGTCCGCGTTCACCGGGCGGGGGTCACCGTCGCCCGAGGCCTCGAACTCTCCGTCGTGGCGCAGCCCCGATCCGTCGTCGCGCACCTCGAACGAGAAGTTGACGACAACCGAGCGGAGGTAACTGTCCGGCTGAGGGTGGAAGACGCTGATCTCCGGCCCTTCGCTGTCCACGACCAGCTCGATGGAGGAGGATACGCCCCGAACGTTGACGGCGAGCCTGTCACGGTTCACCGACCGCAGCACGGCGCCAGCGTCCGTACCCGCGGTGTAGTCGTCGCAGGCGGGGCCGCCGGCGTTCTCATGTTCCCGCCTGTCGAGGACGTTCAGCACGCCCTGGTAGGTGCGCGCCCCGTCGACCGGGGACTCGCTCGTGGGCGCGAGCAGGACGGTGACGGACTCGCGGGAGTCCCTGTTGAAAACGGTCGCCTCCGCGCAGGCGTCGTCCTCCAGGCCGTCGACGGTGGCGGTGATGAGCACGGTGTTGTAGGCGTCGGCCTGGTTGGAGACGTACAGGTCGTTGTTGGAGAAGGTGTTGCGCGGGTCGGCGTCGTTGGCGATGTAGGCGGCGTCGCCTGCGGTTATCGAGCCGCTTGCCGCGACGCCGGAGGGTACGCCGTCCTGTGCGTCCGCGATGTCTGCGAAGACCGCGACGACGAGCGCGCTGCTCCCCGAGCCGATGCTGAGCCTGCCCTCGGTGTAGTTCGCCGGAGCGGGTGACGGCGTCAGCAGGACAAGCGCGGCTGCGGCCAGCAAGGCAAGGAATGGCACGCCCGCGAGCCGAACAGAGCGCGCCGGATGCCGCCTGGGGGGCGGTTTGGCGCCCTGGCGCACGCCTGGTCCGGGGCTGACAGGAGAGGCGCTATCGAAAAACGGTCTCATTTGGTCTCATTCGGTATCACGCGTGGGGGAGGCGCCTCGCCTGCGGCAAAAGGCGCGCACGCCTACCGGTGCACAGGACCATGGTAGAGCGTGCGTGCCGTACCGGGCAACGAGCGGATGGCAGAGCGGCCGGAGGCTAGGTATCGAGGATATTCTTCGAGAACACCTCGTCGAAGCCGTAGCGCTTGGCCATGATGCCCTGCTCGTGGCTGATGTCGATGTACCAGTCGAGCATGCGCCGGTTCGCCTCGATGCCGTAGACGAAGGGGTCGCCCCACTTCTTGAACTGCTCCTCCACGTACTCGCGCAGATAGATGACGGAGAAGCTGCCCCGGTCGCGCAGCAGGTCGAAGTACGCCACGGCCTTGGAGCGTTCGAACGCGTCGTAGATGCGCGGGGCGAGCGTGGGGTCTTCGCGGTCGAGCTTGCCGCTCAGCACCATCATGTGGACGGGCGTGAAAATGCTCTCGTCCCGCCAGAGGCGGAGGTCCTCGTCCATGTAATCGGGGAAGAGGCGGCGGATGCGGGAATCACTGGCGACCCACCCGAACAGCTCGGGGTCGGAGATGTCGCCGAGGAAGGCGTCCACCTCGCCGTCGAGCAGGCGCTGGAGGTGGTCCTTCACGCTCACCTTGCCGTCCTGCACCGTCTCAACGACCGCGGACTTGTCGTAGATGGGGAAGTAGTCCTCGGCGTCGGTGACGAGCCACCGGAACGTGGAGGTGTCGACGCCGTGGCGGTTCTTGAGCAGCCCGCGGCACCACGTGACGATGGCGGAACGGAAGGAGCGCGTCGCGATGCGCTTCCCCTCCAGGTCCTTCGGGCCGCCGATGCCGCGGTCGTTGCGGACGACCATGTACCAGTGCGCGCTCTTGCGCTTCACGAAGATGGGCAGCCCGGTGATGTCCCAGCCCTGGTCTATGGCGGCGAGCCAGTAGCCCATGTTCAGGTCGCACAGGCCGAAGTCGCCGGTCTTCATCCGGGAGTCGCCCGTCGGGGTGGGGCCCAGCTCCTCGACCGGCACGAGGTCGACGCCCTCTATCTGCACGCGCCCTTCCATGAGCGGACGCACGATCTCGTACGTCATCGAGGCGTAGCCGACGGATATCTCCAGCTGCAACTTCTCTGCGGTGGTCATTGCGCCTTCTCCTTCCTCCTGATAGGACGCGGCAAAGGTACGAGCGCCCCGCGCTCCGGTCAAGGGGCGCGCGGGTGGACAGAGGGTTTACACTTGGGGGAGATAAGCAGAGGGTCGAGAGGAGGGCGATATGGCAAGGATAGGAAGAGTCGGCCACGTGGTCCTGCGCGTTACTGACGTCGATGTGGCGGAGGCTTTCTACCGCGACGCGCTCGGCATGGAGACGAACCGACGCACGGAGGGAGCGGCGTTCATGTCGTTCGGCACCCAGCACCACGACATCGGGCTGTTCAGCGTGAACGGCGAGCACACGCGCGGCAACGTGGGTCTGGGGCACGTCGCACTGGTCGTGAACGGCGGCATGCATGAGTTGCAGGAGTTGCACCAGCGGCTGCTGGACAACGGCGTCGAGATCGCGAGCCTGACCGATCACGGTATGACGAAGAGCGTCTACTTCAACGACCCGGACGGCAACCGGCTGGAGATCTACGTGGACCTGATGTCCCCGGAGGACGGCAAGCGCTTCCTGGCGGAGCGCGTGGGCTCGGGCAACAACCGGTTCACGTTCGAGGAGGCCGGCGCCCGCTAGGATCAGCCGCTCCACAGCGTACGGAGGATGTGCCGCACGCCCGGGCGCTGTCCGTACACCAACAGGTAGGCGCGGAAGAGACGCGCCGTGAGCAGGACGGCCAGCGCCGTGAACACCGCGAGCACGCCCAGGCTCAGCGCGACCTCCCCCAGGCCCGTCCCGCCTGTTCCGAACCTGATCAGTCCGGTCAGCGGAGCGGTGAACGGCACATAGCTCAGCACCCGCGCGAGCACGCCGTCCGGGTGCTCGATCAGCACGGCGAGGAACCACATTGGCGACACGGCGGGCAACACGACGAACACGGCGATGTTGTTCGCCTCCTTCTGGTTCGTGGTGACGACGCCAAGCGCTGCCTGCACCGTGCCCAGCAACGCGTAGCCCAGCAGGAAGTACGCCAGCGCCACGCCGAGCGTCTCGACGGACGGCGCGCTCAGCTCCACGGGCAAGTCCACGATACGGCCCAGCGCCAGAAGGAAGGCGACGAGCGCGGCCGTCCAGACAGCCATCTGCAGCAGTCCTGCCCCGCCGAGCCCCAGCAGCTTGCCGAACATCAACTGCTCCGGCTTCAGTGAGGAGAGCAGCACCTCCATGATGCGGTTCTCCTTCTCCTCGCTCAGCCCCTGCAGCAGGTAGCCGGCCGCGGTCAGCACCGAGACGAGCAGCAGCATCCCCGCACCGAACGAGAACAGGAACTCTCCGCCGTCGAACCCGTCTTCCTCCACCGTCGCGCCTGACTCGGACAGTTCGACGGTGGAGACCGAATACGGCCTGATGACGCGCTGCAACTGCTGTTCGCTTACCTCTTCAGCGATGAGGTTGCTCAGCACGAACCGGCGCAACGCGTCGGCGCCCGCACCACCGCCGCTGTCCTCCATGCGTACCCGTACGACCGAACCGGTCTCCAGGAAATCGAAGGGGAACACGTAGAGAGCGTCGATCTCTTCCGCCTGCAGCGCGGCGCTTCCGGCGGCCTCGTCCGCGTAGGGCACGAACACGACGCCGTCCTGCTCGCGGAACGACATGAACAGCGGCTGCCCGTCCTCGCCGGCGCTGAGGTCGACGTAGCCCACACGCGCCACTCCAGCGGTCGGCTCCCCCCCGCTACTGGACGGCTCGTCCCCTCCGCGCACCGCGTCGAAGACACCGATGCCGATGAGCGCCAGCAGCGCGAGCACCGGCACCGCAGCGGCGAAGATGCGGAAGCCGAGACGCCCGATGGTCACGGCGAACTCGTGCCGCGCGACGAGCCACGTCTTACTCCTCATCGCGCTCTGCCTCCGCCTGCTCGCGCCCGACCACGCGCAGGAATATCTCCTCCAGGCTGGGAGTCGCCAGTTCGAAGCGGTCGATCTTCGCGCCGCGCTCCAGCAGCGACCGCAGCACGTCTTCCGGAGCGCTGCCTTCGGCGAGCCGGACCGCGTAGCCTGCGCCGTCGCGCCGTGATGCGGTCACGCCGTCCGTGCCCTGCGGGTCGAGGTCGGTCGCGACGAACAGGTCGTTCCCCGCGAACCGGCGCTTGATGTCGACGAGCGGGCCGTCGAGCACGACTGCTCCGCCGTCGATCATGATGACGCGATCGCACAGCTCCTCGACATCCGTCATCTGGTGGGTGGAGAACATGATGGCCGCGCCCTCCCTCCGCAGCCGGGAGACGGCGTTCTTCATCACGCGCACATTCACCGGATCGAGGCCGGAGAAGGGCTCGTCGAGAACGATGAAGGCAGGCTCGTGCAGGATGGTTGCGGCGAACTGCACCAGCTGCCCGAGGCCGCGGCTCAGCTCGCTGATCTTCTTCCCGCGGTGCGGCTCCAGGCCGAGGAGTGTGAACAGTTCATCGGCGCGCCGCAGCGCGTGCTCGCGCTGCATCCCTTTCAACTCGGCGAGGTAGAGCATGTTGGGGATGACGCGGAGGCTGCGGTAGAGACCGCGCTCCTCCGGCAGGTAGCCGATGCGCGACTGGGCCTGCGGGCTGATCGGCGCGCCGAACACGGAAACCGCGCCCTCGTCGGGACGGAGGATGTCCAGCAGCATCCGGATGGTGGTGGTCTTCCCCGCGCCGTTGGGCCCGACCAGCCCGACGACTTCGCCGGGATCGAGGGAGAGGCTCACGTCTCGTACGGCAACGTGGCCGCCGAACCGCTTCCAGAGGCTGTCCGCTCGCACGGTGGGTGTGATTGCAGCGGTGGCGGTCATCGGACCTCGTTTCGCGGGTAGCCGCGAGGGGGCTCTCTTATCAGTATAATGCTGAGGTAGGCCCGCACCCGGCGCTCTCACTGCGCCGCTGGAGGTTGTGATGCTGGGAGTACTGCTGCGTCCCGTTGTGTTCTTGCTCAAGTTGCCCTTCCTGCTGGGGAGGGCGTCCAAACCCGCACTGGAGCGCGTCGCCAATCGGGAGGGCTTCACCTACGGCGACACTCGCAAGGAAGGTGATAAGACGATCGTACCGCTGGGGCACCACCCGGCCGGCGGCGAATTCGAGCTGTTCGCCGAACTGGAAGTGACACCCGAGTACATCTGCCTGCGCCCGGTGAACGGCTGGACGCAGGGAGCACTGGCGGTCCTGGGTACTCTCGTGCCCGACGCTGCACGCTTCCTCCCCAACCGTGAGCGGGAGACGACAAAACCGGCGTTGCCGGATGCAGAAGAGCCGTCTCAATCCTGATGACGGGCGCAGAATTGCACGGAACAGGCCGTAATACGGCGCGATAGCGACGAAAACAGTCGCCGTGCTATAGGGCTGCGCGCAGGCAGATGCGCTTGCGCCGCTCACTATCTCCTCTCTCGGCTGGCGCTCGTTCCTGCGATGTGCAGCCTACACTCCCGGCCCGGACGGAATGGGACAGGCGGAATCCGGCGGAATGCGGAAGGGAGCCAGCGGAATCCGAGCGTTGACACCCTCCGCTCCAATGGCTAGGGTTGGCTGGAACAGCGGCAAGAGGGCGCTCGCACCGGCGGCGTGCGGGTATATAGCCGCCCAGCCCTCGGAGTATCCCGAGCACGCACGCGCAGGATGCGCGTCCCCTCGCGATTCACTTGTTCTTCCCCCATCGAGCGAATCCAACCGAGTTGCGTGCCTTTGCAGGGACAGGGGTAGTTGAGGTTGGCGCATGGCGGTAAACAGGAACGGCACAGCCGACAGCACACAACCGAAAGTCAGCGTCAGGGGCCTGTGGAAGATATTCGGCTCCGGCGTCCCGACGGAACTCACGGACGAGGTGCTCAATAAGAGCAAATCGGAACTCCGTGAAGAGTCCGGCTGGGTCGTGGGTCTGCGCGACGTGAGCTTCGACGTGCAGATCGGTGAGACGTTCGTGGTGATGGGCTTGTCCGGCAGTGGCAAGTCCACCCTCGTCCGCACGCTGCTGCGCCTGATCGAACCGACGTTCGGGGCCATCGAGGTCGACGGCGAGGACATCCTCAGGTACAGCGAAGACGAATTGACCGAGTACCGCCGCACCAAGACCGCGATGGTCTTCCAGCACTTCGGACTGCTCCCCCACCGTACGGTCGAGGAGAACGCCGCCTGGGGGCTGGAGGTACGCGGCATCGAGAGGGACGAGCGCCTGGAGCGCGCCCACGAGGTGCTGGAGCTCGTCGGACTCAACGGCTGGGAGCAGTACCGGCCGAACGCCCTGAGCGGGGGCATGCAGCAGCGTGTGGGGCTCGCCCGCGCTCTCGCCGCAGACCCGGACGTCATGCTCATGGACGAGCCCTTCAGCGGTCTCGACCCGCTCATCCGGCGCGACATGCAGAACGAGTTGCTCCGTCTGCAGCAGCAGATGCACAAGACCATCATCTTCATAACGCACGACTTGAGCGAGGCGCTGAAACTCGGCGACCACATCGTCATCATGCGCGACGGCGCGGTGATACAGATGGGTACGGGCGAGGAGATACTTGCCCACCCCGCCGACGACTACGTGGCCGAGTTCGTGCGGGACGTGCGCAAGTCCTCGGTGGTCACCCTGCGAACGATCATGGAGCCAGTGCAGGTGAAACTGCGCGCAGACATGTCGCCCAAGGAGGCGATGGATGCCCTCGGGGAGATGGGGGAGGTGGCCGGTTTCGTCGCGGACAGGCACGAGACCTACGTGGGCGCCGTGAGCTTCGCAGCACTCGCGGAAGCGAACCGGAACGGCTGCACTGAGTGCACCGAGGCGCTCCTGGACGACGTGACGCCGCTGTCGGAGGAGATGTCGGTCTCGGCCGCGCTGCCGCTGGTGCGGCACATGTCCGGAGCCCAGCCGCTCATAGACGCGGACGGCAGACTGTGTGGTCAGCTCTCACCTCGCGCGGTCATCGAGATGATGGAGCGTGAGAGCGTTGCCGAGGCGGAGGAGAACAACGCTTCCAGCGCCATCGGCATCGGGGCTGACGCGAACTAGGAGACCGACTATGGCAGCAGTGGCACCAACCGGGAATGGCAACGGCGGCAGCCTGTGGAGGCGTTTTCTGGCCTTGCCGGACCGTTACGTCTACGGGGGAGGGTTCGCCGTACTCCTGGTAGTGGCGCTCATCTTCGTGTCGCTCTGGGGCACCGGCGTCGAACCCCCGGAGAACTTCTTCGGGATCAGCGAACGTCTCGGCGGCGTCTGCTCCGACGGGGCCACCCCGGACAATCTTGGACGGGCCACCTCTGAGTGCGTGGACACCGCGATCTTCTGGACCACGCGGGAAGGCGCGTTCCTGTTCGACGCAGTCTCGAACGCCGTGCTGAAGTTCCTGCTGGCCGTGGAGAAGGTCTTCCTCTGGATCCCCTGGCCGGTCCTGATCATCGGCGTCATGCTGCTCGGGCTTCGTCTCGCCGGGCCGAGGATCGCCATCTTCTCAGCCGCGACCCTTGCGGGACTGGGCGCCCTCGGGCTCTGGCCCAGCGCGATGGAGACGCTCGCACTGATCGTGGTGGCGGTGACCATATCGATCGCCATCGCGATACCGATGGGCATCGTCATCGCCCGGAGCGACACGCTGGACGCGCTGCTTCGTCCCCTGCTGGACGCGATGCAGACGATGCCGAGCTTCGTCTACCTCGTGCCCGCGGTGATGTTCTTCGGCATCGGCAATGTTCCCGCCATCTTCGCCACGGTCATCTACGCCGTGCCCCCCGCGATACGCCTCACCAGCCTCGGCATCCGCCAGGTATCGCCGGGAGTCGTGGAGGCCGCCCGTTCGTTCGGAACGACCCCGCGCCAGTTGCTCTGGAAGGTGCAGATACCCATGGCGGTGCCGACCATTATGGCGGGCATCAACCAGACGACGATGATGGCGCTGGCGATGGTGGTGATCGCCTCGCTCGTGGGTGCCGGTGGACTCGGCGAGGACGTGAACCGCGCGCTGGGCCGCCTGGAGCCCGGCAAGGCGCTCTTCGGCGGCATCGGCATCGTGGTGCTCGCCATCATCATCGACCGCCTCACGCAGGCCGCCGCCAGGGAGCGGCAGCAGGCGCTCACCGGCGGTCACTAGACAAGGTCATGCAGAGGCCGCTCGGCAGAACAACGCGCGAGCAGCCCGACTAACAAACGGAGGAGGTTACTGCATGAAGACGATGAGATATCTGTTGGTACTGGGGCTCATTGCCCTGATGACGATGGTGCTGGCGGCGTGCGGCGAGGACGACCCGACCGCGACGCCGACACCGCGTCAGGCGGCGGAGCCCACTCCGACGCAGGCGGCGATGATGGATGAGAAGCCGACGCTGGTCTTCGCCGACCTGAACTGGAGTTCGGCTGTCCTGCAGAACTGGGTGGCCCGCGTCATCCTGGAAGAAGGCTACGGATACGAGACCGACGCGGTCGCCGGCGGAACCCTTCCGTTGATGCAGGCCCTCGTTGGAGGCGACCTGAACGTCAACATGGAGATATGGCTGCCGAACCAGCAGGAAGCCTGGGACAAGGCGGTTGCAGAAGGGACGATTCAGGGTATCGGCGATAGCCTCAGCTCAGTTGCCTGGCAATCAGCCTTCCTGATTCCCAAGTACACGGCTGACGCCAATCCCGGACTGCGTTCCGTTGAGGACCTGAAGAACCCTGAGTATCAGGCGCTCTTTACGCGGACCGCTACGGGAGACAAGGCTGCGCTGATTACCTGTATCCCCGGATGGGAATGTGAGATACGGAACGAGCAGCAGGTCATCGGGTATGGACTCGCTGACCACGTTGAACTCGTCAACCCCGGCTCGTTTGAGGGGCTCAACTCCGAGATCCTCAGCGCCTTCGAGCGTGGAGAGGACATCCTCTTCTACTACTGGGGTCCCACCGCGCTGATTGGCACGCTGGTCAGCGAATACGGCGGTTACGTCCGCCTGGAGGAACCGGCCTCCACGCCTGAGTGCGAAGAGCACATAGGGGCGACACATGACAACCCCGCGGACACGGAGTACGCGTGTGAGTACGCGGACGCTGAAGTCGTCATCGCGATGAGGACAGACCTCATCGAGAAGGCGCCTGATGTCGTCGATTTCTTCGAGGCGTACACGCTGAGCGACGACGGCATATTCTCCCTCCTCGGCAGGTATGCCGACACCGGTGAAGACCCCGCCGACGTCGCCAAGTACTGGCTCCGCACCTCTCATGAGTGGGAGGAGTGGGTCGCCCCCGGCGTGGCCGACAAGGTGCTCGACGCCCTTGGTGGACACATCGCCATGGAAGACAAGATGATGGAGGACGGGCCGGCTTACTGGGAACTCTTCGTGCGGCCTGACAGCGAAGGCAAAGCCGGTCTGGTCACGTGCATCCCGGGCTGGGAGTGCGAAGTCGTCAACGAGAAGCAGGTGCACGGCTACGGACTCGATGAGGTGATTACGCTCATCAACCCCGGTTCGTACGAGGGCTTGAACTCGGAGATCCTGGGCGCCTTCGAGAGGGGCGAGAACATCCTCTTCTACTACTGGGGCCCCGAGACGCTCCCGGCGAAGCTGACGAATGAGTACGGAGGCTTCGTACGCCTGGAGGAGCCGGCCTACTCGGCGGAGTGCTGGGACCACATGTCTTCCGTTGACGAGGCGGAGGACATCACCCAGGCGTGCGAGTACTCGGACGCGGATGTGCTCATCGCGGTTCGCACCGAGCTGCTGGAGAGCGCGCCTGATGTTGTTGCCTTCCTCGAAAAGTGGACGCTGAGCGACGACGCCGTCAACGCGCTGCTCGGCCGTCTGGACGAGACGGGCGACGACTACGCAGACGTGGCTGAGTGGTGGATGCGGCAGTCCCAGGAGTGGGCGGCCTGGGTCGCCCCTGAAGCGCTGGGCAGGATGGCGCAGTTCGCTGACGGCTCTCCCGTGGAGACCGACAGCAGCAAGCCGACCATCATCTTCTCCGACCTGAACTGGAGCACGGCGCTGCTGCAGAACGCGGTTGCGAGGGCCATCATCGAAGCCGGTTACGGCTACCCGACCGACTCGGTGTCCGGCGCCACGATTCCGATGATGCAGGCGCTGGCTGCGGGTGACACCAACGTCACGATGGAGATCTGGCTGCCGAACCAGCAGGCCGCGTGGACTGAAGCTTCGGAGGCGGGAACGGTCACCGAGATCGGCGACAGCCTGGCGAGCGTTGCGTGGCAGAGCGCCTTCCTCATCCCGCAGTACGTGGCGGACGCCCACCCCGGACTGCGCTCGGTCGAGGACCTGCTCAAGCCGCAGGGCTAGCGGCAGGCTAGGATTAGATTGTCTCTTAGGACGGGGCGCTCCCTTACGGAGCGCCCCGTTCGGCGTTCCGGCTGTCGTTCCTGCGGAGGCAGGAACCTCGCTTGGGATGTCTGATCCCCTCTCCCTTGAGGGGAGAGGGTTAGGGTGAGGGTGAACCAGGGGCTCGTTTCCCACGAAGGAGTACCATGGAGCTGTGAACGACTCCTTCCCCAGGCCCCGCATCGGCGTCAGTGCCTGCCTGCTCGGCGAGCCGCTGCGCTACGACGGCGGGCACCTCCATAACGAGTTCCTGACGCAGACGCTCGCCCCGCACGTCGAGTGGACGCCCGTCTGCCCGGAGTCTGAGATGGGGATGGGCACGCCGCGCGAGCCGGTCCGTCTTGTCGACGCGGGTGATGGCGCCCTCCGTATGCGGGGCGTGCGTTCCGATACTGACCACACTGACGCGATGCGCTCCTGGGCGGCGCGTCGCATCGGAGAGCTCGCGGGTCTCGGGCTGCACGGCTACGTATTCACGAAGAACTCCCCCAGCTGCGGCCTCTTCCGTGTGAAGGTCTACCCCTCCGACGGCGGCCCCGCCGCTCGCAATGGACGCGGCCTCTTCGCGGAGGCGCTCACGCAGCACTTCCCGCTGCTTCCGGTCGAGGAGCAGGGACGCCTGCATGACCCCCGCCTGCGCGACAACTTCATCGAGCAGGTGTTCGTCTACCAACGCTGGGCGGCGCTGCGGAACGGCCCTCGCGCTCCGTCGGCGCTCGTCGCGTTCCACACGGCGCACAAGCTCACGCTCATGGCGCACGCCCCAACGCTCTACCGCGAGGCTGGGCGTGTCGTCGCTCGCGCGGGCAGGGCCGATTGGGATGCGATCACTGACGAGTACGGGCGTGTGCTCATGCGTGCTGTGGAGCGCTTGACCACGGCGCGCAAGCACACGAACGCGCTGCAACATGCTGCAGGCTTCCTCAAACAGACCCTCGACGCCGGTGACAGGGAAGAGCTGGCTGGTGCCATCGAGCGGTACCGCACCGGGAAAGCGCCGTTCACCGCGCCGCTCACGTTACTCCGCCACCATGTCCGCAGGTCCGGCGGCCCCGAGTGGCTCGTCGCCCAGACGTACCTCCACCCGTATCCGGACGAGCTGATGCTGGGGAGCGTGTAGCCGTGCGTGTGTTGATCACCGGAGCGACGGGGTTCCTGGGGCGCCCGCTGGTCCACGCGCTGATGGAGCGCGGCGACCAGCGGGTAGCCCTTACCCGCGACCCCGATCGCGCACGCATGGCGCTGCCGGGGTTGGTGTATGCGCATGCGTGGGACCCGTTGGCGGGACCTCCGCCCGCCGGTGTGTTCGACGGAGTGGACGCCGTCGTGAACCTCATGGGCGAGAGCGTCGTGGGTCGTTGGACCCAGCGGAAGAAGAGCGCCATCCTCGAGTCCCGGGAGACCGCGACGCGCAATCTCGTCCTAGGGATGCGGGATGCGTCAGGCGCTGGCGCCGCGCTCCGCACTCTCGTGAACGCGAGCGCCGTCGGCTACTACGGCCATCGGGGCGAAGAGGAGTTGACCGAGGACGCGCCGCCCGGCGAGGGCTTCCTCTCCGACGTCTGCGTGCAGTGGGAGGCGGCGGCATCCCAGGCGTCCCCGTCCGGAACGCGCGTCGTCCTGCTCCGCACGGGGCTGGTGGCCGGACGCGATGGAGGGTTCCTCGCACCGCTCTCGCGGCTCACGCGCTTCGGCCTTGGCGGACCCACCGGGTCGGGACGGCAGTGGTGGCCGTGGGTGCATCTGGACGACGTGGTCGGCCTCATCCTCCACGCGCTGGACAACGAGGCCGTGCAGGGGCCGCTGAACGTCTGCGCTCCTGATCCGGCACGCCAGCGTGAGGTTGCAAGCGCGTTGGGGCGTGTTCTGCACCGTCCCGCGTTCGCGCCCGCGCCCACATTCGCGCTCAGGCTGGCGCTGGGCGAGTTCGCAACCGAACTGCTGAACAGTCGCCGTGCCCTCCCCGCCGCCGCTCTCGCCTCCGGCTACGCCTTCCGCCACACCGATCTCGACGCCGCCCTCCGCGACATCTACGAGTGAACTTCCCGTCGTTCCTGCGGAGGCAGGAACCTCGTAGCCCTTACCCGTCATTCCCGCACCGGCGGGAATCCAGGTGCGCAGGCAGCGCACGCGGTCCTTCGCAAGAATGCGGCTTGGCTTACTCGCGCCAAGGCCGTGTCATATCTGTGACATCTGCCCATTGCGCCGACGATGCCGCCCTTCCTACCCTGTGGAAGCGCCCCCTTGCGGGTGCCCTCTCACGCGGAACGGAAGGAGTGACCCGGAATGAGTGGGAAAAGCATAAACAGATGCGGAAAGAGCAGCGGATGAGCAGTATTGAGCAGCCGGACTGCTCATCCGAACCTCCTGATTTACGAGTGGAAACACGCCCTATGAGCAGAAATGAGCAGTCATTCCCCCGGGAACTTTCCGACAGGCAGGTGATGGCGCTCCCGTACCTCGCTGCCGCCACCACGAACGAAGAGGGCGCAAGGATGGCGGAGATTAACATCTCCACCCTCACGCGCTGGCGGCAGGACCCTGTCTTCCGGGATGAACTCCGGCGGTTGCGTGAGGACGCATCCAACTTGGCGTTCGCTGAGCTTCACGGGTTAGCCCTCAAGGGTATGGCCACGCTCAGCGGACTCATGGAAGACCCCAATCCCCGCGTCAGGACGCAGGCTGTGCGCATCGCCCTGAACGTCGGAGTCAGGGTTGGAGAAACCCAGAGGAACACCCGTCGCCTCAACCAGCTCCAGAAAGCCCTCACCCTCTTGAAGAACGTCAAGTAAAAGGAGTACGCATACAGCCCATGGTTGCCCTGAACGGCGCTGTCGGCGAAATTAGGAGGGTGAGGGACACTCGAAGATGACCACGCTCCACCCAACCGAGACTGGAACGCCGTTCAGGGTCGTCGCCGACTTCGAACCGCGAGGCGACCAGCCGCAGGCCATCGACCGGCTGGCGGACGGCATCCTCAAGGGCATGCGCCACCAGACGCTCCTCGGCGTCACCGGCTCCGGCAAGACGTACACCATGGCCAAGACCGTCGAGGCCGTCCAGAAACCGACGCTCGTCATCGCGCCCAACAAGACGCTCGCGGCCCAGTTGGCGCAGGAGTTCCGTGATTTCTTCCCGGAGAACGCCGTCGAGTACTTCGTCTCCTACTACGACTACTACCAGCCGGAGGCATACGTTCCCTCGACCGACACGTATATCGAGAAGGAAGCGGACATCAACGACGAGATCGACAAGCTCCGCCACGCCGCGACCCGTTCCCTGATGACGCGGCGGGACGTGCTCATCGTCGCCTCCGTCTCGTGCATCTACGGTCTGGGCTCACCCGCCGAGTACTTCGCGTTCGTCGAGCGCATCACACGCGGCGAGCGGTTGAACCGGCAGAAGCTGGCGCGCCGCCTCATCGAGATGCAATACGAGCGGAACGATTACGACCTCGCTCGTGCGCGCTTCCGCGTGCGTGGGGACACGCTCGAGATCATGCCGGCGTACGAGGACGTGGCTGTGCGCGTCGAGTTCTTCGGCGACGACGTGGAGCGCATCGTGGAGCTCGACCCGCTCACCGGTGAGATCCTCTCCGAGCGCGCGCAGATAGACATCTACCCCGCCAAGCACTTCGTCACCTCCCGCGAGAAACTGGAAGATGCGGTCGTCGAGATAGAGCAGGAACTGGATGAACGCCTCGTCGGGTTGCGCGAAGAGGGGCGGGTGCTGGAGGCGCAGCGGCTGGAGCACCGGACGCGCTACGACCTCGAGATGCTGCGGGAGACGGGATACTGCGCAGGCGTCGAGAACTACTCGCAACCGCTCGGCAGGCGCCCACGCGGCAGCACGCCGTGGACGCTCATGGACTACCTCCCGGACGACCACCTGCTCATCATCGACGAGTCCCACATGGCTGTCCCGCAGCTGCGCGGCATGTTCCACGGAGAGATGTCCCGTAAGGATGCACTCATCGACTTCGGCTTTCGCCTGCCGTCGGCGCGGGACAACCGTCCGCTCAACTTCGAGGAGTTCGAGCGCTGCGTGAACCAGGTGGTCTACGTCTCCGCGACCCCTGCGGCCTACGAGATGCAGCACAGTTCGCAGGTCGTGGAGCAGGTGATCAGGCCCACCGGCCTGCTCGACCCCACGCTCGAGGTGAAGCCGACCAGAGGCCAGATAGACGATCTGCTGGAGCAGATAGGCCGCCGCACCGCGAAGGGTGAGCGTGCGCTGGTCACGACGCTCACCAAGCGCATGGCCGAGGAACTGACGGACTACCTGCGCGAGATGAACGTGAAGGTGCACTACCTCCACTCGGAAGTGGACACACTCAAGCGCACGGAGATCCTGCGCGACCTCCGCCTCGGCGTGCACGACGTGGTCGTCGGCATCAACCTGCTGCGCGAAGGGCTTGACCTGCCGGAGGTGAGCCTCGTCGCCGTGCTCGACGCGGACAAGGAGGGCTACCTGCGCTCTACGTCGTCGCTCGTGCAGACGATAGGTCGCGCGGCACGTCACCTCGACGGCCACGTCATCATGTACGCGGACCGCATCACCGACTCCATGCGGCAGGCGATAGACGAAACGGAGCGCCGTCGCGCGTTACAGACCGCGTTCAACGAGCGCGAGGGCATCCAGCCGGAGGGCATCCGCAAGGCGATTCGCGACATCACCGAGTCCATCCGCGAACTGGCCGAGCCCCGCGCCGCCTACGGCGTCCGGCAGGATATGCCGAAGGACGACCTCGCTCGCGTGGTGAAGCAGCTGGAATCGGAGATGAAGGAAGCTGCCCGCCAGCTGGAGTTCGAGAAGGCGGCACTGCTCCGCGATGAGATGGTGGACCTCAGGCGTCTGCTCGTGGCGCAGGAGGTCGCCGACCGGGGTGCCGGTGGCGAGACGGTATCCGTGCGGAGGGCCGAGCCGGAGCCGAGGTCCTACGAGAAGGCTGGCGGCAGGCGGAGGCGCAAGCGGTAGGGATGCGTCGAAGGCTCTGTTTCCTGCTCGGGATACTGCTCTTTGCGGCGGTCGCCTTCGCCCTCCTCAACTGGAACGATGCCGCCGTGCCGGGCAAGGCCCTGCCTCCCCCGTTCGACGAGTGGGACGCGCCGGACGTTTCCATGAACGCGGCGATCTTTATAACGCCTCAGCACCCCTCGGCAGTTGCCATCCGCGCCCCGGACGGGCGGGAATCGGAGGTGCGTGTCGTCCGTTTCGAGGGTGTGGCGATCGATCCGGTGCGCGAGTACGCGGCGCGGACTGAGTTCACTGATGCTGAGGACGTTTCCGAGGCGGCGGACGCGCTTGAAGCGGACATCTGGGCGCGAACGCACGGGGGCGCTCTGTGGTTCGGGAAGCCGGACAACGCTTGGGCAGACACGGTCCGCGCTGCGTGGGGAGAAGAGGACCGCGTGCCGTGGGCGGAACATGAGCCTGTCCCGTGGAGAGGCTGGCTGTTGCTGCCGGACGGCCCGCAGTCGCCGTTGCTGGCGCTCGGTTTCATCCGGAACCGGGAAGACCTGCTCGACAGAACGCTCGGAGAGCTGGGTGTGGAAGCAGGCGGGCTCGGCTCAGCGCTGCGGCTTGCCCGTATGAACGTGGCGTCGTTCGGGCTGTACGGGGAGTTCGGTGATGTGCCGCCCGAGATCAACTCGGACGTGCTTCGCGGCACAGGCGCCGGCATCATCGTGGTCGCGGAATCGAGCTACCCCGCATTCCTCGTAGGGGCGCTGTGGGGACGCGTCGTCTCAGCGGCGCGGCTCGAAGCGATAACGCTGGATAGCGAGGAGGCGCACTACCGCTCGTTAGACGATGAATGGCACCTGACGGCGAAACGCTATGGGCGGACGCTCTACTTTGCAGTTGCGTCGTCCCGTGACGAGGCGGAGGAGCTGGTGCAGGCGGTCATCGAGAGCCAGCGCAGCAGACGGGGCGAGTGAGCGCGCTCAGTCCTCGGGCGGTTTCGGCTGCTCGAGTATCTCCCGCAGTTCCTTGCGCAGTTGCGCGTTGGGCTTCGGGGGTGCGGTGAACTTCTTGCGGTTGTGCTTGCCCGGCTTGTGCTTCTGGACGTAGCGACGGTCAGCGAGGCTCATCGCCCGCTCCTTCTGCAACAGCCTGCTGCTCCGGCATCGCTTCGAGTTCGGTGAGGCGCTCTTCGAGCGCGGCCCAGATGGCGTCGTACTCGGCGCGGACGTCGGTACTGGCAAGCACCGTGGGTTGCGAGTCGTCCCGGTAGTCGGCGCGCAGCGCGACCTCGCCGAGGAAAGGCAGGGAGAGATCGTTGGCGAGCTCACGGCCCGCGCCGGAACCGAACACCTCGCCCACGTAGTTCTCGACGACGCCCAGCACCTCGACGTTGAGCTTGCGGATCATGTTGATGGAGCGCTTGGCGTCCAGTGCCGCGAGGCTCTGAGGCGTGGTCACGACGACGAAGCCGTCCATCGTCAGCACCTGCATGACGGTGAGGGGCGCGTCCGACGTACCGGGCGGCATGTCGACGACGAGGAAGTCGATCTCGCCCCAGTCCGTCATCTGCAGGAACTGGTTGATGGCGTTGTGGATCATGGGCCCGCGCCAGATGATGGCTTCTTCCGGGTCCTGCTGGAAGTAGGACATGGAGACGGCCTTCACACCGAAGGCTTCCGCAGGCTTGATGCGCCCGTCCGCGGCCTCAGGGTGGGCGTCACTGCCGAGCACTTCAGGTGCGTTGGGCGTGTCGATGTCGGCGTCGAGCAGGCCGACCTTGTAGCCCTTCTCTGCAAGGTACGCAGCAAGGTTGACGGCGACGGTGGTCTTGCCGACGCCGCCCTTGGCGCTGTAGACGCCTATCTTGGTCTTGATCTTGCCGAGCGACCGGCTGATGGCGCGGCGTTGCTCCCACTGGCGCTTGATCTGCGCCAGGCGCGCCTGCCGCTGTTCTTCGCTCATCGTCATAGGGGCGTGCTGCCTTCCCGGGGCGCGGCCCCGTATGCCCAGCGTTACGCGGCCGGTCGCGGTTAGTCGTCGAGGCCGAGCAGCTTGCGCCCGTCTTCGGTGATGCGGTCGGGCGACCAGGGCGGGTCGAACGAGATCTCGACGTTCACGTCTCTGACCCCGTCGATGTCGGCGATGGCCCATTCGGCCTGCTGTGCGATGAACGGCCCCATGCTGCATCCGGCGGCGGTGAGGGTCATGTCGACGTGGACGTTGCTGTCGTCGTCCACTTCGATACCGTAGATGAGGCCGAGGTCGACGACGTTCACCGGGATCTCGGGGTCGTACACATCCTTCAGCGCCTCGGTTACTTCTTCCACCGTCACTTCAGCGGCCATGGCGTCACTCTCCTCCCGCCTGTATGAGGAGATTCTAACAGAAGCGGCAAGCGTGACTTATGGCACGCCGCGTGTGGTGATGAGGCACGGAGAGGTAAGGCTACTCTTCGTCGGGAAGGTAGATGACTTCCCGGGGCTTGCCCGGTTCGCCGGAGGCGGCAACGATGCCCTCTTCCTCCAACTGGTCCATGAGCCGTGCGGCGCGAGGGTAGCCGATGCGCAGCCTGCGCTGGAGCAGCGACGTTGAGAGCTGCCGGTTGGCGGCCGCGACCTGCAGTGCGCGTTCGTAGAGGGAGTCGGCTTCATCGAAGTCACCCCCGTCGCCCGCGCCCTCGGCCGCTGCGGTCTCGGCTTCCCGCGCCATGTTCTCCAGCGGAATCTCCGGCAGGCTGGCATTGGATGGCAGCTGCCGCCAGTGTTCGCTGAGGGCTGCGCTCTCGTCCTCGGATATGAAGACGCCCTGCACGCGCTTCGGCTTCGGGGAGTCCGAGGAGATGAACAGCATATCGCCGCGGCCAAGGAGGCGCTCGGCGCCCGCGGAATCGAGGATGGTGCGCGAGTCGACCTGCGAGGCGACTGCGAAGGCGATGCGGCTCGGGAAGTTGGCCTTGATGAGTCCGGTGAGTACATCCACGGAGGGGCGCTGCGTGGCAACGATGAGGTGGATGCCCGTCGCCCGGCCCAACTGGGCGAGGCGGCAGAGCGATTGCTCGACGTCGAAAGAGGCGGTCATCATCAGGTCTGCCAGCTCGTCGATGCAGATGACGAAGTACGGCATCTCTTCGGTGGCGCGTGGATTGCGGTTATAGGAGGCGATGTTTCGCGCTCCTGCCTCTTCCAGCAGCTTGTAGCGGCGCATCATCTCCTGGATAGCGCCCTTGAGCAGGCGGACTACCTTATCCGGGTCGACGACGACCGGCGTCACGAGGTGGGGGATGCCGTTGTAGGGCGTGAGCTCCACGCGCTTCGGGTCTACGAGGAGCATACGAACCTTGGCCGGATCCTGATGGCAGATGATGGACGAGATAACGGTGTTGATGCAGACGCTCTTTCCGCTGCCCGTTGCGCCTGCGATAAGCAGGTGCGGCATCTTGAGCAGATCGAGGGCAACGGGCTCGCCGGCGGAGGCCAGGCCAAGCGCCACGGGCAGACCTCCGCCGGTGAGCATCCGTTCGTATTCGGGGGATTCCATCACGGTACGGATGGTCACCATGGAAGAGGACTTGTTCGGCATCTCCACCCCGACGAGCGATTCGCCGGGGACGGGAGCCTGGATGCGGAGGGTGGGGGCGGCGAGCGCGAGTGCAAGGTCTTTCTCCCGTGCAAGGATGCTGTCGACCTTGACGCGGTTCCGCACCTCCATCTGAACCTGATTGTCTTCCTGAGCGGCAAGCGCTCTGGCTCGCGCGGACATCGCCTTGCGGTTCCAGCCAGGCACGATGCCGAACATCGTTACGCTCGGGCCGGGCCGTATCTCCGATACGCTTACCTCTACGCCGTGCTGTGCGAGTGTCTCCTCGATGAGCGCAGCGGTGACGAGATGCTCCTCGGTGATGCTCCCGGCAGCTACCGGCGCGGCAAGGAGTTCGAGGGGCGGGAGAGGACTGGGTGCGACTGCAGGGGCAGCCCGGGGCACCTCGGGCTCGGGAGCGGATGGCTCCGCTGCGACAGTAATCTCGCCCCAAGGGGTTTCGATCGGGACCGCGAGGGCCAGCGTCTCTTCCACGTCTGCCTGGAGGGTGCCGTTGACGTAGAGGTCGTCGGTTGCGCGGGCCTCTTCGGCTGCGCGCGGAGATTCAGTCTCGTAGGGAGTGGCGGCCCCTGTGTCCGTCGCGCTCTCGACAGAGGGAGGCGCCATCGTGGCAGTTGCCGCCGTGGAAGGCTGTTGCTCCGGTGCACCGGGATCGGAGGGCTTCAGGCCTGGCCACAGGTCGGACTTTCGTTCAGGCCTGCTCTCCGGCTCTGCGGGGCGAGGGGTTACCGGCCTGGGAGAAGTCGGTTCCATGTATGCGAGACCGCGTGGAGGGGTGGTGTTCCGGCGGTATTCGTCCGCAGCACGCAACGTCTCCATCTGCGCTGCCCGTGATGCTACTGCGTTAGAGGCGAGGTAATCGTCGACCTCCTGCATGACCGCTCCCTGGTCACGGTGACGGATGCGGTTCACGCCGCTGCCGATGCCCCTGCTCGTGGCGAGAACGCCGCGTCCCATCCACACAGCTGCGTGGTTGAACAGGACAGGTGCCACGAGCCACGCCCCGAGCGTGATGAGGACGACTGTGCGAAAGAGGCCGAGTGATCCGTAGGAGCCGCGCAACTGGCTGCCGAGGTCGCCCCCCAGTGGAGCCTCGCCGATGAGGGGGAACGACCAATGGAAATAGGAGAGGGTAGCGAACGCTCCGGCCAGGAGGAAGCTCAAGCCGAATACATAGCGCCATTTCCGTATGAGATGCCTGAACCCGCGGGAGAATACCCAACCCATCCAACCGGCCCAGACCAGCAGCAGGATCAGTCCTGCGCCCATACCGCCGAGAACATCGGATGTTGCATTGCGCAGTGGGTCTATGGCCCAGGCAGGCTGTCCGATGATGACGTATGCCACGAAGGCTACGGCGATGAGGCCGAGAAGGACACCGACCTGGTTGAACAGCAGTGAAGCGATGCGATTTCTCACACGCCCGACTTTAATCAGGTGCGTTGCGGTTGTGAGCCAGGTTGGCTTGTAGATTATGAAGAGATGGCTGAAGTTACGGCGATGCTGCCTCTAAAAACGAGGGGCAGCGGGGCAGGCCAGGGAAGGTCAAACTTCCAGCGGCACGGTGATGATCATGGGGCGGCTGCGGGTCTCTCTGTACAGGAAGCGGCTCAGCGCCTCGCGCACACGGTCGTTGACGTGGTCCTCGTTCAGTGGGTCGAGGTTCGGCGCTCGGAGCGCTTCGATGACCACCGCAGCTGCGCGTTCCATCAGTTCCTCCGCCTCTGCGGGCGCAGTGAAACCGCTCGATACGATCTCCGGCTCGCCGTAGACCTTGCCCGTTGCGTGGTCTACGGGAACCACCACGACGACGAACCCGTCGCGTGAGAGCATCCGCCGGTCGCGCAGCACAGCCTCTCCGACGTCCCACGTGCGCAGCCCGTCGACGTAGACGTGGCCAGCCTGGATGGGTTCGACGAGCTCCGCCCCAGCTTCGTCCAGTTCCAGCACGTCGCCGTCTTCGAGGATGAAGACGTTCGCGGGAGCGATGTCGGTCTGCATGGCGAGGTCTGCGTGCGCGGCAAGCATCCTGTACTCGCCGTGCACAGGCACGAAGTAACGCGGTTTGATGAGACGGAGCATCAGTTTGAGCTCTTCCTGGCTGCCGTGGCCGGGGACATGGACGCCAGGGGACGTGCGGCGAGTGAGCACCCTGGCGCCGCGCCGCGTGAGGTTGTCCACAACGGTGGCTATAACTGTCTCGTTACCCGGTATCGCGGTTGCGGAGATGACGACTGTGTCGTTCTCGTGGACCTCGATGTCACGATTGGCGTTGTTGGCGACCCGGGAGAGAACAGAGAGCGGCTCGCCCTGCGCGCCCGTCAGGACGATTACCTGCTGCTCGTGAGGGAGAGCACTCAGGGCCTGGAGATCGAGCAGCATGCCGGGCGGCGCCTTGAGGTAGCCGTTCGCCACGGCGATGTTGACGTTGTCCACCATGGAACGCCCTGCAAGGGCGACCTTTCTTCCGTGTTTCACCGCGGCGTCCAGCACCTGCTGCACTCGCGCGATCAGGGATGCGAACGTAGCGATGAGCACTCGACCCGGAGCGTCGGCTATGACGTGGTCAAGCGCGGACGCCACGACACTCTCTGACGGCGTGTAGCCGGGCACCTCGGCGTATGTCGAGTCGGACAGAAGCAGCAGGACTCCCTCGCTGCCCAATTCGGCGAGGCGTTGCAGGTCAGTGGGGCGTCCATCCGCCGGAGTGTGATCTATCTTGAAGTCGCCGGTGTGGACGATGAGTCCGGCCGGAGTGCGCAGGGCGATGCCGCATGCGTCCGGGATGCTGTGGCAGACACGGAAGTACTCGGCGTGGACCGTTCCGAAATCGAGCGTGCTACCAGCATCGACCTCGTGGAGCTCGTACTCACCGATCCGGTGTTGGCGGAGCTTCACCTCGATCAGATCGTGGGCGAGGGGAGGAGCATAGATGGGGACGTTCAGTTCGCGCAGGACGTATGGGAGAGCCCCGGTGTGGTCCTCGTGTCCGTGGGTGATCAAGATCGCTCGCACGCGCTCCGCGTTCGCCGTCAGATAGGAGATGTCCGGGAGCACGAGGTCTATCCCCAGCATCTCCTGCTTGGGGAACATGAGACCCGCGTCGATGACAACGATGTCATTGCCGTACTCGACGCACAGCATGTTCTTGCCCACTTCGCCCAGGCCGCCAATGGGAACGATGCGGATGGGATGAGGCATCGTTAGAACATGCTCAACTGCTGGGAGCCGCCTGCTTCGTCTTGCGCGTCATCCTCGCTCGGCGTCCCGTGCTCCTCACGCTCTCTGAGGAGTGCACCGAGCTTCGCGAAATCGGCTTCGATAGTGGCGCGGAGCGCGCCGTTGTGCAGCGCTGCAGCCGGATGATAGAGCGGGAAGATGGTGATGCCATCGAACACGCGCGGCCTTGCGCGCACCTTGCTGATGGAGTCCCTTGGGAACCACCGAGCAAGAGCGTGACGCCCCAGTGGAACGATTACAGTGGGTTTGATCGAGTCTATCTGAGCGTCCAGGTAGCGGGAGCAGGCGCTGATCTCGCCCGGGAAGGGGTCGCGGTTGTTGGGAGGGCGGCACTTCACCATGTTGGTGATGAATACGTCCTCACGCTTCAGCCCGATGGATAGAAGCAGTTCGTCGAGGAATTGACCTGCGGGACCGACGAACGGCCTGCCCTGGCGGTCTTCATTGAAGCCGGGGCCCTCGCCGATGAACATGAGAGAGGCGTTGGGCGCACCTTCTCCGGGCACAGCATTCGTTCGTGCGCGATGGAGAGCACATTCCTGGCAGGTGTGTATCTGCTGGTGGAGTGCTAAGAGGTCAGCCACAGGCGTCCTGTCAGTCGGAAACGCCTTTGCTCTTGATGAAGTCGACGGCGTTCTGGATGGTCCGGATCTGTTCCGCGTCTTCGTCGGATATCTTGAGGGTAGTGTCCCCGTCGGAGAATTCTTCCTCGAATGCCATGATGAGTTCTACGAGGTCGAGAGAGTCGGCGTTGAGGTCGTCGACGAAGGAGGCCTCCATCGCGATGGCGCTCTCCTCCACCCCGAGCCTGTCCACTACTACGTTCTTCACACGGTCGTAAACGGTCGCCATTTGCCTTCCTCAGCAGTTATGTGTTCTGTTGTTCCCGCTCGTTGAACGATGCCCCAAGCACGCCATTCACGAACCTGGCGGAGCCTTCACTCCCAAAGGTCTTGGCCAACTCCACGGCTTCGTTGATGGCCACCAGCGGCGGCGTCGGTGACCCGTCCGCCAGTTCGAAGAGCCCCAGCCGGAGAACAGCCCGGTCGACGGCGGCGAGTTGTTCGATGGGCCAGAGGGGTTCGTGCCGCCGGATGAGGGCGTCGAGCTGACTCTGCTCGCTGACCACGCCTTCGACACAGCCTTCGGCGAAGGCAACAGCGTCGGGTGATGCGTGCAACTCGTCTGCCCGCGCTTCCAGCGCCGAGCGCCACTCGTGCCCCGTGAGGTCGTGCTCGTACAGCACCTGGAGTGCGAGCACGCGCCCCTGGCGCTCCGGCCTGTTCCTGCGGCCTCGGCTGGCCTTTCTCGTACCGCCGGGAGACTCGATCATCGGGCTTGTTAAAGAGACGCCCCGAGTGCTGGTCGAGGCGGGATTCCACGTAATCTTACGCCAGCGCGGAGACAGCGTCTAGGTCTGCTATCGCGAGCGCAGCCGCGTCCGGGGCGATGCGTTTGGCGAGTCCCGTGAGCACCTTGCCGGGGCCGAACTCGATGAACCTGTCCACCCCTCCGGCGGCCATCAGTTCCACGGACTGCTGCCAGTAGACGCAGCCGCAGAGCTGTGAGCCAAGCTCCGCCCGGACCTCTTCCGCCGACTCGATCGGTAAGGCCGTCGTGTTGGCCACGATGGGCACGGAAGCCGTGTTCAGTACCGCTGCCGCAAGGACGTCCGCCATCGCCTCCTGTGCCGGGCGCATGACCTCTGTGTGGAAGGCCCCAGCGACCTCTAACGGGATGGCGCGGCGCGCGCCTGCCTCCTTGGCGTTCGCTATCGCTCGTTCGAGGGAGTCGTTCGGGCCGCCGAGCACGATCTGCTCGGCGGAGTTCACGTTCGCCACCTGTGCGCCCGTTCCTTCGCAAGCCTGGCGGGCAGCCTCCAGGGTGAGGCCGATCAGTGCGGCCATGCCGCTTGGGGTGGCCTCACAGGCCGCCTGCATCAGTTCGCCACGTGCTCTTACGAGGCGTAATCCCTCCGACAGGGAGAGGGAACCCGCTGCCACGAGCGCGGCATACTCGCCAACGCTGTGCCCGGCGGTGAAGGCGGGGCGCGGCATCGCTGTCCCGAGGCGCTCTTCTGCTGCACGAAGCATGGCGATGCTCACGCAGAGGATGGCGGGTTGAGCATTGTGGGAGCGGACGAGTTCGTCCGCCGGGCCTTCCAGGATGAGGCGGGAAAGCGGTACGCCCAGAACTGAATCGGTCTCATCGAAAACAGCGCGGGCGGCGGGCGAGCTGTGCCAGGCGTCGGAGCCCATGCCCATGGCCTGAGCTCCCTGTCCAGGGAAGATGAAGGCGGTGCTCATTGAGCGCAGGCGAGCGTTATTCGAGCTCGCTCTCTACGCGGAGCACGTCGCGTCCGCGGTAGTAACCGCAGGTGGGACACACGTGGTGCGGCCTCATCGGGTCAGGGCAACGCGGGCACTTGACCAAGCTGATCAGCGTCTTGTGCTGATGGGCGCGGTTCGTGCCAACCCGGGACTTGGAGCGCTTTCTCTTCGGCAGTGGGGGCATGGTTCTTTACTCCAACAACTTCCGCAGCACGGTCCAACGCTGGTCCTGGTAGTGCTCACACGAGCAGGCACTCTCGTTCCGGTCGTTGCCGCACTCGGGACAGATTCCCTTGCAGTCCTCCCGGCAGACGGGCGCCATCGAGATGCCCGCCAGCCTGTACTGGCGCAGCGCGTCGCTCAGGTCGAGCACGTGCTGCTCGTCTATGCTGTTGATGTCCGCGCCGGTGTCCTCCTCACCGTAGCGGAGCTTCGCTCCTGTTGCGATATCCACGCTCGGCAGGAAGACGTCGTCCACCCTGGCCTCGATCCACGACGCGAAGGGCGTCAGGCAGCGGCTGCAGACGTAGTCCACGGACAAGGCGACGGGACCGGAGGCCCAGACCCCGCGATCCGTGCGAGTGAGTCGGAATGCTCCTCTGACGTAGGCCGGAACGCCTTCGTCAGATTCGAGCGCCAAGCTATCGACCTCGAACGTCCGGGTTGTCCCGACAGCGTCCTTGAGGAGCTGGGCGACGTTCACTTGTAGCTGCAGGCTCATCGCCAAATCCGTACGCAACCGCATAAGTATAGCAGGGCGTGTACCTGCGCGAAGCGGCGCGGGCGCACCGAGGCGCCGACCGTCCCGGTCGAGGCTCCAATCGTTTCCAATCATGCCGTTTGATAGCAATTGATAGCATTCTCTCGTGATTCCGCGGGAATGGCATTGGGCGGGAGCAACACGAGCCGCCCGTGCGCCACGCCCGGTGGAACCAGTGTAGCGGAGAGCAGATCGTTCATGCAACCGCCAGATGTCATATAATTGACAGACACGCCCGACAGAGGGCGATGGGAGTGAAGCAGGACCCCACCGGAGGGCATTCCGGAGCGGAAGGGCAGGGGAGTGAGACAGCGTTGCGGGAGCGTCGCCGCAGCGTTATCACGGCGCGATCGGAAGGGGTTATGCCACTATCACGGTGCTACCAGAATGGAGCCATGACGCCATCACGGCGCTACCGGAATGGGGGCTAATCAGCGCTCCTGCGAGCGGCGTCCCGCTTCAGCAGCAGCGCTGAGGGCAGGAACCAGGTCGGCCGAGCGAGCGCCTGGAGTGAATATGGCGGCGACACCCATCTCCAGCAGAGCGGTCCGGTCCTGCGGAGGGATGATGCCGCCCGCGATGAGAGGGACGTGCTCGAGTCCCGCGCGCTGGAGCGCGTCCATCACTGCGGGCACGAGCTCCATGTGCGCACCGGAGAGGATGCTCAGGCCGACAGCCTCAGCTCTGAACTCACGGGCCTGCTCCGCGATCTCGTCCGGCGTCCTGCGGATGCCCGTGTACCGTACCTCGAACCCGGCCTCGCGCAGCAGGCGCACGATGACGCGCGCCCCGCGGTCATGGCCGTCGAGGCCCGGCTTCGCGATGAGGACTCGCAGTGCGTCCGGCATCGGGCGTCAGCGCAGGTAAGGCGTTACGAACTCGATGAGCGCCCCGTGCGTCTTCGAAGGGTCGGCGAAGGCGATACGTCCAGAGAAGCCCTCGCGCGGGCCGGTGATGATGGGGATGCCGAGCGCCTCGAGTTCGCGGGCCTTCACCTCGACGTCGTCCACGGTGAATGCCATGTGATGGATGCCTTCGCCGTGACGTTCGAGGAACCTGCCGATGACCGAATCGGCCCGGAGCGGCTGGAGCAGTTCGACGTGCGTCTCACCCTGCTCGATGAACGCACCCCGCACGCCGTGCTCCTCGTTCACGAGGATGTGTGCCGCCTGTGGAGAGTCCAGCAGGTCGTAGAACTGCTGGAGAGATTCCTCAATGCTGACGACAGCGAGGCCGATGTGGTTGAGCGCGCCAACACGCGTGTTGCTGCTTGCGAGTGTCATGCGTGGATGGTACCGCATTTCACACAGAGGTGTTGTGGGGTGGGGCATAAGAATCGCTCAGGGGAGTCTGTGTTCATCATTCGTCGCAGAGGTTGATTTCCTTGCCGTTATCGGTTCCATGTGGTTATATACCGGACGAGATTGAGCGGTTTAACCGCTGGAGGGAGACCGTGATGAAGAAGGCGTACCGCTCATACCTGTTGTTCATCGCCATAGCAGCGCTGACCGTGTTAGTGCTGGCCGCATGCGGCGGCTCCGACGATCCGACTGCCACCCCACGTCCGACGGCTACACCGGTTCCCGATGCGCCGGCGCCGCAGCCAACCCCCACATCTGCCCCAAGCATGCCAAGTGAACCGACAGCCACTCCTGAGCCTGGCGCGCCTGCTCCAGCGCCGACCGCGACGCCCACGTCGGCTCCGCCGCCTCCCACCGCAACGCCGTTGCCGTCCTTCAACGCGGAGGCACACTTCAAGGGCAAGACCATCCGCATGGTCGTCGGTTTCAACCCGGGTGGTGGTACCGATACACAGGCACGCTTCCTTGCGGCCAAATGGGGTCAGTACATACCGGGCAACCCTCGCATCGTCGTCAGTAACCTGACGCCCTCCTTGGCTGCCAGCAACTTCGTTTGGGAATCCGAGCCAAACGGCCTCATCATCATCTACAACGCGACCGCACCGATCCAGTCGTCCACAGACCCGAATGCCATCTTCAAGGCGTCCGGGTTCGAGGTGATCGGCGCTCCGGTGGCCCGCAACGCCGTGTGGATGATCAACGGCCACGAGTTGCCTTACAACGACATCACGGAGGCCATGGGGGCATCCGGCCCGACACTCGTCGGGGCAGGTTCTGCGCCTACGCCACAAGAATTGACAGGAGTAACCGCGCTAGGCAACTTCCTGCTGGCGGACTGGCTCAACCTGCCGTTCCAGTACAAGCTGGTTGCCTCGACCGGCACCGAACAGACGCTGCTGATGTTGGAGCGAGGCGACGTGAACAGCTTCACTGCGGGGAGCGTGTGGTACCAGTTGCCTCAGCGCAGGCCCGGATGGATCTCCAGCGGCTTCATCAAGCCCTTTGCAGGCCTCGCCGGACCCGGCGGCGTCATCGTGGGCAATGCCGAGGTTGACGAGTTTAATGCCCCCTACGCGCGTGACCTCATCACTGACGAGCAGCGGGACATCTGGGACGGGCTGATGGCCCCGGAGACGTTCGTGGGCAAGAACCTGCTGGCGCCACCCGACACCCCTCTGGACATCGTCAATACGCTCCGCAGGGCATGGGACGAAGCTTTGGCCGACCCTGAGTTCCGCGCCGACTTCGAGCAGATACTCGGCCAGCCGATCGAGATTGAGCAGAGCGGTGCCGAGCTGCAGGAGATTTTCGCGCAGGTGGAGGACGCGTTCCTGCGCAACATCGGGCAGCTACGGGAAGTGCAGGAGTCCGTGTACGACAAATTCACGAGGTAGCGTTCGTCACGCGGTCTGACAACGGGCGGCGGAGCATCAGCGCTCCGCCGCCCGGATGATGGAGGCGGCACGTGAGCGAATTACTTGAGGGTCTGTCGTACCTTGGCAATGGAGGCTACTGGGCGGCGTTCGCTGTCGCTGTCTTCATGGCTGTCTTCGTCGGGTTGCTGCCAGGCGTCTCCGCGACCCTGGTGATGGCGCTCTCCATCTCGTTCATCGTGCTGAACATAGAAGACCCGCTCATCGGCATCGTGATGCTGGCGACGCTGACAGGCGTGGACAACACACTGGACTCGATCCCTGCCGTGCTGCTTGGCCAGCCCGGTGGAGCGACCCAGGTAACGTTCCTGGAAGGTAACCAGCTGGCCCGGCGGGGACTGGCCGCGCACACGCTTGGAGCGGTCTACGCGGTCTCTGCGATGGGTGGTCTCGTCGGAGCTCTGGCGCTCGCTATCGTCATCCCGGTCATCAAGCCGTTCATCCTCGCGTTCGGGTTCCCCGAGATAGCGGCCATGGCATTGTTCGGTGTCGCGATGGTCGCAGCGCTCAGTTCCGGCGCGATGGTGAAGGGGCTGGCGGCTGCAGCATTCGGCCTGCTGCTTGGCACCATCGGCATCGATCCCATCTCGGCCGCGCACCGATACACGTTCGGATCGTTGCACCTGTGGGAAGGGCTTCCACTGATCGCCACGACTATCGGGCTCTTCGCGTTGCCGGAAATGATCGACCTGACCATGACGAGGCGGCCGGTCGCTATGCATGGGGCGGTGGTCAACAACCGTGAGGTCTTCAGGGGTGTGCGCTACGGACTCACCAAGTGGAACATAGCCATCCGGAACGGACTTTTCGGTGTGTTCCTCGGAGCCGTGCCGGGCATAGGCGGGGCAGTTGTCGACTGGCTCTCCTACGCGATGGGAATCTTCTTCAGCAAAGACAAGAGCGAGTTCGGTAAGGGTTCGCTGGACGGCGTGCTCTTTGCTGAAGCCGCGCAGAACTCGAAGGAAGCGGGACAGGCGATTCCCACGCTGGCGTTCGGCGTGCCGGGCGGCAGGGCATGGGCGTTCGTCATCGTCGCCATGCTGGCCTACGGCATAACGCCCGGCCCGCCGATGCTGGACCGGTTCGCCGACATCACCATCATGATGGTTTTCAGCCTCGCGCTGGGGAACCTGGCGGTTACCGTCATCGGTATGTTCCTCACGGGGCAGTTGGCGAAGCTCACGCTGATCCCCTACCCGCTCATCGGCGCGATCATCATTCCCATCTCGTTCCTGTCCGCCTATCTCTCGTCGACAGACCTGATCGCCATCTACATCATCGTGTCCGCAGCGTTGCTCGGCCTGCTGATGAAGCAGTACAAATGGCCGAGGCCGCCCCTACTGCTGGGGTTCATCCTGGGCCGCATCATCGAGTTCAACTTCCAGTCGGCTATCTCCATCCACGGCATGGGTGGACTGTTGACGAGGCCGCTGACCATCGTATTGCTGATCCTGGCGGTGGCAATCGCCGTCACGTTCTCCAAGATGGGCAATATCGGTACCGCGGGGACGCTTTCTGATGAGGAAACCATGCCGGTGGTGCGCGGCGCGAGCGGAGATGACCCAGCGGCTATCGCCGGCGCTGCGGCAGCCGTCAAGACCAGGCAACGCACGTGGGCGCTAACGCCGGCAGCTATCTTCACCATGGCAGTTATCGGGATGGCGGCCTGGGCGTTGCAGGAGGCGTGGTTCGGGTTTCCCACGCGCGGAAAGGTCTTCCCAGTGTCGCTGAGTCTCGCAGTCATCATCCTGAGCAGCGTCCAACTCGTCCACGACCTGCGGCGAGGCAAGACCGGCGCAATCATGGATATAGGGATGAGGAGCGCAGGGATGGAAGGCGTTGTGAAGACGGCGCTGCTCATCATCGGCTGGGTGGCCTTCTTCGTCGTGCTCATCTTCGTGATCGGCCTGAAGTGGGCAACCATGGTCTTCCCGATCGGTCCCACGCTGCTCTTCCTGCAGGGCCGCACGCGCTGGATAGGCCTGGCGGTCGCGGTGCCGTTCGTGGTGCTGTTCAACCTGATCGTGATGGACTACGTGATGGCCGTTATCTGGGCGGAGCCACTCATCCCGTTCTTCTCGACGCGTTAGCGAAGGGGAGCGGGACGCTTCCGCTCGTTGACCTGCAGTTGCGTATCCCATGGCGGAGTCCTCCCCCGCCATCGGAAGCCCCGCACCGACCCGTGCGGGGCTTCATCTATGCATCGAGTGCTCACGGGTATGCACCCCGGCTCGGCCTGCTTGCGTCCGGCATATCTCCTGCGGAGAATCGGAGGCCGCAAGGAGGGGCCATGAAACGTAGTAATGACCGCATACGCACCATGCACGCAGGGAGCCTGCCGAGGCCGGATGACGTTCGGGAGATGGTTGCGGCCAAGGCTGCAGGAGACCCCATAGACGAAGAGCAACTCGACGGGCGGCTGACTGAGGCGGTTGCCGACATCGTTCGCCAGCAGATCGACTGCGGCATGGACAGTATCAACGACGGTGAACTGAGCAAGACGAATTTCACGAACTATGCCAACGAACGGCTCGGCGGCATCGAGTTACGCACGTTCGGGCCCGGAGAGGGGCCGGAGCCCGAGCAGATATCCGCTCGGGACAGGCTCGCTTTCCCCGGGTACTTCGACTCTCCGCGCGGGTTCGTCGTGAGGCGTCCGCGGGACAAACAGCTCTTCTGCGTTGGTCCTATCACGTACGTGGGTGCGGAACTCGTGCAGAGCGATATCGCGCGCTTCAAGGCTGCCCTGGGCGATATCGGCGATGCGGAACCGTTCCTGCCGGCTGTCGCGCCGGGCAGCATCGACCACTGGCTGTGGAACGAGTACTACACCTCGGAAGAAGAGTTCCTCTATGCCATCGCCGACGCCATGCACGAGGAGTACAAGGCCATCGCGGATGCAGGGATAATCCTGCAGATAGACGACCCCGACCTCTTCGATGCCTGGCAGATACAGACCGAGATGGATATCCCCGCGTACCGCAGGTTCGCCGAGGAGCGCGTTGAAGTGTTGAACTACGCGCTGCGCGACATCCCGCGTGAGCAGATACGCCTGCACGCCTGCTGGGGCAGTTATCACGGGCCGCACGTGTCCGACATAGGGCTGGAGCACATGGTGGACATCTTCCTCAGCGTCAAGGCGCAGGCGTACTCCATCGAGGCGTCGAACCCGCGTCACCAGCACGAATGGGAGGTCTGGAAGGACGTTACCCTGCCGGACGGCGCGATTTTCATCCCCGGCGTCGTTGGCCACTTCAGCGATTTTGTGGAACATCCGAAGCTTGTCGCCGAGCGTCTCCTGCGGTTCGCGTCCATCGTTGGGAAAGAGAACCTGATGGCGGGCACGGACTGTGGCTTGGGAACCCGCGTGGGCACGCCTGACGTGTGTTGGGCAAAGTTCCGGGCCATGTCTGAAGGAGCGAGGCTCGCGAGCGAGGTGCTCTGGGGTTAATGCCGCACGTAACGCGGCAGAGCGTTACTCGATCGCGTACTCCTTGAGGAGGCTGCGGGCGATGACGATGCGCTGCACCTCGGAAGTCCCCTCATAGATCTCGGTGATGCGCTGGTCACGGTACATGCGCTCAACCGGGTTCTCCTTGAAGAAGCCGTAGCCGCCGAATATCTGGACTGCCCTGTCGACGCAGAAGTGCGCGGCCTCGGAGGCGTACAGCTTCGCCATGGCTGACTCGCGGTTGTGCGGCAGCCCGGCATCCTTCAGCTGGGCGGCGCGCCTGGTGAACAGCCGCGCGGCGTCTATCTGTGTAGCCATGTCCGCGAGCATGAACTGGATGGCCTGACGCTCCTTGAGCAACTCCCCGAACGTCTCGCGCTGCTGCGTGTAGCGGATGGCGGCCTCGAACGCGCCCTGCGCGAGACCGACCGACTGCGTGGCGAGCGAGATGCGGCTGGAGTCGAGGATGGTCATGGCGATGCGGAAGCCTTCACCTTCCTCGCCGAGGCGGTTGTCCACAGGGACGTGCACGTCGTTGAAGTAGACCTCGGCGGTGCCTGAACCGCGGATGCCGAGCTTGCCGTGCATGCCGCGCATCTCGATGCCGGGGCTGTCGCTCTCGACGACGAACGCGGTCGTTCCCCGGTAGCCCTTCGAGCGGTCGGTGGCGGTGAAGACGACCATGAGGCCGGACTGCTCTGCGTTGGTGATGAATATCTTGGAGCCGTTCAGCACGTACGCGCCGTTGCCGTTGTGGACGGCGGTGGTCTGCATGTCGGCGGCGTCGCTGCCGGAGCTCGGCTCGGAAAGCGCCCACGCCACGATCTTGTCGCCCGCGCATGCGGGGGGGAGGAAGCGTTCGGCCTGTTCGCCGTTGCAGAACCGGTCGATCGTTGAGACGCCCAACGAAAGGTGGGCGAGGAGCGTGGTGCTGGAGGTCATGCAGGCGCGTGCTACCTCCTCGGCCGCGATGGAAAGTTCCGCATAGGACGCCCCCTCGCCGCCGTGAGCGACCTTCGCGGTCATGCCCATGAGGCCCATGCGCTTCATGGCCTCGACGCTCTCCCAGGGGAACTCCTCGTTCTCGTCCCAACGAGCAGCGTTCGGGGCGAGTTCGGCGTCGGCGAACTCGCGCATCGTATTCCGCAGCAGCCGTTCCTCTTCCGTGTACAGCGCGTCCATAGTCCCTCTCCTCAGGAGGCGTCTCGCTATAATGCCTCGCGCCGCATTATAGCCGTGCTCAGGGCAGCCATGACCGGAACTCTCTACGTCGTTGCGACCCCCATCGGGAACCTCGAAGACCTCACGCCTCGCGCAGCGCGCGTGCTGGGGGAGGTGGCCCTGATCGCCGCCGAGGACACGCGGCAGACGCGGAAGCTCCTCAGCCATCTGGGGTTGTCCACACGCACCGTCAGTTACAACCGGCACAATGCGCGGCAGCGGACACCTGCGGTGCTCGACGCGCTGCGTGAAGGCGACGTGGCGCTCGTGACGGACGCGGGTGCGCCCGGCGTGAGCGACCCGGGCGCTGGACTCGTTGCCGAGGCTGCGCGGGCCGGATTCGACGTGGTGAGCGTGCCGGGGCCGTCCGCGGTGACCGCCGCGCTTGCGGTCGCGGGGTTCTCCGCGGATTCGTTCCACTTCCTCGGATTCCTGCCGCGAACGACGAGGGCGCGCCGCGCCGCGCTCACTGAGGCGTCCTCGCTGCGTGCAACGCTCGTCCTGTTCGAGGCGCCGCACCGGCTGCGCGCCGCGCTCGACGACATCGCTGACACGCTCGGCGACCGGCCCATGGCGGTGTGCCGGGAGATGACGAAGGTGCACGAAGAGGTCTTTCGTGGGACGGTCCGGGAGGCCATCGCCTATTTCGATGCCCCGCGCGGCGAGTTCACGGTGGTCATCGAGGGAGCGCGGGACGCCGCTCCCGGCGAACCACTCTCGGTGGAGCGTATCGCGGAGGCGATGGCGGCTGCGCGCGCGTCGGGGCTCAGCCGTCGGGACGCCGCGGTACAAGTGTCGCGTGGGCTGGGCGTGCCGCGCCGTGTGGCGTATGCGGCATGGGAGGAAGCCTAGAGAGTGTCCCGGCATGGAGCCGCCCGCGTTGCCGTCTTGAGACTGCTAGAATACGCGAGAGTAATCCATGCCTGAACGTATCCTCATAGGGGTCGCCTGGCCCTACGCCAACGGCCCGCTGCATCTCGGGCACATCGCAGGGGCGTACCTACCGGCGGACATCTTCGCCCGCTATCACCGTATGCGTGGCAACGAAGTGCTCATGGTGTCGGGCAGCGACTCCCATGGCGCGCCGATCACGATGCGCGCGGACATGGAGGGCGTCCCTCCGCGGGAGGTGGTCGAGCGGTTCCACGCCTCGTTCCTCGAATCGTGGGAGCGGCTGGGCATCTCCTTCGACCTCTTCACGACGACGATGACGGACAACCACAGGGAGGTTACGCACGGCCTCTGGCGTGCCTTGCAGACACAGGACTACATCTATGAAGCGAGCATGAAAGTAGCGTACTCGCCTGACTTCGACCGCTTCCTGCCGGACCGCTACGTACGGGGAGTCTGTCCGCACTGCGGGTTCGAGGACGCCCGCGGTGACCAGTGCGATAACTGTGGCGCCATCCTCGATCCCGTGGACCTCGGCAACCCCGCGTATAACGTGGACGGGGAGCGCTACCCTGTTGAGATCCGTGATACCGATCACCAGTTCCTGCGGTTGAGCGCTTTCCGCGACCAGCTGGCTGCGTGGGTGGAGGAGCAGCGGCACTGGCGTCCCAACGTGCGGAACTTCACGCTCGGGTTCCTGCGTGAAGGGCTGAAGGACCGCGCTATCACACGCAACCTCGACTGGGGACTGCCGGTTCCGGCGGAGGGCTACGAGGACCGCCGCATCTACGTCTGGTTCGAGGCGGTCATCGGTTACCTCTCTGCCAGCGTGGAGTGGGCGGCCCGCAAGGGCGAACCGGACGCCTGGCGTCCCTTCTGGGAAGACCCGTCCACGCGCTCCTATTACTTCGTCGGCAAGGACAACATCCCATTCCACACCATCATCTGGCCGGCGATGCTGCTGGGGCAGGCGGCGTACATCCTCCCCTACGACGTGCCGGCCAACGAGTTCCTCAACCTCGAAGGCAGGCAGCTCTCCACGAGTCGCAATTGGGCGGTGTGGGTGCCGGACTACCTCGACCGATTCCCGCCCGACCCCCTGCGCTACCACCTTGCGGCCAATCTGCCCGAGACCGGCGACGCCGACTTCACGTGGAGCGAGTACGTTCGCCGCAACAACGACGAGTTGGTCGCCACGTTCGGGAACCTCGTGCACCGCGTACTGACGCAGGTCTACCGTAACTTCGACAGGTGCGTGCCTGACCCCGGCAACCTCGGCGAAGCCGACCGGGAGCTGATAGGCAAGGCGGAAGCCACTATGGGAGCGGTCGCAGAGTCGCTCGAAGCGGTGCGTCTCCGGGAGGCGCTGAACACCTCGATGGGCCTGGCGCGTGAGGTGAACCGCTATCTCGACGCGCAAGCGCCATGGCAGCAGGTGAAGACGGACAGGGCCGCCGCCGGACGGACGCTCTACACGGCGATGCAGGCGCTGATGGCGCTGCGGGTGACGTTGAACCCGTTCCTGCCGTTCAGCACCCAGCGTCTCCACGAACTGTTGGGCCGGGATGGGGAGGTGGCGGGCGTGGGCTGGCGCTTCGAAACCAGCGAGCCGGGCGTCCCGCTTCCGGAGCCCAGGCCGCTCTTCACGAAACTGGACGATTCCGTGGCCGACGAGATGCTGGTCAAACTCGGGTAGCGGACGGAGTACATGACGGAAACGATCACGGTACGCGACCGGCTGGATGGCTCGGCGCGGTTCATCTACGAACCCGTGCTGAACGGTCTCGACCTGGTGACAGGGAATCTGGGTGATCTGGCCGAGAACTCCGGCGTGCCGCGCGACATGGTCTCTCACGTGGTCGAAGGCGGCGGGAAGCTGGTGCGCCCGACGATAACGCTCCTTGCCGGCGCGCTGCGCGCCGGCGAAGAGGAACGCATCGTGAAGATGGCCACCGCCGTTGAGCTGCTGCACATCGCTTCACTCATCCACGACGACACGGTGGACCACTCGGAGAAGCGACGGGGGCGTGCCACGGTGAGCAGGCTCTGGGGCGACGACATGGCCGTGCTCCTGGGCGACTACGTATTCGCGGCATCGGCGACGTTCGTCTGTGATACGGGCAACATCCGCGTCGTGCGCCGCTTCGCCGAGACGATCATGGAGCTTGCGCGTGGCGAGCTCACGGAACGCATCAGCAAGCACGACTGGTCGCAGACGTCCGCGGACTACGAGCGGCGCATCTACGACAAGACGGCGTCCCTCATCTGCACCGCGGCGGAGTCCGGCGGCGTGCTGAGCGGAGCGCCGGAGGAGGAGACACAGGCGCTGCGCTCGTTCGGTTACAACGTCGGCATGGCGTTCCAGATAGTGGACGACGTACTCGACTTCACCAGCAGCGAGGAGGAGTTGGGCAAGCCCGTGGGGAACGACCTGCTGCAGGGGACGCTCACGCTGCCCGCGCTGCTCTTCGCCGCGGCCCATCCGAACGAGGCCGTAGTGCGCCGCCTCCGCGACGGCAGCCGGGACGAGAACGACCTCACGGCGATGGTGGAGTTAGTCCGCAACTCGTCGGCGATAGACGAGACGATGGCTCAACTGGAGGGCTACCGGAATGCCGCTCGTGCCGCGGTCGCTACGCTGCCCGACGCACGTGCGCGCCGGTCGCTCGACGCACTGGTCGACTACCTCGCGCAGCGCCGCAACTAGCGGCGAAGCTCTGTAAGGGCATCAGCGTTCAGCACGTTCATGGGTTCACCTGCTGCCCACGCCTTGATGTTGTCCACGGAGTTCCGGTAGAAGGCCGCGAGGCTGTCCAGCGTCGCGTAGCCCAGATGCGGCGTCATCAGCACGTTGTCGAGCCCGAGCAACGGGTGGTCGGCAGGCAGCGGTTCAACGTCGTACACGTCCAGGGCCGCGCCCGCGATGCGGCGCTCACGGAGCGCTGCCAGCAACGCTTCCTCCCGCACGATGGGGCCGCGTGACGTGTTGATGAGGAAGGCGGAGGGCTGCATCAGTCCGAACTCGCGCTCCGTGATCCATCCCCGGCTCAGGTCGGTCAGCGGCACGTGAATGGTGAGGATGTCTGCCTGCGAGAAGAGCTCGTCCCAGGAGACGTAGGTTGCGCCGCTTGCAGCAGCGCGCTCGGCAGTTAGCGTCGGGCCCCAGGCGATGACATTCATGCCGAAGGTCTGCTGCGCACTGACCGCAATCTTCGTGCCGATACGTCCCATCCCCAGCACACCGAGCGTCCTGCCTGCGAGGCCCACGCCCAGCCGCGTCTGCCATTTCCCCTCTCGCATGCGCTGGTCCTCCCAGCCGATGTGACGCGTGACGCCGATGATGAGCCCCCAGACGAGCTCCGGCGTCGAATCGCCTGCGCCATCCGTTCCGGTGACCGGTATGCCGAGTCGGCCCGCCTCCTCTCCGTCTACGTGGGGCTGGCGGCGTCCGGTGCCGGAGAGCAGTTTCAGATTCGGGAGCTGACGCAGCACGGACGCGGGGATAGGCGTGCGCTCCCGCATCATCTGGACCACGTCGAACGGGGCGAGGCGTTCTGGCATCTCCTCCGGAGCGATGGCTTCGTGGAAGAACGTCACTTCCGCGCCCGTGATGGAGTCCCAGTCTGCGAGTCCGTGGGCGATACCCTGATAGTCGTCGAGCACAGCGATGCGCATGGTTTCTCCTACTCCGTGAGACCTCTGAGGAGCGCGTAGAGACCCGATTTCAGTTCGTAGCCGATGCCCGGGATATCCGGCAGCCGTACCCGCCCTCCTTCCGGTTGCACACCGTCAGGGAACCCCCCGAACGGCTGGAAGACGCCGGGATACGATTCGTTGCCGCCGAGCCCAATTCCGGCTGCGATGTGCAGCGCGAAGAGGTGGCCGCCATGCGGCACGCACTGTCTGCGCGACCAACCAGAGGACTCCAGCATCTCGATGGTGCGCAGGTACTCCACGAGCCCGTAGCTGAGCGCAGGGTCGAACTGGAGCACGTCGCGGTCCGGGCGCATCCCGCCGTAGCGGACGAGGTTGCGGGCGTCGTGCACCGAGAAGAGGTTCTCGCCCGTCGCGAGCGGCGGTGCGTAGTGCCCCGCCAGCTCGGCCTGCAGTGCGTAGTCGAGCGGATCGCCCGCCTCCTCGTACCAACACAGGCCGTAGGGGGCCATCGCCTCACCGTAGGCCAGGGCCTCGTCGAGATCGAAGCGTCCGTTGGCATCGACGGCGAGGCTCACGCCGCTGCCGGTGACCGCAATGGCAGCCTCGATGCGCCGCAGGTCCTCGTAGAGCGGCGCGCCGCCGATCTTCATCTTCACGGTGTCGTAGCCGATGTCGAGATAGGCGCGCATCTCGTCCTGCAGCGCTTCAACGCCCTTGCCGGGCTGGTAGTAGCCACCCGCAGCGTAGACCCACGCGTCGTCCGGTGGAGCGCCGTTGCCGTAGCGCTGTGCGAGGAGCCGGTACAGGGGTTGCCCTTCCGCCTTGGCCACGGCATCCCAGAGCGCCATATCGATCACGCCTGCGGCAACCGAGCGCTCGCCGTGACCGCCGGGTTTCTCACCCGTCATCATCACGCCCCACACATGGTGCGGGTCGAGCAAATCATGCTCATCGAGGAGCGATGCGGGGTCGGCGTCGAGGATGCGGGGGATGAACCGCTCGCGGAGGATACCGCCCGCGGCGTAGCGTCCATTGGAGCTGAACCCGTAGCCGATGACCGGTTTCCCGGCGCGCACCACGTCCGTGACTATGGCGACAACGGAGGCAGTCATCTGCGAGAAGTCGATGACCGCGTTCCGGATATCGGAGCGCATGCTGGCGGTCGTCTCGCGGATGCTGACGATGCGCACGGTTTACCGGGCGGCGGCGCGCTGCTCGCCTGCGTGGTAGGAGGAGCGGACGAGCGGGCCGGAGGCGACGTGCGAGAAGCCCATCTCATAGCCTGCGCGCTCGAGTTCGGCGAACTCGCGCGGGTGGTAGAAGCGGTCCATCGGGATGTGTCCAAGAGACGGTCGCAGGTACTGGCCGATGGTGAGCAGCTGCACGCCTGCTTCCCGCAGGTCGCGCATCGTCGCGAGGACCTCGTCTGTGGTCTCGCCGAGCCCGACCATCATGCCGCTCTTGGTGGGTATCTCCGGAGCAAACTCGCGAGCCTTGGCCAGGAACGCGAGCGAGAGGTCGTAGTTGCCCCTGGCGCGGACGCTCTTGAAGACGCGGCGTACGGTCTCGATGTTGTGGTTGAACACGGCGGGGCCCGCGTCGAGGACAGAGCGCAACGCGTCGAGGTTACCGCCGAAGTCGGGGGTCAGCACCTCCACCTCGCAGCCAGGGACCCGCCGGGTGATGAGCCGGATGCTCTCCGCGAACGTCCACGCCCCGCCGTCGGGGAGGTCGTCGCGGTCGACGGAGGTGAGCACGCAGTACCGGAGGCCGAGGCGCTCGACCGTGCGTGCGAGCCGCGCGGGCTCCGCGGGGTCGGGGGGCGCGGGTTTGCCGCTGGTCACGGCGCAGTAGCGGCACGCCCGGGTGCAGACGTCGCCGAGCAGCATGAAAGTCGCAGACTTGCGCTCCCAGCAGTCGCCGATGTTGGGGCAATGGGCCTCCTCGCAGACGGTGTGGAGTTCCGCGTCGCGGAGCATCCGGCGGACGTGGAGGTAGTTCTCGCCACCTGGCCAGGGGACCTTCAGCCACTCGGGCAGGCGCTTCGGAGGCGCAGTGCTCATATACCTATGCTAGCAGAGCGGAACGTGGGGAACGGGCGACCCGTCAACGCGCAGGGATGGCCTGGGCGATGGCCTCGCGGACGCCGGCAACGCCCACGACTTCGATGCCGGACGGCGCGTCGAGCGAGCGCAGCGCCGACTGCGGAACGAGGGCGCGCTCGAACCCGTGGCGCGCGGCTTCCTCCAGGCGGCGCTCGAGGTGAGCGGTGCTCCGCACCTCGCTGTTCAGTCCTACCTCGCCTACCAGGACCGTGGCCGGGTGTATCGGGGCGTCGAGGAAGCTCGACGCGATGGCGGTAGCGATAGCGAGGTCGAGCGCGGGTTCGGCCACCTGCAGTCCACTGGGGATGTTCACCATGACGTCCTGGTTGCCGATGCTGATGCCCGTGCGGCGTGAGAGGACGGCTGCGAGCATCGCCATGCGGTTGAAGTCCACGCCCGTCGCGGTGCGCCGGGGTGGGCTGAACACCGATGTGTTGGTGAGCGCCTGCACCTCGCACAGCAGCGGGCGGTTCCCCTGCATCGTCACAGCCACGGCGGAACCGGGCGCAGAGGGATCGCGTTCCCCGACGAGGAGAGCTGAAGGGTCGCGAACCTCTATGAGTCCCTCGTTCCGCATCTCCAGCAGCGCGACGCCGTTGGCCGCTCCGAAGCGGTTCTTGGAGCAGCGCAGCAGGCGGAGTGAACTGACGGTTTCACCCTCCATCGCAAGCACGACGTCCACCATGTGCTCCAGCACGCGTGGGCCCGCGATGTTGCCGTCTTTCGTGACGTGGCCGGTCATCACGATGGGGATGTTGCCCTGCTTGGCCCAGCCGATCAGCAGTTGAGCGCACTCGCGCACCTGGGCGACGCTGCCTGCGGCCGACTGCGCATCAGGCGAGGTGAGCGTCTGTATCGAGTCCACGACAAGTAACGCGGGGTGCTCGCTCGTGAGCAGCGAGCCGATGGTAGGAGCGTCGGTCTCGGGGGAGAAGCGTACGTCCGGGCTCCGTACGCCGAGGCGCTCCGAGCGCAGGCGCACCTGGGCGCCTGACTCTTCGCCGGAGACGTAGAGGACCGGGCCTGCTGTCTCTGCGATAGAACCGGCAGCCTGCAGTAACAGCGTGGACTTACCGATGCCGGGGTCGCCTGCCAGCAGCACGACGGAGCCCGCAACGATGCCGCCTCCGAGGAGGCGGTCTACCTCGGTGAGACCTGTTGACATGCGCTCACCGTCCGAGCAGGGCTGCTCGATGAGCGGTGCAGGCGCAATTGCAGCGCGCGGCGCAGCGAGGGTCGCGGCTGTTCGTTGCCCTGCAGGCCGCCTTGGCTCCGTGAATTCGGTAATCGTGCCCCACGCGCCGCAGGCAGGGCAGCGGCCGTTCCACTTGGGCGACGAGTGCCCGCAATCCCGGCAGAGGAAGGTGGTCCTGGTCCCAGCGTTCCGCATCGCGAGCGCATCGTCCAACAATCCGCGATAGATGCGCAAGGGGCGGGTGTCACACCCGCCCCTTGCCTGAGCGTTCTCTGCTGCGTCGTGCTACTCGGCTGCAGGAGCAGCTGCCGCCTCAGCGAGTTCGGGTGTGTCGTCGCTCTGCACGCTGATAGCGAGTTTCGGGTTCTCCTCATCCTCGTTATCAACGTCAACGACGACGGTCTGTCCTGGCCGGTAGTCGCCCCGGATGACGCCCTCGGAGAGGGTGTCCTCCATCTCGCGCTCGATGAGCCTGCGGAGCGGGCGCGCGCCGAACGTGGGGTCGAACCCTTTCTCGCCGAGCCACTCCTTCGCAGCCTGGGTCACTTCGAGGCTCAGGCCCTTCTCCAGCATCGGCTTGCGCACCTCGTTCAGCATCAGGTCGACAATGCTGACGATGTGCTCCCTGGTGAGCGCGTGGAAGACGATCTGACCATCGATGCGGTTCAGGAACTCGGGGCGGAAGAAGCGCTTGACCTCGTCCTCCACCTTTGTCTTCATCTTCTCGTAGGCGTTCTCCTCCATCTTGGCCTGGTTGACCATTGCAAACCCGAAGGAGGTGTCGCGCTTGATGAGGTCCGAACCGATGTTGGACGTCATCACGATGATGGTATTGCGGAAGTCCACCTTGCGACCCTTCGCGTCGGCCAGGTGGCCGTCGTCGAAGATCTGCAGCAGCAGGTTGAAGACCTCGGGGTGCGCCTTCTCGATCTCGTCCAGCAGGATGCAGGTGTAGCTGCGGCGGCGGACGGCGTCGGTCAACTGGCCCCCGTCCTCGTAGCCAACGTACCCGGGAGGCGAACCGACGAGCCGCGCCACGGTGTGGCGCTCCATGAACTCCGACATGTCGAGGCGAACCATCGCCTCTTCGGAGCCGAACATGAACTCCGCGAGCGCCTTCACCAATTCGGTCTTGCCGACGCCGGTGGGGCCGAGGAAAAGGAAGCTGCCGATAGGGCGCTTGGGGTCCTTCAGGCCCGCGCGTGCGCGCCGGACGGCCTTGGCGATGGCGACGATGGCCTCGTCCTGGCCGATGATGCGTTTGTGGATGTTCTCCTCCATGTGGAGGAGGCGTTCGATCTCCTCGACCGCCATGTGGGTCACGGGGATGCCCGTCCACATACTGACGACTTCCGCGATCTCCTCCTCGGTGACCCTGGCCTTCTCGTCTCCGGAGGTCTCGCGCCACTCGCTCTGCAACTGCTGGAGGCTGTCGGCGAGCTTGACCTCGCGGTCGCGGAGCTCGGCGGCGTACTCGTACTGCTGCTGCGAGATGGCCTCGTCCTTGTCGCGGCGGACGGTCTCCAGCATCTTCTGCGACTCTTTGACAGAGAGCGGCATGTTGCTCGTGCGGATGCGCACGCGGGAGCCAGCCTCGTCCATCAGGTCGATGGCCTTGTCGGGGAGGTAGCGGTCGGCGATGAAGCGCGAGGAGAGGCTGGCGGCGGCCCGAAGCGCCTCGTGGTCGATCTCGACGTTGTGGAACTCCTCGAACTTGGGCCGGATGCCGTCGAGTATCTCTATGGTTTCCTCAACAGAAGGCTCTTCGACGTTCACCGGCTGGAACCTGCGCTCCAGCGCGGGGTCGCGCTCCACGTATTTCCGGTAGTCGTCGAGCGTCGTCGCGCCGATGCACTGCAATTCGCCGCGCGCCAGTGACGGTTTGAGGATGTTCGCGGCGTCCACGGCCCCCTCGGCCGCGCCGGCTCCGACCATCGTGTGCATCTCGTCGATGAAGAGGATGCAGTTTCCTGAGGACTTGATCTCCTCCACCACCTTCTTCAGGCGCTCTTCGAACTCGCCCCGGTACTTTGTGCCGGCGACGAGGGCACCCATGTCCAGCGTGACCACACGGCGGTTGCTCAGGTGCTCGGGCACGTCGCCGGTGGTTACCTTCTGGGCGAGGGCTTCCACGATGGCGGTCTTGCCGACGCCGGGCGGGCCGACGAGCACGGGATTGTTCTTCCTGCGGCGGCTGAGGATCTGCACGACGCGCTCGATCTCCTGGGTGCGGCCGACAACCCGGTCCAGCTTCCCTTCCTGCGCGTACTTGGTGAGGTCTATGCCGAGCTGGTCCAGCGTGGGCGTACGGTTGCTGGAGCGGCTGTGCCCCTGGCTCTGAGAGACGCTCTGGTTGAGGATGCGCGTCGTCTCGGCGCGCACCTTGTCCAGCGAGACGCCGAGGCTCTCGAGCACGCCTGCAGCGACGCCCTCGCCCTCGCGCATGATGCCGATGAGCAGGTGCTCCGTGCCGATGTAGTGGTGGGTGAGGCGGCGTGCCTCGTCCACGGCCAGCTCGATCACTTTCTTGGCGCGCGGCGTGAGGCCGATGTCGCCGGGGGAGGGGCGTTCGCCCCTGCCGATGATGAACTCGACCGCGGAGCGCACCTTGGAGAGTTCGACGTTCAGGCTGCTGAGGACGCGGGCGGCGACGCCGTCCGTCTCCCGGACGAGGCCAAGCAGGATGTGCTCGGTGCCGATGTAGTTATGGTTGAACCGCTGCGCCTCTTCCTGGGCGAGCGAAAGCACCCTGCGAGCACGTTCCGAGAATTTTTCGAATCTGCTGGCCATGACCGCCTCCGGTTCTATCTAATCACATCGCGGTCTATTGCGCGAGCCCACTGTCCCTGCCGAAGTCGAGGAATGAGTGATATTCGACCGGGTCATGATGTTCAGTAGGCGTCTTCGTCTCCTCTACGCGGCGCAGACTAAGTCCGAGCCGATGACGTTCCGGATCGAGGCTTACTATCTGGAGCGTCATTGTATCACCGATATTAACGACTTCACGCGGATGACGGATGTGTGCTTCGGTCAGTTCCGAGATGTGTATGAGCCCTTCTATGCCGTCCTCTACGCGCGCGAATGCGCCGAAATCGGCGAAATTCGTGATAGTGCCGGTCACCAGTTGTCCCACGTGCATGCGTTCCATGGCCGCTTGCCAGGGGGTGGGCGTGAGGCGGCGGAGACTGAGTGCGATACGGCGGTTGTCGCGGTCGATACGCAGCACCTGTACATCGACTTCCTGCCCTACCTCCAGCACGTCCGCGACGTTGCTCACCGGGGACCACGATAGCTCAGAGATGTGAACGAGTCCGTCGGCGCCGCCGATATCCACGAACGCACCGAAGTTGGAGAGGCCGGATACGCGCCCGTGGCGAACATCGCCTTCCTGTAGTGTGCTCAGCAGCTGGTCTTTCAGCCCTTCTCGCTGCTCGCGAAGCGCTCCCCGCTCCGTGAGGACCACGCGGTTGCGCTTCCGGTTCACTTCGACGATCTTGAGCGATACTTCTTCTCCCACACGCGCTGCAAGAGCGGCTTCCGGATCGGCACCTGTCGCGATCGCGACCTGCGAGAGGGGGATGAAGCCTTGCAGTCCGCTCAGGTCTACGACCATCCCCCCGCGGTTGTGGCCAGTGACTTTCCCGGTTACGAAAGTATCGTTGCGTTCTGCCTCTTCGAGCGTCAGCCAGGCGCTGAGCGCGCGCACGCGGTCAATGGACAGTTGCGCCTGCCCCTCAGGGCCGGTGACGTCCATGACATAGACGTTGATGGTGTCGCCGATGCTGTAGTGGGCGCTCGGGTGCGGCGTCAGGGTCCGCATCTCACGGGCTGGAACCATGCCTTCCGATTTGTAGCCGATGGAGACGAGGATCCCGTCCTGGTCTATCTCCATGATCTGTCCGGGTACGATGTCTCCCCGGCGCAACTCCTGCGGCAGAGCCTCCTCCCGGAGGAGCTCCGCCATCGTTGGTTCGCCGGGGTCACCCGTGCTCATCTGCTCAGACACGGTCACTCCGAATCGGCATTTCGCCAGAGGGCGATTCTACGGCCTGACGTCTAGGTTGCATACCCTAGAAGGAGGTGCATTAGACGCTCAGCGGAAGCGACTGCCACATGGCGCCCGACAGCGCGCCCGTGAGTCGTTGGGAAGGGGACAAGCAAGCCCGGGCAGCTGCCCGGGCGCTCATCGGTCTAATAGCCTGGCGGTGACCTATTTTCCCAGCAAGTTGCCCTGCCAGTATCGTCGGCGCTGGAGCGTTTCACTTCCGTGTTCGGGATGGGTACGGGTGGGTCCGCCCCGCTCAAACCACCAAGCTTCCTGAGTATAAGGGTGCCCCCGTACGGCAGTCAAACGGGTTTAACGTTCATGAAACCATCTGCGAAACAGGGCGGTGCTACAATCGCTGCATTATGAAGAAGATCGGCGTGCTTGCCAGCGGCGGGGATGCTCCGGGCATGAACGCGGCTATCCGCGCTGTCACACGCACCGCCTTGTTCCGCTCCACCGAGGTCTGGGGTTTCTGGGACGGATTCAACGGCCTCCTCGACCACCGGGTAGAAGAGCTTACTACCCGGCATGTCGCCGGGTCCCTGCGGCACGGCGGCAGCATCATCGGAGCGGGACGCTGCGAGCCTTTCCTGGACCCGAACGTTCGCAACAAGGCCGTGGAAGACCTGCGCGCGGAAGGTTTCGAAGGGCTGGTCGTCATCGGCGGCGAAGGCTCCATGCAGGGTGCATGGGAGCTACACAAGCTCGGCATGCCCGTCGTCTGCATCCCCGCGACCATAGACAACGACATGCCCGGCACGGAGATCACCATCGGGGCGGACACGGCGATCAACACGGCGATGGAAGCTATCGACCGGATCCAGGACACCGCCGCCGCGCACCGGCGAGCCATGATCGTCGAAGTGATGGGCAGGCAATGCGGATACATCGCCGTCATGGCCGGCCTTGCCACGGGCGCGGAGATGGTGCTCACCCCTGAACGCCCGATGGAGCTGGAAGAGGTGTTCGAGGAGATGCGGCAGGTCTGGCTGCGAGGCAAGCGCCACTTCATCATCATTCTGGCGGAAGGGGCACGCTGGGGAGCGGCGGAGCTCGCTCAGCTCATCAATGAATCAGACAAGCCTTACGACGCCCGCTACACGGTGCTCGGCTACATACAGCGAGGAGGCGTGCCGTCCCGGTTCGACCGCATCCTCGGAACGCGCATGGGCGTTAAAGCGGCCGACGCTCTCCTGGACGGCGTATCCGGAGGCCTCGTCTGCTGGCGGAACAACCGCAGCGAAGTGCTGCCGATAGACGAATTGCCGCCGCGTGGCGACCCGTGGGACGAGATGCTGAGCAGGGTGCAAGCCATCTCCGCCACCTGACGCCCGTTGCCCCGCTTCTCGTGTTCTCGTATACTCTAGCGGTTGCCCGTTGCGGACGGGCGCCATGCAACGGTAAGAGGTACTCCCATGGAAGCGCGCGACGCAGTGGCACTGACTCCCAACGAGAAGATCGCGGAGTTCCAGCCGGGCGACACCGTGAAGGTGAACGTCTGGATCCGCGAAGGCGAGCGCCGGCGTCAGCAGAGCTTCCAGGGCGTTGTCATCCGGAAGCGCGGCGGCGGCCCGGCCAGCTCCTTCACGGTACGTCGCGTCGCGTCAGGCGTCGGGGTCGAACGCTCCTTCTTCTTCCATTCCCCGAACGTGGACAGCGTGGAACTGGTGCGCCGGGGCAAGGTGCGCCGCGCCAAGCTGTACTACCTGCGAGGCCTGTCCGGGAAAGCGGCGCGCATCAAGGAGCGCACCCAGGGCGGCGGCAAGCGCTAGCCCGCTGTCCTGGCTACCGCTCCTTCCCCTTCCTCCTCTTCTCCCTGCTCTACTTCGTACAGGTCGTCCTGCGAGCGCAGGTAGTCTGTATAGAGCACTCCGTTCAGGTGGTCGTACTCGTGTTCGAGCGCCTGGGCGAGCAACTCCGTAGCGCCCTTGTATCGTATGGGCTTACCGTCCAGCCCCACGCCGCGCGCCCACACTTTCTCCGCCCGGAGGATGCGGCCCTGCCAGCCGGGCAGGCTGAGGCAACCCTCCGTCACCTCGCGTTCGCCCTCTTTGCGCGTAATCTCCAGGTTCAGGAGCACCGTCGGCTCCTCGTCCTCCGGCAACTGGATGACGCAGATGCGCTTGAGCGACCCGATCTGGTTCGCGGCGAGCCCGACGCCGTTGTAGTGGTACATCGACTCGATCATGTCGTCCGCGAGCTTGCGCAGCGCAGGGTCGGTGAGGTCGCGCACCTTGCGGGCGCGCTCGCGCAGGACAGGGTCCGGGATGTAGTGCATCTGCAGGACGGCCATACAAGGATTATACGAGCGCTTCACACGATGTTCACGGGGTCGACGTCCACGCGCCATGCGGAAGGGATGCTGAGCTTGTCCAGCAGCAGGCGAGGCTCCGGCGCGCGGATGAGCAGCTGCCAGCGCCACGCGTTCCGGATGCGCGGCGGGTAGGTGGGCCCAGGGCCGACGACGTCCACGCCGCGCATGTCCCACTCATGCACCGTTCGCCGCAGGCGGCCGGCGAGCTGCTGGGCCTCGTTCTGCGCCGTGCGCCTGTCCGAGTGGCCGTCGTACAGCAGTCGAACGAGTCTGCTGAAGGGAGGGCTACCGTGCGCACGGCGATGTTCCATCTCGGTGGAGTAGAACGCTGCGTAGTCCTGCCCGGCGGCGGCCTGTATCGCGTAGTGGTCCGGCAGGTAGGTCTGTACGACCGCGTACCCCGCCTGCGGCCCTCTCCCCGCGCGCCCCGCCACCTGCGTGAGCAGCTGAAAGGTGCGCTCCGGCGCCCGGAAGTCCGGCATGTGGATGCCGATGTCCGCCAGCACCACGCCCACGAGATCGACCGATGGAACGTCCAGCCCCTTCGCAACTATCTGCGTACCGACGAGAACATCCGCTTCTCCCTCGGCGAACGAACGGAGCAGGCGCTCGTGCGCGCCTGTGGTGGACGCGGTGTCACTGTCCCAGCGTAGTACGCGGGCGTGCGGGGCGATGCGGCGCACCTCGTCGACCACCCGTTGGGTGCCCAACCCGAGATAGCGGATGTGGATGCTCCGGCACTGGGGGCAGCGCCTCGGTTCCGCCCGTCCCCTGCCGCAATGGTGGCAGCGCAACTGCCCGGTACCTGCGCCGTCGAACGGACGATGGTAGGTGAACGGCGTCGAGCACCGACGGCAGCGCACGACGAGCCCACAACTGCGGCACGCGACGACGCTCGCGGCGCCTCGGCGGTTCAGGAAGAGTACCGCCTGCCGTCCTGCTGCGAGAGTGTCCTGCAACCGCTCCTGCAGCAGTCGGCTGAAAATGCTCCGGTTTCCCTCCCGCAACTCCGTCCGCATGTCCACCACGTCAACCTCGGCGAGGGACGTGGGCGCGCCTGAGCGTTCGATCCGAGCGGGCATAGAGAGTTTGCCGATGAGACCCCGGTCTGCGCGCCATGCGGTCACTACGTCCGGTGTTGCGCTTCCGAGCACGACAACGGCACCCGTGAGTGAAGCGAGTTGCTCTGCGGTTTCGCGGGCGTGGTAGTGAGGCTGGGCGTCGGACTGCTTGTACGTCCACTCGTGCTCCTCGTCGAGCACAACGAGACCGAGGTCCTCCACCGGCGCGAACAGCGCACTGCGTGGCCCGATGACCACGCTGCGCTCTCCTCGAAAGATGCGCCACCACTCGTCCCGGTGCTGTGCGGGCGTGAGCCTGCTGTGCAGCACACCGACCTGCTCAGGGAAGCGCTCCTTGAACCGTTGGGTCATCTGTGGAGTCAGTGCGACTTCAGGCACGAGCGCGATAGCCTGCTGACCCTTCGCCAGGCAGTGAGCGATGGCCTGCAGGTACACCTCCGTCTTGCCGCTGCCGGTCGCCCCGTGCAGCAGCCAGGTGCGCGGCGCCGCCGAGGGGTCGTCCATCGTTCGCTTGAGCGCGGCGAGCGCTCGCTGTTGGTCGGGGGTCGGCAGGAGCGGAGCATGGGGAGCCGTCTCCGGTGTGGGAGGCGCTGCCTGAAGCGTTGCCAGCCCCATCTCGATGGCCCTGGCAACGGCCGTCCTGCCGTAACGGTTCCGGGCGTCTGCTGCGGTCAGCCCTGACGGAGAGCCTGCGAGTTCCCGCAACAGCCCGGCACGGCGCAGCGCGCGCGACTGCTCGTCGGCCAGTTCGCGGAGCGCGTAAGCGGAGGCTTCGGGGACGAGCCACGTCTTTCGGGGAGAGGACGGCTTGCGGTGGGGTTCGACCAGTTTCTCGGAGGCTGCACCTGCCTCGACCAGCGCGCGGATGGCGTTCCGCACCCACGGCCCGAGAGTCGCCGTCAGCGATGCGGTCCGATGCGCTCCCGGGTTCGCGCGGAGATGTGCGAGGAGGCGCTGCGCCCCTTTCGGCAGCCGCTCCTCGATGCCGGGAGGCGGGTCGGCGGCCGCTTGCACGTAGGTCTGGGCGCTGCCGCGCATGCCCGGTGGCAGCATGGGCGCGAACGAGTCGAATGCAGGCGCCCGGTAGTAGTCAGCGAGCCAACGCCCCAGTTCGATGCGCTTCGGCGTCAGGAGTGGCTGCTCCTCCACCAGCGAAGCGATGGGACGCGTGTAGTCCACGTTCGGCGTTTCGCGCAGGCCGGTGACGACACCGTTGAGTGTGCGAGGCCCGAACGGCACACGGACGAGGTGCCCGGGCTCTACGTGCATGTAGGAGGGGATGGAGTAGGTGAACGTGTCGCCGGCCTTGCCGGTGCGCGCGTCCACCACCACTTCCGCGTAGCGGGGCTCGATGGTCTCCTCACCTGGAGGCGCTTTCGGCGCGGCGTCCGCCGTTGTGGTCACGTTCGGTACCTCTGCACGAGTCTGCTGACTGCGTTCTCAGCGTACCGCTCGGCGCTGCATCGCGTAAGCGCCGGGTGACGCGCTATCTGCGCCGCCGTCGCGGGGTGGGGCGCCCGCCGCGTCGGAGCTGGCGCGCCGGAGGAGTAACTTCGGTCAGGGGCTGCTCTTCCCCGGCGGTTGTGGACGACGCGTCCTGCTGTATCTGCTGCTCGCGGAACTGCGCCCGCCGGAAGCGGATGAGCACGCCCGCCATGCCCAACTGGATGGTCGCGAAAATGAGCCAGGACAGGATCCCATTTCCATAAACGGTGATGTTGAACGAGCCCTCTTGAATCGGGTACTGCCAACTGGCAAGCAGGCCATGCGCGAGCGTCAGCCCCACGATCCAGAGCGCTGTCCCCATCGCCGATTCGTCCGCCGCCTCCACCAGCCTGCGCGCGAGCCAGACCATGAGCACGATTTCCGCTACGGCGAGTACGGCAGCAGCGAATGTGAACAGGCTGGCATTCGCAGTGACTGCGTCCTCGACCTCGAAGATGGGGAAGCGCGCTGCCCTCGTGAAGACGAAGAACGAGATGAACGCGATGGCGATGGCGCCGCCGTGGGCCGCTATAGCCGTCGTGATGCCGAGCACGATGAGGAAGATGAGGCCGTAGGCGATGATGAGCGCGAGTTGGGTGAGCTGTTCCGGTGCTCCACCTGCCATCAGTCCCGTGGCCAGCAGGACGATGGCGCCCTGCCCGGCGGGCAGCCACGTGATCATGGAGAGCGGCAGTTTCTTGAGGAGTGCGTAGGTGGAGGCGCCAACCGTGACGACGAGCAGGATGAAGCTCGGCGGGGTGAGCGTCCCGAGCACACCCGGCAGATCGAGCGCGCGCCATGGCCATTCCACGAGAGACGCCAGGAGCAGCAGCACGTACGGGAAGCCGAGCGTGAGCAGCAGTTTGCGCCTGTCCGCCAGGCGCATCTCCGGCGCGGGCTGAGCCGTCATGGCGCGCTAGGAGCGGGAACGGCGGCGCCCGTCGCCGCGCCCTCCGCGGGACGGTCGTGGCGCCTCGCCGGTGGTGATGATGACGACGCGGCGGTCCGCTCCCTCGCCCTCGCTCTGGGTCTCAACTCCCTGATAGTCCGCGAGTGTGAAGTGGATCACCCTGCGGTCGGCAGGCGACATCGGGTCGAGCTCGACCGACCTGCCGCTGGAGATGGCCCGCTGGGCCATGCGCCGCGCCAGAGTGGCCAGTTGCCGCGAGCGCCGCTCGCGGTACTGCTCGACGTCGAGCACGATACCCGTGGAGCGCCCTTCGCCCCTGCCGAGGGAAAGATTGACGAGGAACTGGAATGCCCGCAGGGTCTCGCCGCGGTGGCCGATGAGCAGACCGGCGTCGCTGCCTTGGATGTCGATGATGGGCATCTCTTCGCCGCCGCCGGAGCTGCGTATAGTTGCCACCGCATCTACGTCCATCCAGTCGAGGAAGCGCTCCACGACACCGAGCGCGACAGCGGCGGAACCATCCCCGCCGGTGATGCGCCGGACGCGGACCCTGGCATCCTCCGCGCCGATGCCGAGGATGCCGCTGCGCCCCTGGCTAATGACGTCGATTTCGATTTCGTCGCGACCGACGCCGAGCTCCAGGGTTGCGAGTTCGATTGCCTCCTCTACTGTCTTCGCTGACCGGACGAGGCTCTGGTCCTCCATCGCCTTCCTCCTTGTCCGGTATGGCGGCGCTCAGCGTGGGGCCGAGTTTCGGCGTCCCACTCCCGGCCTTCTCAGCCTGCGGGAAGAGGCCGCCCCAACCGGTAACGAAATACTGCATCACGATGCCGATGAGCGTTGAGGCCACCCAGTAGATGACGAGTCCGATGGGGAAGAAGAGGCTGAACATCCCGAACATCACCGGGAACATGAACAGCATCATCCGCTGGGTGCTCTGTTGGGCCGGGTCCGCCGAGGCGACCTGGCTCATCTTCTGTTGAACGAACATGCTGAGACCGGAGAGCGCCACGAGGGTGTAGCCGAGGATGCTGCCGACGCGCATCGGTTCCAGCGCGAGGTCCATCCCCAGGAAGTTGCGCTCCACCGGTACGGCGCTGTTCAGGAACGGCAGCCAGCTGTACAGCTTGCCGGAGAGACCGGCAAGGTTCTCCGGGGTGAACGGCAGCACGCCGTTGATCGCCCAGAAGAGACCGATGAAGATGGGCATCTGTATCACCAGCGGGCCGAGGCAGCCCACGGGGTTAACACCCATCTCCTTGTAGAGCTTCATCACCTCCTGGCCGCGCAGCTGAGGGTTGTTCTTGTACTTCTCGTTGATCTCCTTGACGCGCGGTTGCAATCCCTGCAGTTTCCGCGTCTGCCGCAACTGCCGCACCACGAGCGGGTAGGTCAGCGCTCGAACGAGGATAGTGAACGCGATGATGGCCAAGCCCAGGTTGGAGCCCAACCAGACGTAGAGCACGAGCAGGCTGTTGGTCATCGGTTTGGTGATGACCTCGTTCCAGAGCAGTGTCAGCAGTTCCATTCGCTCAGCCGCCTACTTCACGTCGTTCAGGTTGCGTTCCCAGGCCAGTTGCTTCGTGTCCAGGTCTATCGCAGTGATGGTCTCGTCCAGGGAGTGCAGGAACACGAGCCGCCCCTCCGCACCGAGGGGCGCGCGCACATCGTTCCCGACGCGGCGGTCCCATCGGCGGCTGCCGCTCTGCTTGTCCAGCACTACCATAATGCCGGAGTCCGACGCATACACCAGTTCTTCACCAGAGAGCACAGGGGAGGCGAGCACCGGCTCGCCTTCGTCGTTCCCCGGGTATGCCCAGACGACGCGCCCCGACTGGATGTTGTACGCGTACACGTTGCCGTCCATGTTGGGGGCGAACATGGTCGTCCCGTCCGTCACGGCGGCACCCCAGAACCAGTTGTTCGCCTCGAACAGCTTCTCAGGTGCGCCTGTGGCAAGGTTCACCCGATAGAACGCGCGATCGAACGCGCCCAGATACAAGTGGCCTCCGGCGATGACCGGGGGCGCGACAACCGCTCCGTCCAACTGCGCGGGCTGGTCCCAGACCGGGCGGCAGTCCGCTATGGAGACGGCGTGCACCCGCTTGCTCTGGTCGCCGAAGTAGGCGATGCCGTCCTGAACGAGGGGCGTCGTCCACAGCTGTCCCACTGGTGTCTCGTTGCGGGCCGGGAAGCGGCACTGCTCGATAAGGCTGGAGGCTTCCAGCACGTAGAGTCTGCCTTCTCCAGCGTCCTCCGCTGCCGCTACGACCAGCGAACCGTTGTGCGGGACGACCGACCCGGCGATGCCTTTCGCGAGGTCGTTGCCGTCGATCTCGAACGTGCGTGCGTCGCCGAAGCTGTTCGCGTCGAGCGAGAGCACGATGCCGTTGTACGTTCCAACGTAGACACGTCCATCCTCGACGACAGGGGTGCCGTACAGTGCGGGGAAGCCCTGCTCGCGGTCCGGCTGCGGGACCTGGTAGGGCGCGATTTGGGCGAGCCCGGCGTCCAGCGACAGCCTGATGAGGCGTCCTTCACGCGTGCCGACATACGTCGAGTCGCCCTCAACCGCGACGCCTGACCAGCTCTGCGTCGCCGCGTTCCTGCTCTGCGCGCACCCGGCCAGCAGGACGGCCAAGACGATGGCCACGAGTAGCATGAGCGCGGGAGAGAGCCCCGTGCGTCCGGGATAGGCGCCGGTCTGGTTCAACCTATGCATCCTTCTGGGAGCATCCGCCGGTAGCAGACGCTCCGGTGTAGCCGGAGACGGCCTACGCGAGGCCGGTTCCGGCGTTCTCGTTCACCTTGGTATGCCGCGGAGGCACAGGGTCGTAGCCGCTGCCGCCCCACGGAGCGCAGCGGGCAAGCCGTCTCAGCGTGAACCACGACCCCTTCGCCGTGCCGTGCACGGTTATCGCTTCCTGCGCGTAGTGGGAACACGTGGGCTCGTACCGGCACGACGACGGCCAGTAGGGCGACAGCACACGCTGGTACGCGGAGATCAACCCTATCGCCATCCTACGCATCAGAACCCGCTTCCGTACCCTGCTCGGCATCCTCTGGTGCGAGCAGGCGCAGCCTGCGCGCGAGCGACGCCGTGGCTCCCTGCAACGCATCGAACGGCGCTTCCGCCGTGCTCTGCCGGGCGATGAGCAGCACGTCCCAGCCATCCTGGAAACGCAGCGCTCGGACGGCCTCCCGGAGCCTGCGGCGTACCCGGTTGCGAGTAACGGACAGCGGCGCAGCGCGCTTGCTGACGACGAAGCCGAAACGGGCGTGAGGGAGAGAGTTCGGTATCGCTCGCATGACCAGCAGCGGATGTGCGCGCGAAGCGCCGTTCTCGCGCAAAGCCTGGAAATCGCGCTGGCGGCGAAGCCGCTGCGCGCGGTTGATACCCTGCCCCGTCATGGGGAGACGAATCCCGCAAGGTGGTCCTTAGACTGCGAGACGGTGGCGACCCTTCAGGCGTCGTGCGCTCAGCACCCTGCGGCCGCCCGGCGTGTGCATGCGCGCCATGAACCCGTGACGCCGCTGGCGGCGCCGCTTCTTCGGTTGCCATGTACGCTTGGGCACGTCTCTGCGCTCTCTGAGGTTTGGGCGTAATGCCCGAAGGGAGAGTATAGCCGCGCACCCCCCGAGTGTCAAAGATGGCATAGGACGTTGCCTTTGCTTATCATGCCCGCGCGGCGGGGTATCGAGAGTGGCGCGACATGCTTCTCCGCCGCGCGCAGGGACACTTGCGCCTATTCCTACGAGGAGGGACGTCATGACGACAGTAGACCCCGATGCCGATATCCTGCGAGCAGTCGAACCTGACCCGGATACGCTCGAACAACTGGTGCTGGACGACCCTTACCGTGCCTGGCTCGCGCGGGAGGGAGTGAAGGTCATCGACGAGTACGCGTTCGAGGATCTTGCGAAGGTGGAACTGGGTCCGTGGGAGCGCAAGGGCGGCATGGGCGCGGCTCTCAACATCCCGTACCCCGTACTCATCAACGACGCCCAGCTCGTCGAGATAAGGCCGGGCGGCTCGTCGGAGCCGGAGCACCACCTCTACGAGGAGATCGTCTATGTCGTGAGCGGGCGCGGCGCGACGAGCGTCTGGGTCGGCGACAGCCCGAAGCGGACGTTCGAGTGGAAGCAGGGCAGCCTCTTCGCCATCCCGCTCAATGCCTGGTACCAGCTCTTCAACGGCAGCGGCACGGAGCCTGCCCGATACCTCTCCGTCACTACCGCGCCGCCGACGATGCGGCTGTTCAAGGACGACGACTTCATCTTCAACAACGACTTCGTCTTCTCGAAGCGGTTCAAGGGGGAGGACGACTTCTTCAGCGGCAACGGCGCGCTGTACAAGGGGCGCGTCTGGGACGCCAGCTTCATCCCGAACGTGCCGGATATGCCGCTCTACTCGTGGGTGGAGCGCGGCGCGGGCGGCATCAACGCGCTGTTCGAGATGGCCGGCAACGCCATGAAGGGCCACGTCTCCGAGTTCCCGGTCGGGACGTACAAGAAAGGGCACCGGCACGGGCCGGGGGCGCACCTGCTCATCCTCAGCGGCGACGCGGGCTATTCGCTGCTCTGGCACGAGGAGGACATGTCCGACATGGTGAAGGCAGACTGGCAGTACGGCTCGATGGTCGTGGTGCCGAGCGACGCCTGCTACCACCAGCACTTCAACACCGGCACGCGGCGAGCGCGCTACATGGCGCTCGGCTACGGCTCCGGCGGCACCGCGGCGGGGCTGCACACGCCGTTCGCGGGCTCCGGCCTGGGCGACGTGAGCCAGAAGCAGGGCGGCATGCAGGTAGAGTACGAGGACGAGAACCCGCTGGTGCTCGACCTGTTCGAGGAGGAGTGCCTGAAGCGCGGCGCGAGGCCGGATATGCGGCGCTACTTCCCCGGCAGGACCGAGTTCAAGGCGAAGCTGCCGGATTAGGGCGATACTCCAGCGAACGGACACGAGACAGGCGGGCGAGCAGCCCGCCTGTCTTCGTCACCGGCTACGCGGAGAGTTCCTCCAGCGGCGGCTCCGGCATCCCCTTGCTCCATGTGGGGTCGCGGAGCTCGAGCCGGTTGCCCGTGGGGTCGAAGAAGTAGAGCTCACGCCCGGTGAAGTGGCCCTGGGCCCGGTAAACGAGGCTGTCCACCTTCACGTTCTTCTCGCGGAAGAGCTTGCACGCCTGCTCCAGCACCTCAGGCGTGACGGTGAAGGAGTGGTGCACGCCCGGCGGCGAGCCGTCGACCGGCGTCTTCTGCTCGCAGAGCAGGATGTTGGTGTCGCCGGTGCTGAAGCACGACATCGTGTTGTTGCCGAGCCGCCCCTTGTGTTCCAGGCCCAACAGGTCACCGTAGAACTCCTCCGACTCATCCAGGTTGTTCACGGGGATCGACCAGTGGGTCATACCCTGTACGCCCAGTCCTGCCATGGTTCTCCTCCTCTCGTCGTTCTGCTGCGTCGTCAAGGGTGGGAAGAATCACCCCCATCCTAACCTTCCCCCATCGAGGGGGAAGGGATCAGCCCGGGGCGCGGTAATCGCCGTGGGTGCCGCCGGTCTTCTCGACGAGGCGCACGCCCTCGATGGTCATACCACGGTCGACCGCCTTGCACATGTCGTAGATGGTGAGCGCGGCGACGGAGACGGCGGTGAGCGCCTCCATCTCGACGCCCGTCTTGGCCGTCGTGCGCGCCTGCGCCGTGATGCGGACGCGGGCGACGTCCGCGCCCGGCTCCGCCTCGAAGTCGACCGATACGTGGCTGAGCGGGACCTGGTGCGCGAGCGGGATGAGCTCCCACGTGTGCTTCGCGGCGTTGATGCCCGCGATGCGCGCCACGGTGAAGACGTCGCCCTTCTCCGCGCGGCCCTCAACGATGAGCGTCAGCGTCTCCGGTCGCATCGCGACCGCACCTGCGGCTATCGCCGTGCGGACCGAGTCCGGCTTGTCCCCGACGTCCACCATGCGGGCGCTGCCCTGCGCGTCTATGTGGGTGAGTTCAGCCATGTCTACACCATCTGCACGCGCCCATACGTGGTCGAGGACTCGTAAACGGAGTCAACCTCGAGGTCGCGGCCGTTCGCGGCCTCGACTGCCAACCGGTCGCACCGCTCATTCTCAATGTTCCCCGCGTGACCGCGCACCCACCTGAATGTTACCGCGTGCTTCTCCGTGAGTTGGAGCAGCCGCTCCCAGAGGTCGGGATTGATGGCCGCCTCCTTCTTGTTCCGCTTCCAGCCGTTGGCCTTCCAGCGCCTGGCCCAACCCTGTTCGACCGCATCGACCACGTACTTCGAGTCGCTATGGACGGTCACCTGGCAGGGCTCGTTCAACGCCTCCAGCGCCACGATGACGGCCAGCAGTTCCATCCGGTTGTTCGTCGTCAGCCGGAATCCTCCCGACAACTCTCTGCGGGTACCCTGATAGTCGAGGACCGCGCCGTAGCCTCCGGGGCCGGGGTTGCCGAGGCACGCGCCGTCGGTGTGGATGGTGATCGTCTTCTGGGGGCTGGAAGGCATCCTAGCCGCCTATCTGGAACATCTCGATCTTGCGGGTCTCGGTGGCCTGCAGCGAGGCGCGGAGCTCGGAGTAGCGGTCGGTGCGGGCGCGCCAGATGTTCGCGATGCGGTCGCGGAGTTCGTCGTCCGACTCGCCGGATCGGAGCGGCGTCTTCAGGTCGGTGCCGCCGGTGGCGAAGAGGCACGTCACGACCTCGCCCTGCGGGGTGATGCGGACGCGGTTGCAGTCGCCGCAGAACGGCTGCGTGACCGACGAGATGAAGCCGACCTCGCCGTCGCCGTCGAGGAAGCGCCAGCGTTCGGCGACCTCGCCGCGGTAGTTGGGCGCAAGCGGCTCGATGGGGAAGACGGCGTTGACCTGCTCGACCAGTTCCGCCGACGGTACGACCTTGTCGCGCTGCCAGGCGTTGAGCGTGCCCACGTCCATGAACTCGATGAAGCGCACGATGTGGCCGGTGCCCTTGAAGCGGCGCACCATATCCAGCACGGTGTGGTCGTTCACACCACGCTCCACGACCGCGTTGATCTTGATGGGGTCGAACCCGGCGCGCTCGGCGGCTGCGATGCCGTCCAGCACCGCCTCCGGGCTGTAGCCCTTGCCGTTCATCACGCCGAATATCTCCGGGTCGAGCGTGTCGAGGCTGACCGTGACGCGGCGCAGCCCGGCGCTCCGCAACGTCTCCGCATGCTCTGCCAGCAGGTAGCCGTTCGTCGTGAGCGTGAGGTCGTCGATGCCGTCGATGCTATCGAGCATCGCCACGAGCTGTTCGAGTCCCTGCCGCACGAGCGGTTCGCCGCCGGTGATGCGTACCTTGCTGACGCCGAGGTCGACGAAGAGCCGGGTGAGGCGGGCCGTCTCCTCGTAGGAGAGGATGGCCTCGCGGGGGAGGAAGTGGTAACGCTCGCCGTACACCTCGGCGGGCATGCAGTAGGTGCAGCGGAAGTTGCAGCGGTCGGTGACGGAGATGCGGAGGTCGCGCACCGGCCTGCCGAGCATGTCGGTGATCTGCGTCGTCATCGCGCGGCCCCTTCCGGTGCGTGTTCGCGGAGCAGGTCGGCCATGCGCCGGGTCGCCTGTCCCCGGTGGCTGACCGCGTCCTTCTCGGCGGGGTCCAGTTGGGCCATCGTCCTGCCGAAGCGCGGGACGTAGAAGATGGGGTCGTAGCCGAAGCCGTTCTCCCCCACAGGAGCAAAGGCCACGCGGCCCTCGCACGCGCCGTCCACGACCTCCTCGGAGCCGTCCGGCCTCGCGAGCACGAGCACGACGCGGTAGCGGCAGGCGCGTTGCTCCTCAGGCACGTCCGCCAGCTCGTCGAGCAGCAGCCGGGTGCGGTCGGCGTCGTCGAGGCCGTCGCCGCCGTAGCGCGCGGAGCGCACACCGGGGCGTCCGCCGAGCGCGTCGACCTCAATGCCGGAGTCGTCGGCGAGCGAGGGCAGGCCGCTGGCGGCGCAGAACGCCCGCGCCTTGAGCCGCGCGTTCTCCTCGAACGTCTCGCCGGTCTCGTCGACCTCGAGTGCGATGCCGGCGTCGGCGGGCGTGAGCAGCGCCACGTCCGCTTCGCCGAGGATCCGGCGGAGCTCGGTTACCTTATGGGCGTTGTTCGTAGCGATGAGCAGGGTCTCTCGCGCCATGTTCGGATTCTACACCTCAAGGCTCATATGGATGGAGAGGATGGGCGGGACGGGCAGGCCGACGGCGAACCATCAGCAAGGCAGAGAGAAGTTCTGGGGGGAACTGCTGCTCATTTCTGCTCATACTGCCGGAATTCACCTCTGGAACGGCGACTGAGCGCGAGCAGTCGAACTGCTCATTGCTGCTCATTCGCTCCCCACAACTGCTCATCCGCCCTCCATTTCCACTCATTCCTGCTCGTCCCGTCCGTGGGCTTTCCGGTTCCAATGCCACCCTGCCTCCGTCCCGCTGTCCCAGTCAGCGCAGCCGGGCGCCTTCGTTTCTTCTTGGTGCTACATCCTGTTTCATTCCGTCACTTCCACTCGTGACCCCGGCCAGCCGCCTGTAACCGGCTGTTACGCCGCTGTTCGTGCGCTGTAACCCGATGTGCAGGAGATGTAACGGAATGAAACATCGTGTCCAGGGATGAGAGGACGGGCAGGCTGTCGCTCCGTCCGCCGCCTCGAGACAGCGTACGCGGGCATGGGGCGACCGCGAAAGGGGCGGGTGTCACCTACCAGTGACACCCGCCCCTTGCCCGGTCGAAGCCCCGCTCCCTAGCCTGAGTCTGCCCTCAGGGGGTGTTTCGCTCAGGGGAGAACGCGATGGCTGGACGGCCGGATTGTCGAGGAGAGCGTGCGAGGCAGGATGCTGGCGGTGGCGGGAGTCGGCGCGGTGGCGGGGATGGTGCTGTTGGGGGTCGTGGGTGTGCACTCGCTCGCAGGGCCGACGGCGGTCTTCACGTTCGTGTTCCTGTGCTTTCTCGTGCTGTCGGCTGCCTGGGAGGCGTGTAGGCGCTGCCGGCGTCGCTATTTCTCTTCCTCACGTTGGCCGATGCGCCGTTCGGTGCCGCGCAGCAGGCGCACGATGTTGTCGCGATGCATGCCGATGATGAGCGGGCCGATGATGAGTGCGAACACGAAGTGCGGGGTCGGGAGGTCGTACGCCGCCATCGCCACAACGAAGCCCACGAACACCGCCCCCACCCCTACGACAGAACCGAGCGAGACGTAGCGCGTGAGCAGCACCACGGGGACGAACACGATGCCCGCGATGCCTGCCCACGGGAGCAGCGCGGATGCCGCGCCGACGCCGGTCGCAACACCCCGTCCGCCCCGGAAGCCCGCGAACACCGGGAAGACGTGGCCCACCACCACTACTGTCGCGGTGGCCGCCTCCAGCCATGCGTCGCCGGAGACCTCCGCGGCCAAGAGCACGGGCGCCACGCCCTTCGCCACGTCCAGCACGAACACGAGCGCCGCCGCCTTCTTCCCCGCGGTGCGCATCACGTTCGTCATGCCCGTCTTGCCGCTGCCGACCTCGCGGACGTCGCGGCGCAGCAGCAGCCGCACAAGCAGGAGCCCCGGCTGGACGCTGCCGAGGAGGTACGCGGCGGGGACGAGCAGCCACTCCATTGCTACCTCCGCTCCCGTGGCTTCGAGGAACGCGCGCTCCTGTTCCCCGCGCGCCGGGCACGCGCAGCGGCCTTCGAACGGTTGTCGCCGATGACGTGCACGCCGCCCTTGCCCCGGAATTCGATCTTGAGCGGCACGCCGTCGAAGCTGAACTCCTCGCGGATCGTGTTGGCGAGGTAGCGCTCGTAGGAGAAGTGGATGCGGGCGGTGTTGTTCACGAAGAAGACGAACGTGGGCGGGCGGACGGACTCCTGCTTGACGCGATACAGCTTGAGCGAGCCCTTCGCCGCGCTCGTGGGCGGGAGGTGGCGGGAGACGGCGTCCATCACCGCGCGGTTCAGCAGCGGGCCGTCGACCCATTGCGTCCGCTTCGCGTGGAGGTCGAACGCCGTGCGCAGCGCCTCCGGCACGCCGCCGCCGTCGATGGCCGACGTGAACACGACCGGAACGTTGGGCAGGAAGCGCATCCGCGAGCGCACCAGCCGCGTGAAGCGGCGCTCCTCGCGGCGAGGGTCGTCGTGCTCGACGAGGTCCCACTTGTTGACGATGACGAGCAGCGACTTGAACGCCTCCGCCGCCTGCCCAGCGATGTGGAGGTCCTGGTCGGTCGTGGGGTTCGTTGCGTCGAGCACGAGCATGGCGACGTCGCAGCGGTGGATGGCGGCTGCGGCGCGCAGGACGCTGAACTTCTCGATGCCGGGCTGGACGGCGCCGCGCCGGCGGATGCCGGCGGTGTCGATGAGGACGGCGGGCGCGCTCTCGAACTCGAACGGCGTGTCCAGTGCGTCGCGCGTCGTGCCCGGCACCGGGCTTACGATGGAGCGCTCCTCGTGCAGGATGGCGTTCGTGAGCGCAGACTTGCCGACGTTCGGCCTGCCGATGACGGCGATGCGGGGCGTCTCCGGGTCAGGGGCGTCCGCAGCGTCGTCCATCGGCACCTGGGCCATGAGGGCGTCCATCAGGTCTCCGAGGCCGCGCCGGTGCAGCGCGCTCACGGGGACGGGCTCGCCGAGGCTGAGGGCGTAGGCGTCGCTCGCCAGGGACTCCTGGCTGGGGTTGTCGGCCTTGTTGACCGCGACGACCGTGGGCTTGTGCGCCTGCCGCAGCCGCTGTGCGACGTACTCGTCGGCGTAGGCGGGGCCGGTCCGGGCGTCGGTGACGAAGATGACGGCGTCGGCTCCCGCGATGGCGGCGTCGACCTGTGCGGCGATGTGGGCCTCGATCTCGGTCTCGGGCTCCGGCAGCAGCCCGCCGGTGTCGGCGAGCAGGAAGTGGCGTCCCTCGAACTCGGCGGGCGCGATCATGCGGTCGCGCGTCGTGCCGGACTCCTCGGCGACGATAGCGGAGCGCCTGCCGAGGAGCGCGTTGAACAGGCTGGACTTGCCGACGTTGGGGCGTCCGACGATGGCAACGAGCGTCGTGGCGGGCGGGGCGCCCGCCGTCTGGGGCGTAGTAGCAGTCATGGTGTTACTCGCCGGCAACGAGCAGGCGCAGGACGGCCTTCTGCGCGTGCAGGCGGTTCTCGGCCTGGGTGTAGGCGACGGACTGCGGGTGCTCAAGCATCCCCGGCTCCATCTCCTCTCCGTAGTGGACCGGCATCGGGTGCATGACCAGGGCGCCGGAGTTGGCGCGCGCCAGAAGGCGCTCGTTCACCTGGAAGCCCTGGAACGCGGCCCGGCGCTGCGCGGTCTCGGCCTCCTGTCCCATGCTCGTCCAGACGTCGGTGTAGAGCACGTCCGCGTCGGCGGCGGCCTCGTCGGGGTCGGTGGTGAGCATGAGCGCACCGCCGGTCGAGCGCGTCCGCAAACGTGCGGCGTCCGCATCGGGGAAGGCGTAGCCGTCGGGCGACGCGACCGCGAAGTGCGCGCCGAGCGCCAGCGCGCCGAGGCCGAGGCTGAGAGCGCAGTTGTTGGCGTCTCCGATGTAGGCGACCTTCAGCCCCTCGACGCGGCCCTTGCTCTGGCGGATCGTGAGCAGGTCGGCTGCCGCCTGGCAGGGATGCTCGACGTCGGAGAGCGCGTTCACGACGGGCACGGAGGCGTTCGCGGCGAAGCGCTCCAGCGTGCTGTGCGCCATGACGCGCGCCACGATGACGGACGCCCAGCGCTCGAGCACGCGTGCCACGTCCTCGACCGGCTCGCGCTTGTCGAGCCCGACTTCGTCCGCGCCGAGGTAGACGGCGTGGCCGCCGAGCTCGTATGCGGCGATGTCGAACGAGACCTTGGTGCGGAGCGACGGCTTCTCGAAGAGCATCGCGATGGTCCGTCCCTGCAGCGGCTGCGGGCCGCCCTCGCGCTGCGACGCGTAGGCGTTTCCGGTGTCGAGCAGCCAGGCGAGTTCGTCGTCGGTGACGTCGTCGATGGAGAGGAAGTCGGTGGCCATGGTGTTACTCCAGCCGGGGCCCCTTCAGGTCGGATATCGTCTCGACGTAGGCGTCCCAAGCCTCGTCGGCGAGCACCTTGGTCGCCTCCACCTCGGCGGCGGGAACGCCCCTGCGGACGGCGTCGTGGTAGAGCAGGCTCAACTCGTACCAGCGGTAGTAGCTCCGCTCGCGTTCGGTTTCGGGAACTATCGCAGCCATGGCCTATAGCATACGCCCCCATGCCATGGCATGGGGTGTGGCTTAGGTGGCATATCCCCGCTCCACCCCGGTTCACGCCCTTCCTAACCTTCCCCCGTCGAGGGGGAAGGGACAAGGCGAGGGCGCCCCGCCGTATGGTTCACCCTCACCCGCCGCGCAAGCGCGTCGACCTCTCCCCAAGGGAGAGGTGGGGTACGAGGTTCCTGCCTGCGCAGGACGACGGAGGGTGGAGTCAGCGGAACTGTCGGAGGAAGCGTACGTCGTTGGCGAGGAAGTGGCGGACGTCGTTGATGCCGTACTTGAGCATGGCGATGCGCTCAGGGCCCATGCCGAACGCGAAGCCCGTGTAGACGTCCGGGTCGTAGCCCGCAGCGCGCAGCACGTTGGGATGCACCATGCCCGCGCCGAGGATCTCCAGCCAGTCGCCGCGCCACTCGATGGCCATGTCGACGCCGGGCTCGACGAACGGGAAGTAGTCGCAGCGGAAGCGGACGCGCGTCTCCGGGCCGAACATCTGGCGCGCGAACTGGAAGAGCGTGTGCTTGAGGTTGGCGAACGTGATGCCCTTGTCTACGGCCAGCCCCTCGATCTGGTGGAACTGCGACTCGTGGGTGGCGTCGGTGGCCTCGTAGCGGTAGCACTTGCCGGGGACGATGACGCGGATGGGAGGCTGGTACGCCTCCATGATGCGCGCCTGCATCGGCGAGGTGTGCGTACGCAGGAGCGTCGTGAAGCCGCCGTCCGGGTCGCGGTTCGCGTCGAGCCAGAAGGTGTCGAACATGTCACGGGCGGGGTGGTCCTTCGGGATGTTGAGCATCTCGAAGTTGTAGCGGTCCCACTCGACCTCGGGGCCTTCGGCGACCTGGAAGCCCATGCCGCGGAAGATGGCCTCGATCTCGCGCATGACGATGGTGGACGGGTGGTAGCGCCCGTTCGGGGCGGGTCTACCGGGCAGCGTGACGTCTATCGCGTCCGCGCCCAAGCCCTCCGCGAGTGCGGCCTCGACCTCGGCGCGGCGGTCGGCGAGTCGCTGCTCGAGGACGTTCTTCGCTTCGTTGGCGGCGGCGCCCGCGGCGCGGCGCTCCTCCGGCGGGAGCTGCGCGACGCCCCGGAGCACCTGGGTCATCCTGCCGGAGCGGCCCAGGTACTCGACGCGCCACGCTTCGAGCGCATCGGCCGAGCCGGCGCGTTCGAGTGCATCGAGGGCTGTGTCGCGTACAGCGGCAGCGTCCTGGGTCGGGGCGTCGGTCATGGCACGTCAGTATACAGGCCGCGCCGCGTTACTCGTACCCAGAGCGGGTTCCGAGGAGGTGCGGGCGTGATATCGTCCGGCATCGGAGGCGTAGATGCGACTATTCACGATCGGGTATTCGAGGCGGAGCCTGGACGAGGTCATCGGCATACTGCGTGAGCACGAGGTCCCGGCGCTGGTGGACGTGCGGATGTGGGCGAGCAGCAGGTTCAAGCCGGAGTTCTCGAAGAACCGCCTGGCGGCTTCGCTCGAAGATTCCGGCATCGCGTACGTCTACCTGCGGGCACTGGGGAACGCGGGGAAGTTCAGCGGGGCCGGCAGGGTGGTGATCAACAGCCCCGAGGACGGCTACCCGGAACTCGCCGCGTTGCTGGAGCGCCACCGGTCGGTTGCCATCATGTGCCTGGAGCGGGACGCGCGCGAGTGTCACCGGATGGACGTAGCGGTGGAGATGGCAAGGCGATTGCCGGACCTCGAGGTAACACACCTGGGAATGCCGGAACCGTCTGCGCACTTGCTCTAGCGAGACGCAGGAGAGCCCCCGCGATTCCTCGCGAGGGCTCTCCTTTCACCCCTGCCCTGCGCACTCCGCCATAGGGCTCACCCCTATCCTAACCTTCCCCCATCGAGGGGGAAGGGATCGGGCTTACGCCGCGGGGGCCGGATCGGGCGCCGGGGCCTCGTCGGAGACGTGGAGAGTGAGGCGCTTTGCCTTGCTGCTCTCCGCCTTCGGAAGGCGGACGGTCACGACGCCGTGCTCGTACGAGGAAGCTGCATGCTCCACGTCTACGCTCTCCGGCAGGCGGACGGAGCGGCGGAAGGAGCCGGTGCGGCGCTCACGCAGGAGGTAACCCCCCTCCTCGTGTTCACCCTCCGACGCGGTCCTGCCCTCGATGGTGAGGACGCCGTCCTCGATCGTGATGTCGATGTCCGAGGGCGCAACGCCCGGCAGCGTGCCCTTCACGACGAAGTCGTCGCCGTCGCGCTCAACGTCGAGCGGGATGGCCCAGCCCCCGGCGTAGGGGTAGTGGTACGGTACGCCGAAGTGGCGGTGCATGCGCTCGAACCGGCGCAGGTCTCGGAAAGGGGTCCAACGTTCGATAGCCATGAGTCTCCTCCTTGTTCTACGCGAGTCTTCTTTGCATCATCTGGCTCGCTTGACTTGATATGAACTGTATCAAAGTGAAAAGGATGTGTCAATAGGTCTGCTACGACTCATATCAATACCAGGCAAGCGCATCGGCAGGAGTGCGTGCGCTTCAAGGCAACTACATGGCCCTGGTATCGATAGACAAAGGGCGCGGGCGCATCATTGCGGGAGCGTTATAGCGTAGGCCATAATGGGCTTATCCACCCGGCGCGTCGCCGGGTCAACGAGGGAGCGCAAACCATCATGCTGAGATTCGCTGAAGAGATCGTCCTCCTGCTCCTGGATGATGAAGACGGGTCGTTCGCCCACGTGCCGAGACTGGCGCTGAACTACGCCTTGGCAGGCGGCGTCCTGATGGACCTGGCGATGGAGAACCGCATCGACACCGACGTCGAGAACCTCGCCCTGATCGACGGCACCCCGACGGGTGACAGCCTGCTCGACCCCACGCTGGCCGATATCCAGACGGTGGAGGAGCGCAATCTCAGTTTCTGGGTGGAACGCACAGCTCATAACGGCGACGCCATCAGGGAGGAGGCCCTCTCCCGGCTCGTAAGCGCAGGCATCCTCGAGGAGCGGGACGAACGGTTCCTCTGGGTGTTCAAGGCCCGCCGCTACCCTTCCGTGCACGGTGAGGAAGAGCGCGAGGTGAAGCTGCGGATCATGGAAGTGCTCTTCAGCGACGATATCCCCGACCCGCGGGACGTGATGCTCATCTGCCTGGCGGAAGCGTGCGGGATCCTCGCGCGGCTGGTCACCCGGGAGGAGCTCGAGCGGGCATCGGCGCGCATCGAGCAGGTGCGGAAGCTGGACCTCATCGGCCAGGCTATGTCGCAGGCGATCACGGACATCGAGCTGTCGGTCATCGCGCTGGCGCAGCCGCACCTCTACTAGGCAACGGATACGACACGGCGCTTCGTGACAGCGCCCGCCAAACCGCGGGCCGCTGTTCTTCTACGTCTTCCCTGCAGCCTTCCACATCCGTACGCCCATCACCGCGGCGACCATGATGACGAGCGTGTCGACGTATATCCACAGGGAGCCTGTGTTGGAGAGTCCCGACCTGCCCCATGCGAGGTCGTTGAGGTATGCGGACCACTGGAACCCGTAGCCGACGAAGAGGACGGCCGCGGCGAAGAAGTGGACGTTGACATCCAGGAAGCGCAGCGTGTCTTCCGCGCTCCGGCCGTCGGCGTCGGACCGACGCTTGAACCAGTAGGCGGCTGCCAGCGAGATGACGACGGCCGGGGCCATCAGCCAACTGAGGAGCTCCCAGTCCGGCTGCGGCACATCGAACACCGACTTCACGGTGACGGCAAGCGCCACGAGCATGTTGTATGCGGCGAGCAGTCTGATGAGTAGCCGCATCGATCAGTGCTCCTTCGTGCGGCTTCCCCGCCACAGCCGCATACCAACGGCGGCGAGGACCACCGGCAGGACCATGTTGATTGAGCCCCAGACGAACAGGTCATAGTCGCCGCCCCTGAGCAGAGAAGGCCAGCTGCGGAAGAAGAGCAGCCCCAGTCCGAGCAGTGCGTAGAAGAGTGCATTGACGGAGAGGTGCTCCCGGACTGCCTCCCCTGGTCCGAGCCTCAGTTTGACGGCGAACACGCTGAGCAGCGCGATGAGGATGGCTACGGCCATGAACCAGTGCAGCACCTCCCAGACGGGGTATGGCTCGACGGGGTACGGCTGGTCCGCGCCCGGGTACTGCCACGAGACGGCGATGAAGTAGACGGCGACCGCGAGGCCCGTCAGCATCAGGTAGAGGGCGAGCAGGCGTGTTCCCATAACGTGTGCGATCCCCCGCAGCCGCCGCGTGACCGGCGCGGCTCCGCTATCCCTGCATCGGCCAGCGCCCGTTCCACATCCGCACGCCGACCATGCCGGTAACGATGATGTACGCCGTGTCGATGTAGGCCCACATGGAACCGATGACCGTGTCTTCGCCGTTTACGACCGCGATCAACTGGACGTGATCGTTCAGCTCCGAGGACCACTGGAAGGCGAAGGCGATGAGCAGGGCAACGGCTGCATAGAACGGTACGTTCACGTCGAGGAAGCGCCGGACGTCCGGCTCGCCGTCTTCGGTTTCCAGCGAGCGCTTGCAGCTGATGGCGCCGCCCAGTGTGATGATGACGCCCGCTGCCATGAGCCAGTTGATCACCGACCACTCAGGTTGCTCGATGTCGAAGATGAACTTGACGGCCACGAGCAGGGCCACCAGCACGGTGTAGGCGGAGAGCAGTTTCAGCAGTATGGCCATGGTGGTATCTCCTCTCATGCGGCCGCGCGCCACAACCGCCGGCCGGCAGCGACCAGCGCGAGTGGCAGCGCCACGTCTATGAAGTTCCAGATGAGCCAGTCCGCCCGGCCGCTGTCTCTCAGCAGGTGGGACCAGTTCCAGAAGAAGAGGATGCCCACGGCGAGCGTGCCGTAGAAGACCGCGTTGACGGATATGTGCTCAAGCACACTCGTATCGCTGCCTGCATCGTGACGTCGTTTAAGGACGAAGGTGCTGATGAGCGCGATGACGATGGCGGCCGCCATGAACCAGTCCAGCACTTCCCAGATGGGGTACGACTCATCCCCGCCGGGGTGGTACCACGCCACGGCGATGAAATGCACCGCGACGGCGAGACCCACGAGCATGAGATAGAGGGAAAGGAGACGTTTGACGACAGGCATGAGCGACCTCCTTTGCGTCCGGCGACGCGGAGGACACTCCGTGCGGCGCCGGACTGCCTGTACACAGGATAAGCATCTCCAGCGAGGTAATTCCACAACTTCTGCATGACTTTTTGTCGAGGTGCGCGTGCGCGCCGGGCGCGCCACGGCATTGCTTCAGTTGGAACAGGAAAGCTTATTGTCACCGTAACGTAACCCGAATCTGCCCGAAAGTTACCCCTTTGTCACTCCGTGAACGTTATTGTCCGTCAAGAGAGATTTGGGGACTATCAGGCTGACGGCTGGGGACCGCCGTGGCTCGGATATCCCGGATGTGAGGAGAAGTCGCATGACGAACCCTGACCTAGGCAATCTCATGGGGAGCTACAACGCGTGCCTGGAGGAGATCGACAGATTGCGGACCCGGATACACAACGGGTGTGGTTCTCATCTGCAGAGCCTTCTGGAGTGGGTATCGTCGTCCGGGATCAGGCTGAGCGACGTTCAGCTCCCTGGCGATGATTGCCCCGCTCTGATCCGGGAGTTGGCCGCCGCGGTCCGGCGGAAGCGAGACCTGGACGACCAGCTACGCTCCAAGGGGCTCGATCGACTGATCATCTGGCTGTGAAGCACACGGCTGTAACCGCCGGGGCGGATGTTTCGCTCCGAGTTTTCGTCCGGGATTACTGAGGCACTGCCAGCGCCGTCCGCTCCTTTACGCGGTTGACGTGCACGGTGTATGCTGAAGCGCCGGAATCGCCGTTACGGCGTTTCCCAACTTTGATGGCGCAGGAAGGAACGCAATAGCTAAGGAATACCGCGTCAACGAGCGCATCCGGGTGCCACAGGTCCGGGTAGTGGATGAGCGAGGCGAGCAGTTCGGCGTGATGGCGATAGCCGATGCTCTGGCCCTTGCGCGTGAACACGACCTCGACCTCGTAGAGGTGGCGCCCAACTCCGACCCGCCGGTGTGCCGGCTCTTGGACTACGGGAAGTTCCGCTATCTCCAGTCCACCAAAGAACGCGAGATGCGCAGGTCCCACAAGAACGTGGGGCTGCGCGAGGTGCGCTTCCGTCCCCGCATCGGGCGGCACGACATCGAGGCGAAGGAACGCCTGGTGCTGAAGTTGCTGGACGAGGGCAACAAGGTGAAGGTGTCGGTGATGCACCGGGGACGCGAGCTTGACCACCGGGACCTGTCTGTGGGTCTGCTGAAGCAGGTGCACGAGGCAGTGAAAGAAGGGGCCAAGTTGGAACAACCTCCCAAGCAGGAGGGACGGTTCATCAGCATCGTGCTCGCGCCTGGCCGAGCGGCGGCAGGCCGCTCTCAGGCGGCGGCAACGAAGGAGACCGAAGAAGATGCCGAAGATGAAAACGCATAAGGGCGCGGCACGGCGCTTCCGCGTGAGCGGATCAGGCAAACTGCTGCGCATGAAGCGCCACTCCAGCCACCTGCGCCGGAAGAAGCCGCGCTCCGTAACCCGCACCTACAGCGACACGGTTACCGCGAGCGCGAGCAGCCGCAAGAAGGTGATGAAGCTCGTTCCCGGGCTCAACAAGTAGGAGATCTGAACGATGGCACGCGTGAAGCGCGGGGTAACCGCGCACCGAAGACACAAGAAGGTGCTCCGGTTTACCAAGGGACACCGGGGCACGAAGCACTCCCTCTACCGTCGTGCGCATGAGTCCATGCTGCACGCCCTGGCCTACTCCTACGCGCACCGCCGCGAACTGAAGGGCGACATGCGCAGGCTGTGGGTCGTGCGGATCGGGGCCGCTGCCCGCGAGCACGGAGTCTCCTACTCGCAGTTCATCCACGGGTTGAAGCTTGCGAACGTGGAGTTGGACCGCAAGGTGCTCGCTGACCTGGCGATGGCGGACCCCGATGCGTTCGGCCAACTCGCGGAACAGGCCAAGGCCCAGCTCGCCGCTGCCTGACCCTCTTCCCTTCGCTCACCATCCACGAGAACAGGGCGCTCACTCGAGCGCCCTGTCGCTTAAGGGAAGTCGTGTGCGGGTACTGGCTATGCGCGGGTGATGCCCTGGGTCTCGGCGTGGTCGAGGAGACGGCGCATCGCGCCGATGTTGAGGGACGGCGACCACGCAGACGTGAGCCACAGGTTGGAAACCTGTTCGTATATCTCCGACAGGGGTAGCGCGTCTTCCGGTGTGGCGAGCAGTATCCGCACCACCGTCTCCAGTACGGGGTGCTGCGGTGAGAGATAGCCCTCCTGTCCCGCGCAAACCCTGAAGAGCGTGTGCAACTCCTTGTAGCTGAGGTCGCTCGGGTTGCCCTTGGCCTTGGCCTTTGCTGCTTCGCACAGCCGTGCTCCCAGCACGACGCCAACGGAGCGCCCCTGCCTCGTGATCAGGTCGGGGTTGAAGGTGTAGCTGGGGTTCTCGTCGTTCTCTTGGGAAGTGGCTTCAGCGGGAGCCTTCGTCGTCATGCAGGTTGCCTCTCAGTCGATGTGGTGTTCCGTGATGTCGAGCCGTTCCGTGAGGATGCCTGAGTGGTCTAGCCAGTCCAGCAGTTGCACGGGCGCGCGTTCGCCTGCGCGGCGCAGAGGCATGTCCTCCGGACAGATGGCCAGCCCCTGCGCGAGACCCATCGAGGTGAGCAGATTGGAGCCCTGCCCGCCGGTGAGGCGCGCATGCAGTCCGTCCGTGCGGCGTTCGAGCGTCACGCGAGCGTACACGCGGCGCTCGTCTGTGTTCAAGAGGTCGTCGTCCATCGTGGCGTGCACCGTGGGGAGTGGCTCCGGTTCGCGTCCCATCATCTTCGCGAGCGCGGGCCTGCCCAGTTCCACGAGCGCCACGAGCGCACTGACCGGATTGCCCGGCAGTCCGAGGTGCGGCACTTCGCGTCCGTCCGGCGTGCGCAGCAGCCCGAATGCGATGGGACGGGCCGGACGCATCCGCACGGACCAGAAGTCGATGCTGCCCAGCTCCGCGAGCGTCTCTTTCACCATGTCGAACGCGCCTGCGCTCACTCCTGCGCTCGTGATGAGCAGGTCGGCTTCGAGCCCCCGCCGGATCTTCGCGCGCAGGTCGTCCATGTTGTCGCGGGCGATGCCGAGCAGCACGGGCTCTGCGCCCCAGCGCCGCAGGGCGGTCGCCGTCCCGTAGCTGTTGCTGTCGAACAGCCGTCCGGGCTCGAGCGCTTCGCCGGGCGTCTGTACCTCGTCTCCTGTCGCGAGCACCGCGACGCGCGGCCTGCGCACCACGGGGGCGTCGGCGAACCCGAACGAAGCGAGGAGGCCGATGGCGGGCGGGTCGAGGACGCGCCCTTTCTCCAGGATCAGCGCGCCCTTCGCGGCGTCCTCTCCCGCAGGGCGCATGTGGTCGCCGACGTGCGGTGCGTGGCGGATGCCGATGTACCGCAGCGCGAGGCCGGTGGAGCGCCGCTCCACCTCGTCCGTGAACTCGTAGGGGACGATGGCGTCCGCGCCCTCGGGTGTCGGCGCGCCGGTCATGATGCGGACGGTCTCGCCCTCGCGCACGGTTGCGGAGGGGAGCTGCCCCGCCTGCACCTGTCCGACGATCTCCAGCGTGACCGGGGACGACTCCGACGCTCCGACAACGTCCGCGGCGCGCACGGCGTAGCCGTCCATCGCCGAGTTGGTCAGCGCAGGGATGTCAAACGGCGAGTGAACGTCCTCCGCGAGTGTGAGGCCGTCGGCCTCGAGGATCGGGACACGTTCGACCGGCAGTTCGTGTACGAGGTGCAGCACGCGCTCGAGAGCGTCCTCGACGCTGAGCATGTCGGCGGTTCGCGGGTGAGCGTGGGCGTGCTCCTGATGCGCGTGCCCATGGTCGTGGCCATGGTGCGTGTGCGACTCGTGGCCGCCGTGCCCGTGCTCGTGTCTGTGATGGTGGTCGTGCTCTGCCATTGCGTTATGCCCTGAGCGATGCGCCGGTCTCGCGCTCCATGCGCTTGACGATGGCGGCTACTGCGTCGTTGACTTCGGCTGTTTCGAGCGTCTTGCTCGGAGACTGGAACTCTACCGTGAATGCGAGCGACTTCTTGCCCTCAGGCAGCGGGTCGCCCTCGAACAGGTCGAACAGTGTCGCGCGTATGACCAAGGGGCCGCTCTCGATGATCTCCTGCGCCTGCCGCGCGGGGACGGAGACGTCCAGCACGAGCGCGAGGTCGCGCACGGCGCTGGGGTAGCGGGAGAATGCGGTGAACGAGGAGCGCATCTCGGGGACGTGCGGCGCGAGGCGTTGCAGGTCCAGTTCGATGAACGCGGCCTGCGCGGCGGGGATGTCGTACTGTGCGACGGCCTGCGGGCGCAGTTCGCCCACGACGCCGGCCTGCTCGCCGTTCACCAGCACCGCGGCGGCGCGTCCGGGGTGCAGCAGCGGATCGGTCGTACGCTCGAACGTGGCGCTCAGCCCCAGGTGCGCCAGCGCGCCCTCCACGATGCCCTTCGCGTCGAAGAAGCCGAGAGACTCCACGTCCTGCTCCCACAGCACGCTCCCGCGCGGCCCCGCGAGGACGGCGGTAGCCGTCTCGCGCTCGTCGGGCAGGTCGCCGTCGCGCGGGATGAAGACGCGCCCGACCTCGAACATCCCCACGCCGCCCTGCTGGCGCATCGCACTCGCGGCCCCTCGCAGCAGTGCCGGACGCAGCGAGGTTCGGAGGTATGCCTGCTCCTGGCTCATGGGGTTCGCTGTGGCGAGCGGCGCGCCATCCGGCAGTGCGGCGTCCTCGCCGCTCACGAGCGTGTGGGAGATCGTCTCCTGGAGGCCGAACGAGACGAGCGCGTCCCGCACCTCCTCGCGCAACTCGCGCTCCGGCTGCCGGATGGCCTCCGGCACGCGCCCGCCGAGCGGCTCGCCCTCGACGGCGTCATAACCGACGATGCGGGCGACCTCTTCGACGATGTCCTCTTCGATGCCGACGTCCGTGCGCCAGTAGGGCGGCACGACGATCATCGTGCCGTCGGCGCCGAGTTCGACGCTGAAACCGAGCGAGGCGAGCACGCCTGACACCTGCTCGGTAGGGAAGTCCACACCGAGCACGCGGCGCAGGCTCTCGTGGGAGAACGGGATGCGGGGCGGGTCGCTCCTGCCGGGGAAGACGTCGTAGACGCCCTGCGCGGCCGCGCCGCCCGCCGTCTCCAGGATGAGGCGCGTGGCGCGGCGAACGGCTCGCACGGCCAGTTCAGGGTTCAATCCCTTCTCGAACCGCAGCGACGCGTCCGTGCGCAGTTTCAGCGCGTTGGAGGTGCGCCGCGTGTTGATGGCGTTGAACGTCGCGGACTCCAGCAGCACGTTCTGCGTGGCGTCCGTCATCTCGGAGTTCGCGCCGCCCATCACCCCGGCGAGTCCTATCGAGCGCTCCGGGTCCGCGATCATCAGCATGGGCGGGCGCAGTTCGTGCTCCTGACCGTCGAGGCTCGTGAAGCTTTCACCGTCGGAGGCTGGCCGAACGATGACCTTCGCGTCGCGCACCTCGTCGAGGTCGAATGCATGCAGGGGCTGGCCGTACTCCAGCATCACGTAGTTCGTCACATCTACGACGTTGTTGATGGAGCGGTGGCCCGCGTCCTGCAGCCGCTGGCGCAGCCAGTCCGGCGACGGCCCGATTTGCACACCGCGCACCAGCGTGCAGGTGTAGCGCGAGCAGAGGGCAGGGTCGGCTATCTCGATGCCCACGCTGTCCGCTATCGCGCCGCCCTTCTCGTCGTACCCGGACGGCGGCTCGGTTACCTGTTCGCCGGTGATGGCCGCGGCTTCGTGGGCGATGCCCAGCACGGAGAGGCAGTCGCCGCGGTTCGGGGTGACCTCCACCTCAAGCGCCCCGGACGACGGGAGCACATCAACGAGGGGCGTGCCGATCGGGCTGTCGTCCGGCAGTACCAGGATGCCCTCGTGCTCGTCGCTCAGTCCGAGTTCGCGCTCGGAGCAGACCATGCCGGCGGACTCGACACCGCGGATGACGGCTGCAGTCAGCTCCATCGGTTCGCCCGTCTTGCCGCTCGTCAGCATCGCCCCCACCCGCGCGAACGCGATCTTCTGCCCCGCTGCGACGTTGGGCGCGCCGCAGACGACGGTGGACGTCTCGCCGCCTGTGTCCACGTCGGCCAGCCGCAGCCGGTCGGCGTTCGGGTGCGGGCGCACGTCCACGACGGCCCCGACGACGACGTTGTCCCATCCGTCGCCGGGGCCGGGGTCGTACGTTGTCTCCAGTCCGGCCATCGTGAGACGGTGGGCCAACTCCGCCGGAGGCATCCGCAGCGGGACGTACTCGGCAAGCCAGGAAAGCGGGACTCTCATGGTGGAAGGGCAGACTCCGGGAGGAAGTGCGTCCGGTAAGTATAACGGCAGAACCACTGACAGTGCGCCTGCGTAGATAATAGTATGAAGAGCGCCATGCGGTAGGCATGGGCATTCGGGGAGGAGGGTGCCGCATGACAGGTCGGCGTTCGATTGTCCACATTTCCCTGGGCGTGCTACTCATTGCACTGCTTGCCCTCGTGGCCGGGTGCAACGGTGACGAGGAACTGTCCACAGAGGAGCCTGCCGCATCTCCCGTGGCGACGGACACTGTTCCCCGCGTGACATCCGACGCCACGGCATCCGACGCCGTGGCAGAGCCCACGCCCATGATGCCGGACTTCAGGGCGTCAGGGAGCACAGGCGGTGCGGTCGGCGACAACGCGCCGGAGTTCTCCGGCATCAACCAGTGGCTCAACAGCGACGAACTGACGATGGAGGGCCTGCGCGGAGACGTGGTCCTCATCGACTTCTGGACGTACACCTGCGTCAACTGCATCCGCACTATGCCCTTCCTGCGCGACTGGAACGAGAAATACGCGGACCGCGGACTGACGATGATCGGCGTGCACACGCCGGAGTTCGACTTCGAGAAGATCACGGAGAACGTGGCCGCCGCCAACGAGGAGCTGGGCGTCGTCTGGCCTGTCGCGCAGGACAACAACTTCCGCACATGGCGTTCCTACAACAACCGCTTCTGGCCTGCGAAGTACCTGATAGACGCCAACGGCGTCGTGCGCTACACGCACTTCGGCGAGGGCGCGTACGACGAGACGGAGCACCACATCCGCGCCCTGCTGGAAGAGGCGGGCAGCGACGTGTCGGATATCGAGGTTGGCTCAGGTCCGGAGCCGATGCACGACCCGCGGGCGCGCGGCACGTCTCGCGAGAACAACGATTCCCAGACGCGCGAGATATACGGCGGCTGGCAGCGCAATGCATCCACCAACGGGCTGTACATCGCGCACCCGCAGTACTACGACGCGCAGGGCCTGATCCAGGTCTACCGCGACCCCGGCAACCACCTGAACCAGTTCATGTACCTGCACGGCTCCTGGCGCTCCGATCTGGAGGCGATAACCCACGGGAGAGAGACCGAGAACTACGAGGACTACATCGCGCTGCGCTTCTTCGCCCGCTCCGTCAACATCGTCGTCGACTTGGAAGAAGGCGTGGAGCCGTTCGAGGTGGAGGTTACGATCGCCGAGAGCCTGCCTGCGGACGCGGAGCGGGGAGCGGAGGTCGCCTACCGGCCGCTCACCGCGGACGAAGCGGGCGAGCACATCGTCATCGAGGGCGGACGCAGCTACTTCGTGGTGGATGAGCCGGACCTGTACAACGTCGTATCCTTGCCCGAGTTTGGAGACGCCGAGCTGAAGTTCTCGTCGAACTCCCCGCACTTCGCGCTCTTCGCGCTCACCTTTGGCTCTTACAACGAGGTCTACTAGAGAAGTGATGCGGACACCGCGCCTGCATACCGCCATCCCTGGTGCGCTCGTCATTGCGTGCCTCGCCGTGGCGTGCTCGTCCGAGCCCGCTCCTACCGCCACCCCCACGCTCATGCCGGTCCCGACGGCTACGCCGACACCTGTGCCGCCTCCCACGCCGGGGTTGCCTGCGTTCGGCGCGTCGGGAAACACCGGCGGCAAGGTCGGCGACAGCGCCTCCGAGTTCACGGGCATCACGCAGTGGCTCAACAGCGAGCCGCTGACGATGGAGGAGATGCGCGGGAAGGTGGTGCTGATCGACTTCTGGACCTACATCTGAATCAACTGCAGACGTACCGTGCCGTACTTGAAGGACTGGAACGAGAAATACGCCGGAGACGGCTTCACGATCGTTGGCGTGCACACGCCGGAGTTCGACGTTGACAAGGTCACCGCCAACGTGATCGAAGCAGCGGCCCAGCTGGGTGTGGTCTGGCCCATCGCGCAGGACAACGATTACCGTACGTGGCGCTCCTACAACAACCGCTTCTGGCCCGCGAAGTACCTGGTCGACGCGAACGGCGTCATCCGCTTCACGCACTTCGGCGAGGGCAGATACGAGCAGACCGAGCACCATATCCGCGCACTGATGGAAGAAGCGGGGCACGAAGTGCTGGACGTGACCGTCGGCAGGCAGGAGTCCTAGGGACGATGCGATGCCTGACTCGTACTGCCGCCGTCTTCGGGGCAGTCCTCGCATCCCTGCTCGTTGCCGCGTGCTCTCCCGAGCCAACGCCAACCCCTACGGCCACATCCACGCCAGAGATGCAGGAATGGAAGTCGATCCTCGGCACGACGCTTCTGCGCACGGGAACGCAGCGCGTGGCATTCCTGCTTTCCACGGCTACTGATTTCGTCCGCGTGCCTGAGGCGACCGTCACGACGACGTTTCTGGGCGGTGACGCTGTCGGCGAGACCGCGACTGCCCGGTTCCACGAGTGGCCGTTCGGCACGCGCGGCTCCTACGTGACGCGGCTGACGTTCCCGCAGGCGGGAACGTGGCGGCTGGTCATCGAGGGAGAGAGTGGCGAGGCGATGCTCGACGTGCACGTGGCTGAAACGTCGATCGTGCGGGACATCGGGCAGATCGGCGTCTTCAGCAACACGAAGACGTTGGACAGCGCAGGCGGAGATATCAGCAGCATCACCTCCCACTACAGGCCCGACCCGGCCCTGTACGAGATAACCGTTGCGGAGTCGTTGTTCAGCGGCAGACCGTCGGTGGTGGTGTTCGCGTCACCCGCGTTCTGCACGACGGCAACCTGCGGCCCGCAGGTGGAGACCGTCACCGAGTTGCGCGAGGCGTACCCGGACGCGGGGGACTACATCCACGTCGAGGTGTACGACAACCCGCACGAGATACAGGGCGACCTCACGAAGGGCGTCCTCTCGCCGGTGTTGGCCGAGTGGGGCATCGACCAGGTCGAGCACTACCGGAACGAGTCGTGGACATTCGTCCTCGGCGCGGACGGCCGCATCGCCGAGCGTTTCGAGGGCTACGCCACGTTCGAGGAGTTGGAAGAAGCGCTGCAGTCCGCGCTGGCGAGCGCCTGACCAGCGAGGCTCTAGGAGTTGAGGTTCTCGAAGGCCTTGGTGAACCGGCCGGCGTGGGAGCGCTCGGCGCGTGCGAGCGTCTCGAACCACTCCGCGAGCTCGCCGAAGCCCTCGTCACGCGCGGTACGGGCGAAGCTGGGGTACATATCGGTGTAATCGTACGTCTCGCCTGCGATGGCGGACTTGAGGTTGTCCTCGGTATTGCCGATGGGCTCGCCGGTCGCAGGGTCGCCGGTCTCCTTCAGGAAGTCGAGGTGCCCGAAGGCGTGACCGGTCTCGGCTTCGGAGATGTCCCGGAAGAGCCCGCCGATCTCGGGAAAGCCCTCGATGTCCGCGCGGCGTGCGAAGTAGAGGTAGCGTCGGTTGGCTTCAGACTCCCGCGCGAACGCCGCCTTCAGGTTCGCTTCGCTCTGTGTGCCTTGCAATCCTGCCATTCACATGTCTCCTGGGCGTTGGGGTGAGCCGCTGCAGGCGACCGCCTTCAATCGCTATGGGACTGGGGCTGTCGACTATAGGGGGGGCTCCCGCACGGGTCAACCCTGCATGCACTAGCGCGTCATCACTGGTTTGCGGGCGTTCGGGCGTGGGACATATCCTGTTCTTCGAACCACATCAAGGACAGAGGTGGATTGCCGTGAGCGTGTTGATGGAGCGTGACCCCGAGATCGCGGAGGCCATCCGAAAGGAGTCGGACAGGCAGCGCCGGAACATCGTGCTCATCGCGTCGGAGAACTACGCGAGCCGCGCGGTGCTGGAGGCACAGGGCTCTCCGCTGACGAACAAGTATGCAGAGGGCTACCCCGGACGCCGCTACTACGGCTCCTGCGAGTTCGTCGACATCGCCGAGCAGCTGGCCATCGACCGCGCGAAGGAGCTGTTCGGGGCGGAGCACGTGAACGTACAGCCTCACGCCGGCGCGACCGCCAACATGGAGGCGTACGCCGCGCTCTGTGACATCGGCGACACCATCATGGGCCTGCAGCTGGACCAGGGCGGACACCTCACGCACGGCAGCCCTGTCAACTTCTCGGCCAAGCTGTACAACTTCGTTGCCTACGGTCTCGATCCTGAGACGGAACAGCTGGACTACGACGCCATCGCAGCGCAGGCGCGGGAGGTCAGGCCGAAGGTCATGGTGGCGGGATACACGGCGTACCCCCGGACGATAGATTTCGCGCGGTTCGCGGAGATAGCGGAAGAGGTGGGCGCCGTGCTCATGGTGGACATGGCGCACATTGCCGGATTGGTGGCTGCGGGCGCACACCCGTCGCCGCTGCCGCACGCGTCCGTCGTGACCAGCACGACGCACAAGTCGCTGCGAGGACCGCGCGGCGCGTTCATCCTCTGCACGGAGGAACACCGGCGGAACATCGACCGTGCGGTGTTCCCGTACGCGCAGGGAGGGCCGCTCATGCACGCCATCGCCGCGAAGGCGGTCTGCTTCGGGGAGGCGCTCCAGCCCGAGTTCGCGGACTACGGGCGCCGGATCGTCGAGAACGCCCAGGCCATGGCCGCGGCGCTCGAGGGCGAGGGACTGCGCATCGTCTCCGGCGGCACGGACAACCACCTGATGCTCGTGGACCTGCGGCCTCTGGGCTGGACGGGGCAGGAGGCCGAGGAAGCGCTTGGCAGCGTGCGCATCACGGTGAACAAGAACGCGATCCCGAACGACCCGCAGCCCCCGCGTGTCACGAGCGGCCTGCGGCTGGGCACCCCGGCGGTGACGGCTCGCGGCTTCGGCGTGGAGGAGTGTCAGAAGGTGGCGCAACTCCTCGTGCGGACGCTGCACAGCCGGGACGACGAGGCCGCGCTCAGCGCCATCGCCGACGAGGTCGGCCAGCTGACGGCAGGCTTCCCGGTGCCAGGGCTCGACGACTAGCCACGGTTGCCGCTGCTCGAGGTGAGCGTGCTATAATCGCCAGACGTGCGCCGAACGGCCGCGCCGTTCGGCTGAGATAACGGAAGACGTCAGCGGAACAGAGGGAGAGGGGAGTGCGTCAGTACGAGTTGATGCTGCTGGTTCATCCTGATGCCGACGAAGAGCGGCTGGGGGCGGTCGTCGAGCGCGTTCGTCGCGTGGCCTCCGACCACGGCGGCGGGGTCGTGAGCGAGGACAACTGGGGCAGGCGCAAACTGGCGTACAAGATAGGCCGGTTCACTGAGGCCAACTACCACATGGCGAACATCGAGATGGAAGGCACCGGAACGACCGTGCTGGACAACTCGCTCAAACTCACGGACGACGTTATCCGGCATCTCCTCATCCGCAAGGACGAGGAGTAGAGAGGGAAGCGCGCATTGGTCGGCCTCAACAAGATCATGGTGATCGGGAACGTGGGAACGGACCCGGAGATGCGCTACACACCCTCCGGCGCGCCGGTGACCTCCTTCCGCATCGCCGCGAGCCGCTCCTACAACACGCGCGAAGGCGAGCGGCGCCAGGAGACTGAGTGGTTCACCGTGGTCGCGTGGAACGCCCTCGCGGAGCAGGTGAACCAGTACCTTTCCAAGGGACGCAGGGCCTACGTCGACGGCAGGCTGCGCAGCCACTCGTACCAGGGCAACGACGGGCAGATGCGGTTCCGGAACGAGATCATCGCGGACCGGGTGTTGTTCCTGGACAGGCCGGGTACAGGCGACGAAGGCGGCGAATACGGCGGAGGTTCCTACGGGCAGAGCACGGGCGGCGGGTACGACACCGGCCCGGAGGTGCTCTCGCCCGACGACCTCCCGTTCTGAGCACAGAGGAGAGCACGTAGATGCAGAACATACGACGGCGGCGTCCCGGCGGGCGCCGGTACTTCCCCAGGCGGAAGGTCTGCTACTTCAGCGCCGAGAAGAAGACGCCTGATTACAAGGACGTTCCCGTCCTGCGCCGGTTCATCTCCGAATGGGGGAAGATCGACTCCAGCAGGCGCACGGGCACGCGGGCGCGCCACCAGCGCAAGCTCGCCGTCGCCATCAAGCGTGCGCGCTTCCTCGCGCTCCTGCCGTACACCGGTGGGCACAGCCTGATCGAACTGACGCGTCCCGACCGCGGCGGACGCCGGTTCGGCCAGCGAGAAGGCGGCTTCAGCCGTGGCCCGCGCCCCGATGCGGCTGCCGCTCCCGCTGAGGGAGAGGCGGCAGAGACCAGTGCTCCCGCTGCCGAAAGCGCATCTGCTGCCGAAGGGACTGGGGAGAGCGACGCCCCCGTGGCTGAAGCGGCGCCTGTCGCAGAGGCCGAGGCTGCGTCTCCCGCAGAGGACGCTCCTGTCGCAGAAGAAGCCTCTCCTGCAGAGGACGCTGCCGAACCCCCTGCTCCCGCCGCTGATGCGGCAGACTCCGAAGAGTAGTACACGCCTGCATGCGACAACGCCGACGCGCGGAACGCCAGCATTCGGGGCGCTCAGCGTCTCCGCAGGTCGCTGGCCGCCGCCTGAACGAACGCCAGCGCCAACGCCTCCTCTACGTGGCCATCGCGGTTGTGCTCGTGGGGCTCGTAGCGATGCTCGCGGTGGGCTGGTACCTCAACTCGTATCGCATTCCCCGCAAGGTCGTGGCCGAGATCGACGGCGTGCAGTACCAGTTGCGGGAGGCGCTCCCCTACGCGCTTCTAGACGCGGGAGTCACCGGCTCCTTCGTCCCCGACCAGGGTCTGAACAACCTGCTCGGAGACGGCATCATCGAGCGCAACATCGGTGAAGTAGGCGGGGATATCGACCCTGGCGCTGTGGACGCCGAGATCGTCAGGCAGTACGAACCGCTCCCGGAAGGTGAAGAAGCCGAGCCTCCCACGAGCCTGAGCGAGGAAGGGCGCGATTTCCTCGACCAGTTCCTCGACTTCGTGCGGGTCAGCGAAGAGGACTACCGCGCATGGCTCACGGGCCAGTTGCGCCGTCAGTCAGCGCTCGAATACTTCTCTGCGGAAGCGCCCGAGACCACCGAGCAGATACACGTGGAGTGGATCGTGACGCAGAGCGTCACGACAGCGCGGGCTGCGGTTGCGCGCCTCGAAGATGGCGAAGAGTTCGCCGACGTCGCCGGAGAATCGAACGAGGACTTCCTCTTCTCGGACGCGGAAGGAGTCCTGGGCTGGGTGCCCGAGGGGGTGCTGCAGGCCGACGTGAACGGCGTGCTGTTCGCCGAAGGCATCGAGCAGGGCGAGGTGCAGGGACCGCACACGACGGCGTTCGGTACTATCGTATTCCGGGTAACCGACGGCCCGTCGGATAAGCCGCTGACCGGCGTCATGCGGGAGCTGTGGGCGCAGAACGACTTCCAGGAATGGGTAGACGGCAAGAGCCTCGGACTGCAGTACTACTTCACTGCGGACGACGCTCAATGGTTGGTGGAGCAACTAGAGAGTCTCCAATGAGCACGCATGAGGCAGTCGGCGTGGCACTCCTTGGCGCTGGTACCGTCGGGACCGGTGTGGCGCAGACGCTCTCCGGCAAAGCCGACGAACTGGCGCGCTACGCGGGGCGTCCGCTGCGGCTGGCCGGCGTACTGGTGCGTGACACCGCGCGGCAGCGTCCGGGGTTGCCGCAGGACGTACGTCTTACCAACGACCCCACAACGCTGACCGGCGCCGCCGACGTGGACATCGTCATCGAAGTGATGGGCGGGGAGCAGCCTGCGCTCGGCTGTATCGAAGCCGCGCTGCGCTCCGGCAAGCACGTCGTGACTGCCAACAAGCAGGTGATGGCGCTCCACGGGCCGGAACTGCTGGCCCTCGCGGCGGAGCACGGTGTGACGCTGGCGTTCGAGGCGAGCGTCGGTGGGGGCATCCCTATCATCGGTCCGTTGGTGCGCGACCTCGCAGGGAACCGTGTCACTGCGGTAAATGCCGTCATCAACGGCACGACGAACTACATGCTCACCCGCATGGCGCAGTATGGCGCGTCATACGCGGATGCGCTCGCGGAGGCGCAGCGCAGCGGCTACGCCGAACCCGACCCATCCGACGACGTGGACGGCAGGGACGCCGCGTACAAGCTCGCCATCCTCAGCACACTCGCTTTCCGGTGCACCGTGCGTGAACCGGACGTGTACCGCGAAGGCATACGCGAACTGGACGCAGCAGACTTCGAGTACGCACGCGAGCTGGGCTACGTCATCAAGTTGCTGGCGGCCAGCAGGGTGCAGGACGGCGCCGTCCAAGCGCGGGTGCACCCCGCTTTCCTGCACGAGCAGCACCCGCTGGCAAAGGTGGACGGCGTCTACAACGCGGTTGAACTGGAGGGTGACCTGGTCGGCTGGACGATGTTCCAGGGGCCGGGCGCGGGCGCTGCTCCCACTACCTCCGCCATCATCGGTGACGTGCTCTCCATCGTGCGGGCTTCGACCTCCGGAGGCGCGGCCCCCGCATACCCGGACGTACAGGAGCGCCTGCCCATCCTGCCGGTGGCGGAGCTGGAGACGAAGTACTATCTTCGACTGCGGGCGTACGACAAACCCGGAGTGATGGCCCAGATCACAGGCGCCCTCGGAGAGATGGGCGTCAGCCTCGCCTCCATCATCCAGAAAGAGGTGCCGGAGGACGCCGGGACGCCGGCTGAGGTTGTCATCATCACCCACAAGGCCCTGGAGTCGGCAGTGCAGGAAGCCGCGCGTAAACTGGAAGCGCTGTCGGTGGTCTACGGCCAACCGAAACTCGTACGCATCGAAGACGGCCCCGCGTAGGCCCCGGAGCACGGAGGAAGCGTGAGCGAAGGAGTTCTGAAGCGTTACGCGAGCCGCCTGCCGCTGACGGCCGCGACTCCGGCGCTGACCATCGGCGAGGGAAGCACGCCGCTCGTACGGTCCCGCAGCTTGGAACGGGAGTTCGGGGTCGGCGCGCTCTACTTCAAACTGGAGGGCTGCAATCCCACCGGGTCGTTCAAGGACCGGGGGATGGTCGTCGCCGTGGCCAAGGCGATGGAGGAGGGGATGACGCGCCTGCTGTGCGCGTCCACCGGCAACACGAGCGCGTCGGCGTCTGCGTTCGGGGCCGCATCGGGCCTGGAGACGGTCGTCCTCGTGCCCGAGGGCAGTGTCGCTCCGGGCAAGATGAGCCAGGCGGTCGCCTACGGCGCGCGCATCGTGACGATCCAGGGCAACTTCGACGACGCTCTCCGCATCGCGCGCGAGCTGGCCGCGTATGAGGAGCGTTTCGCGCTGGTCAACTCCGTGAACCCCAACCGCCTGGAGGGGCAGAAGACGGCGGCCTTCGAGATCGTCGACGACCTCGGCGACGCGCCGGACTACCTGTTCATCCCCGTGGGGAACGCGGGCAACATCACTGCTTACTGGCGGGGATTCGTCGAGTACCACCGGGCGGGCATGGCGACTCGCCGTCCCCGGATGATGGGGATGGAGGCTGCCGGAGCCGCCCCGATCGTTCAGGGTACGCCCGTCCTCAAACCGGAGACGGTCGCCTCTGCGATACGTATCGGCAACCCCGCGAACTGGGTGGGAGCCGTTGCGGCACGCGACGAGTCCGGTGGAACGATAGACGCCGTCACTGATGGTGAGATACTCGAAGCCTACGGGCTGCTCCCGAGCATGGAGGGCATCTTCTGCGAGCCCGCGTCCGCCGCGGGCGTAGCGGGGCTCATCAAGCAGGCGCGTGCAGGCGCGGACTTCTCGTCGGCAACAGTGGTGTGCATCATCACCGGCACGGGGCTGAAGGACACCCCGGTTGCGGAGCAGCTGATGACGCGCCCCCCGGAGACGGCGGCGCCGGATATGCGCGAGGTCGCACGGGTCATAGCGGGCTGAGGAGGAGACGTTGACGATAGACTCGGCCAGAGTGGAGCATGCCATCCGCGAACTGCTGCTAGCCATAGGCGAGGATACGCAACGCGAAGGGCTGCGTGACACTCCGGAGCGCGTCGCACGGATGTACGAGGAGATATCGGAGGGCATCGATCAGGACGCGAGGGAAGTGCTCTCCGTGCAGTTCGACGAGTCGCACCAGGAGATGGTGCTGATGCGCGACATGCCGTTCTACTCGCTCTGCGAACATCACCTCCTCCCGTTCTTCGGTACGGCGCACGTCGCCTACATCCCGCATGGGAAGATCGTTGGGATCAGCAAGCTCGCGCGCGCCGTGGACATCTTCGCGAAGCGCCCGCAGGTGCAGGAGCGTCTCACGTCCCAGATAGCGGACGCCATCATGGAGACGGTCGAGCCCTCAGGCGTCGCGGTGGTGATGCGCGCCGAGCACCTGTGCATGTCCATGCGCGGCGTCCGCAAGCCGGGCACGTCCATCGTCACGTCCGCGCTGCGCGGCGTCTTCGTATCGGACCAGGCGACGCGGGCCGAGGCGTTGAGCCTGCTGCAGGAGGGACTGCATTGACCTGCGCCGAGGCAACGAGGTCGTTCGCGCCCGTCCGTGCGGTCTGGCGGGAACTGCTGGGCCGTCTGCCTTGGAGCACTATCTTCATGACGCCGGAGTGGCAGGAGGCGTGGTGGGACGAATTCGGCCGCGATGAGGAGTTGCGGCTCATCACCGTTGGCCCGCCCGACGCTCCCCTTGGACTCGCGCCGCTGCAGTTGAGCAGCGGGCGCATCACCTTCGTTGGCGGCACCGACCTCTTCGATTACCACGATTTCATCGCTCCGGACCCCGCGTTCTACTTCGAACTGTTCGATTGCCTGGAGAGTGAACCGTGGCGCACGATGGAGCTTTCCTCCGTGCCGGAGTGGTCACCGACGTTGACCCTTCTCCCGCAGGCGGCCCGCGAGCGCGGCTACGCCATTGTGATCGAGGAGGAGGACGTGGTGCCCGGCGTGACACTGCCGGAGTCGTGGGACGCCTACCTCGCGGGCTTGCGGAAGAAGGACCGGCACGAACTGCGGCGCAAGCTGCGACGGCTGGAGTCCGCTGGTCAGGTGCGTGTGCGGCTCGCTGACGCTGAGACGCTCGAACGCGATCTGGCGCTCTTCCAGGAGGTGATGGCGGAGAGCCGGGCGGAGAAGCGTGAGTTCCTCAACCCCGCGCGCGAGGCGTTCTTCCAGCGCATGACGGACCGCATGTTCGAGGCAGGGTATCTGCGCCTCTTCCTGCTGGAGGTAGGCGATGACCCCGCCGCAGCCGCCGTTCTCTCGTTCGACTATGCAGGCAGGCGGCTCCTCTACAACAGCGGCTACCGCCACGGCTATGACCATCTCGCCACGGGGCTCATGCTCAAGGCGCTCTGCATCAAGGATGCGATAGAGAGCGGGCTCACGTACTTCGATCTGCTCAGAGGCGCGGAGCACTACAAGTACCACCTCGGTGCGGTAGACGGGCGCATCCATCGCATCGTCGTGACGCGCTAAGCGCCGGAGATGAGCGCGTTGCGCGTCGCCTGCGTTTCCGCCCACGGCTCTCCCTTCGCTGCCCCCGGCGCGGGTTCGGCAGGCGGGATGAGCGTCTTCCTGCGCAGCATGATGCAGGCGCTGACGGACGCGGGCGTGTGGATGGACGTCTACGCCGCTTCCGACGGGCCATGCCCGGGCTCCTTCGAGCAGGAACCTCCGCGCGTAACCCATGTCGCCGCCGAAGACGCGCCGGGCTTCGCGGACGACCTGCTCGCTGCCGTCGACGAAACCGGCGTGGACTACGCCCTCGTCCACAGTCACTACTGGACGTCAGCCGAGCCGGGTCTGCGGCTCGCGGAGCGCCTCGGCGTGCCGCACGTCTTCACCGGACACACCATCGCTGTCATCAAGGAGCGCGCCGGCGGCGCTCCCGAGCCGGAGCCGCGCAAGTACGCGGAGGCCGACGCGATACGGCGCTCCGACGCCGTCGTCACCTTCACGGAGGCGGAGTCCGCCTCGCTCTGTGATCTGTTCGGGCTTGCGCCTGACAGGACGCATGCCGTGCCGATGGGCGTGGACACGACTCTCTTCGGGCCGCAGCCGCGCGCAGAGGCGCGGGCCGCGCTCGGCATTGGAGGCGACGAGCGCGTCGTGCTCTCCGTGGGGCGCATCGAGCCGTTCAAGGGCACCGACGTGCTCGTGCGGGCAATCGCTCTCCTCGATACGTCGCAAGACGTCCGGTTGCTCGTCGTCGGCGGCAGGGAAGGAGAACCGGGGACGGAGTGGCTGCGGGAGACGGCGCGAGCGAGCGAGGTGAGTGGTCTGCTGGACTGGCGTGCGGCCGTCCCGCAGCGTGAGTTGCCTTCGTACTACGCCGCCGCCGATGTGTGCGCCGTGCCGTCGCTACACGAGACGTTCGGGCTCGTGGCGCTCGAGGCGATGGCGTGCGGTATTCCGGTGGCGGCGTCCGATACAGGGGGCTTGCGGGAGCTCGTGCGTCATGGCGAGAGCGGATTGCTCTGCAAGCCGGGAGACGCCGCAGCGCTGGCGGAAGCGTTCGACGCCATGCTGGGCGACCCTCTGCTTGCGCAGCGCATGGGCGAGGCGGGCGCAGCGCAGGCGCGTCGCTTCACCTGGGACGCGTCCGCCGCCCGCCTCGCGGAGGTCTACGAGCAGGTGGTGTCGGCGCGCCTTAATGGGTGAAGGGCGGCTCAGGTCAGCCGCAACTCGTACCAGAACGACCGCCAGTCCAGCACGAAGCCGAGGCTCTCGTAGACACGGATGGCGGGCGGGTTCTCGCTGTCTACCGTGATCTCGAGGCTTGGGGAACCGAGTTCCAGCAGCGCGTCCATCCCTGCGCCAGTCACCGCACGTCCCAGCCCCTTCCCCTGCCGTCCGGGCAGCACGCCGACCATCCCGACGATGCCCGGCGCGTCCTCCGCCTCGCGGTGGCACCAGCAGTAGCCGACGAGCGCGCCGTCTTCCTCCAACAGCACGACGGGATCGGGGCGCAGGTCCGGCAGCTCGAAGATGCGGTACGCGATCTCGGCTGGCGTATTGGGCGCGTAGCCCCAGCTGCCGGTGAACGCGGTGTTCTGCACGTCAGTGACTGCCGGTGCGTCGACGGGTTCGGCGAGGCGGAGCGTCATGCCGTTCGGCGCGGGGACGTTCGTCCGTTCCGTTCCCTCTCTGCGCAGGTGGAGGTGCGTGCGGATGTGCGCCCAGCCTCGTTCCGCGAACGCCTTCCGGCGTGCTTCGTCGGACTCCGGCACATCCACCTGCACCACGTCCAGCCCCGCTGCGCGTCCGCGCTCGTACACCTCCCGCAGCAGCGCGTCACCCGCACCGCCTCCTCGGTGCTGGTTGCTGCCGTTCACCTCCACCACGCCCCTCCTGATGGCGGGCTCGCGGATGAGGATGGCGAAGCCTGCTGGCGCGCCGTCGTCGTTGAATGCGAGCATGCAGTCGCGCTTGGCGTCGATGTTGGGCTGTGCCAGCCAGCGTGCGAGTGCTGCCCCTTCGGTGGGCGAAGGCGCGTGCCCGAGCCGGAGCGCGCCGAGCGCCTCCAGATCGTCGGGCGTGTAGGAGCGTATGGTCGGAGGGTTCGGCATGAGCGCGGCGGAAAGCGTATCATCTTGCCAGACCCCAATCGACCCCACGGAGACGCATGGAGACGATCGACACCCCCGAACGGGCCATGCTCGTGATACCACACCCCGACGATGGCGAGTCCGGCCCGGGAGGCAGCGTTGCCAAATGGTCGCGTGATGGCAGCCGCATCCTCTACGTCATCTGTACCAACGGCGACAAGGGCACGTCCGACCCGGAGATGACGAGCGAGCGCCTCGCTGCGATACGCGAGGAGGAGCAGCTCAAGGCGGCAGCGACGGCGGGCGCGGAAGAAGTGGTCTTCCTCCGCTACGGCGACGGCGAGTTGGAGGACACGCGGGAGTTCCGTGGACGGCTCGTGGAGCAGATCCGGCGGTGGAAGCCCGACGTGGTGCTGGCGACGGACCCCGTCCGGAATGAAGGGCACGGCCATCGCGACCACCGCATCTCAGGCCGGGTGGCGATGGATGCCTGCTTCCCCTACGCTCGCGACCGGCTGCACTACCCGGAGCACCTCGTATGGGGCTTGGAACCGCACAAGGTAGGCTCCGTCCTGCTCTGGGGTTCAGAGAGACCGGACGTGGTCGTCGACATCGCGGACGTCATCGAGACCAAGATGCAGGCGCTTGCCGCGCACGAGAGCCAGCTCTCCTCGGACACGGTGCGCATCGAGGGGTTCGTGAAGCGCCGCGCCGAGGCGGCCGCCGAACGCGCGGCTGAGCACGGCTACGATCTCACCTACGCGGAGCTGTTCCGGCGGATTAACTTCCGCCGCTAAGGATACCTGCGTATCTGGTACATTTGTGCCAGTATGGACTGGCGCAGTACCTATCGCATCGCCCTCAGCCTCATCGCGCTCCTCACGTTCGCCGGTGCAGCCTGGTTCGTGGTTGCGCCGGAGCCCAGCCCCGGTGTCGAGATTACGCGGCCCACGCCTGCGGCGAACGTCTCCGCGCTGCCGGACGCGTCTGGCGCTGGCCCGGGCCCGACCGGCGAAGCGGCGCTTTCAGTGAACCTCAACACGGCCTCGGTACAGGGGCTGATGGAGCTTCCCGGCATCGGTGAGACACTCGCCGGACGTATCGTCGCGTACCGCGAAGAGAACGGCCCCTTCATCCGCATCGACCAGATCATGGCGGTCTCCGGCATCGGCCCCGGCACCTATGAGAAGCTGCGCCGTTATGTCCGTGTGCGTGAATAGCCGCATCCCTGTCTCGTTGACCCGGTATGTCCCCGCCCGTATGCTAGCTCCTCGATGGTGGATTCCTCCGCAAACGCCGCTCCTCAGGTACCGCTCATGCAGGGCGAAACCGTTGAGGTCGTATTCGACGCCCAGGGTGGGCTCGTCGCCGAACCTGCCCCGCGCACCGACGCTCTCGTTGTTACGAATGAACGCGTGGTACGTGACGGTGTTGCCGACGGCGCCCGGGTCGTGAGTATGTTCCCGCTCCGCGAACTCGCCGCTATGGAAGTCGCCGACAATGGGCGCTCGTTCGAAAAGCTGGGGCAGGGCATCGTGCTGGTCGCTGCCGGCCTGATCCTTGGAGGCCTGAGCTGGTTCATCCTCGAGATACAGGTGCTCTCGGTCATCCTGGGCGGGCTGCCCATCCTTGTGGGCATCTACATGCTGACCGGCTGGGCGTTCCCGGACAACGCGGGGTCCCTGCAACTGTACGCGCCGGGCCATGCCATCGCCCTGCCGTTGCAATCAGCCGCCGCGCGCGAGTCGGTCTACACCGCGATGCAGCGCATCTACGAACTACGGTGGGGCGGCCAGCCTGAGCCACGGACTGAGGCGCCCACGCAGATGTTTGCACCACCTCCTGAGCCCGAAGCAGTGCCTGCCGCTGCCGAACCTGAAACCGAAGCGGAAGCGGATGAGCCGGAGGAGATGGAGGACGCGATCGGTAGGCTCGTGGACGAGGCGGACGCGAATATAGGCTCTCCACCTCCGGAGCCTCGTTCGAGCTTCTGGGACATCTTCCGCCGCAGGTAGCGCGGTAGGGGCCCTTACTGCTCCCGTTGCACGCTCATCCGGGCCAGCGGCCCCGGCCCCACCTGTAATTCCCCGTCTCTTCCCAGCGATAGCCGACCGCCCCTTGCCACGACATGCGCGGCTTGCGCCAGCTTCCGGTGTCCGAGCGTCGCGCCGTCACCGTGCAGCGAGCGCCATGCCCGCTCCAGCACGCGCGGCAACAGCGCGGGCGGCAGCGTCCGCAGCGCGCTCTTCGGCCACGACACCGCCGATGCAGAACGCTCCTCGACTTCGCTGACGGCGCCAGCGGCAAGCTGGTCGAGCAGCGCATCGTCATCGGCTGCGCGCTCGGCGAAACCTGCGAGCGCCGCGCGGACGTGCGGGTTCAGCTCTGTGAGTTCGCGCAGCACGCGCAAGCGGACGCGGTTCCGGGCGTAGCGAAGCGACCTGTTCGTCGCGTCGCGGGCAGGGCGGATGCCGGATTCCGCGCAGACGGCCTCCGTATCGGCGCGGGTGACATGCAGCAGCGGACGAAGTAGCGTCAGTGTCTGACCGTCCACGCTGTGCTCGGAGCACTCGCGGATCGCGCCCGCGCCCCGCAGCCCGCTCCCCCGTGTCAGGCGCAGCAGCACTGTCTCGGCCTGGTCGTCCTGTGTGTGAGCGGTGAGGACGGCGACCGCACCCTGTTCGGCGGCAGCCCCGGCGAGGAAGCGGTAACGGGCTTCGCGCGCTCCGGCCTCGTTCGACGGTGACTGTGCCGCGCCCGACATGAACGGCACGCCGAGCGACTCGGCGGCCCGCCGCACGGATGCGCGCTCGCGGCGGTCTGCGGAGGGGCGCAGTCCGTGGGAGAAATGTGCCGCGGCCATGCGCCGCCGCGTCCGTGCGCCTGTCTCGGCACAGGCGAGCAGCATCGCCATTGAATCTGCGCCCCCTGATACCGCGAGCAGCAGCACTCCGTTGCTCAGACGCTCGCGATGGCGGGCGAGCGCGCGGCGCATCTCCATCGCCACACGCCGCGTTGCGTTGCGTGAGCCGGGGACCGTCATTCCTCTTCCGGGTCAGGCTCACGCGTGACGCGCACGCGCCCGATGCGGACGCCCCGCATCTCCAGCACGGCGAAGTGCAGGTTCGCGAACGCGACCTCTGCCCCCACCTCCGGTATGCTGCCCAGCTGCTCCAGGAGGAAACCCGCGACGGTCTCGTACTCGCCGCTGGGCAGGTTCAGCGACAGCTGCTCGTTGGCGTCTGCGATGGTGAGCCCGCCGTCCAGGTAGGCGGTGCGATCGTCCAGTATCTCGACCTGCGGCACGTTGCCTTCCCCGTCGGCTCCTTCCTCGACCTTCCCCACGATGGACTCCACGAGCCGCTTGAACGTGACGAGACCTGCGACCCCGCCGTACTCGTCCGCCACCATCACGATAGGGTCGCCGTTGGAGCGCATCTCATCGAACAGATCGTCCAGGCTCTTGGTCTCGGGAACGAAGCGGGGCGAGCGCGACTCCAGCGGTGCAGCGGAGTCTCTGCCGGCTCCGTTGGCAAGGGCGCGCATCACGTCCTTGACGCTGACCGTCCCCACGATGTCGTCGAGTTCGTCGCGTACCACGGGGAAGCGGGTGTGGTAGTTGCTTCCGTAGAGGTCTTGGAAGTCCCGGATGGTTGCGCCAACCTTCAGCGCGATGATCTCCGGGCGGGGAGTCATCAGTTCACTGACGCGCCGGTCCCCGAAGCTCAGCACACGGCGGATGATATCGGCTTCCCCCTGCTCCACGACGCCCGACTCGCTCCCGACCTCCACCATCGCCTTGATCTCCTCCTCGGTCACGAGTTGTGCGATCGAGCCGCCACCGAACAGCCCGGCGATACGCAGGCTGATCCACTGAAGGATGAAGGAGACCGGCTTGAGCACCCAGCTGACTCCCTGGATGGCTGGCGCGACAATGATGGAGACGCGCTCCGCGTGCCGCGCGGCAACGGTCTTTGGGATCGTCTCGCCGAAGATGAGCAGGACGACAGTTACAGAGGCCGTAGCGACGATAACGGCGAGGTTCTGGTCGGCAATCAGTAACGCCGCGATGCTCGTGGCGATGGCTGCGAGTCCGGTGTTGACGAGGTTGTTGCCGAACAGGATGGGCGGCAGCAGGCGCTCCGGGTGCTCGACCATGCGCTCGACGCGCGCGGCTCCCGCCGTCTTGTCGGCGACGAGCCGCCGCAGACGCACCCGCTGCACGGAGAGCAGCGCCGCCTCCGAACCCGAGAAGAATGCCGAAAGGAAAAGAAACACCGCCAGCAGGACAAGGCTGGCGGCGCTAACGTCGCTCCACATCGTGGGAAACCTCTCTCCGCCGCGGGAGTAACGCTCCGCGCCGGTAACTATCTGTCATGGCGGGGATGGTAGCATAAGACGAGACGCGAAGACCCTTCTCTGCTGACATGCTCATCCTGGGTATCGAAAGCTCCTGCGACGAAACCGCCGCCGCTGTGGTGGAGGACGGCTGCCGCGTGCTGTCCGATACAGTCTCGTCGCAGGTGGCGCTCCACGCGCGCTACGGCGGCATCGTGCCGGAGGTGGCGTCGCGCCAGCACCTCCTGCAGATCATTCCGGTCATAGAGGGAGCGCTGAGCGCGGCCGAGGTCGAGCTGGCCGACATCGGCGCCGTCGCCGTCACGTACGGGCCCGGCCTCGCGGGAGCGCTGATGGTAGGCGTCAACGCCGCGAAGGCGCTGGCGTTCGCACGCGGACTCCCGCTCGTGGGCGTTCACCATCTGGAGGGACACACCTACGCCGCGTGGCTGGAGTACGACGACCCCGCCACCGATCCGGGCTTCCCGCTCATCGTGCTCATCGCGTCCGGCGCACACACCGACCTCATCCTGATGCGCGGCCACGGCGACTACGAACTACTGGGGCGCACTCGCGACGATGCCTCGGGCGAGGCGTTCGACAAAGCGGCGCGGCTCCTGGGGCTCGGCTTCCCCGGCGGCCCTGTGGTGCAGCGTACCGCCGAGGGCGTGACGCCGAGCTTCCAACTGCCCCGCGCGTGGCTCAGGGGCTCGCTGGACTTCAGCTTCTCCGGCCTGAAGACGGCGCTGCTGCACAAGGCGCAGGAGATGGGCGTTTACCCCGCGCCGGAGGAAGGTCCCGACCAGGAGATCGTCGCTGAGCTCGCGGCGGCGTTCCAGGAGTCCGTGGTGGACGTCATCTCGGCGAAGGCTGCGGAGGCGGTGCGCCTGTACGACGCGAAAGGACTTGTGCTCGGCGGCGGCGTCTCCGCGAATGGCCCTCTGCGGCAGGCATGCCGGGACCGGGTGGACGTGCCCGTGCTCATCCCCGCGCCGCGTCTCTGCACGGACAATGGCTCCATGATCGCCGCGGCGGGCTATTTCCGGCACAGCAGGGGGGTAGCGCACGGACTCGACCTCGACGTTGCTCCGAGTCTAGCCCTGGCATGAGGGACTGAACGCATGTACGTCGGACGCATCGTCGCAGCGGGCAGGACGCGCAGCGGCTACAACGCCGTCGCCTATCGCGTCTCCAGCCGCTCCTTCCCGAACCGCATGGCTGTGGACCGTGAGGGAACGATGGTTATCGTGCCGCGCCCCGGCTTCGAGAGCGACCTCCAGCAGAGCCCGTACATCTCCTATAACGCGCTCCGCTTGGCGGGGGACTGGGCCATCGCCACGAACGGCTCCCACACCGACCCCATCACCGAGAAGGTGAACGCGGGCCTTCCGGTGCGCGACGCCATGGCGCTGACGCTGCTCGCGATGGACTACGAGCACGACGCCTACGACACCCCGCGCATCGCCGCAGCGGTGCCGCTGCGCGGCGACATCGGCTGGATGGCCGTCGTGCGGCGCGATGGGCTGGTCGTTCGGGAGGTGCCGTTGGAGGACGGCGTCGCCCGCTACGTCGCTACCTACGAGACGAACGACGTGCGGGACGACCAGTCGAGCGCGTTCGACGCAGGCACGGCGGCGGAGGCGGCGCTCTTCACTGTGACAGGCGGGGCGTTCGCTGGCTTCGAGAAGCCGGTCACGAGCGTCGCCGCCCTTGCCAACGACGCAGGCTTCGCCCTCGGCGTTCATGTCGTGGAGTAGGGTGGGGGACTAGAGCAGTCGTCTGAGCCGCGGGTTCGGTGGGGGCGGCTCTGTCTCCTGGGGTACCTCGCGGTCGCTGATGGTGCGGATGTTGGGCAGGAACGCCACCGGCGCGGCGGACGCGATGTAACTCACGTCGTGGAAGACGTCAACCGGCGCGCCTGCGTCGAGCAACTGCGAGACCCGCTCCGGCGTGAGGCGTCCGCTCACGACGATGCCGACCTTTCGCGCGCTGATACTGTCCAGCTTCTCCCGCACGCGCTGCACGTCTTCCGCGGCGACCGGCCTGCCACCCGCCGTTCTTGCGAGGCGGACGCTGTCCAGGTTCGTCCCTGAGGCCCGTGCGACCTGCTCTACCTGCTCCACGATGTCCTTCCGTGGATCGACGTAGGCGATGCGTTGAACATCCGGCGCGACCGCCTTGTCGAACGCCAGCATCGCCTGCACGGCGGTGCCCATCAGCTGCACGAGCGCGCCGGAAACCGTGGCCACGGGCGCGGTGCCCGCAAGCTGCGCCCCCAGCACCGTCGAACCGGAGACGCACCCGCCGACGACGGCGGCGTAGTCCATAACCGCGGCGACCGACGGGTGCACGTTGTGCGCGCCCAGCGAGACGACGGGCACGCCGTTCGCGGTCTTAACGACGTCCCGGGCGGCGGTTGCCCAGCCGGTCTGGTGCGCCAGGACCCCGCAGATGGCGGTCTCGTACAGCCCGAACGACGAGTAGGGCGCCTTGATCTCCAGACAGACCTCGTTCTGAGAGATGTGCGAACCCTCCTCGACCGCCCACAACTCGCGGTTGCCTTCGGACGTCACCTTGCTGATGAGCGCCTTCACCTCCAGCGAACCGCTGAGCACGGCCTCGCGGCTGGCGGAGAACTGCATCGAGACGGTGGGGTTCAGTCCTTCGTTCCGAAGGATGCGCTGCGTGCGGTGCAGGTAAACGTCGGCAGTGTCGCCGGTGATCACCGACGGACGCACTTCGAATGTGGGGTTACGCATCTGCATGATGCAGACCTATAGGGGAGGGCGTGTAAATGCTATGACGCGCGGAACCGTGCTTCAATACGCTGAACATTCCTGATTTGCGCTGCTGTGTGCATCAAGGCGCTTCTATGCGCGGTATTCCCCCGAACCGGAGCCGCGCGAGGCCGCGCAGATCGTCCAGCGCGGTCTTCACCACCTTCACCCGCGTGTCCGGGTCTTCTTCCCACGCCACGGGGATCTCCTTCCACCGGAACCCACGCTTCTCCGCGATGACGAGTAACTCCGTGTCGAAGAACCATCCGTTGTCCTCTATGTGCGGGAGCAGAACGTCTGCCGCGGCCCGGCTCATCGCCTTGAAGCCGCACTGCGCGTCGCGGAAGTGCGTCCCCATGCTCAAACGGATGATGCGGTTGTACGACTGTGAGATGAACTCGCGCTTGAACGACCGCTCCGTCTGCGACTCCCGCGAGAGCCGCGAACCCCACGCCAGGTGGAAGCCCTCGTCCGTGACAGCGGCGACGAGCGGCGGGAACGCCTCGAGCCCCGTCGAGAGGTCCACGTCCATGTACGAGACCACGTCCGCCGTGCTCTCGCGCCACGCGCGTTTGAGCGCTCGCCCGCGCCCACGCTCGTCCAGGTGGATGACCCCCACCTCGTCCGGACGCGACTCGGCGAACCCGGTGGCTACCGCCAGCGTCGCGTCGGTCGAGCCGTTGTCCGCGACGACGATGCGCCACTCGTGGGGAAGGTTCTCGCGCAGGAACGCCCCCAGCGTCTCGATGCAGCGTCCGAGCGAGTGCTCCTCGTTCAGGACGGGTATGACGACGTCAATGGTTGCCATCGGTTACTGCTGCTCCTTCAATGCCACGGGCCGCAGGGCCGCAGCTACACCGAACGGGTCGGACGCAACGACCGGCTCCGCGAACAGTTCCATGGCGCCGATGTCGCTCGTCCTCAGCCCTAGCGTGCCCCGGTCGACGATGCGGATGACGCACGGGAAGCCTTGCCAGTCTTCAGGTGTCTCGCCCAGCGGCGGCAGCAGTGCGCCTGCGTTGAACGACTGCACACCGAGCGCGTCGCGGAACACAGCGAGCGTATCGTACAGGGCGTCGGCTGCGCCCTCATCGAACGCGGACGCGATGATGAGCGTCTCCTTCTCCTTCGTGGGTGTGAGGCTCGCCAGCATCCGGACGTTCCCCCGTGCGTACGCGAGGCCGAACGCGTCATGCGTGGCTGCGAGGTCGTCGAAGTAGTCTGCGCCGTGCTCATCGCGATACGCGGCGGCGGCGCGCCGGAGCGCTTCGATGCGGGAATAGTGGCGTCCGCGCGCCAGTTGCACTTGCGCGTGCCCGTGCACGATGGAGCCTCCGGACCGCCAGAGGCAGTTCCAGAGGAAGAATGGGTAAGTCGCGTCCGGGTCCGCCCCGTGCGCCGCAGCGAACCAGCGGTTCGCCAGTTCCACGCAGCCGCGCACCGACGTCCGGTCGAACTGCAGCGGGTTCGCCTCCGCGAAGATGAGCAGGCTGTGGTGCGCGTCGTACTTCGCCACGTTCGCGGCGGTCAGCGCGGCGTCGTTGCGGAGGCGTCCGAACAGGTCCTCCGGCGTGTTCTCCTCGGGCTGCGCCCACGGATCGTTCGCCAGTTCGTCCTGGATGTCGAGGGGAGCCCCGCCGCGCATCGGACGCCGCGCCCGCAACTCGTTGAAGATGGCCGCCTCGCCGGTGATGAGGTTCACGACGCGCACGACGCGCTGCGACTCAACCGCAGCCACGCTCCCGAACGTGCGCTCCACCCACGGAGCCATCGTCGACGGGACGCGCAGGCGCCCCTCGCTCTCGGTCACGTCGTAGATGCGGCGGAAACGCGCGGCGTCGTCCGGCGCGAGGCGCTGCACCTGTTCGCGCAGGTTCAGTATGGACGGGGACAGTGGGGCAGCGGTCAAAGCGTCGTGTCTGTGGGATTCGTGGCTGCAAGTGTGCGTTCGAGCGAGAGTTTGTCCAACTGCAACTGGACCGGAATGGGGTACTTGCCGGTGAAGCAGGCGTCGCAGAACCCCCTGCCGGACGGATCGCCGCTGACGGCCTCGTGCAGTTGACCGACGCTCAGGTACCCGAGCGAGTCCGCGTCGATCTCCTTGCATATGTCCGGGATGGACCTGCCGGTTGCGATGAACTCGGCCTTGGTCGCCATGTCCACGCCGAAGAAGCAGGGGTCGGTGATGGGCGGCGCGCAGACGCGAACGTGCACCTCTCGGGCGCCTGCCTTGCGGAGGAGCGCGACGATGCGCGGCGTGGTCGTACCGCGCACGATGCTGTCGTCCACAACCACGACCCGCTTGCCGCTGAGCACTTCCGGCAGAGGATTGAATTTGTTGCGCACGCCAAGCTCGCGGAACCACTGGTCCGGCTCGATGAACGTCCTGCCCATGTAGCGGTTCTTGATGAGCCCGTAGGCGAACGGGATGCCGGACTCGTGCGCATAGCCGATGGCCGCGGAGTTGGCCGACTCCGGCACGGGGATGACGATGTCCGCGTCTACCGGGTGTGCCCGCGCGAGCGCCATCCCCATACGTGTTCGCGAGGTGTGCGTGAGGGAGCCGTCCAGTATCGAGTCCGGGCGGGCGAAGTAGATGTGCTCGAAGACGCAGTGCGCCTTGCGGGTGTTGGCCACCTGTGAAGGGATGCTCCGCAGCCCGGTGCGGCTGATGACGACCGTCTCACCGGGTTCGACGTCGCGCACGAACTGCGCGCCGACGTGGTCGAGGGCGCAACTCTCCGAGGCGATGATCCAGCCGCTCTGCTCGATGCGCCCGATGCAGAGCGGGTGCACGCCGAGCGGATCGCGGATGCCGAGTAACGTGTCCGGCGTGCAGACCGTGAGCGAATACGCGCCCTTGAGCGAGCGCATCATGTAAGCCGTCTTCTCCTCCCACGAGTCGCCGGGCGCCCATGCGAGCAGGTGTGCGACGACCTCCGAGTCCGTGCCGGTTGTGCAGGTCACGCCCCAGTCGTCCAGCAGCCGCTGGCGCAACTCCACTGCGTTGATGACGTTGCCGTTGTGCGCGAGCGCCAGCTCGACGCGCGGACCCTTGGAGACGATGGGCTGCGCGTTCAGCGGGCTGCTGGAGCCGGTGGTGGAGTAGCGCGTGTGCCCGATGGCGATGTGGCCGGGCAGCCGCTCCAGGTCCTCCTGGCGGAAGACGTTGGACACGAGCCCCTGGTTGGTGAAGTTGCGGAGCGTCCGCCCGTCCGCGGCGGCGATGCCTGCGCTTTCCTGGCCGCGGTGCTGCAGGGCGAACAGGCCGTAGAAGGCGACCTGTGCGGCTTCGTCGTGGGTCGATCCGGGAAGGTATGCGCCAATGACCCCGCACGCTTCGTGGGGAGCGTCGGACTCAACGACAGGCAACCTGCGGCCTATTGCCAAGAGAGCCTCGCTCAAGGGGTCAGGACTGGTAGCCGGATGTTAATCATTCTACGGCCAAACAAGCAAACCGGCGAGCCCGACGTTTTCACCCGGTTTTACCGGGGTGCTGCTGTGGGAGCCCCCAGGTTCGCCAACACCTCGGCGGTCGGGCGCACCGAGCACCACTCCGCGAGGGATGGGAGGTCGGGCGAGTCCGGCGGGTACGTGGCGTCGGCGATGACGGTGATGTCGTAGCCGAGCGCGACGCCGTCGAGCGCAGTCGCCCACACGCAACCGGTTACGGCTCCGCCGGTCATGATGAGGCGCTGCGCGTTCAGGTTCCGCAGGATGCGGTGCAGTGGCGTGTAGCCGAAGCCGCTGCCGCCCTTCTTCTCGACCACGTAGTCGTCCTCTTCAGGGCGCAATTCGTCCACCATCTCTGCGCCCCACGTGCCGTAGGCGCAGTGCGTGACCCCCGGCGGGAGCGTGCGTGCGCGCCGGTGAGTCCTGCTGTGGACGTCGTCCGAGTTGTCCTGACGGCGCACCACCCGCACGTAGACGACGGGCCACCCGCGCTCGCGCATCGCCGCGCTCAACTGCTGCGTGTTCTCGACGATGCTCACCCGCTTCTCCTCCGGCATCGGGTCGCTGAGGCCGTAGAGGACGTGCGGGCGCTCCGCGTTCATGAAGTCGTTCTGCATGTCCACGAGCACCATCGCGTAGTCGGGGCCAGGCCGTGGGGACGGCGGCGCGGCGGATGCGGCGGCATAGACGTCTTCCGCGAGCACGACCTCGGCCTGCTTGCGCGGCGCGTGCAGCTTCGCGGCGTTCGGCGGGTAGAGTGCGTCCTCGACCACGAACTGCTCGTATCCCAATCGCCCTCCGGTGCGGGCGGTCTCGGCGATCGAGTCCGTCACCCCGCCGCCAACGACGATGCACTGGGTGACGCCGAGGTTCGTGAGGAGGCGGTCGAGGTGCGTGTTGTCGTAGGCGCTGTGCCCCTTCTTGACGACGACGTAGTCGTCCGGCGCGGCGTCGAGCCCATCCATGAGTTCAGCGCCCCACGAACCCTCTATGAAGGACGGCCCGGTCTCTGCCAGGCGGCGCTCCAGCCAGAGAGGCGCGTAGGTGCTGTCGGCGAAGTCGGGGCGCAGGCTGGTCTTTACCCATACGATGGGCCTGCCTGCCTCGCGCATGAGGTCGATGAGTCCGCCCCACGTTGCTATGAGGCGAGACGCCTCGGTGGCGTCGGGCGCCTGCCCAGCGCGACCCAGCGCTCCGTCGGGATGGAGGGCGTCGCGTTGAACGTCGACCAGCAGCAGCGCAGCGTTATCGAGAACGATCTGCATCTCCCCACCTCCTCGCACCGTGAGGGTGTCGCAGCCATCATAGGCGTGCAGCCACGCACGCTCAAGAGCAGGCGTTCGTAGTGAGCCGATGGCTGCGATACAACTGATAGGCTAGGCCACCATGGATGAGCGAGGTCGGAGGACAGATGGCGGAGGGCCCAGCCATGGGAGACTTTGGTAACACTCTCTTCGGCCTCTTGCTGTTCATGATTTGGGCGGGGATATCGCTTGCCGCGTTTGCCCTCGTGCACGCCTGCCGAGGACATAGGCCACGGTATGTGGCTCTCATTTCGGTATGGGCCGTGGGTTCACTAAGCTTCTATGTGGTTCTGGGTGTCCAGATCATTCCCCACTACGATGTCGACGATGTCTTGTCGTTGCTGCTCTGGCCGCTCCTAGTCCTGATGTGCGCAAATGGATGCTGAGTGGTGCGGTTAGGGGTACTCGCTGAGCGCGTCGAGGTGGCGGAGCTTGTCGAACCGCGTCCTAACCCCTCGGCGCGGGGCCAAGCACCTTGTACTTCCTGTCCGCGGTGCGCTCGGCTGTCGGCAGGACCTCCACGACCACCCGCGAGAGCCCGACAACCTCGCCGTCCGCGTCAAAGCTGTAGTCGTCGCCGATGGCGCCGCTCCACGTGATGCCGTACATGCAGTCGCGGAAGCCGTCCGCATCCTGGTCGTCGCCGGTCTGCCTGAGGCACTCCGCTGTGATATAGACGTCGTCGTACGCGGAGCCCAGGTGCCACGGCAGCGTCACGTAGTTGTAGCGCTCACGGAAGTTGGCCAGCACCTCCTGCGCCTTCTCGTTGGCCGGGTCCAGGTCGGCGGTGATGGCTTTCATGCCCGTCGCGGCGTCGCCTGCGATGTCGAGGGCAGTCGTCCCCACCGACACCGTCTCGGCGTAGATCGGCCCCTCGTAACCGAGCTCTCGCGCCTGCTTCATGATGGTGCCCGCCGAGAACTCGGACTGGGGCACGATGTGGAGCGCGTCGGGGTCGGCCTCGAACAGCTTGGTCAGCTGTGTTCTGAAGTCGGCGATGTCGGACGCGTACGACTCGGCCCCCACGACGCTCCCGCCGCGCTGCTCGAACTGCGCCACCGACGTGCGCCGCACTCCCGCGGCGTAGTCGGTCGCCTCGGTGATGGTCGCGAGCGTGCGTATCCCGTCCGCCCAGAGCGTGTTGCCGGTGGCGATGCCGACCTCGATGTCGCTGATCTGCGTGCGGAAGATGTAGTCCCCCGCCTTGGCGATGTCCGGGTTGCTCGCCAGCCCTGAGAACAGGATCACCCCGTCGGCCTCCGCCAGCGGCGCAACGCCGAGCATGGCGGCGCTACACGAGGTGCCCAGGATGATCTTCACACCGTCCACGTCGGTGAGCTTGTGGTACGCGGCGATGGCGTCCGCGGCGTTGCACTTGGAGTCCTCGACGACAAACTCGAGCATCCGGCCGTCGATGCCGCCCGCGGCGTTGATCTCGTCCGCGGCTATCTGCTTGGACTGGTTCGCGACCGTGCCGTACGTCTCGCCGGCGCCCGTCAGAGATTCCATCACGCCGATCCTGAAAGGCTCGTCCTGGCCGTCGTCGCCGTCGCCGCAGGCGGCGGCTCCCAGCGCAAGGACTGGCAGCAGGCAGAGGATGAGGAGCAGCTTACGCACGGCGTTGCTCAAGAGGGGACCTCCGAAGTTCCGGTGTGGGATGGCTGCGAGTGTAGCACGAGGCCCTGCCGCCTCCGTCCGGAGCATCCTGTCCTCGGGTGTGCGCCTCTCGTCGTGAGAGGTGGTTCACGCGGGAGCGCGCTTCCTGCTAGAATGGCTCCTCGTTGCGCCGTGCGCTTCACTGTGCGCGGCGCGTCGTGTGAAACGGGAAGGAATGCTCCGCCAACTTCGCTGGAAATCACTACTCGCCATCATCGTCATAGTTGGCGTCGCTGCTGCTGCGCTCGCTGTGCCGGACTACCGCATACCCGGCATCGGCGCGCGTGGTTCGCAGGACATCCTCGGCCTGCGGCTGGGGCTGGACCTCGCGGGCGGCACCCAGCTCATCTACCAGGCAGGAGTGGAAGGCGAAGTCCCGACCGCAGAGCAGATGCAGGGCCTCGTTAGCACCATCACGCGGCGCATCGACCGGCTCGGCGTAGCCGAACCGTCCATCCAGCAACTCGGCGAGGACCGGCTGCTCATCCAGCTGCCCGGGGTCGAGGACACCCAGCAGGCGAAGGACCTCATTGGTCAGACCGCGCAGTTGGAGATCGTCGAGCGCATCTGCGACAACGCCTCCTGCACCGCGTTCGAAGACCGCCCGAGCGGGCTCACCGGTGGCGACATGGCCCGCGCCTTCCCGAGCCAGGACCAGACGACGAACCGGCCGGTCCTGAGCTTCGAGCTGAACCGGGATGCAGCGCAGCAGTTCGCGGTGATGACGCAGCGCATCTTCTCCACGAACATCACCGACAGCCCGGACCAGTTGGCGTTCGTGCTGGACGGCGAGGTGCTCGTGTCTGCGGTCGTGAACAGCCCCATCCTTGCAGGCGTCGGCATCATCCAGGGCACCTTCACCGCGGAAGAGGTGCGGCAGCTCGCGATACAGGTCGAGTCCGGGCGCCTGCCGGTGGACATCGAGGAACTATCGTCCAGCGTCGTGGCGGGGTCGCTCGGCGCGCAGTCGCTGGACGAGGCGCTCATCGCGGGCGGCGTCGGACTGCTCCTGGTGCTCTTCTTCATGGCGGCCTACTACCGGGTCTCCGGGGTCGTCGCCGGCATGGCGCTCATCTGCTACATCCTCATCGTCCTCGCCCTCTTCAAACTCATTCCGGTGACGCTCACGCTCGCGGGGCTGGCCGGGTTCGTCCTCTCGCTCGGTATGGCGGTGGACGCCAACATCCTCATCTTCGAGCGGTTAAAGGAGGAGCTGCAGATAGGCCGCACCGTGCAGCTGGCCATGCAGATCGGCTTCAACCGTGCCTGGCCGTCCATCCGTGACGGCAACGTCTCCACCATCCTCATCGCGCTCGTGCTCTTCTTCTTCGGCAGCGGGTCGGCGAACTCGGCGGTGACCGGCTTCGCGGTAGCCCTGCTCCTCGGCGTGCTCACGAGCATGTTCACCGCCATCTTCATCAGCCGGAACCTGTTGGGCATCGTCGCCGCGACGTGGCTGCGGCGCTCCGCGCGGCTCTTCACTCCCGACGCAGGCAGGCGCGACCGTGCTGCGCCGGCGGGAGGAGGCGGCTGATGCGCGTCGCCAGCTTCCGCAAGTGGTTCTTCGGCATCTCGGCGCTGCTGGTGCTCCTTTCCGCCGCGTCGCTCATCTCGTTCCAGTTGAAACCGGGCATCGACTTCACCGGAGGCGCGGCCATCACCGCCACTTACGAGACGGACGTGACCTCCTCTCGGGTCGTGGACGCGCTTACCCGCGCGGGCCAGCCGGACGCCATCGTGCAGGGTTCCGGCGGCAACACGTTCTTCATCCGCCTCGGTATCCTGGAACTGGATGAGCGCGACGCCGCCGGGAACGTGGTGCGCCGCGGCGACGAGTCCCGGGTGCGGGATGCGCTCGCGGAGGCCGGCACGGTGGAGATCGGCTCGTTCGACTCGGTCTCCGGCATCATCGGCTCGGAGAACGTGCGCAACGCCACCATCGCCGTCATCGTGGCCTCACTCGTCATCCTGGTCTACGTGACGTGGGCGTTCCGCCGCGTGCCGTCGCCGTTCCGCTACGGCGTCGCAGCCGTCGTCGCGCTCGTGCACGACGTCTTCATCGTCCTGGGCGTCTTCTCGGTGCTGGGCGAGACGATCAACCTCGAAGTGAACGCCATGTTCATCACCGGGGTGCTCACCACCATCGGCTACAGCGTCAACGACACCATCGTCGTCTTCGACCGCCTGCGCGAGAACGTTGCGCGCTACGCCGGAGTGAGCACGCGCGAGCTCGTGAACCTGAGCGTCCGCGAGACGATAGCCCGCTCGCTGAACACGTCCATCACGCTCATCGTGGTCGTCGTCGCGCTGCTCCTCTTCGCCGGCCCTTCCATCCGCCCGCTGCTCTACGTGCTGCTCGCGGGCGTCACGGTGGGGACGTACAGCTCCATCTTCATTGCGAGCCTGCTCCTCGTCTCCTGGGACGAGGGCGAGATAGGCCGCTTCTGGCGCCGCGTCCGCTTCAAGCGCGCCACCGCCTAGAACCCTACGGCCGAAGCACCACTCGCCCCAGGACCTCGCGCCGCTTGACCGCGCGGTAGGCGCACGTCACCGACTCCACCGACAGCGGCAACTCCTCGTGGACGAGCGGCGTCACCTGTCCCCCCGCCACCAGCGACAGCGCGCGTTCCACGTGCCGCCGCTCGACGCCCAGGCTCCCTACGAGCGTCAACTCCCGAAAGATCGCCTCAGCAGGGGCGAATGGCGCGGCGTCCGGCGAGGTCTGCCCCACGAGCGCGATGCGCCCGCCCTGCCGCATAGCTGCGACGAGCCGCCCCAGCGACGTTCCGGTCGTGTCGAGCGCGGCGTCCGCGCCCATGTCGCCGGTCAGCGCCGCGACGACTTCCTCCCATGGCTCATCGTCGAGCAGGACGGCGTCGAGCCACGGCTCGCCCTCGAGTCGCTGCGCCTTCTCAGGGGAGCCGGTGATGCCGATGACGCTGGCGCCCATTGCATGAGCCGCCTGCGCCGCGTGTGCGCCGACGCCCCCGCTGGCGCCGGTCACCACGAGCGTCTCACCCCCCGCGACCCCGCACGCCTCCAGCGCCCTGAGCGCAACGCCGATGGGCGAGGCGAGCAGTGCGCCGCCCGTCGCGGCCATGCCTTGGGGGAGCGGAACGAGTGATGCCACAGGCGCGGACAGCATCTCCGCGAAACCGCCGTCGCGCCGGTGTCCGATGTCGCCCGGCATGACCACGGCCTCGGTTCCGATGAGACGCGTGGGCACACCATCACCGACCCCGCACACCACGCCCGCGACCTCATGCCCGAGGACCCGGGGCAGCGTCACGCCCCGCCGGAGCGCGCCCTCCATGATGAGCGCGTCGTGGTGGGAGAACCCGCACGAAGTCACGCGCAGCAACGCCTCGTCCGGTGCCGGCTGCGGGTCGGGCAGCACCGCGTCGCGCAGGTGCAGCGCCGGCCCTGCGGTTTCGAGAAGGACGGCTCTCATACGGGATACTCTAACCGGACTTGGCGGCGGGTGTACGATGTCCGCGTAGAGGAGGGGTGCCATGCACGTCGACGATTTCATCGAGGAACTCTGGACGTACGCGAACAGCTTCCCCATGCGGGAGCACCCGTGGTTCCGCGGCATCGCGGAGCACTGGTGGACGCGCGAGCAGATCATCGCGGGCGAGGTGCAACACTACCTGCGCGTGCGGGAGAACCCCGTCTATTTCGGCTACATGGCGGCGCACGCGGCCGAGGAGCGTCTCCCCGGCCTCAGCGAGGCGGTGATGCAGAACTACATGGAGGAGATCTCCGGGGAGCGTAACCACGTCGACATAATGTTCCAGTTCCTGGAGGAGGGCGGCGTGTCGCGCGAGGACGCCGACAACGCGGACCCGGCGCCCGGCACGCTCGCCGCTATCGAGATGATCCTCGGCCACTGCCAGCGGCGCTCTGCGCTCGAGGGCGTCGCGATGCTGGCGTTCGTGGAGAGCCAGCACGGCGGACCGGATGGCGCGGCGGCGTCCGCCTATCCGGCGCTCGTCGGTCACTATGGTTTCTCGGAGTGGGCGGCGGAGACGTACCGCATCCACGCCGAGCAGGACGTGGGGCACGGTCAGAGCCAGATCGACGTCATCAGGCGCTACGCGACCACCGACGAGATGCAGGACAAGATCCGGCGCGCGGTACGCCTCGGGCTGACGGCGTGGAACCTCGAGTATGACGGCCACGTGCAGGCGATGACCGGCCTTCGCGACCACTGGGACGGCGGCCACCCGCTCATCCACCAGAACCCGCCGATGCGCGTCCCTCTGTCATAGGCATCCCGGGTGGCTTCATGAAGGACAAACAGCTCGATGCTGCAAGCTTCGTCGGGCGGGCAGCCACGATGGTGGCCCTGGGGTTCTTCGTGGAGCGCGTCGGGACCGCGTACTTCGGCGCGGTGTGGGGTGCGGTGATCGCTATCGGAGTGATGCTGGCCATCCTCGCCGGGATCGTGCTCTGGCCGCGGCTGAACAGCAAGGGCAGTGAAGAAGAGCAGGCCGGGAGTCCTGGCGAAGCAGCAGGCCCTTAGAACGGGAACTCGTCGGGCAGCGCTGACCGAAGCTCGGCGTACTCAGGGTCGCCGGCGTACTCGTTGGCGATGCTTTCGAGGCGCTCGGCGAGCTCCTCGACCGGCATCCGGAACACGCTCGAGACCATACCCGTGGTCTCCTCGAAGTCTCCCCTTCAGTTCCGGTATCAGCCGCGCATCCGCTCCATGAGGTAGCGGTCGTCTTCGCGCATGACGCTATTGTAGCTGCCTCCGCAAGCCTGCGCGGCGTACTGCTACCGCGAGAACCCCACGGGATGGAACGTGATCAACTCCGTCGACGCGACAGGGCTGCCGTCGGCGTCTGCCGTCACCGTGAGCCGCGTGAGCACGCGCCACTCCCGGCCCTGCCACCGCACGCGAAGGATCACGAACGCGTTCTCCACCGGTTCGCCCGGTGGCTCGTCGAACCCGACGATGAACTCGAGCCGTGCGCTTGCGCCGGACGCCAACGGCGGCTGCGTTGTCAGCAGTACCGCCTCCGCCCGGAAGCGCCCGTGTGGCAGCCATGCTTCCAGCAAATCCACCGGCTCACCCCCCGCGTTCCGCACCTCGAACGCGACCTGCCACGCACCCGGCTCGCCGGACGCCCGGCCCGCTTGAAGAACGCTGATGGAAGGGCTGGCCATGCCGTCAGGATATATCTCCCGCTGGGGCCGGGTGGGGTCGTGCAAGCAGACGATATTCGTAAGAAGTAACGGGAATCGCCGCGTGAAACTGCACAACGACGGCTTTGCTTGACCGGTCTACCCCTGCTCGGTACTATCGCCGAGCGGGATAGGCGCGCGAAGCGACTCCCGGGAGGAGGCGGCGAATGGCGCACGTCGATTACAAGGACATGCGGGACTACCTCGGCGTTCTGGAGGAGAACGGCCTGCTCAAGCACGTCACCGCACCGGTCGACCTCGACTACGAGCTCGGAGGCATCGCGGCGCGTGGGCTCGACAAAGGCGGCAACAGCCTCGTGGGGCTGCTCTTCGAGAACATCAATGGCTACCCCGGCAAGCGGGTGGTCGCGAACATCCTCGCCAAGACGGAGCAGCTCGCGCTGGCTATCGGCGCTGAGCCGGACGACATGACGCTCTACGAACGCATCGGGGAGGCGCGGCAGAGTCCCATCGCTCCGGTGCAGGTGTCGGAGGCGGTCTGCCAGGAGGAGGTCATCGCCGAGGAGGACGTGAACCTGCACGACCTGCCCATCCCGTGGTGGCACGAGGGGGACGCCGGACGCTACATCGGGACGACCGCAGGCGTCACGACGATGGACCCCGAGACCGGCTACATCAACCAGGGGCTCTATCGTTGCATGATCCTCGACGACAAGACGTTCTCCCTGCAGGCGCGCGGCGGCCACGAGATCGGCGAGAACCCCACGAAGACCGGCTACGGCGGGCAGTCCCACATCCTGATGAACGAGGCCCAAGGGAAACCAACTCCGGTCGCGCTCGCCATCGGCATGGACCCCGCGCTCACCTACGCCGCCGGTGCGTTCGTGCACTCGGACGAGATAGAGCACGCCGAGTACGCCTTCGCGGGCGCGCTGAAGGGCGAGCCCATCGAGATCGTGAAGTGCCTCAACAGCGACCTGCTCGTCCCCGCCTACTCCGAGATGATCATCGAGGGCGAGATACTGCCCTACGAGCGCATCAATGAGGGGCCGCACGGCGAGCACCAGGGTTTCTACACGGCGGTGGACAACGTATTCATCGTGCACGTGAAGTCGATCTCGCACCGGACGGATGCGATCCACTACGGTCTGATATGCCGCCAGCAGGAGGACTACCCCAAGTTCATGTACTCGGCGGGGATGCGCACGCGCCTCGAGCAGATGGGCATCGGCGACCTGCTGGAGGACGTCTGGTGCCCGGACAGCACGGGCGGCGGCTTTGGCGTCTTCGCCATTATCGCCGCGAAGGCCAGGACACCCGCCGACGTGGCGCGCATCAAGGATGCGATAACCAACCTCAAGGAGGAGCGCTACCTCGTCCGCAGGCCCCGATGGACGATCGTCGTGGACGACGACTGCGACGTTCGGGACTGGGCGGAGGTGATGTGGCGAGTCGCGCTCGGCGTCATGCCGGATGCGCACCTGAGTATCAGTGAACGCAACAACGTGATATGGCACGAGCCGCTGGAGGTGGAGTTCGACGCAGGCTCGTGCGTCTTCGTCGACGCGACCTTCAAGACGAAGCGCGGGTTCGACCGCCCCATCAATGCGTTGAGCAGGGACCTCAAGGCGCGCGTCGACGGGCGCTGGCGGGAGCTGGGGCTCGACTAGCGGCACGCGCGCCGCACGAAAGGACGACTGCCATGACGACTGAAGCGGAGATGGGGGTCGCGTACGACGACCTGCGTTCCTACATCGAGGCATGCCAGGCAGCCGATGACTGGCGGCTCATCGAAGGCGCAGACTGGGACGCCGAGATAGGAGCGCTGACCGAGGCGGCGGCCGACCGCATACCCGAGCCGCCGATGCTCCTGTTCGACAACATCAAGGGCTACCCGGAGGGCTACCGCGTCGTCAGCCTCACCGAGTCCTCGTGGAAGCGCGCGTGCATCGCACTGGGCCTGCCCCTGGACCGCCCGAAACTGGAACTGGTGCGGATGGCGGCCCGGAAACTGAAGGCCGCGCACGACAACCTCATCGGCCCTACCGAGGTCAAGAGTGGCCCCGTGATGGAGAACGTGTTCGAGGGCGAGCACGTCGACGTCTGGCAATTGCCCATCCCCCGCTACCACGCCGCGGACGGAGGCCGCTATCTCGGCACCGGCGGTGTGCTCATCAACAAGGACCCGGAGTCGGACTTCATCAACGTCGGCACCTACCGGATGCAGGCGCACGAGAAAGACCTGCTCGGCCTGTGGATGAGTCCCGGTCAGCAGGGCAGGCAGATATGCCAGCGCTACTGGGACCAGGGCAAGGCTGCGCCGGTCGTCGCCGCCTACGGGCTGGACCCGCTCACGTTCTCTGCCGGACACATGAAGCTCCCGTGGGGGAAGAGCGAACTGGATCTGGCCGGCGGTCTGCGTGGACGTTCAGTGGACGTCATCCCGGGCCCGATTACCGGATTGCCCATACCGGCCGGGGCGGAGATAGCGATCGAGGGAGAGGTGCCGCCCCCCTGGGAGCAGGCCGAGGAGGAGGGGCCGTTCGGCGAGTGGCCGGGCTACTACTCCGGCGGCACGCGTGGCACCGGCGAACCGCAGCCGGTCATCCGCATCAAGGCGCTCTACCACCGCAACTCGCCCATCATCCACAATCAGGCCCCCATGTGGCCGGGCGCGGCGAAGTTCGCCATCCCGATCGGCGCAGGGCTGTTGTGGGACCAGTTGGAGGCAGCGGGCATACAGGACATCACGGGCGTCTTCTCCTACACAGGGTACCTCGTTGCCATCTCCATCAAGCAGCGCTACGCCGGACACGCGAAGCAGACCGGCCATGCAGCCATTTCTGCCGCCTCGGGCGCGCGCAATGGGCGGTACGTCGTCATCGTCGACGAGGACATCGACGTCACGGACCTCAAGGAGGTCATCTGGGCGATGCAGACGCGTGTCGACCCCTACACCGACATCGAAACGATAGAGGGGACGTGGAGCACGCCGCTCGACCCCCGGATGCCGCCGGACAAGCGCGCGAGCGGCGACCACACCAACAGCAGGGCTATCTTCTACGCCGTGCGCCCCTTTCACTGGAAGGACGAGTTCCCCGTGGTCAGCCGCACTCCGGCTGACCTGCGCCAGAGCGTGATAGAGAAGTACCGCGACATCCTCCCGTTCCCGGGGTTCTAGTCCGGCGGATGCAGGGTCTACGCATCGTAACGGGCGCGGCGCAGCCGCGCCCGTCTCTGTTACGACATCGACGCGCAGTAGCGTCCCGCACGGCGCTTCCGGGATAATGGGCTATCGCTATCGGCGGTCTGCCTGGGTACCCGTCATTCCCGCGAAGGCGGGAATCTCGCATCCTGTGCGGGGTGGGTCGGGCACAGCCGCTGCCGCAGGAGGGATGCATTGCGCATCGGGGCTCACGTTTCAGGATCGGGTTCGCTGGACAAGGCCATAGACAGGGCGCTGGACATCGGCGCGGAGTGCATCCAACTCTTCCCCTCGGCCCCGCAGGGGTGGGGCTTCAAGGTCCCTGACGAGAAGATCGTCGCGGAGTTCAAGCGGAAGGCGTTCGAGAACGGCGTCGGCCCCAACGTCTTCCACGGCATCTACCTCGTCAGCCTCGCCGCGGACGATCCCGCGCTCGTTCAGCGCGGCAAGGCGTCGCTCGTCAAGTACATGAACGTCGCGGGCGACATGGGCGTGCAGGGCGTCATCTTCCACCTTAACAGCCACAAGGGACGCGGCTTCGAGGGTGTGTTCGGTCAGGTCATCGAGGGCATCCGCGAGGTGTTGGCCGAGTCGCCGCCGGACGTGCAGCTCATCCTGGAGAACAGCGCGGGCATGGGCAACCACATCGGCTCCAAGTTCGCCGAGATCGGCGCGTTCGTCCGCGAGTTGGATGACCCGCGCGTGCAGGTCTGCCTCGACACGCAGCACTCCTTCGCCGCGGGCTACGACCTCCGCACCCCGGACGGCGTCGACGCTGTGATGGACGAGTTTGACCGCGACATCGGCATAGGGCACCTCGTCGCCGTCCACTGCAACGACTCCAAGCCTCCCCTTGGCGGCGCGGTCGACCGGCACGAGAACATCGGCGAGGGGCAGATGGGTATCGGCGCGTTCGAGTCGATACTCGGCCACTCCGCGTTCGCCAACGTGCCGTTCTACCTGGAAGTGCCGGGCTACGAGGGCAAGGGGCCGGACGAGCCGAACATCACCACCATGAAAGACGTGCGTGAGCGCGCCGCGCCGGACGCGGGCTGATCCGCGATGCGCAAGCGGCGGTTCGAGGAACTGGTCAGGCGCGCGGTCGAAGAGGTAGCGGACGACTGGCCTGACGAGAAGAAAGAAGGATGGCCCGTATTTGTGGAGAACCTCCTGAGCAACAACGTGGACATCCAGGTGCGGCGCCAGCCGACGAAACGGCAACGCAGGTCGCTGGGACTCAGGCAGGACGAGACGTTGCTCGGACTTTACGAGGGCGTGCCCCTCACCGACCGCGATGGCTACAACATGGTCCTGCCGGACGTGATCACCATCTTCCAGGTCCCCATCGAGGAGATGTGCGAAACCGAGGAAGAGGTGATGGAGGAAGTGCGCAAGACGCTCGTGCACGAGGTCGCGCACCACTTCAGCATCACGGACGCGGAACTCGAAGCGTGGGGCGTTGCGTAGCCGCAGCTATCCCACGCGGGCGGCGCGCGCCGCCGTGAGACGCTCCTCCGCGAGCCGGTTCGCCGCCTCTGCTGTGGTGATGCCATCAGCGTCTGCTATCGCGAGCACCCGCTGCATCGTGTCGTAGATGGTTGCGGTGTGGGCGCGCGCGCCTTCGCGGTCGTAGGGCTGCCCCAGCTCGAAGTACACGTTCGTCACGCCGCCTGCGTTCGCGATGAAGTCGGGCGCGTACACGATGCCGCGCTCAACGAGCCGGTGCGCGTCCTCCGGCGTGGCGAGCTGGTTGTTCGCCGCGCCGCAGATCACCCGGCACCGCAGCCGGGGCAGAGTTGCCTCGTTCAGCGTGCCGCCGAGCGCGCATGGCGCGAACACGTCGCACTCCGCGTCGTAGATGGCGTCCGCCGCCACGAGCGATGTGCGCGGAAGACCCGCGGTTCGCTGCAGCGCGTCGTCGTGGATGTCGGTCACGATGAGCTCCGCGCCCGCCTTGACGAGGTGCGCCGCGAGCGACGACGCGGCGTTGCCGAAACCCTGGATGGCGACGCGCCGCCCTTCCAGCGAATCGCTGCCCCATGCAGCCTCGGCGCAGGCGCGCATCGCCTGGAACACGCCGAACCCGGTCATCCCCGCGGGGTTGCCGCTGCCGCCCAACTCCTCCGGCAGGCCTACGACGTGCTGCGTCTCCTCCGCTATCCACACCATGTTCTGCGTGTTCGCGCCCACGTCCTCGGTCGTGACGTAGCGCCCGCCGAGCGACTCCACGAACCGGCCGTAGGAACGGAACATCGCCTCCGTCTTGTCGGTGCGCGGGTCGGCCACGATGAGCCCCTTGCCCCCGCCGAGGTTGAGGCCCGCAGCCGCGGACTTGTACGTCATCGCACGGGAGAGACGCAGGACGTCCATGATGGCGTCTTCGTCCGTGGGATGCGGCCAGATGCGCGTGCCGCCGAGCGATGGACCGAGCGTGCGGTCGTGGATGGCGATGAACGCCTTCACACCGTTAGCGGGGTCTGTCCAGACGGCCAGCTCTTCGTGCCCGCTCGCCTGCATGTACTCGATGAATTCCATGGCTCATACCCCCTCCGGCGCTATGTTAATCGTAGCACTTACGGCGGATACGTGCACGCATGTAGAGATTCAGCTTCCCTCATCGTGGTGCGGTTCGTGCAGGAGTCCCCGCCAGCCTTGCATGAGCCCGATGCCCTCGCGTGGCAGCACCACGACGGCGAAGAGGGTCGTCGGCCCGAGCAGCACGAGGTGCAGGATGAGCCCGAACCCGATCCCCAGCTCGCGGGGTACGTCCCATAGCGCCAGTATCTCTACCACAGCAAGTTCGAATGTGCCGACGGCGCCCGGCAGCCCCGGCAGCGACGTCGCGAAGAAGATCGCGCCGAGCGCGACGATGGTCGCCTGGAAGATCGAGATCTCGATCCCCATGCCCTGCGCCAGCACCCATGCGCATGGCCCCAGCAGGAGCGAGTAGATGATGGTCAGCGATCCCGTGGTCGCCAACTCCCGCTTCCGCCGCATCGCCTCGCTTATCGTCTGCTCGTAGGTGAGGATCCCCGGTATCTTTCCCAGGAGAGTGATGCGGCGCGCTACCCGCCCCAGGTTCAGCAACAGCACGAAGAAGACGATGAGTATCCCGCTCAGGTAGATCGCGGGGCCTGCGAAGTCTGCTATCCGCGGCTCGGACACGATCGCCGTGAACGCGAACACCATCGTGAACATGATGTCCTGCACGCGCGTCATCACGATGGTGGCCACCACGGTCGCCGCCGGATGCCTGTCCCGCAGCGTCAGCATCGTCAGCACGGCGGGTTCGTCCATCAGGCGCACCGGCGCGAAGTTGTTCAGGCCCAGCGCAGCCATCTCCACGTTGAAGAGACGCCAGGTGGTGACGCGTTCGGACGTCCACATCAGCCGCCACCGGTAGGCACGCAGGAAGCTGGAGAAGAGCATGATCGCGACGGCGGCTGCTACTGCCAGGAGCGACGTCTCCGCCAGCTGCTCGCCCACCTCTCCCCATTCGATGCCGCGTATCGTCAGGTAGAGGAAGAACCCGCCGAGCGCGAACCCGAACGGGACGAGGAAGCGTGGGCTCCTGATGATGGAGAAGAGCGTGGAGAGGAAAGCCATGGGCGCGGTCTCAGCCGAACAGGTCGCTCCTCGATGGAGTGGAAGCCGCCCCAGGCGCCGAGCCGTGTCCGGGCACGCTCATATCTGCGTAGAACGACTCGTCGTACGCCCGGGTCCGCACGACCACCGGCATCGGGAGCGCGTGCCCGAACATGAGCGACTGTTGCTGCGACTCCAGCCGCGAGAGCACGGTCTTCAACTCTCGGGAGCCCGGCGCGCCGGTCAGCACCGCGTCGACGTCGCGGTCGTTGTCCAGTTGGCAGACGATGCGCGTGCCCACCTGGCTCAGCACCTCGCCGTCGATGCCGGACGGACGCTGGTCCACCACGAGCAGCGTCACGCGGTACTTCCGCATCTCCCGCGCGATCGTCCCGAAGATCGTCTGCCCCGCGACGCCGGGGTCGAGGAAGCGGTGCGCCTCCTCGATGGTGATGAGGAGCGGTGTCGGCTGGGGCTTGCCCTCGGCGAGCGCCTTCTCGGTCCGCTCGCGGTATTCGCCGTGGATGCGCCGCGTGATGAGGTTCGCCACCAGCAGGTAGGCCGCGATGTTGTCGCCGTAGCTGCCGAACTCCAGCACGACGTGGCGGTTGTCCTGCAGGTGCTCCAGCACCTGGCGCACAGCGCTGCCGCCCGTCGAATGCTCCGACATGAACCCGAACCGCTGCAGTTGGGAGAGCCTGCGCCGCAGCGCACCGAGCGTCCCCGGGTTCTCGCCCATCGAGTCCGCGAGGGATGCCAGGTCCTCCTGCGAGTGGTTCAGGAACTCCAGCAGCCAGTTCCGCCCGAAGCGGCGCTCCAGCGCGTAGCACGACTGCACGCCGAGATCGGTCACGTGCAGCGTGGAGGCGAGCACCGCGATGTCGTCCGGCTCGATCTCGTCGAACCCGATGACCACGTCGTAATCCGTTGGGGCGCCTCGGCGGCGCGACGACGCAGGGTCCAGCGTGAACACCGAGACCCTGCTCCCGAACAGCTGCTTCAGCCCCTTTGCGGCGTAGCCGGACTCGGACGTGGACTGCCAGCCGTACTCGCTGTGCATGTCGAACACGAGGTTGATGGCCGCGTTGCGCTGCAGGATGCCCGCGAGCAGGATGCGCGTGAGGAAGCTCTTGCCGGAGCCGCTCTTGCCGAAGACCCCGTTGGAGCGTTTCACGAACTCCTCGAGGTTCAGGCAGACGCGCGTGTCCTCCATGTCCAGCGGGCTGCCGATCCAGATGTGGCGCGCGTCCTCGCTGCCGAAGACGGCGGCCACGTCGTCGTTGGACGCCCGGTAGGCGTTCGCGAAGTGCGGCGGCATCGAGCGCGCCGGCTGCGGCCCCTCGTCGCCCGCGGTCATCGTCAGCATCGGCGTCACCGACGCCGTCGAGTACGCCGTCGTGCCGGAGAGCGCCTCAGCCAGCGCGGCGCCGCCTCCGGCGACCGCCGATGCCATGCGCGGGTCGCTGCTCTCCAGCTGCAGGTCCGTCACGATGCCGAAGAAACGGTTGAACTGCCCCTGCACGGTGACGAACGTGCCGACCTTCACGTCCTCGACCGCGCGCGCCGATTCCAGCCGCACGTCGAGCCCGCGCGACAGCGAACCGCCCACGACCGCGCCGATGCGGACGGGGAACGCGGGTTCCGTGCCGTTCGTGGTCACGAGTCCTCGCTCAGGGGGAGCCGCCGCATGATCGCGGCGAGCCGTGCGGCATCCGTGGGCAGTTGCGACGCTATCGCCCGGCACGTCTGCATCAGGAACGCGCGGGGAGCGTCGAAATGCGGCGCCGCCTCTCGAAGCGCCGCGGCGAGCACGTCGTCGGCGGTGGGCAGCGCGCTTGCGAGCACGAGCGCCGTCCAGTCGCTCCGCTCCATGAACCCGCGCACCTCCGCTCCGGAACAGGCATAGAGGAACGTGTGGATGCGGGGCGGCAGCGGCGGCAGGTGCTGGAAGTAACGTCCGCCCTCCTCGTGGCCGACGACCGTGAGCGTCACGTCGGTGCGGAGCAGTCGTTCCAACTGCGGGTTCTCCGCGTACACGTCCGACTCCGACTCCAGCCCGGCGCCGCGCGCGATGACGCGCCTGCCCGGGTCGAGTGCCGCCGTGCTCACGCCGTCTACGACGGCGAAAAGCGATGCGCCAACACGCACGAGCGTTCCGAGCGGCGGCGCGCCGTACAGCGTGTGGCACTGTCCCGTGACACTGTCCACCGACGCCTCGACGACCTCCCCGAACTTCGTTGCGCCGGGGTCTGCGGTCGTGGGGTCGGAGGAGGGGGACGGGCTGCTTGCTGGCCGTGCGGCGGGCATACGGCTATTGTAGCGTAGCAACGCTGGAGGACACGCCTATGACATCGAACGGTTCCAACCCCGCTGAGGCCCCACACTTCACGCGTGAGTGGCTGATCGACGCGCTGCGCTACGTACGGCGCGACTTCGAGGCTGCCGCCTCTGGAGAGGTGGCCATCTCCGGCGTCGCGGCCAATGACGCCCGTGCGCGCTCACGCATGGAGGCGGCGCGCCGCATGGGGCTGGACGCGCTCGCGGACGAGGCGATGGCCGCGATAGACCGCGCCGTCGAGGAGGCTGCGCGCCTCGAATGGCCGGGCAGGCTGGAGGTGCGCTACACCGCGCTCCTCGGCGCGCTCCGGACGCTCGGACAGGCGAGCAGCGCTCTCAACGAGCGCACGCCCGAGAGTCCGCACCTCACCTACCTCGCGGAGACGATGGCACGCACGGAACTCGCCGCCGCGAGCCTCGTCCGCAGGCGCAGGGCCGAGCGGCTGCACGGGCTGTACGTCATAGTCGACCCGTCGCTGACGCTCGACCGCGACCCTGTCTGGGTCGCGGAGCAGGCCGTTGCCGGAGGCGCGACCGCCATCCAACTGCGTGTGAAGGAGACCGACAAGGGTCGCTGGCTGCCGCTCGCCGAGGCGCTGCGCGGCGTCTGTGCGGAAGCGGGCGCTGCGCTCATCATCAACGATCATCCGGACGTCGCCGTCGCCGTGGACGCGGACGGCGTCCACCTCGGACAGAACGACATGCCCGTTGCGGCTGCCCGTGCCTCGCTGCGCCCGTGGCAGATAGCGGGCACGTCCAACGCACTCACGACCGAGGCTGACGTGTCGGTGCAGGCAGGCGCGGACTACGTCGCGGTGGGGCGCATGTTCCCCACCGGCTCGAAGGCCGACACCCGCCCGGCGGGGCCGGAGACGCTGCGCGCTGTGCGCGACGCCATGCCGGCCGGTGGTCCGCCGCTGCTTGCGATAGGCGGCATCACGGCGGAAAACGTCGGAGAGGTCGCCCGCGCCGGCGCCGACGGGATCTGTGTCATCGCCGCCGTCACCCAGTCCGACGACCCCCGCGCCGCCGCCACCCGCCTTCTGGAGGCCTTCAAGGCTGTCGGCTAGTCCCCACTCCCTGTCTGTCGCCCACCTCAACCCTGATACCATCTACCGCATGCCCGATTCGCCCTCAAACGAGGAGACGCCGACGCTCACGCTGCGCCTGCACGCCTTCGGCAGGCACGGCGAGGCGCTTGCCGAGACCGACGACGGCAAGCCCGTGTTCGTCTTCGGCGGCATCCCCGGCGAGACCGTTACCGCGGAAGTCGTCGCGACCCGCCGGGGCTACGTCGCCGCGCGCGTGACGGACGTTGCGGACCCCTCGCCGCACCGCGTCGAGCCCGCGTGCCACTACTTCGGCGAGTGCACCGGCTGCCAGTGGCAGCACGTCGCCTACGAACGCCAGTTGGAGATGAAGCGCGAGGCGCTGTCGGACGCCCTGCAGCGCGTCGGCGGGCTGGACGTCGAGCCGCAGCCCACACTCCCCAGCCCCGACACGCTGGGCTACCGCAACCACGCGCGGTTCACCGTGAGCAAGCAGGGCGGACGGCTCGGCTACGTCCACAAGGAGCGCCGCCGCCACGTCGAGGTAGAGGAGTGCCTGCTGATGGCGCCGTGGATCAACCACGCGCTGGCGTCGCTCCAGGGACACGCCGCCGAGACGACCCAGCTCTCCCTCCGCTACGGCGTCCACACCGGCGACTACCTGCTGCAGCCGACCTTCCAGAATATGGACGTGCCACTTGCGTCCGGCCAGAGGCACTACCACGAGGCGCTGCTCGGCCACCGCTTCCGCGTGAGCTCCCCGTCCTTCTTCCAGGTGAACACCCGCCAGGCCGAGCAGATGGCCGAGCTCGTCATGAGTCTACTGCGCCTGGACGGCTCGCAGACCGTCGTCGACGCCTACGCCGGCGTCGCGACGTTCGCCGTGCTCATGGCCGATCGCGCGCAGCGCGTCATCGCGGTCGAGGAGTCCAAGTCGGCGGTGGCCGACGCACGCGTGAACATCGAGGGCATCCCGAACGTGGAGCTGCGGCAGGCGCGCACAGAGGACGTGCTGTCGGAACTCGCCGCGGAAGGCGTCGATGCCGTGCTGCTGGACCCGCCGCGTGCCGGTTGCATGCCCGGGACGCTCGACGCGCTGCTGGACGTGCCGCCCGAGCGCGTCGTCTACGTCTCGTGCGACCCCGAAACGCTTGCGCGCGACCTCGCGATACTCACCGCGGGGCCGTTCCGCATCGAGCAGGTGCGGCCCGTCGATATGTTCCCGCAGACGTACCACGTCGAGGCGGTTGCGACGCTCGCCCGTGACGACGAACGGCTTGCGGCGCTGCGTGCGCGGGAGGCGCTCGTACTCGCGTCGTCGTCGCCGCGCCGCACCGAGATACTCGGACGGCTGGGGCTGCCGTTCGAGACGGTGGAGCCGGGCGTGGACGAACCGGAAGCTGCCCCCGGAGCGGACCCGGTCGAAGTCGCTCAGGGGCTGGCGCTCGCGAAGGCCCGCGCCGTCGCATCCCGAAGGAGCGCGGGAACGGTGCTCGGCGCCGACACCGTCGTCGAGCTGGACGGTGCCGTGCTCGGCAAACCCGTCGACGATGGAGACGCCGCGCGGATGCTGCGCGACCTCCGTGGCCGCGAGCACCGCGTCATCACCGCGGTGGCGCTCGTCGACGCCGCGACCGGCGAGACGGCGGAGGCGTACCGGGCGTCGCGCGTGGTGATGCGCGACTACACCGACGACGAGATCGCGGCCTACGTCGCCTCCGGCGCGCCGATGGACAAGGCGGGCGCGTACGGCGTGCAGGACGAGGCGTTCGCTCCGGCGTCTGAGGTGCGCGGCTGCTACCTGAACGTCGTCGGCCTGCCGGTCTGCGAGACGCTTAAACTGGCTGAGCGCTTCGGGCTCCGGCTGCGCCCGCGTCTCCCCCTCAATGAGTCATGGGAGCAGTGGCCCGCGCTGGAGCGCTGCCCGGCGTGCACAGGGCAGGTGCACCCGAAACCCCTCAGCGGACGCAGCAAGCGATGAACATCCTCGGCATCGGCAACCTCGAGCTCATCTGGATACTGCTGCTCGCGCTCGTGCTGCTGGGGCCGGGACGTATGGTCGATGCGGCGCGTGCGGCGGGGAAGTTCTGGCGCGAGGCCCAACACGTATTGCGCGCCGCGGCCGACGCGGCCACAGTGAGCCTCGATGCGCCGCCGCCCCGCAGCGCACCCCGCGACCCGCTCCCCGAACCGGAGGATGCCGTCGCCCGCGAAGGCTCGGGCGATGAGACAGACGGCGCTGAAGACGGGCCCCCGGAGGCGCGGTAGCGATGGCCGCGAAGGAGATGACGCTCCGCGAGCACCTGGAGGAGTTGCGCAGGCGGCTCGTTATCGTCGTCGGGTTCGTCATCCTCGCGATGATCGTGGCATTCGTCTTCCGCAACCCCATCTTCGCCTTCCTGCTGGAGCCCGGCTTCTCGCAGCTCGACGAGAAACCGATAGCGACCGAAGTGCTGGAGACGGTGGGCGTGACGTTCAAGGTGACGCTCCTCGTTGCATTCGCCGCCTCGCTCCCCGTCGTGCTCTACCACGTCATCATGTTCGCCTCGCCCGGCCTCACCGCGCGGGAGCGGCTCTACGTCTTCCTCTTCCTGCCGGGCGTGCTTATCGCGTTCGGCGCCGGCGTGGCGTTCGGCTACTACGTGCTCTTCCCTCCGGCGTTCTACTTCCTCTTCAACTTCGGCTCGGAGAACGTGAACCCGGAGATACGCATCGCCAGCTATGTCAACGTCATCACGTCGCTCATGTTCTGGATGGGCGTCGTCTTCCAGATACCGCTGGTGCTCTTCGCGCTCGGACGCCTCGGCGTCGTCAGCTCGCGATGGCTGATGCGCAGGTGGCGCTTCGCCGTGCTGCTCGCGTTCATCGCCGCCGCGATGATCACCCCGACGTTCGACCCCGTGAACCAGACGTTCGTCGCCGTGCCGATCATCGTCCTCTACCTGTTCGGCATCCTGCTGGCGCGGTTCGGCGAGCGGCTGCGGCGCGGTGCGCGGGCGGAGAAAGCGGAGCGCGGCCCCGGCCTCCTGCGCCGCATCGGGCGTCGCCTCGCGTTCTGGCGGCTGCCCGGCTTCCTGTGGCGCAAGCTCTTCCGGCGCGGACGCGGCGAGCCGTAGGTTGAGAGTTCCCGAGCGACTCGCAGGCACGCTCCCGTTCTACTACGGCTGGGTCGTCGTGGGCGTGGGCGCGGCAGCGGTCACGTCGCGGGTCGTGGGCTCGGTCGAGGCGGCGAGCGTCTTCGTCGCCGCGCTCACTGCCGAGTACGGATGGAGCGCCACCCTGCTCGCGGTGCCCACCCTGATCGGCAGCTCCGGCAGCGCGCTGGGCGGCCCGTTCGTCGGGCGCCTGTTGGACAGGCGCGGCCCGCGCCTCGTCACCGCCCTGGGGACGGCGCTCGTCGGCGTCTCCTGCTTCGTGCTCGCGGCCACGCAGTCCATCCTCTTCTACATCGCCTTCTACGGCCTGCTCCGCATGGCTGGGCAGGGGATGGTGCAGCTCTCCAGTCAGATCACTGCCGCCAAGTGGTTCGAGCGTCGACGTGGACGCGCCATCGCGCTCATCACGCTCATATCGAGCGTCGGCCTCGTCGGCGCGCCGCCCGTTGCGCAGGCGCTCATCGACGGCCCCGGCATCGCCGTAGCGTGGATGTTCTTCGGCTGCCTTGCGCTGGGGATAGGCACCGTGCCGTCCCTGCTGCTCCTCGTCCGTAGCCCGGAGGACCTCGGCCTCCAGCCGGACGGCGCTCCGCAGGCGAGCGCGCCGGTCCAGCGGCAGAGCTTCACCGCAGGCCAGGCGGTCCATACCCCGGCGCTCTGGGCCATCGTCTTCGCCGTGTTCATGGTCTCGTCGGTGATGACCGGCGTCGGGTTCCACCAGCTCGCCTACTACACCGAGCGCGGAATCGACCCCACCATCGGCGCGTACGTCGTGAGCAGCTTCGCGTTCGGGTTCTTCACGGGCGGCGTGACCTGGGCGCCCCTGGCCGACCGCCTGCCCGTCCGCTTCATCCTCACGGGGCTCTACCTCTCCGGCGTGGGCACCATGATGCTGATGCTGCAGGTGCACGCCCCGTGGCAGGCGTTCATGGCGGCGCTGGCGTTCGGCATGCTCGTGGGCGGTTCCATCCAGCTGCCCACCATGCTCCTCGCCAACTACTTCGGGCGGGCGCACATCGGCGCGATAGGCGGGACGGTGCACATGGCGCGGGGGTTCGGCCTCGGCAGCGGCCCGGTCATCGGAGGACTGCTGATAGACGGGATCGGCTACGAGGCGGCGTGGATCGCGTTCGGGGCGTTCTCGGCGACGGCTGCGGTGCTGATGGGGTTCGCGCGACGGCCCCGGCTGCCGGTGGGCGTCTCAGCCTGACGGCTTACGCGACGCAGGACTCAGGCCGACGGCTTGTCGGACGTCGACTCGGCCTTCTCCGGTTCGCTTGAGCCGGACTCGGCGGCCTTGTCCTCGACGCCTTCCTTGACCTCGCTGACGGAGCCGCGGAACTCGCGGATGCCCTTGCCGAGCGCGCGCCCGATCTCCGGCACGCGGCTCGCCCCGAAGATGACGAGCACGATGACGAGGATGATGACCAGTTCCGGCCAGCCCAGTCCGAATGGCATCGCGCAGACTCCCGCTCGTTAACGAGCACACTCAGGATACCACACAGGGGAAAGGCTGCCGGTGTAGGGCCTAGCTGTTCAGCAGCCGGTTGAGCGCGAGAGTGATGCCCGATGCCATGCCCACGCTTGCCAGGATCGTCCCCACCAACCAGCGCAGCAGCCTGCTCTCCATCTGGTAGAGCTTGCCTTCCAACTCGCGGAGGTCGGCCTTGGTAGCCAGATGCTGGTAAGCGCCTTCGAGATGCGCCACGCGTTGTTCGAGCGACCCTGTGGTCATGGTACCTGTGCTCCACTCCTCTGAGGCTACGATACACCGGTACTTCGGTACCTGCAAGGTGCCGGTGTCACACTTGCCGGGCCGGGGCGCGTAAGGGTGCCACGCTCATGGTGAGCCTGTCGAACCACTCCTACCGCGCAGCCCGAGCCCCCGACGGCAGCGCCGACGTGCGCGCCAGCATCTCCGTGAGTGCGAGCTCGTCCGACGTGCCCGTTTTCAGCGCGATGTCGGTCTCCAGCAGCAGACGGTACAGCGACCGCACCGCCTCCGGCGGGAACCGCCGCGCCTGCTCCATCGTCTTGCGGACCACGAAGTCGGACGACGTCCCCAGCCGCGCGGGCCACTCCTGCGGCGGCGCCTTGCGCGCCAGTAGCTCCTGGGCGAGCGCCACCATGCGTGCCTGCCGCGCGACCATCGTGAGCAGGTATGGCCCTGCCGCGCCCTCGTCGAGCAGCTGCCGCATCGAGTTGAGCGCCGCGCCCGTCCGGCGCTCCATGATGGCGTCCACGAGCGCGAAGACGTTGGCGTCCTTCGTGCTGCTCACGAGCGCCTTCACGTCGTCCTCCCCGATGGGCCTGCCGTCGCAGTAGATGGTCAGCTTCTCCAGCTCGGAGTCCATCACCCACAGGTTCGGCCCTATCTGCTCCGCGAGCATCGACGCTGTGCGACGGTCGATCTCGCCGCCCTTCTGCGCCGCGCGCTCCGACACCCACGCCCCGAGCGCGTCCCTGCGCAGCGGGGCGAACTCGCGCACCCGCGCCTGCTCGCCGCCGGCCTCCGCGACCGCCTTCAGGAACGGGTTGGCGGGCGAGAGCTTCCCCTCGAAGAAGACGACGTCCGAGGTCGGGGGCAGCTCGGCGAGCAGCGCAGTCAGCTCCGCCGGAGACCGTGCCTGCGGGCCGTCCTGCCTCTGGCGTCCGCCGCGGCGCTGTCCGCCTTCCGCCGTCCCCATCAGCCCGCGCACGACGACCGCGCGGCGGTCCGCGAGGAACGGCACGACCATCGCGGCCGCGGCGAGCTTGTCGACCGAGAACTCGCGCGCCTCGAGCTCCGAGACGTTGGAGCTGCGCACGTCCTCCGGCCCGACGGCCTCCAGCAGCCCGCGGAGCGCCTCCGTGGCCGAGAACGAGTCTTCACCGTGCAGGACGTATATCACGAGTCGTCAGCCACCGTAGGGGAATGGAGCGCGCGGGCGTATACTCGTAGCAGGAGGCTTGGCGTGGGGATGTTCCTGTTCCTGAGGCGGCTCCTGTCGGTAGTCTACCTGATGACGCACCCGGCGGTGCCGGTGCACCTGAAGGTGCTGCCCGTGCTCGCGTTCATCTACCTCGTCTTCCCGCGCGACCTCTGGTTCGACTTCCGCGCCTTCGGCTTCCTGGACGACTTCATCGTTGGCGGGCTCTTCATCGGCACGTTTGTCAACAAGGGCTGGGCCCGCGTCCTGGAGGCGCAGCGCAAGCGCGACGACACCATCCCCGCCGAGTTCCGCGTCATCAACGAGGACGACCCGTCCTCCCCAGACGACGCCTCCTCGCCAGACGACGCACCCTCCGACGCCGCCCACGACACCGACGCCCCGGACGCCGGCAGCGCCCCCACCTCCGACCTCCGCGGCTGACACCCTCAGGTGTAACATCCCCCCACGGAGGTCCCCATGGCCGCACACGAGCTCTACCTGCTTCCGAACGGAGTCCTCAGCCTGCCCCGCTCGCGCGTCATCTACGGCGAGTTGAGCGACGAGCGGCTCCTCACACCCGTCTACAGCGTCCTCGTCCGCACCGACGACGGCGACGTCCTCTACGACACCGGCATCGACCCGGACGCCGCCTACGACCCGAAGGCGCTCGAGGGCATCACGCGCAGCCTCCACTCCTTCACGGAGGAGGACGACGTCCGCAGCCGCCTCCGCGACGCCGGCACGACCGAGGAAGCGGTCGGGACGGTCATCATGTCGCACTTCCACTACGACCACGTCGGAGGCCTGCGCTACTTCAGGAACTCGAAGGTCTACGTGCAGAACAACGAGTACCGGGCAGGGATGCACCCCGACATGGGGATGGACCGCATCCTCCGCAAGCAGTACTTCGACCACCCCCTCGACTTCGAGACCGTCATGGGCGACACCGAGATCGTGCCCGGCGTCTGGGCGCTGCAGACGTACGGCCACACGCCCGGACACCAGAGCCTGCTCGTGGAGCTGCCGTCCGGCCCGATGATCTTCAGCGGCGACGCCATCCACGTCTGGGAGAACGCTGAGAAGGAGCGCCCCTTCAACGGCTTCTACAACCTCCAGGACGCCTACGAGTCGATCCGCCGCCTCAAGATGCTCGCCGCCGTCACGAAGGGCACCCTCGTCCCCAGCCACGACCCCGCCCTCTGGGAGACGTTCAACCCCGCGCCGTACCGATACACGTAGGGGGGCTCTGTCGTTCTTGGGGAGGCAGGAACCTCGCCGCCCGCCGCCCACTGGGCAGGAAGGGGCCGGGAGAGGGGTTGGCGACGGCGGGCTATAATCGTCAGGTAACCACCCGGAGGAGTCCTCATGGCAACCAACCCGCTCAAGAAGCACTCAGCAGAGATGACCGACGGCCCGTCCCGCGCTCCGGCGCGCGCGATGCTCAAGGCCATCGGCTTCACCGACGACGACCTCGCCAAGCCCCTCATCGGCGTCGCCACCACCTGGATCGAGACGATGCCCTGCAACTACAACCAGCGCGAGCTGGCGCAGTACGTGAAGGAGGGGATCAGGGAGGCCGGCGGCACGCCCATGGAGTTCAACACCATCTCCGTCTCCGACGGCGTCGCGATGGGCACCGAGGGCATGCGCGGCTCGCTCGTCAGCCGCGAGGTCATCGCCGACTCCATCGAGACGGTCGCGCGCGGCCACTCGTTCGACGGCATCGTCGTCCTCGTCGGCTGCGACAAGACGCTCCCGGCGGGCGGAATGGCGCTCGCGCGCCTCAACCTGCCCGGCCTCGCCTTCTACAACGGCTCCATCCTGCCCGGCAAGCTGGATGGGAAGGACATCACCATCCTGGACGTCTTCGAGGCCGTCGGCGCCCACGGCGCGGGACGCATCGACGACGCGCGGCTGAAGGCGGTCGAGGACCACGCCTGCCCCGGCGCGGGTGCGTGCGGCGGCCAGTTCACGGCGAACACCATGGCGATGGCGCTGGAGTTCCTCGGCATCAGTCCCGCGGGCGCGAACGCCGTCCCCGCCGTCTTCGACGCGAAGGCGGAGGCCGCGCGGAACGCGGGTAGGCTCGCCATGGAACTGCTCCGCAGCGGCACGACGCCCCGCGACATCATGACGCGCGAGGCGTTTGAGAACGCCATCGCCGGAGTCGCGGCGACCGCGGGCTCGACGAACGCGGTGCTCCACCTGCTCGCGATAGCGCGCGAGGCGGGAGTCGAGCTCTCCATCGACGACTTCGACGAGATCGCGTGGCGAACGCCCATCGTCGCGAGCATGAAGCCCGGCGGCGCGTATAACGCGGTGGACCTGTACGCGGCGGGCGGCTACGGCCTCGTTTCCAAGGAGCTCGTCGGCGCGGAGTTGGCGCACGCGGGCGCGGCCAACGTGAGCGGCCAGAGCTTCGGCCAGATCGGCGCCGCGGCGGTCGCCGAGCCCGGCCAGCAGGTCGTCGTCTCCGCCAGCGACCCCATCAACCCGAACGGCGGCATCGCCATCCTGCGCGGGAACCTGGCGCCTGAGGGCTGCGTCGTCAAGCTCGCGGGGCACGGCCGCAGGCTGCACCGCGGCCCCGCCCGCGTCTTCGACCGCGAGGAGGACTGCTTCGCCGCCGTCCGCGCCGGCAAGGTGCAGGACAACGACGTGGTCGTCATCCGCTACGAGGGGCCGGTCGGCGGGCCGGGCATGCGGGAGATGCTGGCCGTCACCGCGGCCATCCAGGGCGCGGGCCTCGGCGACACCGTCGCGCTCATCACGGACGGACGCTTCTCCGGCGCGACGCACGGCTTCATGGTCGGCCACATCACGCCGGAGGCCGCGAACGGCGGCCCGCTCGCCTTCCTGCGGGACGGCGACACGATCGTGCTGGACGTGGAGCGCCGCGTGCTGGAGACCGAGGTGCCGGACGAGGAGATGGCGCGACGCCGCGAGGGCTGGAGCGCTCCGCCGCCGCGCTACACCACCGGCGTCTTCGCCAAGTACGCGCGCAGCGTCGCCTCCGCCAGCGAGGGCGCCATCACCAGCCCCGGCCTTCAGGGCAGCGTCTGGTAGGAGGCCTTGCGCGTGCTGAGGACTGTGTCGGTCGGATTGCTCGTTGCCTTCGTGCTCACCGCCGCCGCCTGCGGCAGCGACGACCCCGACACCATCGTGCTCGGCCCGGACGACCCGGTGCAGGTCCGCACCCTCATCTCGCTCGACGCTGAGTCGCTGCGCGCCGGCGTCGAGCTGGCCGTCGGCCACTTCGGCGCCGTTCACGGCCACGAGGTCGAACTCGGCCCGGTTGTCGATAGCATGTGCGACCCGCACGGAGGACGCGCGGGCGCGGAGCGCATCGCCGCCGAACCGGAGGTGCTCGGCGTCGTCGGCACGTCGTGCTCGGCGTCGTCGGTGACCGCCATGCCGGTGCTCAGCGCGGCGGGACTCGTCATGGTCTCGCCGGCGGCCACATCGCCCGTCCTCACCTCGGACCTGCGGGGCAATCCCGGGGCCGATTACCACCCCGGCTTCTTCCGGGTCGTCAACAACGACCTCTACCAGGCCGAGGCGGTCGCGGGTTTCGCTTACCGTGAACTCGGCCTGCGCCGTACGGCTGCAGTGCACGACGGCGACCCGTACACGAGCGCCCTCGCACGGGCGTTCCGGTCCGCGTTCGCCGCGCGCGGCGGCGATGTCCCGTTCACTGGCACTGTGGAGAAGGGTCAGACCGACATGGCAGGCGTCCTTCTTGGGGTCGCAGGGGCGGCGCCGGACAGCGTCTTCTTTCCGCTCTTCGACGACGAGGCCGCCCACTTCATCCGGCAGGCACGGGAGTCGGACGGACTGGAAGGCGTCACGTACATAACGGCCGATGCCGCCCTCACTTCCGCTTTCCTCGCCGTGCCCGAGAGTGAGGGCGTCTACTTCGCTGCGCCGCCGCCGAACGAGAAGAGCAACTTCAACGCCGCGACAGGCAGGACCGTAGACGAGGCGCTCACGGCGTACGCGGCCGCCTACCCCGAGTTGGCCCAGGGCGCCCTCTTCTGGATGCATGCCTACGACGCCACGACGCTCCTGCTCGCCGCCATCGAGAGGGCCGCCGTCCGCGACGACGGCAACTTCTTCACCCGATTCCTCGGCATCGACGAGCGGGGCACGCTTCGCGTGGACCGCAGCGCGCTCAGAGGGGCGATGCGAGCAGCGTCGGAAGACTTCTCGGGCCTCACCGGCGCGCTTGCCTGCGACGAGTTCGGCGACTGCGGCTCTGGCGTCCAGGCCGTCTACCACCACACCGACGCAACCGTCACCGACCCCGGCGAACTGCCCGTCGTCTATCGGTTCGAGCCGTGAGCCCGGCCCGGCGGGGAGGCTAGCCCACCATGGCTGCCCAGGCCGTCCTCATCGCCGTCCTCATCGTCGTCGCGGCGGCTGCCGCCGTCCCGTTCGTCTGGCTGGAGCGCACCCGCACCCGGCGCAGGCGGGACGCCAACGTGCTCGTCCTCGGCGGCGCGGTGCTCGGCGGCGGGCAGGGCGCTATCGCTTTCGGCGTCTTCACCGCCGCCACCGCCGACCTCGCGACGCCGTGGCTGCTCCTGCTGCCGCTGCTCAGCGTCGCAGCGGCGCTGCTCGCACTCTGGGCCGCGTTCCGGCGTGAAGGCATGGAGCGGCGTGCGCTGCTGCTGGTGGCGGCTGCGCTCTCGCTCGGCGGAGCGTCCGCCGGGGCGCTGTTCGTGCTGACCGGCGTCGCGTCGTTCGTAGCGGCGCTCTGCTACCTCGCGGGGCTCTCCGACAACCCCCGCGACCTCCTGCGCAGGCTCGACCCGCGGGATTAACGTTCGCTGCGTGACGCGCGCGTCTGCGGCGTATACAGTCGGTTCGTTGGGAAGGCCTGCCCTCGAGGAGCACGGCAATGACGACCGGTACGGAACAGCATCATGAGCACGACTGGCAGTCCCGGGAGTACGTCGACTACTGGATAGGGCGAGACGTCACCCGCGACGACGAGAGGCGCGAGCACCTGCTGCGGATGGCCGCGCTGCTGCCGTACGAGCCCGATGCGGAGATCCGCGTGCTCGATGTCGGCGCGGGCTATGGGGCCGTCAGCCAGGCCGTGCTGGACATGTTCCCCAACGCGCACGTCGTGCTGCACGACTTCTCGGCGCCCATGCTGGAGCACGCCCGCGAGCGCTTGGAGCGATATGAGAGCCGCACCTCCCAGGTGATGGCCGACCTCGCAGACCCGGCGTGGACGCAGGCGGTCGGAGGACCGGTGGACGGTGTCGTCTCCGGCATCGCCATCCACAACCTGCGCGAGCCCGAGCTCATCGCCCGGGTCTATGCCGACGTCTTCACGCTCGTGAAGCCGGGAGGCGCCTTCCTCAACTGGGAGCTCATACAGCAGGGAGACACGTCGCGAGCAGCGAACACGAGGGCCGCGCTCGTGATGAAACAGCGGAGCCTGTTCGAAGAGACCGGCGTCCGGCCCTCGCTCGAAGAGCTGGCCGCCGAGCGGGAGAGACGACGGCCCTCAGGGGGCGTTGGCCGGAGAGCGCGCAGGAGCCGTCCCACGCTCATGGACCATCTCGGCTGGCTGCGTGCCGCCGGGTTCGACGAGGCTGAGTGCTTCTGGCGCGACGGCAGCAATGCCCTGATCGGCGGCTACCGCCTGAGTTCTGAGGCCTAGCTTGGGAGCGCCTGTGTCGAGCAACGAGCAGAGGTATGGTGGCCTGTCCGGTGAGGCCGTGGACAGAGCGACCGGCAGGGATTGGGACGTCTGGGTGGAGTTCCTCGACGGCCTGGGCGCGCAGGAGATGGACCACAAGAAGATCGTGGCGCTCATCGCCGGGCCGGGAGCGTTATCCAGTGGCTGGTGGCAGCAGATGGTCGCGGTGGGATACGAGCAGGCGCGCGGCCTGCGGGTCGTGGGACAGACATCCGCAGGCGGCTTCCAGATCGGCGTCCAGATGACCTTGCCGGTATCGGCAGGGGAGGCGTGGGATCTGCTGATAGAAGGCCCCGGCCTGGGTGTCTGGCTGGGGACGGCCGACGGCATCGATTTCCGCAAGGGTGAGCGGTATCGCACGCTCGAAGGCGCCTCGGGAGAGGTCCGCTCTATGGTTCCCGGAGAGCGTGTCAGGCTGACCTGGAGCAGCCCGGCCCTGGCGCATCCGTCCACCCTGCAGGTCACCGTCGTGCCGTCGGGAGGGAAGGCCTCGGTCAGGTTCCACCAGGAACGGTTGTCCAGCCTCGAGGAGCGGGAGCGGATGCGGGCTCACTGGCGGGATGTGCTGAAGGAGCTGTCGCAGTTGGCGACCGGCCGGTGCCGCGTATGAACTTCGAAGACCTGTTCCCCGAAGGCTTGTACGTGGCCCACGCGCTCGACCTGCTGGGGCCTGTGGCGGTCTACGTTCTCGGCATGAGCGTCTACGCCATCTTCATCTTCAGGTTCTACCGCTTCCTCGCCGCCAGGGACATGTTCGCGCTGGACCTCTCCCGGTACGAGAAGTCGCGCCGCCGGTTCGTGCGGCGCGTCCTCGGCGTGGTCATGTACGTGGCCAGGTACCTCATCGTCTTCCCGCTGTTCGCGTTCTTCTGGTTCGCCGTGCTCACGCTCATCCTGGCGTTCCTGGCGAAGGACCGCTCGTTCGCGGACACCCTGCTGATCGCGCTGGCGACCGTGAGCGCGATCCGTGTGACGGCGTACTACGACGAAGACCTCTCGCGCGACCTCGCGAAGATACTGCCGTTCGCCGTGCTCGCCATCTTCCTGATCGACGCGTCCTTCTTCGAGATAGGCGAGTCGCTGTCGCTCCTGGAGCGGGCCAACGACCACCGCGAGACCATCCTCTACTACCTGCTCTTCCTGGTGCTGCTGGAGTTTGCGCTGCGGATCGTGCGGGCGGTGCTCAGGGGCATCTTCCGGCGGGGGAAGCGTGCGCAACCGGCTCCCGCCGTCGAGCCTCCGCAGGACGAGGAGCCATCGACCGCGGAAGACGATGCCATTGACAGCACCGCCTAGGCAGTGATAATGGAAAGCGTAAGTGCGGAGTGGCCGGGGAACGTCGTCCCGCCTATGGGATGGACGCCGGTCATAGCCGCACTCCCTTCTCCGGTCACCACACCCCTCGTCGGATTGTGAAGAGAGAATTTACTCCCCATTTGCTGAAGGCCATGTCTGCCTGCAGAAAAGGATCTTGTTGCTGTAGACCTAGTTGACTCTTGATGAAGTTAACCATGAGCCGCTTCTCATTGGACCTCCTGGTTCCAGGACTGTAGTAGCTCATCTGGTCCTTATAATCAAATTGTACGCACCCAAGCAGCACGTCAACGAGCTGCAGATATATTGACATATCAGAAGTAGCCCTGAGGCACCCCTTCACTGCGTCTATGGAGCATAGAACATCTTCCAAATGGACCTTTGACCGACGTGGCTTGCCTTGGAGATCCACGATTGCAAATACGTCTCTAGTAAGCGTGTTTGCCAATAGCTCATGTGCGAAATGTGTATATGCCTCCCATTCGTCATTGTTCCACCTATGCAGACCTGCTTCAGAATCCGTTCGGTCCATTAGGAGTGCGTGGAATTCCAAGCCAGGACAGGAGAAATACACGTTGAGAAGGTCAATGTACTGCTGCATGTTGAAGCGATTGGCATCAGCGAACTTGTACTCATGGTGGCGTGTTGAAGACATCAGATGGTCAATCTCCTGCAGAGTCGGCAGGGTCTCTCTCGTCTGAATGGCTTTGCGGACCCTTTTTCTTTCGGCAGCCCTCTCGGCAAAGAAATTGAAGTGCAATCGATAAAATCTGTCCGTAATTTCCCCTGTGTCAGGAACGACAAGCAAGCCAATGCCATAGACCGGTTGCTTCTTGACTGACCCGGTAAGGATACCAGTCTCATCCACAAACGCTGGACAGATCTGCATGCACCCTACTATAGATGATGCCCTGGAGGGTGAATAGTTGCCCATGACGTGGTTGGAGGCAGATAACATCGCAGTCTTTGCCCTATACTTCCGGCAGGTAGGAAGTCATGAGTGGCATACGAGTGCTGCGGCTCAAGTTCCAGTACCCCAAGACCGAGGCTCCCGCGGTCGACATCGCGGACCTCGAGGTCGGCGCGGGTGAGTTCGTCGCGATCATGGGCGAGTCGGGGTCGGGCAAGACCACGCTGCTGCGCCTCATCGCCGGCCTCGAGCGGCCTGAGCAGGGCGGCATCTACATCGGCGGCGAGTACATGAACGACGTCCCGGTCGGGCGCAGGCCGGTGCAGCTCATCTTCCAGAGCCTCGCCCTCTGGCCGCACCTGCGGGTCATGGAGGAGCGCGGCTACTCCAACCTCAGCCTGCCGCTGAAGGCCCGCCGCTGGGGCGATGAGCAGATCCGTTCGCGCGTGAACAACGTGGCGCGCCGTGTCGGGCTCAGGGAGTACCTCTTCCCGCGCAAACCCGACGAACTGTCGGGCGGCGAGCGCCAGCGCGTTGCCCTCGCCCGGGCGATGGTCACAGAGGCCACGTCGTTCCTGATGGACGAGCCGCTGAGCAATCTCGACCCCATCAGCAGGCCCAAGATGCGCACGGAGATCCGGCGCGTCCACGACGAGTTCGGCGCAACGACGCTGTACGTGACGCACAATGTCACCGACGCGCGCGCCATGGCGGACCGCATCGCCATCATCCGGGACGGCAGCATCCTCCGCACCGGGACGTACCAGGAGCTCATCCAGTCCCCCGGCGACGAATACACCCGCCTCCTGCTGTCGTCGTCCTAGCCGGCCGTCCGCTACTGCCCCCGTGCGCTGAGAAGCAGCATCTCCAGTATCTCGTGGGCGGTGATGGAGCCCTTGAATGCGCCGGTCTCGGCGTCGACGACGGGGAGGGCGGAGAGGGAGTTCTCGGTCATGTGCTGCAGCGCGTCCTCCACGTAGTCGTTGGTGGAAGCGGTCGGCGTCTGCTGCCGCAGCATCTGGTTGAGCGGCGTGTGTTCCCACTCGGCTCGGGGCAGGTAACGCAGCATGCTCACGGACACGATGCCGGCCAGCGCACCGTGCTCCACGACCACGTAGTCGTGCTGGTCCTGCAACAGCCAGTCTTCCGCGAAGGTCTTGACCGTCTGGGAGGCCTCCGGGTGGAGGCGGTAGGGGTCCAGCAGGTCGCGCACCCTGACCTCGTCCAGCACGAAGCGCTCGAACGACGGAGGGATCTTGTCCAACGAGAGATCGCGTGTCGGGCGGGCCATCCGCCGCAGCGCGTAACCGATGCCCATGGGCGTGAGCATGATGTAAGCCAGCATCACCAGCACCAGCAGGGAGAAGATGTCCTTGCCGATGGCGCCGCTCTGCAGCATCACGAGGAGGAGCGCGATCTCCGCGACGCCCTTCGCCGTGAGCCCCACCGCCGTGGCGAAGGGCGCGTCGACTCGTGTGACGTAGGCGCTGACGAATGAGGCGCCGATCTTGCCCGCCAGGGGGACGAGGGCCAGCGCGAGAATCGTTTCGATGGGGAGTTTGGTGAATTCCAGGCTGAGGTAGAGGCCCGCGGAAGCGAAGAACAGCGGCACGAAGAAGCCCTCGGCAGCCCCGCGCATGCCGGGCATGATGTCGCGCCGCATCTGGTACGGCAGGAAGGAGAGGGCGGCGCCGAAGAGGAGCGCGCCGAGGGAGCCGTGCAACCCCACCTCTTCGGCCGCGACGACGACGAGGAAGAGACCCCCGAGAAGGATGCCGAGGGCGAACTGCGGCACGCGCAGGATGCGGTGTAGCAGACCGAGGGCCCGCGGCAACAGCTTGCTGGCCACGAACCACGTGACGACGGCGAACCCCAGGATCTGTGCGATGACGATGCCCACGCCCGCCGCGTCGAGGGCGCCGTGCTCGTCCGCCGAGAAGTGCCCGCTGATGGCGAAGCCCACGATGAAGAGGGCGATCAGCTCGACGATGATGACGGCGGTGAATATCTGCACGCCGACGGGCTCGCGCAGCCGGCCCTCGTCGATGAGCGCCTTCGCGACGACGCCCAGGCTGGAGAGGGAGAGCACGCCCGCGAGCCCTAGGGCTTCGGTGAAACTGAGGCCCAGCCCGAGGTCGAAGATGTAGTCGGTCGTGACCGCGAGGGAGACGAGCATGGAGAGGGTGACGGCAAGCACGGCGGTGAAGAAGATGCGGCCCCGGATGGCGGCGAGGAAGCCGGCGATGTCCAGCTCCTCCAGTCCGATGAGGAAGAAGAACATGAAGATGCCGATGCTGAGGATGAGGTCGATCTCCCTGCCGGTGTGGACGAGGCCGGTCATGGGGCCGAGGACCACGCCGGCGATGGCGTAGGCGAAGATGGCGTTCAGGCCGACGCGCTTGAAGACGCCTTCCAGCAGCTTGGCCGTGACGATGAGTACGCCAACGGCGAAGAGGGCTTCGTGGATCTCCACTCTGTCGCCTCCCGTTCATCCCTTGCGGTCAACGAGGCCGGTCGAGTGTGGGGTGCGCCGTCGAGACCGGTCCTCTATCGCTTGGAGCGCTGACACTAGCACTGGCAGGCAGAGGGGGCAAGGTGGACGGCGACCTGTTGAGGAAGTACCTTCACCGTCCAGCCGGTCCTTTCGGGAGTGAGGCATGAGCGCCACTGGCCGCTGGCATTCGCTCGGCACGCAGGGCGGACGCATCGAGATAGTCGAGTACAGCGCCGACTGGCCCCTGGCTTTCGAGCGCGAGGCGGCGGCCATCCGGGAGGCCTGCGGGCCTGGGGTCGTCGAGGTGCACCACGTCGGCAGCACTTCGGTGCCGGGACTGGCCGCGAAGCCCATTCTGGACGTCATGCCGGTTGCCGCAGGGCCGGAGGAGGGACTCGAAACCGTCTCCCGCATGACGGCGCTCGGCTACCGGTACCATGGTGAGAACGGCATACCCGGGCGCTGTTACTTCGACAAAGCCGTCGACGGCCGCATCGTCGCGCATGCCCACATGTTCCCGCCGGGCCATCCCGCCATCCGGACGCACCTCGCCTTCCGCGACTACCTCCGCACCCACCCCGGCGCCGCCCGCGACTACGAACGGCTGAAGCGGGAACTCGCCGCGAAGCACAGAAACGACCGCGAGGCCTACACCGACGCCAAGGCCGCCTTCATCGAAGGCATCATCACCGCCGCGATGGGCTAGCTCATCCCCGCACGGCAGCGTTCGGGGAGACTGCTGCTCACTTCTGTTCATCGCACCGACGGGTGACGTACAGGATAGATGGCGTATAAGGTCGATAGCGGACGTGATTCACGGTCTTGCCCCCAGGCGTGCCGGTGCTGTCACGCGGAGACACACGGATGCAGAGATTGAAGAAGATACTGCCCACGAGGGCGACCAAGGACTCTACAACTTCCGAATCTGGAGAGACGCCTCCGACGACCAGAGAGGAAGACATCCTCACTGACGAGCAGGGCGGAACTCCCCCTACGGCTGGACCGAAGCAGCGGTTGTCGGATGCCGGTGCTGGTCTCAAGGCCGCATCGCATGAGGCAAGACGTCGTGCCTCAGTCGTGGGAGAGTCCGCCAAGGGCGCTTCCGGAACTGCCGCACAAACCGTCAAGGCGTCCGCGAGGCGTGCCACCTCAGGCTCCAAACAGGTACTGGATAAGGCGACCGACAGGGCTTTGAGCTTGGTGGAGTCCGCACAGGCCTTACTTGCAAGCAACCTGTCCAACGACCTGAACCAACTCATGCAGGACGCTGTCGATGGTGCCCCAACCATCTACGACCAGGCGATGGACGCTGCCTACAATGCCACTCACCAGGGAGGCGGTCAGCACCGGCTGTTCGACGGAGGGCACACGATCGCTGGGGCAGTGAGTACCAGCCACAATGCCTCGGCGGACGACAACATTGTCCAAGAGGCGTTTGGGACCGTGCTGGGCCTGCTTCGGGACGGGACAACGTCGATGGGGCTTCCCATCGTCACCTGGGATGAAGCGACCTTTGACAGAGTGGCAATAGCCCTGCAGTCGCATCTTGAGATACCGAAGGGCTGGTTCTATGACCTCAACACCTATGATGCGACTGAGCTTCTGGGAGGAACAATCGGTACGGTTGCCTTGTTCCTGCACTGGAATCGCGCAGATACGGAAGCATTCGCAAGGTTGGCAGGCGGGCTGGGATTGTCCTCTATCGCGGCGGCTAATCCGGCGCTTCTCGTCGTCACCGTGGTCGCGCTGGCCAAGGCATTCCATGAGGCACGTCGGACCGGGGACTACGAGGCCTTTGTCGACGGTCAGGCCAAGGGTCTCGTTGGTACAGGGAGCACGCTGGCGGCAGTTCTCTCGTCGGGGTCGCTGGGGGGCCAGCAGGAGTGGCCCTTCTCGCCGGACTCACGGCTGGTGTTCTTGCCAACAAGGCCACCAAGAACGTAAGCATCACGCAGGTGAGCACTGTGGTAGCGAAGAACGCGCAAGTTGCAGCACGTCAGGTGAAGGAGGCAACTGCGCGGAGTCGAAGCAGGGTAGGTACTCGCCTCACCCCTACGTGAACCGAACGCTCACCCCGCCGAGCGTTGCGAACTCCGCGCGGACCGTGTCGCCCACGCGGACGTCCATCGCCGTCGTGATGGTACCCGTCATCACGAACTCGCCCGCCCGCAGCCCCTGGCCGAACTCCGCCAGTTTGTTCGCGCACCACGCCACCGAGCGCGCTGGGTTGCCAAGCACCGCCGACGCCTGCGCACGCTCGAACTCCTCACCGTTGCGGTAGAGGACGACTTCCTCCATCGAGAGGTTGAACGCGCCGGGTGGCAGCCGCGTGCTTCCGACCACGACCCGGGCCGCCACGCCGTTGTCCGCGATGATGTCCTGCTCCTTGATGCGCCACCCCTCGATGCGGCAGTCCACGATCTCCAGCGCCGGGAACACGTACTCCGTCGCGGCGAGCACGTCCTCCAGCGTCACGCCCGGCCCGCTCAGCGGCGACTTTAGCCGGAACGCCAGCTCCGGCTCCGCCTTCGGGTGGATCAGCTCCGACGACTTGATGCGCCCGTTGTCCCGCACCGTCGTGTCGTCGAATATCGTGCCGTAGATGGGCGTGTCGATGCCGAACACGGCCTGCATCGCCTCGTTCGTGAGGCCGACCTTCCGCCCGACGATGCGGTGCCCGTGCTCCAGCTCGTGCACGACGATGTCCGCGGCGACGGCGTACGCGTCCTCGGACGTGATCTCCGGCGCCTGCTCCGTCAGCGGCGGGATGGGCGTCGCGTTGTGCTCAGCCTCGCTCAGCGCGTGGGCGAGTGCGTGCAACTGGTCGTGCGGTACCGGCATGGCAGCCTCCCTGTGAGAACGCTGCGGCGTAGTTTAGCAGCCGTTGTCAGACTGCCTGAGCGCGTAAGATGTCCGCCATGACCGGGAACGAGACTCGCGTCGCGGCAGTGCTGCTCGCGGCGGGCGAATCGACGCGGATGCACGAGATGAAAGCGCTGCTGCCCTGGATAAGCGGCAGGTCGCTGCTGGCGCACCAGGCGCACGCGCTTGCGGCGGCGGACTACGAGCCCATCGTTGTCGTGCTCGGACACCTCGCCGAGCGGCTGCGGCAGGTGCTCACCGGCCCCGAGCCGCTGCAGATCGTCGAGAACCCACGCTACCGCGAAGGGCGAACCACCTCCATCACCGCTGGCCTGGCCGTTGTGCCGGACGACGTCTCGGGCGTGCTCATCATCTCGGTCGACCAGCCCCGCTCGGGCGCGCTGCTGTCGCGGCTGCGCGAGGTGTGGCTTGCGTCGCGGCCCGCCATCGCCGTGCCGTCGCTCGACGGCAACGCCGGGCATCCGCCGCTCTTCGACACTGCGCTGCTGCCGGAGCTGCGCGCCATCACGGAGGAAGGGCAGGGGCTGCGGGAGGTCGTCTCGCGCCATCGCGCTGAGCGTATGCTCGTGCCGGTCGACGACCCGCTCACGCTCACGAACCTGAACACGCGTGAGCAGTACGAGGCCGCGCTGCGGCTGGCGCAGGCGTAGATGACTAGCGCTGCGCCGCTGCGATGACCAGCATCGCCGACCCTGCGAACGACACCAGTACGCTGAGCACGACCCCCAGCGTGATGAGCTCGAGCCGTCGGTTGACCAGGTACGAGAGGATGAGCGTGAAGACGCCCACGGTGCGCATGAGCGGGTCGACGATGGTCACGTCTGCGAGCGCGAGTGAGAAGAACCGCAGCAGTTGCGCCATGAAGACGCTCAGCCCCGCGCTGCCGAACAGCCGCATGTAGCGGAAGTTGATGGCGCCGATGAGGTGCCGCTGCGCGGGCAGCGCGAGCGACACGAGGAGCACGACCGACGCGCCGACGTATGCGACGAACGTGCCGACGGCTGCGACGCCCGTCGCATCCTCCAGCGCGGCGCGTATCAGGATGGGGCTGGTGCCGTACCCCACCGACGCGAGAAGAGAGAAGACGACGCCCTCCACCATGCGTATCTCGACGGCGGGCGCGCCGCTCCTGGCGGCGCCCGAGGGAGGCGCCCCCGTCCGTTCCGCCCCCCGGGCAGGCCGTTTCCCGCGGTCGATCATCAGCAGAGGACTGCCGAGGATGAGCGCGATAGCCACGTACATGAAGGCGGTCGGCCGCTCGCCGAGCAGCACGATCGCCATGATGATGCTGTAGGGCACGGCGAAGGCCTGGACGGTGACGGCGCGTGACGCGCCGAACGCCGCGATGCTCCGGTAGTTGCAGTAGCGCCCGATGCAGAAGTGGATGATGCCCGCCGCGGCGATCATCAGGTAGCCGTTCAGCGGGACCTGGTCGAAGTTGAGGATCTGGCCGGTGATGACGACTGCCGCGAAACCGAACGGCACGCCGAGCAGCACGGTGATGAACGCGCCCTGCGCAGCCGTTGCGCCCGCGTCGGCGAGACCCCGCCGGATGAGGATGGAGTTGACGCTGAACGAGAACGAGGAAGCGAGCGCGAGGAGCGCGCCAAATATCACGCAGACACCTCCTCGCTCACCGCCCTCACCGCGTTGCCGCCTCGTAGACCAGTAGCGCCGATCCCCCGAAGGAGACCAGCACGCCGATCACGACGCGCAGCGTTATCGTCTCCAGCGAGCGGTTGAATATCCACGTGAGGATGACCGTGAAGACGTTCGCCATGCGCTGCAGCGGGGTCACGACGCTGACGTCGGCTACCGACAGCGCGAAGAAGCGCAGCAGTTGGGCGAGGAAGACCATGAGCCCCGCGCCGCCGAACAGCCGCATGTAGCGCAGGTTGATGGCGCGGATGAGCTGCCGCCTTCCGGGGATGACGAGGGTCGCGAGGAGCACCGCCGAGGCGCCGAAGTACGCGACGAACGTGCCTATCGCCGCCGTCCGTGTCGCGTCCATCAGCGCGGCGCGGATGAGGAGGGGACTCGTCCCGTATGCGACTGCCGCGAGAGTGGCGAACACGTACCCCTCGAGGAAGCGCAGTTCGAGCGGGTTCCGCGTCGCGCGCGGGCTTTCCGCTCCTCCGCTCGAAGCCGCAGGGGCAGAAGTACGCGGCCTGCGTTCGAGGATCACTGCCGGGCCGAGCAGCACGAGCCCGATGGCGAACAGCATCGCCAGCGTCACCACCTCGTCGAGCAGGATGACGGCCATCAGGACGCTGAAAGGTGTGGTCACGCCCATGATGGGGCCGGAGCGCGCCGCACCGATCGCCTCGACGGACCGGTAGTTGCAGTACCTGCCGACCCCGAAGTGGACGATGCCCGCCGCGAGCAGCAGCAGGTAACCCATCGGCGCTACCTCGCCGAACCGCAGCATCTGGCCGGTGATGACGACAGCCGCGAAGCCGAACGGCACACCGAGGAGCACGGTGATGAACGCGCCCTGCGACGCCGTCGCGCCCGCGCCCGCGATGCCCCTCCGGACGAGGATGGCGTTGACGCTGAACGACAATGCGGAAGAGAGCGAGAGGAGCGCGCCGAATATCACGTCGCGAGCCTATCACTCAGCGGCCCGCCGCCGCGGTAACCAGCAGCGCCGACCCGGCGAACGACACCAGCACGCCGAGCACGACGCCCACCGTGATGTGCTCCAGTCGCCGGTTGACCAGGTACGAGAGGATGAGTGTGAAGACGCCGATCATGCGCATGAGCGGGTTCACGATGCTCACGTCGGCGATCGACAGCGCGAAGAAGCGCAGCAGTTGCGCGAAGAAAACGGCGAAGCCCGCGCCGCCGAACAGCCGCATGTAGCGAAGGTTGATGGTGCCGACGAGGTGCCGTTGCGTGGGCAGCGCCAGCGTGGCCATGAGCATCGCCGACGCGCCGACGTAGGCGACGAACGTGCCGATGGCGGCTACGCCGGTCGCGTCCTCCACGGCGGCGCGTATCAGGATCGGGCTGGTGCCGTACGCCCCCGCCGCGAGCAGGGAGAAGGTGTAGCCCTCCACCATGCGCATCTCGACGGCAGGCGTGGCGCTTGCGGCGCCGCCGGCGGGAGCAGGACGTTTACGTCGGTCGATCATCAGCGCAGGGCTGCCGAGGATGAGCGCGATGCCTGCGTACATCAGGATGGTGGGACGCTCGTCGAGGAGGAGCATCGCCATGACGATGCTGTACGGCACTGCGATGGCCTGGATGGTGGCCGCGCGCGGAGCGCCGATCGCGGCGATGCCGCGGTAGTTGCAGTAGCGCCCGATGCCGAAGTGCACGATGCCCGCCGCGGCGAGCAGGAGGTACTCGTCCGGCGCGAGCTGCCCGAAGTTGAACAGTTGGCCGGTCACGAGCACGGACACGAGGCCGAACGGCACGCCCAGGAGTACGGTGATGAACGCACCCTGCGCCGCAGTCGCTCCGGCGTCGGCGAAGCCCCGCCGCACGAGGATGAAGTTGACGCTGAACGAGAACGCGGAGACGAGCGCGAGCAGCGCGCCGAATATCACGCCACGACTCCCTCAGCCATGAGCGCCGCCGCTTCGTCCTGAGGCATGCCGAGGTCGGCGGTCAGCACTTCCAGCGTCTGCTCGCCGAGCTGCGGCGGGACGCGGTTGGGGCCGCTGGGCGTCCGCGACATCTTGATGGGGTTGCCGGTGAACCGCACGGGCCCCAGCACCGGGTGCTCCATCTCCACGAACATCTCGCGATGGTTCACCTGCGGGTCGTCGGCCACCTGCGCGATGTCCTGCACCGGCCCCGCCGGAACACCCATCTCGTTCAGTATCTCCACCCACTCGGCGGTCGTCTTCTGCAGCATCGCCTCTTCGATCACCGGGATCAGCTCGTCGTAGTGCTGCGTGCGCGACCAGCCGGTGAGGTAGCGCGGGTCGTCCATCAGCTCCACGTGGTCTATCGCCGCGCAGAAGAGCGGCCACTGGTCCGTCCCGCCGCCCATGATGGCGACCACGACGTAGCCGTCGGCGGTCTGGAACGCCTGGAACGGCGTGGAGCTCGGATGGCGCGTGCCGATGCGCTGTGGCACCTGCCCGAGCGTGAAATAGCGCATGAACGCGTTCTCCATGATGGAGACCTGGCAGTCCAGCATCCCGATGTCGATGTACTGCCCCTCGCCCGAGCGCTCGCGCTCCAGCAGCGCGCTCTGGATGGCGACGGTGGAGAAGAGCGCCGCGGTGATGTCGCCGATGCTCGCGCCGGGGCGCACCGGGCCGCGTCCGGGCTCGCCCGTGATGCTCAGCATCCCGCCCATTCCCTGCACGATGACGTCGAGCGCCGCGCGCTGGGCGTACGGCCCCGTCTGACCGAAGCCCGAGACCGAGCACATGACGATGCGCGGGTTGCGCGCCCGCACGGCCTCGTAGTCCAGCCCCAGCCGCTGCATCGAGCCCGGGCGGAAGTTCTCGATGAGCACGTCGGCGGTCTCGGCGAGCCGCAGCAGCACCTCGCGCCCTTTCGGGTTCGCGAGGTCGATGGCGATGCTCCGCTTCCCGCGGTTGATGCTCATGAAGTACGTGCTGAACGCCTGCTCGTCCGTCTCCGCCCCCTCCGGGGTGAGGAACGGCCCGTTCCCGCGCGCCGGGTCGCCCGTCTCCGGCTGCTCTACCTTGATGACGTCCGCGCCGAGGTCGGCCATGAGCATCGTCGAGAACGGCCCCGCGAGGATGCGGGTGAGGTCTATGACGCGTATGCCGTCGAGCGGGCCGGGCATGGGGCAACTCCTTCGCGCGCAGGGTCGGGAACCTCGCGATTCTACCCGACGTGCGCCCCACACGCGTGCCTGATCCCTTCCCCCTTGACGGGGGAAGGTTAGGATGGGGGTGTGATGAACGAAGACCGCGACGCCGAGCAGCAACCCGGCCTCCTCAGCAAGGAAGCACTGCCGGTGTTCTCGGCGTTCTTCCTGTGGGGCTTCGGCACGGGAGCCCTCTGGATGGCGCGGCCCCTGCTCGCCTTCGACCTCGGCGGCACGTTCTTCCTCGTCGGCCTCGTCTCGGCGTTCAGCGCCGCCCCGAGGATCGTCGGCGGGCCGCTGGCGGGAGCCCTCGCCGACCGGCTGGGGCGGCGGCCGATCGTGGTCGCCGGGTGTGTGCTGCACGGCGGCGCGGCGGCCATGCAGGGGTTCACCGACAGCTACGCCGTATTCCTGGGGCTCGAACTCATCTCCGGCTTCGGCGTCGCCGTCTGGGTGACGGGGTCGGCTGCGTTGCTCGCCGACTTCACCCGCGTGACCAACCGGGGCCGGGGCGTCGCGTTGCGGAACACGTCCATGCGGCTTGGCATCCTCGCCGGACCGGCTGCTGCCGGGGTGATCGCTACGGCATTCGACATCGGGGCGGTCATGGTCTTCATCGGCGTGACCAAGATCTTCATCATCGTGATCACGTGGCTGCTGATCCGCGAGACGCGGCACGCTCCGACCCCTGTGCCTGAGCCCGGGGAGCGTCCACGCCGCCGTCTGCGGCTGGACGTGTCGATCTTCAGGACGCGCAACTTCCTCACGCTGAGCGTGGTGACACTCGCGATAGGCCTCGTCACCGCAGGGCCCGGCGCGTTCCGCACCTACTTCCCGGTGCAGGCAGAGGAAGTAGGACTGAGCGTCGTCGAGATAGGCACTGCGATCGGTTTGTCCGGCTTGATCGCGATGCTCATCTCGATGCCGGTGGGCGCCGTGGTGGACTGGTGGGGTCGCAAACCCGTCCTGCTGCTCGGGCTCGTGACGATGGCGGGCTCGATGTTTCTGCTCTTCGGGATGGAGGGCCTGCTGATTGCGCTGATCGTGGCGGGCGTGTTCGGCATCGGCGAGGTGGTAGGCATGAATACCCTCCAGACGTACGCGATGGACCTCGCGCCCGAGGAGAAGCGCGGCTACTTCCTCGGGACGTGGCAGGGGACCGTGAACGTTGGCCAGCTGGGCGGGCCGCTCCTGGTCGGCGCCATCGCCGCGCCGCTGGGCATCCCCGCGGCGTTCGGGATCATCGGTGTCGTGCTGCTCTGCGCGGCGGCCTTTCTGGTTGTGTCGAGGACGACGCCTTCACTTTCCCAGGCGGAGGGCACGCCGGCTTCCTGATGCCCCGTTGCACGGTTCGTGGTGAGTCTGTCGAACAACGACGGGACTGCCGTGTGGCTGTTGTCAGCGCCTGCCGGGGATGCGATGGTATCTGTGCAGCAGTGGTACAGGAGGAACCGTGTGACGAACATCATAGAGGCGCAGGGCGTGGTGAAGACGTACCGGGCGGGCGAGATAGAGGTGCACGCTCTGCAGGGGATAGACCTCTCGATTGGCAGAGGGCAGATGGTCGCGGTGATGGGGCCCTCCGGTTCCGGGAAGACCACGCTGCTCAACACCTTCTCCGGCATAGACGACGTGACGAGTGGAGAGGTCGTCATAGATGGGGCGTCCGTGCACGAGATGTCGGACAGGGAGCGTACACGGTTCCGCGCGATGAGCATGGGGTTCGTGTTCCAGGCCTACAACCTGCTTCCGGTGCTCACCGGAGCGGAGAACGTGGAACTGCCGCTGTTGCTCGCGGGCCAGGGCCAGGCGAAAGCCCGCTCCCGCGCGATGGAAGTGCTGGAGATGGTGGAGCTCGCGGACCAGGCGAACAAGCGCCCGGCGGAGATGTCCGGCGGCCAGCAGCAGCGTGTGACCATAGCCCGGGCGCTCGTGAACGACCCCGCCATCGTCTGGGCGGACGAACCGACTGGTGCGCTGGACAGCGAGACCGGCACGCACATCATGGACCTGCTCTGTCGCCTCAATAAGGAGCGCGAGCAGACGTTCGTTCTCGTTACCCACGACTCCGTAGTCGGCTCCCGCGCCGGACGCATGGTGCGGATGCGGGACGGCCAGATCGAGAGCGACGAGATGATCTCCACTGACGGGAAGGGCAACTGACGGTGGAGACGCTCTTCGGCATCCCCATCGGCACGCTGACCACCGTACTCACGGTCGTGTTCCTCGTCGCCGCTGTCGTGACAGCCTTCTTCGTGCTGCGCAACCCCGTCGTATTGAAGATGGCGGTCCGCAACATCCCGCGGCGGCGATCGCAGACCGTGCTCATCGTCGTCGGCCTCATGCTGGCAACAGTCCTCTTCTCGGCGTCGTTCGCCACCGGCGACACGCTCTCGCACTCGGTGCGTGTGCTGGTGGTCAAGCAGCTGGGGCATCTCGACGAAACCGTCTTCTCTGAAGAGCGGGATGCGTCCGGCATACGGGCGTTCATGCCCGAGGAGACTGCCGATGCCGTCCGTTCGGCGCTCGTTGATGCGCCTGTCGACGGCGTGATGCCGGCGATCAGTTGGTCGGCGCCTGCCATATCGCTCGCTTCGGACCGCAGCGTGCCGGGGTTGCGGGTGCAGGGACTGGACCCTGCGCACGTGGACGGCTTCGGGCGCTACCTCGATGCGGACGGCAGCGAACTCGACCTGGGGGCGCTCGGAAGGAACGAGCTGTACCTGGGCGCCGATGCCGCCGAGGACCTGCGCGCCGAACCCGGTGATCAGCTCGCCCTATTCTTCGAGGAGATACCGGTGACGGTGAGCGTCGCGGGCGTCTTCGACGAGGGCGGCGCCACCAGCTCATCCTCCCCGCTGTCCGTGATGCGTCTGAGCGACATGCAGGCGCTCCTGGGCGAGCAGGGGAACATCAACTTCGTCTTCATCTCGAACGAGGGCGATGCCATCTCGGGCGCGCGGCACACGGACGCAGTGTTGGACGCCTTCGAGGACCTCCGCGATGAGCGCGGCCTCGACTACAACGACGTCAAGCGGGATGGCCTCGAACAGGCCGACCAGACAGGCGACCAGTTCGCGAGCATCTTTCTGCTGTTCGGGACGTTCTCCATCATGGCGGGCATCCTGCTCATCGCACTCATCTTCGTGATGCTGGCGGCGGAGCGGAAGCGCGAACTGGGCATCGCGCGGGCAGTGGGCGCACAGCGCGGGGACATCGTTCGGCTGTTCACGTTCGAAGGTGCGGTCTACTCGCTTGCGGCGGCGGCGGTCGGCAGCGCGCTCGGCATCGTGGTCGGTCTCGTCATGGTGCGCATCATATCGGCCGCGTTGGGGGCGATAGACGAGTTCGACGGCTTCGAGATCGTGTTCGCGTTCCGGTGGCAGAGCCTGCTGCTCGCCTACACGCTGGGGATGGTGGTCACCTACCTCGCCGTGATCGTCTCGGCTGCGCGAGTGAGCACCCTGAACATCGTGCGCGCCGTGCGCGACATCCCGGAACCGCCCGGCGAAGGCCGTCGCCTGCGGGAGTACTGGCGTGCGGTAGGCGTTGTCTACCTGGACGGCCTGCGGGCGATACCGCGCCTGCGTCCGCTCCGCGTGTTGCGGCGGCTGTTGCTCAGTGGGCCGTGCGCCATCGTGAAACTGGCGTGGGCGCTGTTCATCGCCGGTTATCTCATGGTTGTTATCGGCGTCCTGCTCACGCTCAACGGCATATCGACGGAGCAGTTGGGACTCTTCTCCATCGGCCTGTCGCTCGTGGTGGTCGGCGTTCCCCTGGCGCTCAACCATGCCGTGCGGCTGCCGGACCGGATCGCGTACACGGCCGCAGGCGCGCTCCTCGTCCTGCTCTGGCTCCTTCCGATCGACTGGGAGGACTACGGACTGCCCCAGTTCAACGCAGGGCTGGAGGTATTCATCCTCTCCGGCGTGACCATCGTGGTCGGCGCGGTATGGGTTGTCATGTACAACTCGGGATACCTCGTCAGCGCGATAGCCGTCCTGGGAGGGAGGGGGCGCACGCTCGCGCCCATCACCCGGACCGCGCTGGCATACCCGATGGCGAGCCGCTTCCGCACGGGGATGACCCTGGCGATGTTCTCGCTCGTCATCTTCACGCTGTCGATCATCGGCTTCATCGATGCTGCGTTCAACAGTGCCTTCGACGACACCCGGAAGTTCTCGGGCGGTTTCGATGTCACTGTCAACGCCAGCTTCACCAATCCCGTCGGCGACCTCGGTGCGCGCATCGACGAGTCCCCGGCGCTGGACGCAGCCGAGTTCGCGGCCATCGGCGCAACGAGCGGCCTGCCCGTGCGCATCCGGCAGCAGGACACCGAACAGGAGTTGGAGGACTGGTTCGTCACGAGCGTGGACCCCTCCTATTCCGATGCCGTTGGCTACGGGTTCCTCATGCGGGACGAGCGGTACGCCGACGACCGCGCCGTCTGGCGCGCGCTGGCCTCGGGGGAGGAAGTCGCGGTCGTCAGCGCCGCAATAGTTCCGGCTGCTGCCGACTTCCAGCAGGGCGGCCCGGACTTCTCGTTCCAGCTGGAGGGCTTCCAGCGCGAGGACGAGGTGTTGCCCGAAGTGTACGTGGAGGTGTACGACTCCTCGGAGGAGCGGATGATGCGCCTGCGCGTCATAGGCGTGCTGGAAGAGTCCGCGTTCTTCGTCAACACGGTTACCATCGGGCACGAGGTGCTGCAGCGGCTTGCACCGGTGGACCTGCCGTACGTGGGCTACGAGATCGTCTTGAACGACCCGTCGCGTGCGGAGGAGGTCGCGGCAGCACTGGAGGAGGAGTTCGAGGAGCACGGCGTGCAGGCGTCCTCGCTTGAGAAGATCGTGCGGGACCTCACTGCGCTGAACCGCACGTTCAACCGCCTCATCCAGGGCTTCATGGGCCTTGGCCTCGTGGTGGGCATCGCGGCGCTGGGCGTCATCGCGGCGCGCTCCGTTGTGGAGCGGCGCGTGCAGATCGGCATACTGCGAGCCATCGGCTTCCGCAGCGGCATGGTGCAGCTCTCGTTCCTGCTCGAGTCTTCGTTCATCGCCCTGCTGGGTATCGTCGTGGGTTTCGGCCTCGGTTTCGGGCTGTCCGTCGACATCGTCCGCGAGATAGGCGAGAGCTTCGAGGGCGTCGAGTACGCCACTCCATGGGAAACGGTCATCCTCGTGGCGGTCCTTGCCTACGGAGCGTCGCTGCTGACGACGTACCTGCCGGCGCGACAGGCGTCGCGCATCTACCCGGCGGAAGCTCTCCGCTACGACGAGTAGGAACTGCCCCTACCAGGGCGCTGCGCGCCTACTGGGCGCGATCTCCGACACGATGCGCAAATCACGACGCCGATGTACTATCCTTCCGGCTGGTCTCCTAAGCCAAGCCTGACCTGCAACTCTTGCAGTCTGGTCCTTGAATCTTCCGATAGGTCAAGTTCAAGAAGCCCGTCGATGAGGTCTTTGGCCAAGTGCCATCGCCAGTCCGCTAGTCCTTGGACTGAGGCGCCAAGATAAATCATCAATTGCGCAGTTGCCTCGGGGTACACTTCCCCAAGCCCGCGATCCTTCAGGCCGAACACTAGTAGACCGTCGTCCAGTTTTGCTCCCGGAGTCTGGGCTACCAGTTCAACGGCTTCGGGAAACTGGGCACCCAGATAGGGTAACCAGTCCAGCATGGCCTCAATCTCCTCATCCTCCAAAGGAGGCGGGGGTATGCTTCGCAACCGGCCTTGCCAGAAGGGCTTGACAAATGTATTCCAGAACTCTGACAAAGGAGCTTCCCCCGTATTCCTCAGAACCATGCCGATGGAATCTACGAAGTGTCGCCTGTGTTGAGTCGAATCAGCATATTGGAAGAATCGAGGAACCCACTCAGTGAAGGGGTCTTCTACAAAGTAAATCAGCATCGCCACATAGCGAGATATGAACCCAGACCGGAGTGCTTCTTCGGGGAACAGCTCTTCAAAGTATGGCAATGCTTCTAAGAAATACTCTTTCATTAAGTCTGCAACTGCTGGAGTGAGAGGCCTACCGTACATAAAGCCGGCCCAGACTGCTCGGCACGCCTCTTTCTTCGTATAGTCATTGAAGATAGGCAAGAAGTATTTCTTTGTCCATTCGCTGTCGGTATCGAGCAAGAAATGAACGTTTCTTCCAAGAATCGCCTTACCGAGGTGTCCAACGAGTGTCTCATCCTCGACAATCTTTGATAAAGCTGATAGGTATTCTTCATTTAAAGCAGCCCTATCTGGGTACTGTTTCCTATGGATGGTCAAACTATGCAGCCAATACTCTGCAAGGGCTCCGGCAGGATGATTGATAGCCTGCTGCAGCCAGTCTGCTTCCGATAAGATACGCTTATCCTGGATTATATAGTTCTTAAGCTTTGCTGCTAGAGGATTCGCCTCTACGACTAATGGGTATGGCGCCGTATTCTTCTTGACAAGGCTAAGGAGTAAATCAGATAACTCACTTGGGTGTTCCGCTAGGAGTGCAGGTTGGTCTAGCAGTTGAAGAACCTGCCGATGCTGTCTTGCAGTTAACTCGTCCGACCAGGCCTCAACTATGGATGACCAGATATAGCTGTCCCAATTCTCGTTCGCGACTAGAGCACTGGCTAATTTAAACCCCCATTCGTAATCTTGGCGGAGTGCCTCCCTGATGGCATCCTTGACGCCTTCCCGATTGGGCCCAGACATCGAGTCGTCCTGGAATGCCAAGAGCTCTTCTCGCCATTCTCCTGCAGGCCTAGAAAGTAACGATTCTACAGTCCAAGGGCTCAATGGGAGATATTGTTCTGATGTGATCCAATGAGTTAAATCTGGATGGTCACGCGCTTCAAAGTATGGGTACTCTCGTATGACCTCATTCAGCCTCTCTAATGCCAATTTGCAACCGGGAAAGGCTTCATGTAACCAATTGAATAGGCTAAAGCGGTGATAGGCAGTAAGCCTCTGGCTATCTATATCTCCTTTACGAGGCATTTGATACTTCAGGATAGAGTCGATGATTTGTTGTCTATGAATACTATCAGCGGACGGATAGATAATTCGCAATGCCTGGTAAATTTCATGGTGCAAGGCTATCTCATGAATATCTGTTTGAGACAGTAACCAATCCACTTTAGAATCTGCTGAAAGATCACCGCGCTGGGCCATTGTGTGAATGGCTAATCGCCGAAGCAGAGGAGCATCTGAGGCCACCAAATAGTCGCACCAACATTGAAGGACTGTAATATTGCGTTCTGCTATATGGCTTAGGCAATCACGTGCCATATCGAGCAGCGCATCTGTTACGCGAGGCTGTTTGTTCTGGCTATGTGGCTCAATCGCGGCACGTCCCCAGCTGTGGGCGTCAAAGTAACGATTGTTGTTTCGCCAAGTCCTACCGACAACGTATCTCCTCCATAAACCACGAACTGCTAACGATAGTAATGGCTCCGCTAAGGCGTCGAGATGCATGGCTACTGAGTCATCCCAAACCCGTTTGATTATGTAATGGTTGGACGATTCATCGTCTCCAAAGTAGTGGTCTGCTTGTAATAGCGGCAAAGAACTCACAGATAAGGCGGCTACTATGTCCAACAGCGCGTCAAAGAGATGGTATCGAGAGCATTGTTGTGCTAGCCTGGCAAGTGAATAATTGAAGAAAGGACCTGGTAGCTGTGTGGGCATGCCATTTACCAAAACGGAAACCCACCTATCCAACACTGACGGGTCTAACGAGTCAGAGCCACCGCCGATGGTTGTGCATAGGTTTTCCCAAAGAACGGCATTCGGTTGTCCACCGTGCTTAGCAATCAGATTGAACACATGTGACGAGTGTGTTACAGAGAATCTAGTGGCCAGCCACTGTGACAAGAGGACCTCTTGAGCGCTAGGTTCTGCTGTTGTGAACAGATTGTCAAACAACCCTCGGCTGTCCAGCCACGTGACCCAAGCAGAGTCGAACGCACTATCGGTAAAGAATGAAAGGCGTGTTTCATCTGAAAAAGCATTTTGTACATTGTCTTCTTCTTCTTGTGTCAATAAAGAGGGCTTTTGTCTCGCCGCAGCGTGAATAAGAAATCGCCATTCCAATGTTCCACGATTGATTACGTCAGAAAGGGCTGAGACTCCTTGATATAGTGCACTATGTGATCCATCCTCGTGGTCGGGATAAAATATAGGGCTGATTCCTAGAGATGCCCATTGTTCGTTGTCTTGACCTTCACGTGCGAGAACAAAACGCGGTTGCGGGTCTTCTAGGCGTAAGGCTCGAGCTAGGTAGTTCATTATAATGTCGCTGTGGCTGTACCCGATAAACAAGACGCTGTAGGTACGGAACAAATCGACTACAAAGCGCCGAGCCCACTCTTCAGTGAGATAAGCTTGACCAAACTGCTGATCGGTGAGAATCATCTCATCAGGTCGCATGAGTGAACCATGGAGATGAACAATTCCTTGGAAACGCTTCCCCAACGGTAAAGCAGGTCCTCCAAAAACTTCGGGAACGCTATTGAATGTAGAGCCGGATGCCTCTTCAAATAACTGGTCAAAATTGGTCGTTACGATACGCACACTCCGGATATGACCGAAAAGCCTGAGTAGATCACGATGCAGGCTGGTCGGCCGGGGATTTCCTTGTGTCAGGAGTTCTGCTGCCTTCTGATTGACCGCGACTCCGCGGAATGCGAGCCTTCCGAGGAAGGCATCGACTTGCTCGCCAGATGTTCTGCTGAGCCCAGTTCCTTGCGCGATGGCGTGTGCCAGATTGTCAAAATCGGGCAGGTTGGCTGGGTCGCCCATTGAAACACCCGCACCGGCGAAGACTACTAGCTTGCCTCTATGCAGCGCGTCGAGCAAATAGTCTGGGAAATCAATGCCTGATACTCGCATTGGAATACGCCACCGGTAGGGCGCAGCCCCCTACCGGGGCGCTGCCGCGCCGTTCACCTTGGCGACGAGCCGGTCGAGGTGGAACGGCTCCATCGTCATCGGACCGCCGGTGCGGCCGTTCCGCCACGCCACGATCTCCGACACGATGCTGAGCGCGATCTCCTCCGGAGCGCGTCCGCCGAGGTCGAGGCCCACCGGCGCGTGTATCTCGCGCAGCCGCTCCTCCGGCACGCCCTTCCGCAGCAGCGACTCGTAGATCATGATGGTCTTGCGCTTGCTGCCCAGCAGACCCACGTAGCCCGCGTTCGTGCGCGCCGCCGCCTCGGTCGCGAGGTCGTCGAAGTGGTGCCCGCGCGAGCCGATGACGATGGCCGTGTTCGGCGTCACCGGGAACGCGTCTACGCCCCGGTCGTACGGCGCGACGTTCGTCGCCTCCGCCATCGGGAAGCGCTCATTGTTCGCGAACTCGCGGCGGTCGTCGGTCACCATCACGCGCAGGCCCATCATGTGCCCGATGCGCGCGACCTGTAGGTTGACGTGCCCCCCGCCGATGAGGACGAGCAGCGCGGGCGCGGTGTAGCCCTCGACGAACAGCTCGTCGCCCTGCTCTGTGTGGATGCGGGCGGTGCGCCCCATCGGCATGACGTCCTTCGCGGTCTCGATCGCCTCGGCGTCGAGCGCCGCGTCGCCGAGCGTCCCCTCGGACGTGCCGTCCTCGCGGACGACGATGCGCGTGCCCTGCGCGAGCCGGTCGCTCTTCACGAGCGTCGCTACGGAGAGGCTGGGGCCTCCGGCGTAGGCGTCGGCGATCTCCGCGGAGAGCTCTCGCCCGGATGCTTGGCCGGTGAGCGGCTCGATGTAGAAGTACATCGTGCCGCCGCAGACGAGGCCGTCGCGCGCGGCGATGTCCTCGTTCAGGTAGTAGCGCTTGTACTGCGGGCCGGTGTTCTCGCGGAGCGCTTCCTTGGCGGCGAACCAGATGTCGCCCTCGACGCAGCCGCCGCCAAGCGTGCCGACGGTCGAGCCGTCGCCCCGCACCAGGAGCGCCGCGCCCGGCTTCTGGGGCGTCGAGCCCTGCGTGTGCACGACGGTTGCGATGACGAAGTCCTGTCCGTCATGCGTCAGCGCTGTTGCTTCGTCGTAGACGGCCTTCATGCGCTCACCCTCCCCCGCATCGTGGAACGATTGTAGCACCGGCGTCCACGCCTGCGCCCGTTCATGCGGGGGCGTGCTACAATGCGCAGCGTCATGCAGCGCACCGCAGTCACGACAACCACGACGACCCGCACTACGAGGGCCGCGGCTGCGCGCGTCCGCGAGACGGCAGCCGTGGCCGCATAAGCCTGGGCGCGTACGCGGTCTCCAACCATGCAGAAGGGGCGCGCCGAGCGCCCCTTTCTCGTAGCAGAACACCAGCGAGGCAGACCCGATGCCCGTCAAACAGAAGAGTCCCGAACAGCAGCAACTCGACGACCTGCGCTTCCGCATCCGCCACTCCGCCGCCCACATCATGGCCGAGGCCGTGCTCGACCTCTTCCCGGAGGCGAAGTTCGCGGTCGGGCCGCCCACCGCAGACGGCTTCTACTACGACTTCTCCGTCGAGCGCCCGTTCTCGCCCGACGACCTCGAGCGCATCGAGGCGCGGATGCGCGAGACCGTCGCGGCGAACGCGTCGTTCAACATGACGGAGCTGACGCGCGACGGCGCGAGCGGCCACTTCGCGGACCAGCCCTTCAAACTGGAGATCATCTCCGAGATACCGGAGAACGAGGCGATCACCACCTACGAGCACGGGGGGTTCGTGGACCTCTGCCGCGGCCCGCATGTCGGCTCCACCGGCGAGGTCGCCGCGTTCAGGCTCGTGAACGTCGCGGGCGCGTACTGGCGAGGCGACGAGCACAACGAGATGCTGCAGCGCATCTACGGCACCGCGTGGGAGTCCGAGGCGGCGCTGCAGGCGCACCTGGAGCGATTGGAGGAGGCCGGACGGCGCGACCACCGCCGGCTGGGACAGGAGCTGGGCCTCTTCTTCTTCGACCCCGTCGCCCCCGCGAGCCCGTTCTTCCTGCCGCGTGGCGCCGCGCTCAACAACTCGCTCACCGCCTACGTGCGCGGCCTCTACGAGCGCTACGGTTACCAGGAGGTCATCACTCCGCAGGTGTTCGACTCCTCGCTCTGGAAGCGCTCCGGCCACTACGACAACTACCGCGAGAACATGTACTTCGTCTACGCCGACGAGCAGGAGCTCGGCATCAAGCCGATGAACTGCCCCGCCGCGGCGCTCCTGTACGCCTCGCACCTCCACTCCTATCGCGACCTGCCCATTCGCTACGCCGACTTCGGACGCCTGCACCGCTTCGAGCGCTCCGGCGTCACGCACGGCCTCACCCGCGTGCGGACGTTCTCCCAGGACGACGCGCACATCTTCTGCGCGCCGGAGCAGGTCGAGAGCGAGGTCGTCTCGTTCATCGGGATGGTCAGCGAGACGTTCGATGTCTTCGGCTTCGAGGACGTGCGCGTCGTGCTGTCGCTGCGCCCCGAGAAGCGCATCGGCACCGACGAGCTGTGGGACGCCGCGGAGGGCGCACTGGCGTCGGCGCTGGACGCCCGCGGCATGGAGTACGAGCCTGCCGAGAACGAGGGCGCATTCTACGGCCCCAAGATCGACTTCTTCGTCGCCGACGCCATCGGCCGCGAGTGGCAACTCAGCACCGTGCAGTTGGACTACAACCTGCCGGAGCGCTTCGACCTCGAGTATGTCGACTCGGAGGGCGCGCGGCAGCGTCCGGTCGTCATCCACCGCGCCATGCTCGGCAGCATCGAGCGCTTCCTCGGCGTCGTCATCGAGCACTTCGGCGGCGCGTTCCCGGTCTGGCTCGCGCCCGTACAGGCGGAGGTCATCCCCATCGCCGACCGCCACGTCGAATACGCGGAGTCGGTGCGGTCGCGGCTTGAGGCTGCGGGCGTCCGCGCCCACGTCGACGCTCGCAGCGAGCGTATGAACGCCAAGATACGCGACGCGCAGCTGATGAAGACGCCGTACATGCTCGTCGTGGGCGACAAGGAAGCCGAGGCCGACGGCGCGGCGGTGCGCCTCCGCTCCGGCGAGGACCTCGGCCTGCTGCCCGTATCCGACGTCGCCTCCCGCATCGCCGACGAGGCCGCGCGCCGGGCCTGATTGCTCCGCCATTCGCGGTGAGCCCCCGATTGACGACTGGCGCACGCGGGCGTAACTTCCCGATTGCGCGCAGGCGAATGCACCAGCCTGCGCGGAATTCGTCAGAGGAGGACACCATGACGACGAACTACGACCCGGCCCTCGCCCCGACGTTCGAGCGAATCGACACGTACGAGGAGTGGCAGAAGAACGAAGGTGCGGTGATCCACGGCGGGCTCTATATCAGGGACCTCTATTCCCTGGAGCTCGACTACTGGCCCCGCAAGGGCTGCAACGGCGCGGTCGTCTACCTCGACGGCGACGAGGAGACAGACGAGCACGTCGTCGAGGTAGGGCCCGCGGGCAAGACCAACCCCGAGCGCCACATGTTCAACGAGGTCATCTACGTCCTCAGCGGACGCGGCGCGACCTCCGTCTGGTACGACGAGTCCCGCAAGCAGACATTCGAGTGGACGGAGGGCGCATACTTCTCAATCCCCATGAACGCCTGGTACCAGCACTTCAACGGCAGCGGCACGGAGCCCACCCGCATGGTCTCGGTCACCAACCTGCCCGGCATGATCCGCAAGTTCATCACGGAAGACTTCATCTGGAACAACCCCTACGTTTTCCCGGACCGCCTCACCGCCGAGGAGGGCTGGGCCTCCGGCTCCGGCCAGATGTACAAGGGCCGGGTGTGGGAGACCAACTTCCTGCCGGACGCGGCGAACATGCCCATGCCGGACTGGTCGGAGCGTGGCGCGGGCGGCACCAACATCATGCTGTCGCTGTCCGACAACACCGTCTCCTCCCACATCTCGGAGTTCCCGGTGGGCACCTACAAGAAGGCGCACCGCCACGGCCCCGGCGCGCACCTGCTCATCACCGGCGGCGTCGGCTTCGCGCTCGTGTGGCAGAAGGAGGACATGTCCGACCTGGTGAAGGCGGACTGGCAGCGCGGCAGCCTCTACCTCCCGACGCAGGACGCCTACAGCGAGTACTTCCACCAGCACTTCAACGTCGGCACGACGCCCGCGCGCTACATCAACATGAGCCCCTCCAACTCCCGCAAGTACACCTACCAGCGCGGCATCAACGACCCCTCACGCCGGGGCGAGATCCGCGCCATGGTGAGCATCAAGGAGGGCGGCATCCAGCTCGAGTACGAGGACGAAGACCCCCGCGTCCACGAGATCTTCGAGGCCGAACTGGCCAAGTACGGCCAGGAGTGCCGCATGAAGAACCTCGTCTCGACCTGCACCGGCGTCCCCGGTCCCGAGAACAAGAAGGGCGCGCTCCAGGACTACGACTAGGGCACCGCTACTGGGGAGTAAGGACGAATCAAAGGGGGCGGCACAAGGCCGCCCCCTTATCGCCTCCCCCTCACCTCCTCGCGACGCTAGAATCTGCCCCTGCCGTGGGAGGGAGGCATGACCTCAGCAGAGCAGCAAGGACCCGTTGCGGTCGTCGGCACAACGTCGTGGGGCGGGACGCTCGCCCTCATCCTCGCGCGACGCGGAATCGACGTGCGGCTCCTCGCGCGCTCGGACGCCGAAGCGCAGCGGCTGGCGTCGGACGGCGAGCTCGCGGCGCGGCTGCCGGGTCACCCCTTCCCGCCGTCGCTGCGCGTGACCGCAGACTGGGCCGAGGGCATGGACGGCGCGCCGTTCGTCGTCTTCGCCGTGCCGAGCCACACCCTGCGCGATAACGCCCGCCGCGCCGCGCCTCACGTGCCAGCGGACGCCATCGTCGTCTCCGCGTGCAAGGGACTGGAGCAGGGAACGTTCAAACGCATGAGCGTCGTGCTCGCCGAAGAGCTGCCCGACGCCGCGCCGACCCTCTGTGCACTCTCCGGCCCCAACCTCGCCCGCGAGGTCGCGCGCGGCCTGCCGTCGGCAACGGTCATCGCATCCCCATCCGCCGACGCGGCGACGTCAGCGCAGCGGCTGTTCAACTCGCCGACGCTCCGCGTCTACACGAACGCCGACATCATCGGGACGGAGCTGGGCGGTACGCTGAAGAACGTGATGGCGATCGGCGCGGCCATCTGCGACGGCATGCAGCTCGGCGACAATGCGAAAGCGGCGTTCGTCACGAGGGGGCTGGCTGAGATGGTGCGTCTGGGCGTCGCGGCGGGCGCGCAGGCTGCTACGTTCGCGGGCACGGCGGGCTTCGGCGACCTCATCGCGACCTGCTACAGCAACCTCAGCCGCAACTACCGCGTCGGGCTCGCGCTCGCCGAGGGCCGCACGCTCGAGGAGGCGATCGAGTCGTTGGGCGGGCAGGTCGCCGAAGGCGTCGGTACGACCTCCGCGGCGCTCGAGATGGCGAACGCGCTCGGCGTCGAGGCCCCCATCGCCGCGGCGACGGCCCGCGTGCTGTTCGACGGCGCATCGCCCCAGGACGCCCTCCTCGAACTGATGGCCCGCGCGCCGCGTCAGGAGTAGAGAGGGAGTCAATGCCTACTCCTGAAGGACAGGCCACCATCGCGCCTTGCGTGGCCGGAGCGATGGTACGCGGTGGCCGGGTGCTCCTCGCCAAGAGGTCCTCAACGGCACGCCACTACCCGGACGTGTGGGACCTGTTCGGGGGGCATGTCGAAGAGGGAGAGCCTCTGGAGGAAGCCCTGCGCCGAGAGGCTCGTGAGGAACTGGGCGTGGATATCGAGGCGTTCCATCCCCTCGGAATCGTACATGACCCGGTTGAGCCTGCGGAGATCGCCATCTTCGCGGTGACTGCGTGGAGAGGCGAGCCGGTCAACGCGGCACTGGACGAACACAGCGCGATAGGCTGATTCTCGGCTGACGAACTCCCCGACTCTTCTGGGTTGGAAGCCTATCGCAGGCCGGTGGTGCAGACGCTTGCGCAGCGCTAGGCTGGACCCCGCCGCAGAGGTTGTCCCTTTCGGTAGGTGGCGACCCGCCACAGCCATTCGGCAGGGCCGAAACGGAAGCGGCTGAGCCAGAGCGGCGACCACCAGATCTGCACTACCCAGATGCCCATGCAGAACGCAAAGATGCCCGTACGGGTCACGGAAACGTCCCCAAGCAGGACGTTGAGCACCAGCATCCCCAGTACGGTCTGTGAGAGATAGTTGGTGAGCGCCATCCGCCCGGTGGCGAGCAACCGGCGTTTCAGCCAGTTATCCCGGCTCTTGTTCCAGAGGATGATGAGGCTCATGTAGCCGAGCGACGCGGGGATCGAGCCCAGCGTATTGGGGACCTGGCCGATGAAGGCCACGTCCCGCGAGTAGTCTCCGAGCGCCGTGACGACCACGCCGACCGTGGCCAGCGCCAGCCCGACGCCCAGGCCGAGCACGGCAACGAACCTGTAGGTGCTCGTCGCCATGCTGCCGTTCATGAACCCGAGGCGGTATAGACCGGCGCCCATCAGGATCAGCCCCAGCGCGCGCAGGAAGTAACCGAGCAGCAGGAGTCCCCCCATGCTTTCGCTGAGGGACGGATCGCTGCCCCCGCCGAGCTTCCCCGGCTCCCAGATGCCGGCCAGCGATACGTCGGCGCCGTTTGCGATGGCCTGCATCAGCAGCATGAGAGGGACGGAAAGCAGGTACACGACGGCCCCGATGCCGATGAGGGCTCTGGAGGGCAGTTTGCGCAACGCGAGCAGGAATACGGCTGAGACGGCGTAGGCGATCAGCACGTCGCCGTCCCAGAGGATGGCATGGAGGATGCCGATGCCCAGCAGCAGGACGTTGCGCCACAGGTTCAGCAGGACAGGCCGGCCTTCCCGCCGCTCGGCCCGTTCGATGAACAGGAGTATCCCCGCGCCGAACAGCAGCGAGAATATCCCCATGAACTTCTGGTCGATGAAGATCTCGCCGAACACGCCGATGGTCCAGTCCAGCCACGTCTCGGACCCGCCCGCGCTGAGGTTGATGTACGGCGCCAGTCCGTGCTTGAAGGAAACGGCGTTCATCAGCACGATTACCAGCACCGCCACCCCACGCAGGAGGTCCAGGCTCGTGATGCGGTCGGGTTCCGTTACCGGGCCGGAACCGTTCTCTCCGTGCACGCCGGGTGAACGCTGGTCGTCTGCCATTCCTGTGGAACTCTTCTTCGCTTCGGCTCTCTGCTCTCGCTATGTGTCCAGCAGGGTAGGGGCCATCAGCTCCTCGATGCTCACCACACGCGGGGTGAGCCCCTGCTCCGTCGAGTAGGCGAGCGCCGTCTCCAGCGTGTGACGGATCCCTGCGACGCCGTACGGGAAGAGGTCAGTCGTCAGCGCGGCGCGCGAGTTCGACGGCAGCAGCCCCGCGTCGACGAACGGCTGCGCCTGTTCGAGCGTCCGCGACACCCACAGCTCCTTCGCCTTCACGAACGCGTCGTACAGGTTCCGTGCCGCCCACGGGTGCTGCTCGTAGAGCGACCGCCGCATGATGACGACGTGATTGATGGGGTAGATGCCCGTCTTGGCGTAGTAGCGCGCCGACTCCGCGAGCGGGTCGGGGAAGAGTGTCCGTACCTTCTCGTGGGCGCGCAGGTCGAGCGTGCTCCGGTTGATGCCGCCCCCGCCGTAGAAGTAGACGTAGATGGCGTCCAGTTCGCCGTTCGCCATCATGCCGCCGAGGTTCTGGTCTTTCGCGGGGTCCATGTAATGCAGCGTCACGCCGGGTGGCGGTTCGAACCCCGTCGCCCCGCCGTGGCTCAGCTCCTGCGTGCGCTCCATCCACCATTCCACGTCGCTCGGGGCGACCCCGTACTCGTGCTGGAAGAAACCCCGCGCCCAGAGCGCCGCCGTCTGCTGGTACTCGTTGACGCCCACGCGCTTCCCCTTGAGGTCGGCGGGCGATTCGATGCCTGCGTCCGTGCGCACGAGTGCGCCGGTGCCGAAGAACGTCCGCGTGGTGCAGATAGGCAGTGTGACCCAGTCGCGGTTCCCCTGCGCGGTGATGATGGCGAGCGACGATAATGACATCTCCGAGACATCGAACTCCTGGTGTGTCAGCTGCCGGTGGAACGTCTCCGCCGGGCCCGACGCCGTCGGGATGAGTTCGATGCCTTCCGGCTTAATGGTGCCGTCCATGATGGGGCGGCTTCGCGGGTTGGGCGCGAACGCGAGGCTGAACGTCGGTTTGGTGGTCATGGAGCGCTCCTCCGTCTTGGCTGGGCGTGCAGATAGGGATGGTGGCGCCCATGGGAGTTTACCTGCCCGGAGCGGCCGGCACAGGAGTGCGAGAACCTTGAATAGCGCATTTGAGAATTGCTCAGCACGCTCCAGCACTGCGGATATGGGCACGAAAAACGCAGGCTCAGGGCGAAATGCGGCGTTGACATGGTGCGAACGCGGAACAGCGGCGACGTTGCCGGGGCCGATGGTGCACCTCCCTCTTGTCGTCAGGAGTGCGCGTTCTGGGCGGCCCTGGCTTGTGATTGCTCCGGCCCGGCGCCGGTGCCCTGGCCTGGCCCTGTCGGGCTGAGCATGGCCATGGCCATGCCTACGGCTGACCATCGCTAAGGCTGCATACATGCGTCGATTAATGACGGTATCGGACTTTCCTGTTGACGGATTCGGTAAGTTGACACCCTCCATCGCTCCTGCCTATGGTAGGTAATGACCCGCCGCCGATCGGCTGGCTGCAAGCTAATCCGAGGTAAAACAAACCGGTCCCTGCAGCCCGAGAAAGGCCGACAACAGGCGCGTCACCCCCATTCGGTAGTGCCGACCAGAGATTCCTCCGCTGCGCCCCTGGCCTCCCCCAAAGGAGAACTCCACAGCAGGCGTCACGCGGGAGCTTTGTGCTTGTTGCGGGAGCGGAATGGCAATCTCGAACCATCTTCCCCAGGGAGGGACAGCCTCCATGTTGGGTTATGAGAGAGGTGAACGGATGAGAGAGAGGACAGACAGGACGATAGTCATAGCCGGGTGGCCGCGCCTCGCGGCGCTAGTCGGCCTGGCACTTGCAGCGCTCGCCATCATGGCGTTGGCCGCGTGCGGCGACGACGGCGACGGCGGCGGGGGTTCCGGCTCCGATGGAATCAAGACCGGTGGGTCGCTGACGGTCACGCTGGTGTCGGAGAACAACACCCTTGACCCGCCGGTGACCCTCGGCACGGCGGACACCCTCATCACCCAGCAGATATACGACAACCTGCTGATGATTCAGCCCGACCTATCCGTGAAGCCGGAGTTGGCCACGTCGTGGGAACCCAACGAGGAGCTGTCGTCCTGGACATTCCAGTTGCGGGAGGGCGTGAAGTTCCACAACGGCAAGGACTTCAAGGCTGAGGACGTAGTGTTCTCGTTCAACCGCCTACTGGACCCGGTGATCGATTCCCCTGCCCGGCCCACGTTCGAAGTTATCGAGCACATGGAGATCATCGACGACTACACGATCCGGTTCGACCTGGTCAGCCCCAGCGCGTTCTTCCCCGAGGTGCTCTCCATCTACCAGGCCAGGATCACTCCGTCGAACGTCGACGTTGAAACGCTGACGCTCGGAGGCGTCGGGACGGGCGCCTTCATCCTGGAGGAGTATCTGCCCGGTCAGCGGACGGTGCTCTCGAAGAACCCCGACTACTGGGACGAGGGCAAGCCGTACCTGGATGAGGTCGTGTTCCAGCTGATCCCGGACCCGTCGACCCGGGCGGAAGCGCTCAAGAGCGGCGACGTGGACGTGATCTACCAACTGGAGCCGCCCACCGCCCCCAGCATCGAGGCCAACCCCGGGACCGTAGTGCTGGAAACCGCCAGTTCTTCCCACATCGGGCTGGATCTGGGCAACTGGGAGGCCCCGTTCGACAACAAACTGGTCCGGCAGGCCCTCCAGGCCGCGACCGACCGTGAAGCCATCCGCCAGGCCGCGCTCTTCGGGCGGGGCAGCATCGGCTACGACCACCCGATCGCACCCAACGACCCGATGTTCAGCTCCGAGTGTCTTCCTCCGGAATACGACCCGGAGCTTGCGAAGGAGCTGCTGGCCGAAGCCGGCTATCCGGACGGGCTGGAGGTCACCCTCTACACCGGCAACGTCGGCCCGGGCATGCTGGAGCAATCGGTCGCCCTGAAGGAGAGCGCAGCGCCAGCCGGCATCACCGTGAACCTCGTCCAGAGGCCTGAGGACCAGTTCTGGGCGAACACCTGGTTGATCGAGAACTTCACCGTGGTGTACTGGTTCGGCCGGACGCCCGACCAGGCGCTCAGCATCCAGTACATGAGCGACTCTACCTGGAACGCCCCGCGTTACCTCAACGACGAGCTCGACGCGCTCATCGTCAAGGCCCGCGGGCAGGTGGACGATGCCGAGCGTGCGGAGACGTACAAACAGATCCAGTGCATCCTGGTCGAAGACGTTCCGCGCCTCGTAACCGCCTTCCAGCCGGTGCTCTACGGCGAGCGGGACGACGTCCGCAACGTGAACCCGCACCCGCTGGGCTGGCTCATCCTGAACGAAGCATGGCTCGACAGGGAGTGAAAGGCGGGTAACGGCAAATGACGCGGTTCCTGGTAAGGCGCATCAGCCTGATCGTCGTGACCCTTCTTGTGGTCTCGACAGCCATCTTCGCCATCACGGAGATCCTGCCCGGCGATGTCGCGCAGATGGTCATGGGGCAAGGCGCCACCGAACAGAACCTGAAGCACATCCGGGAGACGCTTGGCCTGGACCGCCCCGCCCCGGTCCGCTACCTGGACTGGATCGGCGGGGTGGTCCGGGGCGACATGGGCGACTCCTTCGTCCAGAAGATCCCGGTGACGCAGGTGATCGCGCCGAGACTGGCGAACTCGCTGATCCTGGCGGGGTTCGCCTTCCTCGTCGCGGTGCCCTCGGCCGTCGCCATAGGCGTATGGATGGGGGTGCGGCAAGGGTCGAAGACGGACCATGCCGTGTCGGTCGGGAGCCTCGTGGCCATCTCGCTGCCCGAGTTCGTGACGGGAGTCCTGTTGATCATCGTGTTCTCGTCGTTCCTCGGCTGGCTCCCCTCATCGAGTGCGATCCTGCCGGGGACGAGCCCGCTCACGAGACCCTTGATCCTCGTGCTTCCCACGCTGACGCTGACCGGCGTGCTGTTCGCGTACATCATGCGGATGACGCGGGCCAACGTCATCGAGGTACTGAACACGCAATACGTTCGCACGGCGGTGCTGAAGGGACTGCCGATGCGGCGCGTACTGCTCCGGCATGTCGTCCCGAATGCCATGCTCCCGACGATCAGCGTGATCGCCGTGAACATGGGATGGATGCTCGGCGGGCTCATCATCGTGGAGAACGTCTTCGCCTACCCCGGTCTGGGACAACTGCTGCTGACTGCCATCAACACGCGTGACGTTCCTCTGCTGCAGACCCTCGCACTCATCATCGCGGGGACGTACGCGCTCAGTAATCTCGTGGCGGACCTCAGCTACGGCGCCCTCGATCCGCGGATAAGGCTGACGTGATGGCAGCTCCGACGGCTTCCCCCAGGATGCAGTTGGGCCCGCTCGATGCGGCAACATCGATAGCGGCTGCTCTGCTGCGGGCGCTTGCCTCACTGGTACGGCTTGCGCTCCGCACTCCGGCGGGCAGGATCGGCTTGCCGCTGGTGGTCCTGCACGTGGTCCTCGCGCTGTTCGGCCAGGCCCTGGCGCCGTACCCGCCAACGCAGTTCCACATCGAGGACCATCAGCTGGAAGGGCCGTCGCTCCAGTTCCTGCTCGGCACCGACCAGTTCGGCAGGGACGTGCTCAGCAGGGTGATGTCGGGCGCCACGTCGCTGATCTCGGTGGCGGCGGCGGGCGCGTTGCTCGGCATCGCCCTCGGCACCGTCGTCGGGATGAGCAGTGGGTACAAGGGAGGGCGCACGGACGAGGTGGTGATGCGCATCATGGACGCCATGATGTCGTTCCCCTCGCTGCTGATAGCGCTCCTCGTGCTCACGAGCCTTGGACCGAACCCCATCAACATCGCCGGCACTATCGGCATCGTGTTCATCGCGCCTGTTGCCCGGGTGATGCGCTCCTCCACCTTGGCGGTGAAGAGCCTGGAGTTCGTCGATGCTGCGCGGCTGCGCGGCGAGCCGAACGTCTACATCATCTTCCGGGAGATACTGCCCAACACGCTGCCGGTTCTCGCCGTCGAGGCGTCGGTCCGGTTCAGCTACTCGATCCTGCTCGTCGCGTCGCTCGGGTTCCTCGGACTCGGCGTGCAGCCGCCGTCCTCGGACTGGGGGCTCATGATCAGCGAGAGCCGCATCTTCATCACCGGGGCCCCATGGGTTGCGCTTGCGCCGGCAGCCGCAGTGGCGTCGCTCGTGATTGGGGTCAACCTGCTGGCGGACGGCATCAAGCAGGCAAGGGAGTTGCCGAAGAGGGAGGCGTAATGGCCACCACGATCACATCCACACTCGAGACAACCACCGCCCGGATCGCTGACGCGGACCAGCCGCTGCTGAAGGTGGACGGGCTCTCCGTCACCTTCTTTACGCCCACCGGAGCGGTACACGCCGTGCGCGACGCCTCGTTCGAGATCAAGCGCGGCGAGGTCGTCGGCCTCGTGGGCGAATCGGGCTGCGGCAAGTCCACCATGGCCTATGCCATCATGGGCTATCTGCCCGGTGAACCGGAGGTGGGTGGAGCGGTCTACCTCGATGGTCAGGACATGGCTGAGCTTGGGCCTGCCGAACTCCGTGCGCTGCGCGGAAACCGCATAGCGATGGTCTACCAGGACCCGGCCCTCGCGCTGAACCCCACCATGAAGGTCGGCCTCCAGGTACTGGAGGCCATCAGCGAACACCTGGATCTCGACGCCGCGCAGGCCGCCGAGCGCATGGTGGAGCTGATCGAGAGCGTCGGCTTGCCCGACCCCGAGCGGATCGCTGAGAGCTATCCCCATCAGCTCAGTGGAGGCCAGCAGCAGCGCATCGTCATCGCCATGGCGCTCGCGTGCGACCCCGACCTCCTGCTGATGGACGAGCCAACGACCGGATTGGACGTCACCACAGAGGCCACCATCCTCGACCTCGTTGCGGACCTCAAGGGCCGCGTGAACGCCGGCATCCTGTACGTGAGTCACAACCTGGGCGTCGTCGCGCGCATCGCGGACCGTGTCGTGGTGATGTACGCAGGACAGACCGTGGAGGAAGCGCCGGTGCGCGACCTGTTCAAGGACCCGCGCCACCCGTACACCGTCGGGCTGCTCAGCTGCGTCCCCAAACCGGTCGCCGACACCGGGGCGGTCACTCGGCTCCAGAGCATTCAGGGCTCCGTTTTCCCCAGCGCGCAGGCCGACCCAGGCATGTGCCTGTTCTCCGATCGCTGCCCCATGGCCACGGACCGCTGCACAGGTGAGGCCCCGCATCCAGCCTCGGTGAGCAACTCTCACGAGTCGCGCTGTTTCTACCCAGACAAGGTCAGCACGGACCTCTGGGACGAGTCCGTCGAGCGGGAAGCCCCGCACGAGAACGGCAAGGAGCCGACGCTCACTGTCAAGGGTCTGCATCGCGTCTACGGCAAGTGGCAGCGGAAGTACCTCTTCTTCGGCCCGAAGGTGAAGCCTCCCGTTCGCGCGGTGGAGAACGTCGACTTCAACGTCGGCGCCGGACGTACCGTCGGTATCGTTGGCGAGAGCGGTTCCGGCAAGAGCACCGTCGCCCGCAGCATCGTGGGTCTCGTGCCGCGCGACAGCGGCGACGTCGAGCTGCGCGGGGAGGAGTTGCCGGCGGAGGCCGACAACCGGAACGCCGACCAGAAGGGGTCGCTCCGGATGGTCTTCCAGAACCCGACCTCCTCGCTCAACCCGAAACTGCCGGTGCGCCACAACATCCTGCGTCCCTTGCAGAAGTTCACTGATATGAGCCCCAGCGAGCGCGAAGAGCGGGCCTGCGAGCTGCTGGAGTCCGTTGGCCTCGACGCGTCCTACATGGACCGCCAGCCGCTGCAGCTCAGTGGCGGGCAGCAGCAGCGCGTGGCGCTCGCGGCTGCCTTCGCCGGAGATCCCGAGCTCATCGTCGCAGACGAGCCCGTCTCCGCGCTCGACGTCTCCGTCCAGGCCCAGGTGCTCAATCTGCTGGAGGACCACCAGCGCGAGAAGGGAACGTCCTACGTCTTCATCTCCCACGACCTCGGCGTCGTGCGCTACGTCTCCGACGAGATCCTTGTGCTCTACGCGGGACACGTCGCCGAGTCTGGCCCTGCGGAGGACGTGCTCTCCACGCCGTCGCACCCGTACACCGAAGCGCTGCTGTCCGCAGCGCCGGTACCCGACCCCGACGCGACCCCGACGCCGATACGCCTGGGCGGCTCGGTGCCGAAGCAGCATGAACAGTTCGAGGGCTGCTTCTTCGCCTCCCGCTGCCCGCGCAAACTCGGAGACGTCTGCGACAACACCCCGCCGCCGGTGCAGACCTCGCCCGGCTCGCCGACGCACGAGATCCACTGCCACATCCCGCTCGAAGAGCTGGCCCGCTTGCAGGACGGCTCCGTCGCCACTCCCGCTTGGTCCCCTCTCCCTTGAGGGGAGAGGGTTAGGGTGAGGGTGAACCGCGGGGCTTGGGAGTAGGGGTAGTGGATTCCTTCCCCTCGATGGGGGAAGGCTAGGATGGGGGTGAATGGGCGTGGCTTGGCCTACGCCATCCCCGCGCATACGAACGTCACCCAGTCGCCGTCGTGGTGCTCCTCGACGAACGACAGCCCCGCGGCCGCGAACGCGTCCACGACCTGCTGACGCCGCTCCTGCAGGATGCCCGCGGCGACGAGCCGACCGTCCGGCGCGAGCGTGCACCGCAGCTCCGGCGCGAGGTTCGCCAGCGCGACCGAGTTGACGTTCGCGAGCAGCAGCTCTGCCCACCCGGCTGGGATCCTCTCGTTGGGGAGCGTCCCTGCGTAGAACCGGACGCGACCCGAGACGCCGTTCGAGCGCACGTTGACACGCCCCGCTTTGAGCGCGACGCGGTCTATCTCGACGCCCAGCACGCGGGCCGCGCCCAGTTTCGCCGCGCCGATGCTCAGGATGCCGGAGCCGGAACCCACGTCCAGCACGTGCAGGCCGGGGCGCATCAGCCGCTCCATGCACTCCAGCGTGCGGTTCGTCGTTGGATGGTGGCCCGTCCCGAACGCGAGGCCGGGGTCGATCTCGATGACTATGTCGTCCGGCCCCGCCTCCTCGCGAAGCCAGGGTGGTTGCACGAGCAGGTGCTTGCCGATGCGGAGCGGCGTGAAGTGCGCCTTCCACGCGTCCTCCCACTCCCGCTCCAGTATCTCGCGCTCCTCCAGCTCCGGCAGGTCGGTCAGCTTGCCGACCAGTTGGATGCCGATGTGGACGATCTCCCGGTTCCTGCGGTACCCCGGCGTCTGCGGCATGTACGTGCGGAGCACGGCGCTCTGCCGCTCCGGGGGCGACTCGCCCTCGTCCGGGTTCCAGCCGCCCGCCTCCTCGATCGCGACGCCGCCCTTGCCGTAGCGACGGAACAGTTCCGCCACCGGCTCAACGAACTCGAACGGTACGCGTATCTTCAATTCCAACCAGGGGTGCTCAGCCAACCACCAACCTCGTCATTCCCGCCCCTCCGTCATTCCCGCGCCCTTCCGTCATTCCCGCGAAGGCGGGAATCCAGAGTGCGCGCCAGCGCACACCGCGCAGGAGCCCTTACTTCTTCTCGAAAGAGCGCTGGAGCTCCTCCAGCAGCTTCTTCTGCTCCTTGGACAGCTTGTCCGGCGTCTGCACTCGGACGGTCACGAGCTGGTCGCCGCGGCGCCCCTCGCGTCCCAGGTGCGGGATGCCCTTGCCCCTCATGCGCAACACCTCGCCGGACTGTATCCCGGCGGGCACCTTGATCTTGTCCATCCCGTCGAGCGTCGGCACCTCCATCTCGATGCCGAGCGCTGCGCCGGGGAATGTGACGTTGAGGTCCAGCAGCACGTCGGCGCTGTTCTCGCGACGCTTGAACCACCCGTGCGACTGCACCTGCACACCCACGAGCAGGCTGCCCGGAGGTCCGCCGAACATCCCCGCGTGACCCTGTCCGCGCAACTCCAGCAACGCGCCGTGGTACACCCCAGCAGGGATGGAGACCTCGATGCGCTGCTTCGCGCGCTTGTACCCGGCGCCTCTGCAGTCGGTGCAGGGCGTCGTGATGCGGCGACCCTCGCCGCCGCACACGTTGCAGGCGGCCTCCGTGACGAACTGCCCGAACACGGAACGCTGGGCGCGGCGGACGCGCCCGCTGCCGTTGCAGTTCGTACACGTCTCCGGCTGCGTTCCCGGCTCGGCGCGTGTGCCTTTGCACGACGGGCACTGCTCGGTGCGGTTGATCTCGACCTCCCGCTGGACCCCGAACGCGGCTTCCTCGAACGTGACACTGACGTTCACGCGCACGTCCTCGCCCTGGCGCGGGCGTGTCCGCGACGCCGTCCCGCTGCCGAAGAAAGCGTCGAAGATGTCGCCGAAGCCGCCGAAGATGTCGAAGCCCTCGAAACCGCCGGCGCCCTGTCCCGCGCCGTTGCGGACGCCCGCGTGGCCGAAGCGGTCGTACTGCTGGCGGCGCTCCGGGTCGCTCAGCACCTGGTACGCCTCGTTGACCTCTTTGAAGCGCTCCGACGCGTCGCTCGCCTTGTTGCGGTCCGGGTGGTACTCCATCGCCTTCGCGCGGAAGGCCTTGCGGATGTCCTCCTCGGACGCCTGCGCGCTGACGCCAAGCACGTCGTAGTAATCGCGTTTCGTGGTCATGGGGACGCGGCTACTGCCACTGAGGCGAGGGTTCGAGTGCCTGCACGAGTTCGCTCAGGAACGCGGCGAGGTAACGGACACTGGACATGGAACGCGTGTAGTCCATGCGCGTGGGCCCCATCGTGCCGATGACGCCCGTCGCCCCGTCCGGCGCGCCGTAGGTCGCGTAGACGACGCTGTAGGGGCGCAGGTGCTCGTCGTGGCTCTCCTGGCCGATGACGACGCGCACCTCTGCCGGGCGCGGCGATTCGTCGAATATCCGGGTGATGGAGTCGTCGTCGAGCACTTCGGCGGCGTCCTGCGCGCTTTTGCCGGACTGGAACTCAGGCTGGCTCAGCATGTGCCCCAGGCCGTTCAGGTACCGCTCGCGCGTCTCCTTGCGCTCTTCGTCGGACAGGATGCGGATCGTCTCCGTGAGTGCGGTCGTGACGAGGTGTCCGCCGACCGCACCTGAGTCCCAGAGCGTGCGCAGTTCCGCCGTGCTCATGCCGCCGATGAGTTGGTTCAGCCGGTTGGCGACCTGGGTAAGTTCATCCTGCGGCGTGTCCGACCCCAGGTGGATGATGCGCTGCCGCAGCTGCGCGTCCTGCATCACCACCACGAGGAGCGCCTCGCGGTCGTGCAGGTGCACGATCTGCACCTGCTTCACCCGCGCGATGGCGCGCTTGACGGTGGTGGCGATGGCGAGGTTGTGGACGGCGCTGGCGAGTACGCGGGCGGCGCTGCGGGCCCACGCCGCGGGGTCGGCTTCGTCGAAGTCGATGGCGTCGCGGACGCGCTCCTGGAAGTGGCGTGGGAGGCGGTTGCGCTGTCCGGCGCGCTCCACGTAGAAGCGGTAGCCCGGGTCGGACGGCACGCCGCCCGCCGACGTGTGCGGTCGCGAGATGTAGCCCATCTCCTCCAGCTCCGCCATGTCGTTCCGGATGGTCGCGGGGCTGACGCGCAGTTCGTAGCGTCGTGCGAGCTGCTGCGACGAGACGGGCGCCGCCGTCTCGATATAGTCGCTCACGATGATCTCCAGCAGCGCCTGCCTGCGGGTGTTGAGGGCGGGTGTCGCCGGATTAGCAGTCGGCTCGCTCAAGTGCTAACTCCTCCAACCGAATGTAGCACCGGCAGGGGAGTGCGTCAACGCGCAGCACGCCTCGTCGTTCTGCGAGCAGCCTGTCATTCCGAGCGAGGCCGAGGAATCTCTCAGGTTGCCTGATTCCCTCTCCCTGGAGAGGAGAGGGTGGATCGGCGGGGAGGCGAGGATGCCTACTCCCCGCTCGCCGGCGCCTCACGCACCCGCGACACCGCCGACCACAGCAGGAAGACGCCCGTCAGCAGCTCGCCTCCCGCCCCGATGAACAGCGTGGGGCGCAGCCCGATGGTCTCGCCGAGCACCCCGCCAACCAGCGCTCCGATGGAGATTGCCCCCAGGAAGGCCATCCTGAGCACGACGTTCACTCGCCCCTGCAGGCGGTCCGGCGTCATGCTCTGCTGCAGGCTCGTCCGCGCGATGATGTACGTGACAAGACCCGCCCCGAACAGGAACGCCCCGCCAGCCAGCAGCAGCATCACGATGGTCGTCGGCCCTCCGGCCAGGGGAATGATGACGTCGCCAGCCGTCATCAGGAACAGCCCGGCCGCCGTCGACCTGCCGAGCCCGATCCTTCGCGTCGTCTGCCTCGCAAGCGATGCCCCGACCAGCCACCCGACGCCGCTGACCGAGAACATCACCCCTATGAGGCCCGGCGTGAGGTCAAGCTGGCGCACTAGGTAGAGCAGTCCCACGGAGTCGATCGCCGCGTTGGTTCCTCCGACCATCGCCGCGGCGATCGTCAGCCCTCGCAGAACGGGGCTCTTCATCACGAACGCCAGCCCCTCCCGCAACTCGCCGCGGACACTCAACGCAGTTGCCCGCGGCGAAACATCCGTCCGCGGACGCATCCTGTGGAGCGACAACGCCGAGCCAGCGTAGGCGAGCGCGCCCACGACCAGGGCGAACGGCGCCGACACGGCCTGGATCAGGGTCCCCGTGAAACCGGGGCCACCGATCTCGGTTGCGGACCGGCCTATCTCCAGTTTGCTGTTGGCCTCGATGAGCTGCGCCCGTAGAACGAGCGACGGCAGGAATGCCCGGTAGGTGACGTCCACGATGAAACGCAGACCTCCCAGCGCGAATGCGAGTGCGAACAGAAGGGGGATGCTGAGGAAGCCGAGCCATGCGGAGATGGCGATGACCAGGAAAGCGAGCGCGTTCCCCCAGGCCGCGCCGATGAGCACGGCCCGCTTCGACCGCCGGTCTATCCAGATACCGGCGAACACGCCTACTACGATTGCGGGAGCGCCCCCGAACGAGGCGAGGATGCCCATCTGCAGGGGCGTCGCATCGAGAAGCAGGGCCGCCACCAGCGGCACCGCGAGGTACTGCATCTGGAAACCCGCGTGCGTGAGCGTCTGGCTAGCCCAGAGCTTGAGGAAAGTCTCCTGCCGCCAGAGCCCCGTTGGAAGAAAGCGCAATGAACACAACCTGGGCGGCCGCGCTCGATGATGCGCGTCGGCCCGCCAACCTGCAGGCCAGTGTGTCCCCGCCGCACGAGACCGTCAAGGCGAACCCCGTCATCCCGCACTTCCCGTCATTCCCGCGAAGGCGGGGATCCAGGCCCGGTGCAGGGGCGCCCCTTGTGGTGCTCTTGTCTGCCAGGCGGGTGCGCCATATCCCATTTCGATAATCGACGCAGATAGGCAGGATATGCGGGAGATTGGCGCGACATAGGCCGCCACTGTGGTAGCATCCCGCCTATCGACGTCTCTTGAGGTGACAGGCTCGTAAGGGAGGGACCATGAGGAAGCTACGCTGGCTCGTCTTACCACTGCTCGCCGTGATGGCGCTGGGTATCGTCGGCTGCGGAGGAGACGACGAACCGACGCCCACCCCTGCGCCCGCGGCGACGCCCACCCCTACGCCCGAACCCGAGCCCGTCACGTTGCGGATGCTCACGTCGTGGGGCCGCACCGACGCGAGCGCCATGGACTTCATGGGCATACTGCAGCCCTACATGGAAGAGGAGTCCGACGGTCGGATCGTGATCGACTGGGTCGCCGACATCAGCGCCGTCCCCGCTTTCGAGCAGTTCACGCCCATCCGCGAGGGCATCTACGACCTCGTGTTCACGCACCCGTTCTACCACTCGGAGTTCAACTCCCTTGCAGGCACGAACGACCTCGTCAACGCGCCGTACGCCGACCGCGAGGCCTGCGGCCTCGTCGACGCCATCAACCAGAACTACGCCAACGGCGCAGGCGTCTACTTCTTCCCGACGCCGAACGGCGTAGGCAATGGCGTCGTCCTGAAGACGGCCATTCCGCCCGACAACGCGAACCTCACCGGCCTGAACCTGCGCGTCTACCCGAGTGTGCAGCCGTTCGTTGAGCAGCTCGAGGGCGTCCCCGTCGCGATGCCGATCACCGACGTCTACACCGCGTTCGACCGCGGAGTGATTGACGGCGCCGTGCTCGGCGGCGGAGCGCAGAGCGCGCTGACGTTCAGTTGGCACGAGGTCAGCCAGTACGTCGTGCGCCCGTTCTTCGGCGAGAACGTGCCCGGTGTCATCTTCAACAAGGCTGCCTTCGACGCCCTTCCGGCCGATGCCCAGGCGACCTTCCGGGAGCTCTGGGAGGGCTTCTCGGACGCGTACCGCCAGTTCAGCCTCGATACGGCGGAAGAGGTGGTCGCGCAGCTCGAAGAGATCGGTATGGAGGTCATCACGCTGACGGATTCCGAGGCCGAACGGTGGCGGCAGATCTGGTTCGAGACGTCCCGCGACCGCATTCTCGAAGCGGACGCCACCCGCGGGCCTGGGCTGCTGGACATGGCCGCCTGTGTCGCGGAGAGGGCCAACTAGGAGACCCCGGGGCAGGGGAGCGCTCCGCTGACCGCGCCCTCCCCGCCCGCTCAAATGTCCCAGGCCCCTCCAGACCCACGCCGATTAGCTAGAACCGCACCAAATCACACAGCTGCGAGACGCACGGG
>VXQP01000082.1:23618-41007 GCA_009838965.1 Chloroflexota bacterium | reverse complement strand
GATCTTGTCCTTGAACCGCGCCTCCGGGTCCTCCGTCTCCTCGTACGGCTGCTCGGTGCACTGGCCCGTCTCGTCGTACAGCCAGCCGTGGTACGGGCAACGCAGACCGTGCTCCTCCGGGATGCCGTAGATCATGTTCATGCGCCGGTGGGCGCAGTGCGGCTCCATGAGGCCGAAGGTGCCGGAGCGGTCCTTGTAGAGGATGAGGTCCTCGCCCAGGAGGCGCACCTTCATCGTCCACTTGTCGTTCATCTGGGAGACGGCGGCGACGGGGTGCCAGTACCGGCGCATCAACTCGCCCATCGGGGTGCCGGGGCCGACTCGGGTATAGCGGTCGTTCGCTTCCTGCGTCAGCATAGGTTGCTCTCCTTGCGCTGCTGGGTTTGCTCAGTCCTAGCGGCGGGATTATAGCAAGCCGCGCAACGTCAAGCGTCAATGGGGTTCTGCGATGAGTGCGCTCGGTAGCCGATAGAGAGACGAGGTCAGGTGAGAAGCAGCATCGCGGCAATGAGCACGCCACCAACGATGCCGAGAAGGATGAAGAAACCCTTGGCCCGCCTCCATGTTCCTTCCTGTCCCCAACTTTGTATGGCGCGGAACCGGGTTCTCATCAGGTAGTTCTCGTCCATACTCCCCATATCCCCAGGGTGCATGGACCCTCTGTAGAAACCGGAGAAATCGGGGGCAACAGGGAAATCGGGATCTCCGGTCAGCGGCTCGGACTCCGGCTCTTCGCTGGCCTGCTGTTCCTGCTCGGGACGGTCAGTCTGCGAGGTCATGGCTTGCTCCTGGGAGCGGCGCTCCTATGCTCCGTGCGCGGCTCCTGCGGTGCGCGGCAGGCTGCGCATCCCTTCCCAGCTCTCCAGCGTCTCGTTGACGACATCCGCCACGACGGGTTCGCCCGCCTCGACGAGCGTGTAGCCCATGCGCCGGCGATTGCCGAACTTGACGTGCTCCAGCGGCAGGCGTATCGCCTCGTTCTCGACGGGGTCGCGGAACGTGTTCATCGGGTCGCCCCCGTCGGCGACGAGTTTCGCCTGCTCCTGCAGCAGCTTGCGGAAGAGGATGATGCCCTTGTCGGACTCGCCGAGCTTCTCCAGGTGGCGCTTGGCGACGGGGCCTTGGGTGACCCACGCGAGGTAGTCCTGGTTGAAGAGAATGTCGTTGATGTAGCGGTCGTTCTCGTCCTTGAGCGGGACGTAGCGGTAGGGGACGACCTCCTGGCGCGGGGCCTGCGCTCCCGGCGCGGGGCGCCACACGTAGTAGGAGACGTGGTAGGTGTGGGTGTCGTCCACCGGGACGCGGAACTGGAACGTGGAGCGCACCTCGTCGCCGACCAGGAGGATGTTGGGGAACATGATGGGGTGGCCTTCCTTCCAGTCGTCGTCCTCCTCGGAATACCCGGCCTCGACGCGGCGCTTGATGATGCCGTGCTCGAAGACGTCGAACCCGATCTTGAGGTGCGTGCCGCGCAGCTCGGGCAGCGAGTGGACGCCGTTGCGTACGACGTTGCCGTAGTAGGCGTGGAGCCACTCGTTGTGGACGGGGTCAAGCGAGTTCTCCTGGCACTGGAGCCAGTTGCACGGCAGTTCCGAGATGCAGATCTCGCGCACCGCGTTATCCCACGTCAGCTGCTCCCACCGCGGCAACAGCGGCATGGGCTGCGGGCCCATGTACGCGAAGATGAGTCCACCGAGCTCCTCCACCGGATAGCCCGCGACTCGCACCTTCTCCTTGAAGCGCCCGTCCGGGTGCACCGTTTCCTCGAAGGGCTGCTCGATGCACTGTCCGGTCTCGTCCATCATCCAGCCGTGGTACATGCAGCGCAGGCCGTTCTCCTCCGGGATGCCGTAGGAGAGGTCGACGCGGCGGTGAGGGCAGAAGCGGTCGATGAGGCCGTAGGTGCCCGACTTGTCGCGGTAGAGGACGAGGTCCTCGCCGAGCAGACGTACCGGCTTGGTGGGGCGTTCGTCGAGCTCCGCCGTGGCGGCGATAGGGTGCCAGTAGCGGCGCATGAGCTCGCCCCCGGGCGTGCCTGCACTGACCTGCGTGAGTTCCTGGTTGGCCTTGACGCTGAGCATGCGTGCATTCACCTCGCTTGCGCGTGTCGTGATAGCGTAAGAGTAGGGCGGGCGTGTGCGCGGGTCAAGCGCGACGGAACGTACACAGAGGGGATTCCGTTCGGTTCGTGAGCGGGCAGGCGGCCGGGACGGCGCTACCGCCCCAGCGTGGCCTCCTCGCCGAGGTACTCCACCCAGGTGCTCATGACCTCTTCGATCTGCGGCACTGCCGGGGTGTCACCGGCTTCGGGCCGGACGTAGCGCGCCTGCGCCCGCACGCCGAACTTCACTTTCTCCACCGGCGCGTGCAGCAGTCCGAGCTCGCTTCCGCGGAAGACGTTCATCGGGTCGCCGCCGTCCTCCATCACCGCGATGTTCCGCTTCAACTGCTTGCGGAAGAGGATGATGCCGACGTCCGACTGTCCGAGCATCTCCAGGTGGCGCTTGGCGATGGGGCCCTGCGTCGCCCAGGCCATGTAGTCCTGGTTGAACGTCCAGTCGACGATGTAGCGCCCTTCGTCGTCCTTTAGCGGCACGTACCGATAGGGGATGACGTCCTGTGTCGGCGCGCTTGCGCCGGGCGCGGCGCGGTAGTTGTAGATGGAGACGTGCAGGGTGTGGGTGTCGTCCACAGGAACGCGGAACTGGAAAGTGGCGCGCGCTTCGTTGCCGACGAGGAGGATGTTTGGGAAGAGGACGGGGTGTCCCTCCGCCCACTCGTCATCGGTCTCGTCCTTGCCCTCGAGGATGCGGCGCTTGATGATGCCGAACTCGAACTCGTCGAACCCAATCTTCATGTGCTTGCGCGACGAGCCCCGCTGCTGCGTGGCGATGCGGTCCGTGTTGCGGTAGGCGCCCATGTAGGCGTGGAGCCATTCGACGTGTACGGGGTCGAGCGAGTTCTCCTGGCACTGCATCCAGTTGCAGGGGATCTCCGTGATGGCGATATCGCGGACGGCGTTCTCCCAGAGCAGGTGCTCCCAGCGCGGGAGCAGCGGCGCGGGCTGCGGGCCGAGGTAGGCGAACACCAGCCCGGCCATCTCGCGAACAGGGTAGCCCGCAACCTTGACCTTCTCCTTGAAGCGCCCGTCCGGGTGCACGGTCTCCTCGAAGGGCTGCTCGATGCACTGGCCGGTCTCGTCCATCATCCAGCCGTGGTACATGCACCTGAGGCCGTGCTCCTCGGGGATGCCGTAAGAGAGGTCGACGCGGCGATGGGGGCAGAAGCGGTCGATGAGGCCGAGCGTGCCGGACCTGTCCCTGTAGAGGACGAGGTCCTCACCGAGGAGGCGTACGGCCTTCGTGGGGCGGTCGATGAGCTCGGCGGCTGCGGCGATGGGATGCCAGTAGCGGCGCATGAGCTCGCCCATCGGCGTGCCGGGGCCGACCTGCGTCAGTTGCTCGTTCTCCTGTACGCTCAGCATCGCGTGGCCTCCTTGCCTCTTCGTTCGCTGGCGGGATTGTACCGCATGGCGCAAGAGGCGCCACACTATAGAGAGAGGCGCCTCGCGGGGCGCCTCTCTCGTCAGTCGTTGTTTGCCTGCTGGCTACAGCGGCCAGTTGTCCTTGATGCCCTCGACGGCGCCGGCCTTGTCGCCGGTGACACGTGCGACGATCTCGTCCTCCGACTCCGCGGGCGCGCGGTCGGGCAGGTCCTCCCACGTCTGGAGCACCTGGTTGATGAGCTCGCCGTCGCGGGAGTAGCCGGCCTCGCCGGGGATGTACTTCCTGGCGCGCTTCATACCGAACTTCACCTGCTCCAGCGGCGCGACGATGCCACCCTCCGGCGGAGGCGTGCGGAAGACGTTCATCGGGTCGCCGCCGTCGGCAACGATGTCCATCTGCTCGCGCAGCAGCTTGCGGTAAAGGATGAGGCCGCGGTCGGACTCGCCGAGGTGCTCCAGGTTCCGCTTGGCAATGGGCCCCTGCGTGACCCACATCGTGTAGTCCTGGTTGAACACCACGTCCACGATCCAGCGGCCGTTCTCGTCCAGCAGCGGCACCTCGCGGTAGGGAACGGACTCCTGCTTCGGCACCGGTTGGCCGGGAGCGCCCCGCCACGTGTACAGCGACACGTGCAGCGTGTTCTCGTCGTCGATGGGGACGCGGAACTGCATCGTCACCGAGACCTCGGAGCCTACGAGCAGGATGTTCGGCACGAACACCGGGTGGCCGTGCTTCCAGTCGTCGTCCTCCTCGGTGTAGCCCCTGAAGACGCGGCGCTTCACGACGCCGTGCTCGAAGACGTCGAAGCCGATCTTCTCGTGCTTCGGCAGGTCGAGCAGTGCGCCCTTGAAGCCGGGTCCCTGCTGCACGTACTGCCCCCAGTACGAGTGCGCCCACTCGACGTGCACCGGGTCGAGCGAGTTCTCCTGGCACTGCAGCCAGTTGCAGGGCAGGTGGGAGATGGCGATGTCGCGCACCGCGTTGTCCCACACGAGCGGCTCCCACAGCGGCAGGAACGGGACAGGTTGCGGCCCGAGGTACGCGAACACGAGTCCGCCGGCGACCTCGACCGGGTAGCCCGCGACCTTGACCTTCTCCTTGAAGCGCCCGTCGGGGTGGACGGTCTCCTCGAATGGCTGCTCGATGCACTGGCCAGTCTCATCCATCATCCAGCCGTGGTACATGCACCGAAGGCCGTGCTCCTCGGGTATGCCGTAGGAGAGGTCGACGCGGCGGTGCGGGCAGAAGCGTTCGATGAGTCCGAGGGTGCCGGACCTGTCCTTGTAGAGGACTAGGTCCTCGCCGAGGAGGCGGACGGCCTTCGTGGGACGGTCGTCAAGCTCCGCCGCTCCGGCGATGGGGTGCCAGTAGCGTCGCATGAGTTCGCCCATCGGCGTGCCCGGGCCGACCTGCGTGAGTTCCTGGTTCGCTTTGACGCTGAGCATGCGTGCGTTCACCTCGCGTGCGCGTGTTGTGCGTAGCGTAAGGGTAGGGCGGGAGCGGACACGGGTCAAGCGCGCCCCGGGCGGGTTGGGAGCGGAATGCGCCGCGTCCAGACCTTGCGCTTACGGCCTGCCGATCTCCGGTTTCGCGTCCGGGTTGTTGGTGACGACGCGCGTGTAGTACTGCCAGACGCCGCCGACCCTCGGACGCCATCCGGAGGGGAGCACCTGCGCGAAGTGCGGCAGTTGCGGCAGCGGCGTGCGCCCGGACATCTCGTCAACCAATTCGTCCTCGAGGTACGGGTGGTCCGGCCCGGCGGAGGAGTGGGCCCAGTAGTTCATCTTGGCCTGCTCCTCCAGCTGCATCATCGTCATCACGGCGTCTTCCAGGCTGCTGCCGGCGGACGTCGCGCCGTGGCCGCGCAGCAGGATGACAGGGGAGTCGCCCATGAGCTGCGCGACCTCGGCGCCCTCCTCCTCCGTCTGCACGGTCTTGACGTGGTTCCACACGGGCAGCTCTCTCTGCACCAGTTGCGCGCCCTCCTGGTTCATGGGGCGGAGGCGCCTGCCGAGCGTCGTGGCGAGGATGGTGTAGTGCGGGTGCACGTGCACCACCGAGTTCACCTCGGGTCGCGCCTTCATGATGGAGGAGTGCATGATGACCTCGAACGGCTGCGACGAGCCGACCGGCCCGTCCACCTTGTAGCCCTCGATGTCCACGACGATCATGTCCTCCGGCTTCATCGAGTGGAGCGCGTCAACAGCGTAGCCGCGGCCCTTCACAACGAACTTGTCCGGGTCGTTCGGCAGGCGCATGCTGGCGTGCCCCAGCGACGCGCGGAAGCCGGTTGCGAGCCCCACCTCGGCGAGGACACGGTTCGCGACCGCGACCTCGTATTTGACCTCGTCCCATTCTCTCGGCATGTTCTGGTCCTCCTGCTGGTATCAAAAGGGACTCTACTAGATAGTGCGGAACAGGGGTAGGGCGCGCCGGACACCCTCCCGCGTGGTAGGATTGCGTCATCCTGAACGAGGAGCAGGGACGATGGACATCCTGGCGATGGACGGCGACGGGCACGTCGAGGAGTGGGAGGCCACTTGGTCGGACGACTACCTGGAGCCCGAGTTTCGCGACCGCCGCCCCAGGGTGGTCGAGACCGGCGAGTTCGAGCACGACTACATCTGGGATATCGCCGGCGAGCGCATCCGCATCGGCGGCTCGCCTTCCAGCAAGGACGGCGTCGTCTCCACCGAGTACGAGAAGATGGCGAAGTGGCGCGGCCCGCACGAGAGCGGCGAGTTCCACTCCGCCGAAGCGCGTCTCGCGGTCATGGACGCGGAGAACACATACCTCTCCGTCAACTACCCCACGCTGCTGCTGAGCTGGCCCATCGCGAGCGACCCGGCGCTGAACGCCGCGCTCACCCGCTCCTACAACAGCTGGGTCGCCGACGTCTCCAACCAGTCGCCCGACCGTCTCAAGTGGGTGACAGCGATCGACCCGCGCGACCCCGCCGAGGCCGTCCGCGAGATGGAGCGCACGAAGAAGATGGGCTCGGTCGGCGTGATGGTGTTCGGCGACTACTCCGACAAGGCGCTGGACGACCCCAGCCTGGAGTGCTTCTGGGCTGCGGCGCAGGACCTGGAGATGCCGGTGAACGTGCACCCCGGCACCGGTGCGCGGGATGCCATGAAGACGTACCGCAACATCGCGGGCGACCAGTTCCTCATGTCCGTCGTGCGCGGCTTCAAGACGATCTGCGGCTCAGGCATCCTCGACCGCTACCCGAAGGTGAAGGTGTCGTTCCTGGAGACGGGCTGCACCTGGGTGGACTTCGCCGTTGCCGTCATGGACTTCACGCTCGACAACGTGAAGGACCGGCTGGAACTCGGCACGATCCGCTCGGAGCACAAGGCCATCGTTGAGCGCGGTCTGCCAGAGGCGACGCCCCTCGAGTACATCAGGGACGGCCGCATCTTCATCGGCTTCGAGGTCGACGACGACCTGCTGCCCTACATGGTGAACAAGTACGGGACAGACTGCTGGGTGTACGCGAGCGACATCCCCCACGCGCACCGCGTGCCGGACTCGCCGCGTTACATCTCCGACCGCCCCGACCTCAGCGACGAGCAGAAGTCCCGCATCCTCTGGAAGGGCACCACGGAGCTCTACAGCCTCCCTGTCCCCGCAGGAGCAGGGATCAGCGGGTAGAGCCGGAGCTTACAAGCTACTTCTTGCGTTCGGGTTCGCCGGCGTCCGGCTCCGCGTAGCGCTCTTTCGCCGCCGCCCCGAACCAGTCGGCGGCCGTATCCATCCTGATGGACCCCTCTTGCGAGGTTGCTTCCCGAACTTTGCGCGTCGCGGCTCTTGCCGCCCCGACAGCGAGTTTGGCCGCCCGGTCCTTGACCAGGAAGCCTGCGGCTGCCACGGTGGGTATCAGCATCAAGTGTGGGCGCATACCAGTCTCCTATCACTGCAATTCTACCGTTGTGACGGCTATCGCTGGAATCAAGGAGAGAGGCGTAAAACCTCCATTTCGAGGGCTGTAGGCTTGGTCTTCTACGCCTGACCTGGCTTTCGTGCCACCACCTTCACGCTGGAGACGTCCGCCGGGGCGTCGTTCTCGACGCACGCCGTCTCCTCCTCGATGGCGACGTCCTCGAACCCCGCGTTGCGCAGCCGGCCCAGGTAGGTCTCGCGCGGTTCGGCGCCGGCGCTGCACGACACCCACGCTTCCGTGTCCTTGCGCGCGGGACCGTCAGCGTTGAGCGCCATCATGTCGGAGATGTGCAGCCTGCCGCCCGGCGACAGCACGCGGAACGCCTCGCTGAAGACCGCGTCCTTGTCCGGCGACAGGCAGACCACACAGTTGGAGATGACCACGTCCACCGACGCGTCCGGCAGCGGGATGTTCTCTATCTCGCCCTTCACGAACTCCACGTTGGTGAGGCCGAGTTTCGCCTGGTTGCTGCGCGCGAGGTCCAGCATGTCGGGAGTCATGTCGAGCCCGATGACGTGCCCCGATCCGCCCACCTGCTGCGCCGCAAGGAAGCAGTCGATGCCGCCGCCCGACCCCAGGTCGAGCACGCGCTCGCCTTGCTTGAGGCCCGCGAGCGCCGTCGGGTTGCCGCACCCGAGCGAGATGGCGATCGACTCGGCGGGCAGCCCGGACAGCTGCGCCTCCTCGTACAGCGTCATGGCGCGCTCCTGGCCTGATGGGGCGCAACACGCGTCGGCTTCGGCGGACGTTGCCTCGACGGCGGTGAGTCCGATGACCACCCTGGCGTCGTTCGCGTACCGCTCGCTGACCAGCCGTTTGATCTCCCGGGGTTCCGTGGTCATCGCTGCTTCCTCCTTGGCGTGCTTGCCGTCTCCGATGCCCGAGCACCTACCGTGGACGAACGCTCGGACCCGGGTACTCATCATCCCCTTCGTATTCTCGCGTGAGCGCACCTTCCTGCACGAGTGCATCCATGGCGTTGTACAGCGTTGCCGTGTACGACATAGGAGCGCAGCTCGGGCTGGGCATGAATACCCTAGCGACCATGTAGCCGTAGACGCGCTGGACGCCGATTCGCTGTCGCCAGGAGCAGGTTCCTCTTGGTCATCCGTGTTTCTCTTCCACGTGCTGATCGACAAGTTGCTGAACTTGCTCCGCTTCCTCGTTGCAGCACGCGCCCCACATCCGCATTAGCGACTCGTTCTCCGCGTATGCGGCTTCGCGCGAGTAGAGCGCGCACAGGTGCAAGTGCAGGTCGATATCTCTTATCGTTTCGCGGCTGTACACCCGCATGTCAACCGCCGCGATCGCCTGGCGGATCGCCGCGTTTGCAACCTGCAGGACGCTCATCGCATAGCGTTCATCGGCTTCGTTCATCTTCCCACTGTCTCTTCCTCTCCCCATGTCAACGGGAATCGCGTCAGCTCGGTAGTGTCCTCATTCGCAAATCCCAGGTAGTGCATCGGGCGATGCTACGCTACATATGCGACGTAGCCGCTGTCACAGCAACCCATCCAGTTCTCAGCGTACACATCGAGTTTGCCGAACAAGCTTCGGCACAGGGCCTCAGACCCCAGGATGGAGCCAAGGTTGGCAACCTCAACCATGGTCGGCAGGCGAAGTCCGCTCTCCCACCTTCTGACCGTGACAGGATCGACATCCATCAACTCGGCAAGTGCGGCCTGACGCAGACCCTTAGCCAAGCGCTCTGAGCGGATTGCCTGACCTACACTCAGAGTAAGTTCGTCCCTGCTCACTCTACGGCCCATTTGACCTCCCGGGGGAAGACTACCGGCTTGTGACGCTTCAATCTTCGACGACCAATGTAAGCGCTTAGGGCGCTATCTACAAGAACCGGGATGGTTCTATCTGTGGTCCGTCTGGAGCACATCAAGTCGCATTCAGGCTTCTAGGCCCCTTCGCAGTGGCAGTACCGGAGCGGTACAGTCACTGCCTCAGTGATAGGCTTGCCCCATGAAACAGCGCGGCGCGGCATACGAAACGGTGATGGGGCGGGTCGCGGACGGCGGGTTTGCCGTGCTCGACGGCGGCATCGGCACAGAGGTGGCGCGGCGCGGCGGCTCGCTGGGAGCGTGGGCGAACCTCGCGAACGCCGAGCTCCCTGACACGGTGCGCGCCATCCATGCCGACTTCATAGCGGCAGGCGCGGACGTCATCAGCACCAATACATTCGGCTGCACGGAGCTGAGTCTCGCCGCGTACGGGATACACGGGCGCGAGGAGGAGCTGAACCGCGCGGCGGTGGCGCTCGCGCAGGAGGCGCGCGAACGCGCCGGAGCAGAACGCCCGTTGCTCGTGGCGGGCTGCATGACGACGACCAGCTATCGAGGACCGGAGGGCAAGGTGGCTCCCGCCGAGGAAGACTGGGCGCTCGCGTCGCAGGCGCGCACACTCGCGGATGCGGGCGTGGACTTCCTCATGGTGGAGATGCTGTCGCACGTCGAGCGGGCCAGGGTCGAACTGGCCGCAGCGGCGACGGCGGGCCTGCCGGTGTGGGCGGGTTTCTCCTGCGTGACGGACGAGGAGGGCAACCTCGCGCTCCTGAACCAGCCGGACGAGCTGCTGGTGGAATCGCTGCGCCGCATCGACCTCTCCGGCCTCGACGTTGCGTTCATCATGCACACGCGGGTCCCGGAGGTGGAGCCGTCGCTCGCTGTGCTGCGCTGCGTATGGGACGGCCCGCTCGGCACCTATCCTCATGGGGGAAGCTACGCACGTCCCAACTGGGAGTTCGACGACGATTTCACGCCGGACGTGCTCGCGGCGGGCGCGGAGCGGTGGCTGGCCGACGGCTGCCGCATCGTGGGCGGCTGCTGCGGAGCAACCCCTGCCCACATCGCCGCGCTGCGCGGGGTCGTGGACGCGGCAGCACGCGCCGGATAGGCTGTATGTTCATCAAGGAGGCGCAGATGCGATTGCAGGACAAGGCCATCATCGTGACGGGAGCGGCAGGCGGGCTCGGGCGGCAGTACGCCATCCGCTTCGCGAAGGAAGGGGCGAAGCTCACCATCGCCGACGTGCAGGACGTGAGCAAAACGGCGGAGCTCTGCCGCGCAGAGGGGGCCGAGGTTATCCCGCTGCGCGTCGACGTCTCCTCCGAGGACGAGACGCAGGAGATGGCGCGCCGCACGCACGAACAGTACGGGCGCATCGACGGCCTGCTGAACAACGCGGGCATGATGCGCGGGCTCGGCGTGAAGTCCATCCTGGACGTGGACATGGAGACGTGGGACCGCGTGTTCGCGGTCAACGCGCGCGGGACGTTCCTGGGCGTGCGCGCCGTCTTCCCGTACATGCGGGAGCAGCGCTCCGGCACCATCGTCAACGTCAGCTCCGGCAGCACGCTCCGCATCGCTCGCGGGCCGACAGACATGAACCCGCACTACGTCTCGTCGAAGTCAGCCATCATCGGCATCACCCGTGCCGTGGCGCGCGAGCTTGGGCAGTACAACATCAACGTCGTCACCGTCGCGCCGGGCTCGACGACCTCCGATACGGAGGAGCCGATCGGCGCGGACGAGGCGTACCCGGAGCCGGAGGCGTCGCTCGCGCGGCGCGGCGTGCCGGAGGACCTGACCGGCGTGATGACGTTCCTCTTCACCGACGACGCGCGCTTCATCAGCGGACAGATGATCGTCGTCAACGGTGGCAGGGAAGTGCATTAGGGCGCATGGCCGAGCCAACCTGGGAGCGCATGGGTCGCTGCGCCCGCCTGGCGTGGGAGCACGGCGTCGAGTCGTTCGAGAACGCATCGCGTCCCCGGTCGGCGCTGATGACCGGCCACCTGCTGCTCGGCGTCATCCGCCATCCTGAGTGCGCGGGCGGGCTGATGCTGCGCCGGCTCGGTATCGACATGGCGCTCGCGGCCTCGATCACCGAGTTCGAGCTTCTGCACGGGCGGCCCCTTCCCGATCACGCGGAGCGCGTCTTCGCCCTGTGGGGCAAGCCGCATACGCCGGAGGCGCTCCGGACGATGGAGCTGTCGCTGGCCGAAGCGGAGCAGTTCCACTCGGCCTATCCCATCGGGACCGAGCACATCCTGCTGGGGCTGCTCGCCATCCCGGAGAGCGCGGGCTGCCGCACGATGGCGTACTTCGGCGTCGACTACGCGAAAGCCCGCGCCGCCCGCGACGAGATATGGGAGCTGCTCAAGCTGACGGAGTGAGAGTTGTCCTCACACTGGTCGGAACACGGGCAACGTGACCTCGTCAGTGACGTCTGCGAAGGCGACCTCGACCGCCATGCCGACCTCGATGTGCTCGGGGTCGGGCTCGACGCCGACGAGGTTCGTGGGGATGCGCGCGCCCTCCTCGAGGTCTACCATCGCGACGACGAACGGCACGTGGTCGCGGAAGGCAGGCACCGGCGCGCGGTGCACGATGGCGAACGTGTGCAGCGTGCCTTTGCCGCTCGCCCGCGCCCACGACACGTCGCGCGAGCCGCAGTTCGGGCAGAAGTCGCGCGGGTAGAAGTAGGACTGCCCGCACGCGTTGCAGCGGCGCAGCCACAGCTCGTGCGCCTGCGCCTTCTCCCAGTAGAAGTCGGACTCCGGCTGCTTGACGGGCAGGGGGCCCTGGTACGCGCCGCTCGTCATCACTCCACCCCCAGGACGATGGTGCCGGTGGCGGAGAGCGCGCCGCCGGTGCCGTTCACGAGCGCCAGCGACACGTCCGGCGCCTGCCGCTCGCCGCACTCGGCGCGGAGCTGCCGCACCGCCTCGACGACCGGGAAGATGCCGTACATGCCGGGGTGCGTGTAGGAGAGGCCGCCGCCGCTCGTGTTGAGCGGGAAGTCCCCGCCCGGAGCGGTGCGCTGCCCCGCCACGAAGTCCGGGCCTTCGCCCGGTCCGCAGTAGCCGAGCGACTCCAGCGTCACGAGCACCGTGTAGGTGAACGAGTCGTAGATCATCGTGAGGTCGATGTCGCCGTGGGTGACGCCGGCCATGCCGAGCGCGGCGGGGCCGGTGACGCGGGCGGGCGTCACCGTGAGGTCCGGCATCGTCGTGATGCCAGCGTGGTCGTGGTGCTCCGCATGGCCGAGCACCCAGACGGGCGGCTTCGGCAAACTGCGGGCGCGCTCCGGCGTCGTGACGACGATGGCCGCGCCGGCGTCCGTGACGAGGCAGCAGTCCAGGAGGTGGAACGGCCACGCTATCCAGCGCGAGTTGTGGTAGTCGTCGAATGACATCGGGTCGCGCATCATCGCCTTGGGGTTGAGTTGCGCCCACTTGCGGGTGGAGACGGCGATCTCCGCCATCGCCTGGCGGGCGCGGTCCTCGCCATAGACGTGCATGTAGCGGGTGGCGGCCATCGAGTAGTTGATGGGCATGCCGATCATGCCGTACGGCATCTCGTACATCGCGGCGGGGAGGTTGGGGTCTCGGGGGACAGGTGCGCGGCTGCTGCGCCCCGCCTGTCCGTGCGTGATGAGCGCCACCTCACAGAGTCCGTTGGCGATGGCGTTGACCGCGTGCCCGACGTGGATGACGAACGACGCTCCGCCGACCGTCGTCGTGTCGGTGTAGCGCGGCGCGATGCCGAGGTAGTCGGCGAGGTCGTAGTTGACGTACCCCGCGGTGAGCAGGCCGTCGACGTCGCTGCGGGTCAGCCCGGCGTCCTCCAGCGCGTTGTGTGCGGCCTCGGCGTGGTGGGCGAGCGCCGACTTGTGCGGCACGAGCCCGATCTCGTCGGACTCGGCGACGCCGACGATGGCTGCCGCTTTCGAGGTGCTGGTCATGGCCGGAGTCTAGCGCATCCCGACCTGCTCATGGTGAGCCTGTCGACCACGCCCCTTCTCCCGCTAGCCCATCCCCATCTCGGCCATGCGCTGCATGAGCGTGTCCATGTCCACGTCCTCGACGTGGGTGGCGATCGTCCAGTGGATGCCGCAGGGGTCGGTCAGGTGCGCCATGCGCTCGCCGTAGAACTCGTCTTTGGGCTCGCCGTCGCTGGTTGCACCGGCGCTCACCGCGCGGGCGTAGGCGGAGTCCACATCCTCGACGTAGAGGTGGATGTGCGCCGTCTGGGCGGGGGAATCGGGCGGGAACGCGTCGGAGAGCATGACGACGGCGCCGTCGATCGTGACCTCGGCATGCGCGACGAGGTCATCGGGCAGGGGGATGCGCATGCGCTCCACTGCGCCGAAGGCGTTCGCCAGGAAATCGATGTAGGCGTTGGCGCCCTCCACGCAGAGGTAGGGCGTGATAGCGGTGTAGCCGTCCGGGATGGGCTTGACGTCGGACATGGGGCCTCCTTCTTCTGTCCATGGGAGTCTGCCGAACACGAATGAGCAGGCAGACTACCAGTAATGAACACGTACTGCTCGCTTCCGAGCGCGGATGGAACGGAATGAGCATGCCGGTCCACTCCTACGGGCGGGGCCGTCAGAGGCGTCCATCTCAAAAAAGTGGTTCATTTCTGCTCATTCATGCTCATTCGCCTCAGGCGACGCCGTCCTTACCGGGGCGGAGCCGCCTGCTTCCGCGAGGGAATCCGCAGCCGGAAACATGGTAGGGCAGGCGGGGGCGAAGGCGTAAGGGGCGGGTGTCACTAGGAGGTTGTTCAGCCTCCGTCGACCAGCCGCAGGTGGTAAGTGATGCGGTCGTAGTAGAGGGTGGTGAGGCCCTCGAAGCCGGAGTCGGTGCCGACGATCAGCCAGACCCGGCCTTCGCCGTCCGTCTCGACGGTCAGCGGCCGACCGTCGTTGTCCAGCGTCTTGATGCGGTACTCCCGGCCTGTTACATCAGGGTGAGCGACGTTGCCTATGACGAGCATGGCCACGCCTCCCCGGGACTGGTTCCCTTTGTCGATGTTCATCCTGAGGTGCCCGGTGTTGTCCTCCACGGTGACGGGTTCCACGTTGGACGCTCCACCCTTCACGAAGACGCTCTCGCCTGGAGAGCCTCCGATGCCGACAAGACCGGCTGACACGTTCGTTGCCAGGTCAACCGACACTTCGACTTCGTAGGCTGCGTCCGGCTGCAGGCCCTCGACCCGCCTCCTGAGGAACATGAAGAGGTCGTCGCTGCGGTTGTGTCCCTGGACGTAGACGCCACCGCCCTCCAGTCCGTCCGGAAGCGGACGATGCCCGTGGTCGAGTTCGTAGATCGACTGGTCGTAGTCCGCGGGCAGGTCAGCGAACCCGACCGTCCATCCCTCGGCATCGTCTTCGAAGGCGAAGTCGAAGACGGGTGCATCAGGGATGTCGGTTGGCGTGGGCAACGGGGTATCGGTGGGTGGCGGGATGGGAGTGAAGGTAGGTGTTGGGACGGGAGTTGATGTAGGGGTTGGCGCAGGCGTCGGCGTCGCCTGTGAGCACGCGGCAAGCGCAAGGAGCATCAGGGACAGGAAGAGGAGCGTTCGCAAGGCGTGGCTTCTCCGGACGAGAGTGGCCGGGAGTGTAGCACTCGGTCAGGGCGTGGTTTGACCTCATACCGGCCGTCTCCTATGCTCGTGGAGTCACGTCCTCCATGGAAGCCAGCCCCGAGAACGCTCGATGGCCGTCAAGCTCACCAACCTCCTGAAGAACCTGCCAAGAACCGCCGGTGTCGATGCGACCGTCCGCGAATACGAGGAAGGCTTCAGGACGGCCCGGGACAGCGCATTGGAGGATGAGCAACGCGCAGAGCGGAAGGTCAACGATCTCTACTACGACTTGGTTACAGACTTCTACGAGTACGGCTGGGGCAGGTCGTTCCACTTCGCGCCGCGCGTGCCCGGAGAGAGCTTCAAGGCGTCGCTCGCCCGCCACGAGCACTATATGGCGCACGTGCTCGGGCTTGGACCGGGGATGGTCGCAGCCGACATCGGCTGCGGCGTCGGCGGGTCGCTGCTGGAGATCGCCCGTTTCTCCGGCGCCAGGATCGTCGGCGTGAACAGCAACGCCTACCAGCTCGAACGCGCCAGGCGGTACGCGGCGGATGCTGGGCTGGCGCACCTGGCCGAATTCCTGAACTGCGACTTTCTGCATGTCGACGCTCCGGACGAGTCGTTCGACGCGGCCTACTCCATCGAGGCGACCTGCTGCGAACCGGACAAGGTCAGCATCTACAGCGAGATATTCCGCCTGCTGAAGCCGGGGGCGTGCTTCGCCGCTTACGAGTTCTGCATGACTGACCGCTTCGACCCACAGGACCCCGTCCATCTTAAGCTCAAGGCCGACCTCCAGTTGGGGGGCGGCCTGCTCGAGATCGTCGCCCCGCAGACGATCGATGACGCACTCCGGGCAGTGGGGTTCGAGGTGCTGGCAACGCGGGACCTGGCATTGCAGACCGGTCCGTCGGTCCCCTGGTATCAGCCGCTTGCTGGATCGGGCTTCTCCCTGGCGAGCTTCCGCAGTTCACGGGTCGGACGCAAGGTCACCGACAACTCGCTGCGAGCACTCGAGGCGCTCCGCGTCGTTCCGCGAGGAACGCTCCGCGTGGCGCAGACCCTGAACCTCTGCGCAGACGCGATGGCCGAGGCGGGCCGGCTGGGCATCTTCACGCCGATGTACTTCATCCACGCCCGCAAACCGGGGTAGGGCGGGTGCTTCCGCGCACGTGTGACTGTCAGTCACCTTGGATTCCAGCTTTCGCCGGAAATGACGGCTAGGGAGGAATGACGAGGTCGCGCGCGTGTTGTCAGCGGGGCGCGGGTGCGGGATACTAACGGCGTTCAGAAGGCATACACGCTGGGGAAGGAGACAGCACCATGACCACAGCGGTGAAGTACCAGGCCATAGACGCCGACGCGCACGTCATCGAGAGTGAGCAGACGTGGGACTACCTCGACGAGGCGGACCAGCAGTTCCGTCCGTTCCTCTTCACGAACCCGGAGAGGCCTGCGAGCCGCTACTGGGTGATCGACGGACGCATCGCAGGGCTGCGCCCCGCGTCCCCGGTCGAGCGCGAGTTGAAGGCGATGTCCGAGCGCGCCGGACGCGACCTCGTCACGGCTGAGGAAGCCCGCTCCCTCGACGACATCTCGCTGCGCCTCGCGCACATGGACCGGCTCGGCGTGGACATCCAGATCCTCCACAACACGCTCTGGATCCGCGACGTGTCGCAGCGCCCGGAGGTGGACCGCGCGCTCTGCAAGGCGTGGAACCGCTGGATGGCCGAGGCCTGGAAGGAGTCCGGCGGACGCCTGCGCTGGGCCGCCGTCCTCCCGTTGACCGACCTCGACACCGCCATCGACTGGATGCCGTGGGTGAAGGAGAACGGCGCAGTGGGCGTGGTGACGAAGCCGTTCGAGGGACACCGCTTCATGCTAGACCCGTACTTCTTCCCGTACTTCGAGGCCGCGCAGGAGAACGACCTCGCCATGACCATCCACATCGCGAACGCCAACGAGGCGTACGTGAGCGCCATCGCATCCGCCTACGACCCCAGCGGCGGCCTGCCGACGTTCCGGATGCCGACGGTCCACGCCTGCAACGGCCTCATCCTGAGCGACATCCCGAAGCGCTACCCCGAGCTGCGCTGGGGTTTCATCGAGTCGTCCTGCCAGTGGGTGCCGTGGATCATCCACGAGTCCTCCCGGCGGGCGAAGCAGGCCGGCTGGTACTACCCGGACAACCCGTTCAAGGAATACAACATCTACGTCTCGGCGCAGACCGACGACGACTTCCCGTACGTGTTCGACTACGTCGGCGACGAAAACATCGTCATCGGCACGGACTACGGCCACACGGACACGTCCAGCGAGGTCGACGCCATCGACACGTTCCGCAAGCTCGACACCATCAGCGAGGAGTCGAAGCGCAAGGTGCTCGTGGACAACTCCGTGGCGCTCTACGGGCTGTAGGAGGAGGGAGTGCCGCATCCGTACGGGGGCGCCCTTAGGGGCGCCCCCTCAGTTTTTGGGACTGGGGGGGCCCATAAGTCTGTCTAATATAAACAAATTTCGCAGCCCACCAAAAGATAAAAGTAAAATACGGT
>VXQP01000082.1:0-23608 GCA_009838965.1 Chloroflexota bacterium | reverse complement strand
ACGCCTTCGGACTTTTTGTCCGTGCGCGTGGTCGGGTCTTAGTTTACATTAGACAGCTTCTACGGGCTGATGTTGCTGGCCGCCCCGCTTGGTTTCGGGGGCGCCCTGGGGGGCGCCCCTTCTGTTTGGGGGAGTGGGGACGCCCTTACGTGGGGACAGGGCTGCGAGGTTGCGCGCTAAAGCGCGGGCCTTCGCAGGAACGACGGAGGGAGCTTAGGTCTTCGGCTCCTCGATGACGCCGAAGAGGTTGCCCTCCGGGTCCTCGCAGTAGGCGTGGGTGCCGACGTACGGAATCTCGTTCGGGCCGAAGACGAGCTTGCCGCCTGACGCCGTCACCTTCGCCAGCGTCTCGTCCAGCGAGTCGACCAGCGTCGTGTTGATGACGGGCTGTGGGAAGTGACGCTTCATGATGGCGCCGTTTATGCCGACCTGCTCCTCGGGGCCGGTCGTGGCGAGCCAGTACTCCTGCTGGTACTCCTCGGAGCCGGCCCACGACTGGAACTCCCAGCCGAGCACGTTGCTGTAGAACTCCGCCAGCTTCGCCGGGTCGTCGCCGAGTATCTCGAAGTGGACCGGTCTGCCCATGGTGTTACCCCTGTATCTCCTGTGCGAGCGCGTCCGTGCGCGCGGCCATGATGAAGTCGTTGCGGTGCAGCCCGCCGAGGAAGTGAGTCCACCACGACACCGTCACCCTCCCATACTCCGTGACGATGCGCGGGTGGTGGCCCTGCTCCTCCGCCGCCTCGCCGACCGCGTTCGTGAATGCGAGCCCCTGCACGAACGTCCCGAACCGGAAGGCGCGCACCAGTTGGTCGATGCCGTTCTCGGTCGCGACGCTCCACTCCGGCAGCCTCGCCAGCATCTCGGCGGCCTCGTCGGCTGTCGCGAGCACGGACCGGGCGTTCAGCTCCACGCACTGTTCGTCGGCAAGCGCCATGCGGGGAGTTTCGCGGGTGGGGGCGCGTGTGCGCAAGCGGGGCGTGTCCCGTACAGGCGAGGTTCCTGCTCTCCGCGCGCGCTGAAGCGCGGGAACGACGGGGCTTCGCCCTGTGCTAGCATCGCGCCATCCTCACGGTTCGGAGCGACGGATGCCGGTAAGCGGAGCGCAGATCATCACGCGGGCGTTGCGAGAGGAAGGCGTCGACACGATCTTCACCCTCGCGGGCGACCACATCCTCCCCTTGCTGGACGTGCTGTACGACGAGGACTTCCGCCTGATCGACTGCCGCCACGAGCAGGCTGCGGTGCACATGGCGGAGTCGTGGGCGCGCATGACCGGCAGGCTGGGCGTGGTCGCGGTCACGACTCCGGGGCACGCGAACGCGCTGCCGGGGCTGATCAACGCTCAGTCCACGGAGAGCCCCATCCTAAACATCGCGGGCTCTTCAGACCTGCGGAACTACCACCGGGGCATCATGCAGGAGATAGACCAGGTCGGCATCGCGCGCACCGTCACGAAGGGCGCATGGCTCGCCCACGACCCTCGCCGCATCCCGGACCTGATGTCGACGGCCATACGGGCGGCGTTCGAGGGCAGGCGCGGCCCCGCGCACCTGACGATTCCGGTCGACGTGCAGAGCGCCGTTGTGGAAGAGGAGGAGGTGCGCTGGTTCGGCGCGGAGTCGTACCGGCGGACGCAGCCCATAGTCGCATCGCAGGAGGCAGTCGAGGAAGCGGTGCGCCTGCTGCGCAACGCGGAGCGTCCCATCATCGTCGCGAGCACGCCCGCGGCCTACGGCGACTGGGGCGGCGTCTACGAGCGGCTCATCGAGACGACGAAGATACCGTTCCTGACTGAGGAGGCGGCGCGCGGTATCGTGCCGGACGACCACCCATACTGCTTCGGCTTCTTCGACCTGAGTCAGCACACCGCCGCGAACCTCGTGCGGGAGGCGGACGCGGTCCTCTTCCTCGGCAAGCTGCTCGACTTCACCATCGGCTTCGGCTTCGGGCCGGTCATTCCGAACAACGCGACGGTCATCCAGGTCGAGCCGGAGGCGACGCAGGCGGGTCGAAACCGAGGCGTCGACCTCGCGCTCGTCGGCGACGTCGGGCCCATCGCGGCGCAGCTCGCGGACGAGGCCGCGAAGAGCGACTGGCCGGAGCGTCCGTGGGTGGAACGGTTCCGCACCGCGGTTGCGGAGCACAAGGTGTACCTCGAACAGTACGTGCTGGACGAGACGCCGCTGCGCTCGATGTGGGTGCACCACACGCTGGCGCAGCGGCTACGGCGGGACGACGTGCTCGTGTTTGACGGCGGCGACTACGCCTACTACGGGCGGGCATACTTGCCCGCCCTCGCGCCGCGCTCGTGGTACTACCTGCCGAACCTCGGCATGCTGGGGCAGGCGGTGCCGATGTCCATCGCCGCGAAAGTGGCGAGGCCGGAGTCGCGCGTGTTCTGCATCACCGGCGACGGCGCGTTCGGGTTCAACGCGATGGAGGTGGACACCGCGGTGCGGCACGGGCTCAAGGTCGTGTTCCTCGTGGGGAACGACGCGGCGTGGGGCATCGACAAGAACCTGCAGGTGGGTTTGTACGGCAAGGCCGTGATCACGGACCTCGTGCCGTCGCGCTACGACCTCGTCGCGCAGGGGCTGGGCGCATACGCCGAACTCGTGGAGCGTCCCGAGGAGCTCGGCCCCGCGCTCGACCGGGCGCTCGATGTTGACGGCCCGGCGCTGCTGAACATCCGCGTGCAGAGCCAGATCAGCCCCCGTGCGCAGGCCGTCGTGGCGAACCGCAAGTTCGGAGGCGGGCTGTGAGCCGCCTCGTCGTGTACGGCGCAGGAGCGATCGGCGGGCAGATCGCGGTGCGGCTCGCCAAGGTGGGCCTCGACCCGCTCGTGGTCGAGCCGTGGGACACGCAGCGCGAGGCGATACAGACACGCGGCCTGACGATGCAGACGGAGGGCGGCGGCGAGGAGCATGCCGCGCCGGTCGCCATCGCGCCGCAAGAGTTGTCCGAGCAGGTCGACCTCCTGTTCCTCTGCGTGAAGTCGTACGACACGCTGGAGGCGCTCGCGGTGATCAAGCCGTGGCTGGCGGACGACGGGTTCCTTGTCTCGATGCAGAACAGCATCAACGAGGAGTGGATAGCGCCGGAGGTCGGCGCCGAGCGGACGGTGGGGGGCGTCATCCTCGTCAACGGCTCGTTCCTGGAGCCGGGGCGTGTGCAGGCGTCGGGGTCGGTCAGCAGGGCCTCTTCCACGACGCTGCCGGGCGTGTACGTCGGCGAGTATGGCGCACTCGCCGGATCGAACGCGCGCCGGGTGGCGGACGTACTCGCGAACGTCTGGCCCGCGGAGCCGGTCGACGACCTGCTGCACGAACGCTGGTCCAAGATGGTGAACAACACGATGCTCAACCCCGTCTCGGCGGTCGGCGGGATGCGGTCGGCGGAGCTGCTGGCGAACGCGGACGCGCGGCGCATCGCGGTGCGGCTCGCGGCGGAGACGATGCGCGTCGCCGGAGCGGAGGGGCACCCGCTCGCGCGCATCATGGGCGACTACGATGCAGCGGACGTGTACGCCAACGCGGCGGGAGAGTCAGACGTGGTCGAGCGGGGACTCGCGGCGCGCGCCGCGAACGTCGGACCGGGTGCGATGACCTCCATGTACCAGGACGTGCGTCGCGCGCGGAAGACGGAAGTGGACTATTTCAGCGGCCTCGTCTCGCGGAAGGGCGCGGTGCACGGCATCGCGACGCCGTACTGCGACGCCATCACCGCGCTCGTGCACCGCGTGGAGTCGGGCGACGTCACGCCGTCCGCTGCGTCGCTGCGGCTCGTGGACGGGTAGAGTGGTGCACCTGCCGCACCGCTTGACACGCACTCGCGCGACAGCGTTAGATAACGCCGCCGTATGGCCTCCGAGCCGCGGCTTCGGAGGTGTGGCTTGCGATACCGTATGATGGGCGCTACCGGCATCCGTGTCTCGGAGGTCGGCTTCGGCTCCGGCGACAACGCCGGGCTTCTCGTGAAGGGCGAGCCGAAGGAGCAGCTCCAGGCTATCGAGCGCGCGCTCGAACTCGGCATCAATTACTTCGACACCTCACCCGACTACGGCAAGGGCCTCGCCGAAACCAACATCGGCAAGGCGATGAAGGAGATCGGGTTCCGCCCTGTCCTCGCCACGAAGGTCGAGGTCATGCCCGACGAGCTCGACCACATCGCCGACGCGGTCGTCGAGTCGCTGGAGGAGTCGCTGGAGCGCCTGCAGGTGGACTACGTGGACGTGCTCCAGATCCACAACCCGCCGAGCATCGAGACCGACACCACCGTCCCCGGCTGGCTGCACCTGGGGCTCGACGACTACCTCGGCCCCGGCGGTGCGCTCGAAGGCATGGAACGCCTGCGCCGCGCGGGCAAGACGCGCTTCTTCGGCTTCGCGAACGAGGACGCGAACGCCGACGCGGTGATGGCGCTCATGGAGACGGGCGAGTTCCACATGCTGAACGTGTGGTACGACCTGCTGAACCCGACCGCCGGGTTGCCGACGCCGGACGGCCTGGACGTGCAACACGACTACGGCCAGTTCCTGCGCCGCGCGCTGGAGTTGGGCATCGGCACGGCAGTGATACGTCCGCTTGGTGGCGGTGTGTTGACCGACCACGCTGTTGGTGGAGGCGGGAGGCACGCGCTTGCGGGCGGCGGTCTCACGCGCAACGCGGACATGTACCAGGCGATGGTGCAGCGGGCGAAGCCGTTCGCGTTCCTCTCGCGACCCGGACAGACGCTCTCACAGGCCGCCTATCGCTTCATCCTCCAGAACGATGCGATCACGACGGTGCTGGGCGGCTTCTCGGAGATGTCGCACCTCGAAGAGGCGGCAGGTTGCTCCGGAGCGCCGCCGATAAGCGATGAAGACATGGCGCGTCTTGACATGGTGTGGCGCTCCAACGTGGGCAAGTGGGACCAGGAAGAGCAGTTCATATCAGGCCTGTAGGCCAGCAATCAGCCGGAGGAGGCACAACAGATGGACATCCAGCTCAGCATAGGCATGGCATCCAACGCAAGGACGTGGGCGATCCACGACGGCCGCGTGAAGCCGGACGGCATCGAGCTCATCCCCAGCCCGGTGCATGCGTCGGAACTCTTCTGGCGCCAGTTGAAGTTCGGCGACTTCGACGTCTCCGAGATGTCGTTCTCGTCGCTCATCATGGCGATGGCGGCTGGCGACGACCGCTGGGTGGGCCTGCCGGTCTTCACGACGCGCCGCTTCTTCCACACCGGCGTCCTCATCCGCAAGGACTCCGGCATCCAGTCGCCGGAGGATCTGAAGGGCAAGCGCGTGGGCGTGCCGGAGTACCAGCAGACCGCAGCGCTCTGGACGCGCGGCGTGCTCCAGCATGAGTTCGGCGTCGAACCGAAGGACATGGAGTTCTTCATGGAGCGCGTGCCGGAGCAGAGCCACGGCGGCTCCACCGGCTTCAAGCCCCCGGAGGGCGTCACGGTCAACCAGATCCCGCTGGAGAAGAACATCGGCTCGATGATGCTCTCCGGCGAGCTGGAGGCGACGCTTCTCTACATCGTCGACCCCAACCTCATCGACCGCAGCACCGCCGACCTGTGGAGCCACCCGGACATCGCGCCCCTGTTCCCGGACGCGCGTGCCGAGGGTATCCGCTTCTACCAGAAGACCGGCCTCTACCCCATCAACCACGGCATGGTCGTGAAGCGGGAGATCGCTGAGGACCACCCGTGGGTGTTGCTCAACCTGATGAAGGCGTTCAACCGGGCGAACGACATCTGCAACCGTGAGCGCGCCGAGCACGTCGACTACTACGTCGAGACGGGGCTCGTGAACGCGGAAGGCGGCGCAGCGCTCAAGCAGCCGCTGGTGCAGCACGGCATCCGCGCGAACCGGCTGGTGCTCGAGACGGCGGCGCAGTACTCGTTCGAGCAGGGGCTCACGCCGAAGCTTGCGAAGCTGGAGGACGTGTTCGCCAAGAACACGATGGACCAGTAGGCCGCGCTGCAGGCGCGATGCCTGCGTAAAGGAGGAGCACCGATGCGAGCGGAAGAGAACGTACTCTTGACGCAGACCACCGCAGGCACGCCCATGGGCGAGCTGCTCCGGCGTTACTGGTGGCCCGTCACCAGCAACGGACGGCTGCTCCGCGACCCCGTCATATCCGTCCGCCTGCTCGGCGAGGACCTGACGCTCTTCAAGGACAAGAGCGGCAGGCTGGGACTCGTGGACCGCCGCTGTGCGCACCGCCGCGTCGATCTGTCCATAGGCATCCCCACGGAGGAAGGCCTGCGGTGCATGTACCACGGCTGGATGTACGACGTGAACGGACAGTGCGTCGATCAGCCGACGGAGCCTGAAGGCTCGCACTTCAGTGAGAAGGTGCGTATCAAGTCGTACCCGGTGCAGGAGCTCGGCGGGCTGATATTCGCCTACCTGGGCCCGGAGCCTGTGCCGCTCCTTCCGCGCTGGGACGTGCTCGTCTGGGACAACACGTTCCGGCATGTTGGCGCTTCTGTGCTGAACGCCAACTGGCTGCAGTGCATGGAGAACTCGGTCGACACTTCGCATACCGAGTACACACACGGCTGGTGGTTCGAGTACCACGTACTGGACCGTGGGGGCGGGACCGGCGATCCGGTGTACGACGCCATCGCACAGTCGCACGCAGACGCGTTCAAGGTCCGGCACCTGAAGACGGAGTGGGAAGTGAACGAGTTCGGTGTCCAGAAGTTCCGCCTCCGCGAAGGCGAGGCTGAGGACACCCCTGACTGGACGATAGGCCACCCGCTCGTGTTCCCGTACTTCGTCCGCCTCGGCGGCAAGATACGCAGCGAGCTGCAGATCCGGGTTCCGATGGACGATGAGCACACGCTGCACTTGGACTACATGGCGTACAACCCCGGCCCGGACGTGGAGGTGCCGGAGCAGGAGTACGTGCCCTACTTCGAGCATCCGCTGTTCGACGAGGCGGGGCGACCCATCGCCGACTACGTCCTCGCGCAGGACCTGGCGGCGTGGTGGAGCCAGGGGGCGATCACCGACCGGGAGAATGAGCGCCTCGGGGTGTCAGACCGCGGCGTCATCATGTTCCGCAAGCTGTTGATGGAGCAGATGAAGGTCGTGCAGGACGGCGGCGACCCGATGAATGTCTACCGTGACCCTGCCAGGAACGAGCGGATAGACCTGCCGGTCAACATTGGACCGGGGCCGATCACCCGCGACCCCTTCTCAGAGAGAGGCGACCACCGGATAAGCCTGTCAGAGATGGGGGACATGACTGCCGTGTTGGGTGGGGACGCAGGGTTCAAGTTGAGTCACTATCACATGGACAGATACAGTCCGGTGCTCAACCAGCTACTGGACATCTACCGCCGCTACGAAGAAGTGCGGCTGCAGAGGTGAAGGCGTAGATGGAAGTTGGCCTGTTCGATGCTGCCGGCGAAGCCATCGGGAGAATGGCGGCGTGGCAGCCGATGCTTGCGCTCTTCATCGGAGTCGTCGTCGGCGTATTGAATGGCGCGATGCCGGGCGGCGCCGTCCCCAGCCTCGTCGTTCTGCTGGGCTTCGCCTACGGCCTCGACCCATTGATCGCATTGCCGCTGGCCGTGGGCATGGTCGCCACGGTTGCAACCGGCGACACGCTCCCCGCAGTGCTGCTCGGTATGCCCGGTTCGACCTCCGGCCAGGCAACGATCCTGGACGGCAACCCGCTCGCACGGCAGGGAAAGGCCGGGGTGGCGCTCTCCGCCGCCTACTTCGCGTCGCTGCTCGGAGGAATCGTTGGTGCCGTCTTCCTCTTCGCCACGATCCCGTTCGCGCGGCCTATCGTTAACTCGTTCGGCGCGTCGGAGTTCTTCGTTCTCGGACTGGTTGCGATAGCGGTCGTTGGCGTCGTGAGCAGCGGCGCGCTGGTGCGCGGGCTGCTCGCGGGCGTGTTCGGCCTGCTGATCGCGAGCGTTGGATTCGACGATGCGACCGGCGTACACCGGCTTACGTTCGGCGTCGACTATCTCTGGGATGGCATCCACATCGTGCCGGTGGTCATCGGTCTGTTCGCTCTGCCGGAGTTCTTCGACCTGATCGTGAGCGACGTGCCTATCGCGCGCCGGACAGAGATGGGGCAGGCGGCGAACGCCTCTTCGCAGCGCATAGAGGGGATGCGGGCGGTGATCCGCAACTGGCTGCTGGTGTTCAGATCAGCCGGGATGGGACTGTTCGTGGGACTGCTTCCCGGCATCGGCGGCTCGCTTGCACAGTGGCTGTCGTACGCCTCGGCGCGCCAGACGGTGCGCGGCGGCACACAGACGTTCGGGACGGGCGACATACGGGGCGTCATCGCGCCGGAGTCTGCGAACAACGCAGTGGACGGCGGGCAGCTGGTGCCCACGCTCTTCTTCGGTGTGCCGGGATCGGTCGGCATGGCGCTCTTCCTGGGACTGCTCGTGATCCTCGGTCTGCAGCCCGGGCCGCAGATGCTCAACGAGGACCTGCCGCTCACGCTGACGATCGCGTTCTCGCTGGTGCTGGCGAACGTGTTCGCAACCGGGATAGCGCTCTGGTTCACGCCGCTGCTCACGCGCATCGCGTTCGTTCGTCCGAACGTTCTCGTTCCGCTGGTGCTGGCCGTGATGACCATAGCCGCGTTCCAGGCGAACCGGGCGATCTACGACCTGCTCATCATGCTGGCGTTCGGCGGTCTCGGTTACTTCATGAAGACGTACGGCTGGCCTCGCCCGCCCATCATCATCGCCATCATCCTGGGCAGCATTGTCGAGCGGTACTACGGCATCGCGACCGGTCAGTACGGCTGGGGTATCTTCACGCGGATCCCGGTCATCATCATCGTCCTCATCGCTGTCGGGACAGGTTTCTACACGGTATGGATCCAGCGCAGCGTGACCCGCAACCGGGCCCGGCAGGAGGCCGAGATGGGCTCGGTCGGTACACCCGAGACACCTCCTCCTGCGGGCGCTGAGAGCGACACGCCCGATGCTTCTCCCAGCCGCCCGAGTTTCGTTGAGCGTCTGCGTCCAACCGCCAGCGGCGTGTTCATCGCACTGCTGACTGTCGCGTTCGCCTACACGCTCTGGCAGACGTACGACTGGTCGGACGAGGCGGCCCGCCTGCCCCGCGTGGTCGTGATAGCAGGACTGGTACTCGTCGGAGTCTACGCGGTCCTTCACCTGTTGTTCCCGTCATCCGGCAGACGCCAGATCATGGACATCGGGAGGACGGTCACCGGGGACACGCGCGAAGTCATGCTCCGGCGTACCGCGAAGGCGCTGGGCACGACAGGGGCGCTGGTTGCGGCCATCTGGCTCATCGGATTCCAGATCGCTCTGCCTGCCTACGTCTTCCTCTATCTGCTCATCTTCGGCCATGTGCGCTGGTGGATAGCGCTGTTCTGGATGGTCGCCTTCCTGGTGCTCATCTACGGCTTCTTCGATCTCGTCATCTATATCCCGTGGATAGACCCGGTGCTGGGTGACCTGCTTCCGGACATCCTCAAGGGCAAGGAGAACGTGCAGGAGTTCCTGAACAGATGAGGGCACAATCGTCCATTGCAATGGACGGATGAAGCATGCCGTGGTAGCATCCTTCGCTAACGCGCGCACGCGCAGACCACAGAGAAAGTAGATGCTTCGAGGAGGACAGATGCGCACCGCATTGATAACAGCAAAACGGGCTGTCAGCCTGCTTGCACTTGCGTCCGTGCTGGCGATGCTGGCCGTCGCCTGCGGAGGCGGCGACCCTGAACCCACCGCGACGCCGGTCCCGCAACAGGCAGCCCCGACCGCGACGCCCACCGCCGAAGCGATGATGGAGAAGCCGACCCCCACGCCTGAGGCGATGATGGAGGAGAAGGCCACTCCCACACCTGAGGCGATGACGGAGACCGCGGCACCGACCGCTACGCCGACACCACGGCCGACGGCTACGCCGATACCGGCCGAACAGCGTGTGGACTTCGGTGGCAAGACCGTACAGATCGTGGTGGGCTACCTGCCCGGCGGCGGGTTCGACACGTTCTCGCGCATCTTCGCAGCTCACCTGAGCGACGCGCTCGAGGGCAACCCGAACGTCATCGTATCCAACAAGCCGGGCGCAAACACACTCGTCGCGGTCAAGTCGGTTATCGACGAACCCTACCGCGACCGCCGCCCGGCGATCGTCGTAGTGAACGCGGCGCTGATCCAAAGCGAGATCGTAGGCGGCGCCGGCGAGTTCAACCCAGCCGACGACCTCGTGTACCTGGGCGCTCCTGACTTCACGCCCAGTGAGCACACGTTCTGCATCCGTACCTCCGTGGCGGACTCGTTGGACGATTACCTTGCCGGCAACTACTCGATAGGGCTGATAGGCCAGATCGACGGCTACGCGCAAGCGACGGAGTGGGCGGTGCAGGCAGGATTCCCCTTCAACCGGTTGTTCGGACACCAGGGGACATCCGGTCTCAACGCCGCGTTCAACAGCGGCGACATCGACATAACGCCGACGTGCCGTGACTCCGAAGCGCTGCGCAACCCCGAGTGGGCAGATGGTTACGCAACACCGCTGTTCTACACCATCGTCGAACCCCAATGGGTGAAGGACGGAAAGGCGGAAGGCAAGTGGGGGTGGGTCACGTCTATGCGGGATATCGCGGAAGAACAGTTCGGCGCGAGTGCAGGGCATCTGGATGCTTTCGACAAGCTGATGGAACTGAGCTCTTCCTCCCGTATCTTCGCCATGTCCGCCGACACTCCGCCCGACGTTGTTGCGTCTGTCAGGGAGGCGTTCGAACGCGTGGTATCCAGCGACGCCTTCATAGCCGACATGAAGTCGCGGAACTACGACGTGGGTCTGCGGACGGGCAACCAGTACCAGGCGATGGTGGAAGGCATAGCCAATCTGCCACCGGAGACGTTCGAGATCATCAAAGGTCTCTTCCCGGAGAGCTAGGTTCTCGGAAAGCAGAGTTATGAACGGAGGAGCGCCCACACGGGCGCTCCTCTTGCGTTGAGCGGCTTCTCGACTACACTGCGCAGGCAACCGATGGAGGAGCGATGTACGACCGACAGGTGATGGACGTTGAGGACGCGCTGCGCGCCGTGGACGCTGCACTGGACGCGGCGTCCTCCGAAGAGGCTGGGCCGGTGGCCGTCGCAGTGGTCGACGACAACGGCGACCTCGTCGCGTTCGCCCGCGCGGACGGCACGCCCATCTTCCAGCGGCGCCACGCCATCCGGAAGGCGTATACAGCGTCGCGCACGGGCGCGGACCTGAAGGAGTTCGCCGCCGAGCGCGCCCGGCGCGGGATGAGCGCCACGGAGTTCGACGACGGGTTCGTGGGCGCTGCGCATGGCGGCGTTGTCGTGCGTGCGGCGGGGCAGGGGGCAGTGATCGGCGCTATCGGCGTCCAGGGCTTCGATCGCGAACTCGATGAGCGCCTCGCCCGCGTCGCGCTGGCTGCGTTGGAGGGAGGACTGTCGTGAGGACGCGCAAGACGCTCGGGCTGACCGAGTCGCGGCAGGCGCTCGCGGAGATGCTGCGCAAGGCCGACGAGATGGGTGGCCGTCCCATCGCCATCGCCGTGATGGACGATCGCGGTGAGCTGATCTGCTTCGCGGCGCAGGCCGGGGTCAACGCGGCACTCGCGCGCCAGAACGCCATCAAGAAGGCGTACACGTCAGCCTGCATGCGGGCGGACACGCTCGATTTCGCGGAGCGGGCGCAGGCGTCGCCGCAGGGGCTCGCGGGTTTCGGCAACCCTGACTTCACCATCGGCGGGGGAGGCGCGGTGGTCGTCGCACCGGACGGCACGATCCTTGGCGGGCTCGGCGTCAGCGGGCGCACCGCGGAGGAAGACGAGGAGATCGTCCAGACGGGCAAGGCGCACATCGGACGGCTCATCCAGGAGCAGGCATGAGTTTCACGGGCAAGACGGTGGTGGTGACGGGCGGCAGCGGCGCGGTGGGGCGCGTGGCCTCGCGCAGGTTCGCGGATGCGGGCGCGCAGGTGGTCGTCGCCGACATGGCGCCGCCGCCCGACGAGGCAGGTGCGGTCGCCTACCACGAGACCGATGTGCTCGACGAAGCGTCGGTGCGCGGGCTGTTCGAGCGCGTCGCGTCGGAGTACGGCGGGCCGCACGTGCTCGTGAACATCGCGGGCGGCTTCCGGTTCGGGCCCTCCGTCGAAGAGATGGACGAGTCGGACTGGGACGGCCTGCTGCAGCTCAACCTCAAGTCCACGTTCCTCACCATCAAGAACGTGCTGCCGTACATGAAGGCGCAGGGCTACGGGCGCATCGTGAGCATCGCGGCGCGCAGCGGCCTGCACGGCGACCCGATGGTCGCGCACTACTCGGTGAGCAAGGGCGGCGTCATCCTGCTCACGCAGTCCGTCGCCGCAGAGGTGAAGGCGCACGACATCACCGTGAACGCGGTACTGCCGAGCATCATCGATACACCCGCGAACCGCGCGGCGATGCCGGACGCGAAAGTGGAGCGCTGGGTGCAGCCCGACGACCTGGCGAACGTGCTGCTCTTCCTCGCGTCCGAGGAGTCGCGTGCCGTCTCCGGCGCAGCGGTGCCGGTCTACTACAAGGCGTAATTTGCAGGAGGCCCCGATGCCTGACATCGAACGAACGAACCCGGAGGGGCTTGCGCCGCCGCCCGGAGGCCGCTACTCCCACGTCGTGCGATGGGGCAACCTCGTCTGGATAGCGGGGCAGACGTCGCGCGGGCCGGACGGCAAGGTGATCGGCCTGGACAGCGCGCCCGCGCAGTGCCGGCAGGTCTACGAGAACCTGCGCACGGCCATCGAGTCGGTCGGCGGGACGTTCGCCAACATCGTCAAGGTGACCATCTTCGTGACGTCGGAGGCTTACCTTCCGGCGGCGCGCGCCGCGCAGAACGAGTGCTGGGGCGACGCTCCGACGCCCGCGAGTTCGATGGTCATCGTGCGCGCGCTCGCCCAGCCGGAGTACCTCATCGAGATCGAGGCGTTCGCCGTCCTCGACGACTAACGGGCGGGCGACGCGGCCCAGTTGTCGCCGCTGTCCTCGGGGCGCGGCCCCCACTTTCTAGCCTCGGCCTGCGCGAGAAACTCGGCGACGGCTGCGTTGAACGCGGCCGGCTCCTCGAGATTGCAGGCGTGGCCCGTGTGCGGCAGCATCGCGAGCCCGGAGTTCGGCACCGTGCGGTTCAGGAAGAGCGACGGCCCGATGCACGGGTCGTCCTCGTCGCCGCAGACGATGAGCAGGGGCACGTCGAGCGCCGCCAGGTCGGCCTCGCGCGTGTAGAGGCTCGGACGTCTGCCCTGGAAGCCGCGCAGCGTGTTGGCCGAGCCCGTGGCCGAGTGCGCTCGGAAGAGCGCGGCGAACCGCTCCCAGCCCGCGGGGTCCTTCTCACGGAACCGGATGCGCGTCGAGCCGGAGAGGTACGCCTCCATGCCACCCATGCCGTTCGCCTCCAGCAGCCCTGCGCGCTCCTCAGACTCGGTCAGGAACGACGCCGGGTCGTCACTGCCGGTGCCGACGCCCGCCGCGACGACGCTGAGGCAGCGCTCCGGGTGCGCGAGCATGAACTGGACCGCCGTATACGCGCCCATCGACAGCCCGCAGACGTGCGCCCGCTCTATGCCCAGCGCGTCGAGCAGCCCCAGCAGCACGGCCACCTGGTGGTCCCACGTGTACTCCTCCCAACTCGCCGGGACCTCGGAGGGCGGGTAGCCCTTCGCGTTGTAGGCTACGGTGCGGTAGCGGCGGGAGAAGTAGTTCACCTGCTGCTCCCAGCTCTCCATGCTGCCCGCGAACTCGTGGCAGAAGACGAGGGGCAGGCCGCTGCCCACCTCCACGTACTCGATGGCGGCTCCGTCCACTGTAACGTTCGGCATCGCGCAACTCCGTGCATCCGTAGGTGGCAGCGATTCTAGCGCGTCAGTGCGATACTGGCTTTTCTCCCCCGGACACCAGGAGGCGCAGCGTGGTTGCGACGAATACGACGAACTACGGCCTGATTCGCACCGTGCAGGTGCGCAACGAGAATATCCCCGGCGTGCTGGGCGCGCTTGCGTCAGCCATCGGCAGTGCGGGCGCGAACATCGGCAATATCCAGACCGTGCACCTCAGCCAGAGCTACGTGCTCCGCGACATCGACGTGCACGTGGAGGACGAGACGCACCTGCTGGAGGTGCTGCGCGCGGTAGGGCAGGTGAAGGGAGTGCGCGTCACCGAGACGCGCGACGAGGTGATGGATCTGCACCAGGGCGGCAAGATCGCGATCGTTAGCCGCCAGCCGGTTGCGGACATCGCGATGCTGCGGAAGGTCTACACGCCGGGTGTGGCGGAGATATGCCGCGCCATCCACGCGCAGCCGAGCCTGGCGCGGCGCTTCACGTCCATCGGCAGCACCGTGGCTATCGTGACGGACGGCACGGCGGTGCTCGGCCTCGGGCGGATCGGGCTCGCGCCGGCGATGCCGGTCATGGAGGGCAAGGCTGCGCTGCTCCAGCAGTTCGCGGGCGTGAACGGCGCGCCGTTGCTCATCGAGGCGTCGAACGCCGACGAGTTCGTCGAGGCCGTCGTGCGCGTCGCGCCGACCTACAGCGGCATCCACGTGGAGGACGTCGCGGCGCCCGCCTGCTTCGACATCGTGGCGCAACTGCGCGAGCGGCTCAGCATCCCGGTGATGCAGGACGATCAGGACGGCACCGCCGCCGTCGTGCTCGGCGCGTTGATGAGCGCGATGCGGACGACCGACAGGCGGCTCTCCGACGTAACGATAGGGCAGGTCGGCCTCGGCGCGGCGGGGCAGTCTGTGGTGTCGTTGCTGATGCACGCCACCGGCAGGCCGGTGCTGGGCGCGGACGTGAACGAGGACGCCATCGGCCGACACGAACAGCAGGGCGGACGCGTGGCATCGCTGGACGAGATCATGGCCACGGCGGACGTGGTGATATCGACGACGGGCGTGCCGGGCCTCATCGGGCCGGAGCGAGTGCGGAGCGGGCAGATCGTGTTCGCGCTCTCCAACCCGGACCCGGAGATACGCCCGGCACAGGCGATCGAGGCAGGGGCGGCGCTTGCCGCCGACGGCACGACAGTGAACAACCTGCTTGGCTACCCGGGCATCTGGCGCGGGGCGCTCAGCACGCAGGCCAGCGAGATCAACCGCTCGATGCTCGTCGCGGCGGGCGAGGCGCTCATGGAAGCGACGCCCCACGGCGACCTCAGCCCTACCGCGCTCGACCCTGAGGTGCATCGCAGGGTCGCGTACGCCGTCGGCAAGGCGGCGGTTGAGAGCGGCGTCGGCGACGCAGACGGGCTCGTCGACTTGGAGTGAGGGCTAGGACACCTCACCACCACGACTGGTTACCGGGGTGCCTGGTTTAAAACTCTTCGTTGAAGGCGACCTGGCCGGTGACGGCGACCTGGTAGGCGGAGACGCGGCGCTCGAAGAAGTTGGAGAGCTCCTGCACGTCCTGCAGCTCCATGAAGGTGAGCGGGTTGCGTGTGCCGAAGTAGGTCGGCAGGCCGAGGTTTGTCAGCCGCTGGTCGGCGACGTACTCGAGGTACTCGCGCACTTCCTTCGCGGTGAGGCCCACTACCCCGCCCCCCAGCAGGTCCTCGGCGAACTGCGCCTCGCACTCTACGGCCTCCTGGACCATCTGCGTCACCTGCTCCTCCATGCGCTCGTCGAACAGGTGGGGGTACTCCTCGCGCGCCGTGCGGACGACCTGCAGCCCGAACTCCATGTGGGCGGACTCGTCGCGGAAGACCCAGTTGGTGCCGGACGCCAAGCCGTTCAGCAGCCCCTTGGAGCGCATGAAGTAGACGTAGGCGAACGCCGCGTAGAAGAAGAGCCCCTCGATGCAGGTGGCGAAGCAGATGAGGTTCAGCAGGAACTGGCGCTTCTGGTCGTCCGTGTCCAGCGTGTCGAGCTCGTGGATGGAGTCGATCCACTTGAAGCAGAAGTCGGCCTTCTTCTTGATGGAGGGGACGGTGTCGATGGCGCGGAACATCTCGTGCCGCTCGTCCACGTCCGGGATGTAGGTGTCGAGGAGGGTGAGGTAGAACTGGACGTGGAGCGCCTCCTCGAAGAGCTGGCGGGAGAGGTAGAGCCGTGCCTCGGGCGCGTTGATGTGCTTGTAGAGGTTCAGTACGAGGTTGTTGGCGACGATGGAGTCGCCGGTGGCGAAGAAGGCGACGAGCCGCTGGATGAGGTGCTGCTCCGGCTCGGAGAGCTTGCCGCTGAGGTCCTTGATGTCGTCCGACCAGTCAACCTCGTCGACGGTCCACGTATTGCGTATCCCGTTCTTATACATCTCGTAGAAGTCCGGGTAGCGCATGGGCCGGAGGGTGAGGTTGAGTCCTGGTTCGAGGATCATTGCGTGTCTCCGTGTTCTGTTCGCGTATGCCGCATCGGTCTGTCCTCCCACGGAGCGGCACATCCCGCGGGTGCGGACGTATCGTCGCGAACCAGCCCGCGCTGCTCACCGCAGGGCGGACTCGTCCGGGGGCGCCCGCCTATTGACAGGCTTCGCAGGACTCCGGGTTCTCCAGGGAGCAGGCGACTGCGTCCTGGTCCGCGTTCTCCTTCTCGGCGACGGCGATGGTGGTCTGGGTGATGCGCGTTGCCGGGCGGGAGCGGAGGTAGTAGGTGGTCTTCAGGCCGGTCTTCCAGGCGTAGAGGTACATGGAGGAGAGCTTGCCGATGGTCGGGGCGGCCATGAAGAGGTTGAGGGACTGGCTCTGATCGATGTAGGGGCCGCGGGCGGCGGCCATGTCTATGAGGGCCTTCTGCGGCAGCTCCCAAGCGGTCTGGTAGAGCCGCTTCAGGTCGTCCGGTATGTCGTCGACGTACTGCACGGAGCCGTCGCTGAGCTTGATGCGGTTGCGTATCGCTTCCGTCCAGAGCCCGCGCTCCTTCAGGTCGTTGACGAGGTAGTGGTTGATCTGGAGGAACTCGCCGGAGAGCGTCTCGCGCTTGAACAGGTTGGAGACCTGGGGCTCGATGCACTCATAGGCGCCGCAGATGGACGCGATGGTGGCCGTGGGGGCGATGGCGATGAGGAGGGAGTTCCGCAGCCCGAAGCGCTTGACGCGCTCCCGCAGTTCCGGCCACTCCGGCTTGCTGGGGGTGACGCCCCAGAAGTCGAACTGGAGTTCGCCGCTGGCCGCACGCGTGTCCCTGAACGTCTCGTGCGCTCCGCGCTCCTCCGCCAGGGCGCAGGAGGTGTCGAGCGCGCCGAAGTAGACCTCTTCCTGGATGCGCGCGGCGAGGTTCACCGCTTCGTTGCTGTCGAACGGCATCCGCATCTTGAAGAGGACATCCTGCAGGCCCATGACGCCGAGACCGACGGGCCGCCACTTGCTGTTGGAGTACGCGGCAGCGTCGGTGGGGTAGAAGTTGATGTCCACCACGCGGTCCAGGTAGCGGACGGCGGTCTTCACGGCGCGGTTCAGGCGCTCGTAGTCGAACGCGCCCTCGTCCGTGACGAAGTGGCCGAGGTTGAGCGAGCCGAGGTTGCAGACCGCAGTCTCGTCCCTGCTGGTGACCTCGAGGATCTCCGTGCAGAGGTTGGAGAGGTGGATGACGTTCTGCTCCCGCAGCGTCTGGTTGGACTTGCGATTGGAGGTGTCCTTGAACGTCATCCAGCCGTTGCCGGTCTGCGCGAGCGTGCGCATCATCCGCGCGTACAGTTCGCGCGCGGGCAACTGCCGCTCGTACCGTTCATCGGCCTCGGCCTGTGTGTAGATGCGCTCGAACTCGTCGCCGTAGGTGTCCACGAGCTCGGGCAGCGCCTTCGGGTCGAAGAGCGACCAGACGCCGTCCTCCTCGACGCGCTGCATGAACAGGTCCGGCACCCAGTTGGCGAGGTTGAGGTTGTGCGCGCGGCGGGACTCGTCGCCGGTGTTGTTCTTCAGTTCGAGGAAGTCCTCGATGTCCGCGTGCCAGCTCTCCACGTAGACGCACGCCGCGCCCTTGCGCTTGCCGCCCTGGTTGACGGCGGCGACGGAGGAGTCGAGCGTCTTGAGCCACGGCACGATACCGTTGGACGTGCCGTTGGTCCCCTTGATGAGGGAGCCCTGCGAGCGCACGCGCGAGAAGGAGACGCCGATGCCGCCCGCGAACTTGGACAGCTTGGCGATGTCCGTGTAGCGGTTGTAGATGGCCTCCAGGTCGTCCTCCGGGGAGTCCAGCAGGTAGCAGGACGACATCTGGGAGTGGCGCGTGCCGGAGTTGAACAGTGTGGGAGAGCTCGGCATGTAGTCCAGCCGGGAGATCAACTCGTAGAACTCGATGGCGTCGGCAGGACTCTCCGCGAGCCCGCAGGCGATGCGCAGGAAGAAGTGCTGCGGCGTCTCGATGCTGTGCCTGCTCTCCGGGTGCTTCAGCAGGTAGCGGTCGTAGAGGGTGCGGATGCCGAAGTACTCGAACAGCTTGTCCCGCTCGGGGGTGATGGCGTCGTCCAGCTTGCGTGCGTTGACTGCGGCGAACTCCGCGACTCGGTCGTCGATGAGGCCGAGGGCGTGCCCCGCCTTCACCGACTGCGAGAAGGAGTGGATGTCCTGGTTGCGCACTTCCTTGTCGATGAAGACGGCGAGGAGGCGCGCGGCCAGCTTGGAGTACTCCGGCTCCTCCGCGATGAGCGACGCGGCGGTGCGGATGGAGAGTTCGTCCAACTCACTGGTGGTCGCGCCATCGTACAGTCCGCTGATGGTGCGAGTGGCGACGCGCAGCGGGTCGACGCTCTCCAGTCCTCCGGAGGAGCGCTCCACCGCGCGCACGATCTTCATCACGTCGGCGGGCTCGAGCCCTCCGTTCCGCTTGCGGACGTGCATGGTTGTGGACGCGGCTGCATCCGCTGGCGTCTGCTCCGGCGTCCCCGCGCTGAACTGGTCGGTACTCACCACGTAAGTCATTTCAAAAGCCTCCGAGGCCGCCCTCCCAGCGGCATCTGACTGCCCTCGTTCCAGTGCGACGGACGGCAAGTATGCGCCGTCGATAGCCGCCCGTCAACCCATATCTAGTGGATTTCTGTAGATTCCCCACTAGATATTGTATCGCCCGGCAGGCTTGCTTGCGAGTGCATACGTGCGCGCGACCGTCCTTCGGCATGGTCTGCGCGCCGCATGGAACCGCGCAATAGGCGCGTGTCGCCAAATTTCGGAGGGGGTTGGAACGGCGTTGCCGGGCGCAGTCAGGCGGCGAGGGCGGGCTTCTCGAAGACGATCTGGATGTCGTCCGTGGTGTTCGTGAGGAAACCGGCCTCGCAGGCGGCGAGGTAGTAGTCCCACGTCTTGACGAAGCGCTCGTCGTAGCCCAGGGCGCGCACGTCCTCGATGCGGTCCCAGAACGTCCTGCGCCACTGGCGCAGCGTCACGGCGTAGTGCTTACCGATGCGGTCGACGGACGCGATGATGAGCCCTGTGCGGGCGTTCGCCTGTTCCATCGCGGCGAGCGACGGCAGCACACCGCCGGGGAAGATGTACTTCTGTATCCAGTTCACGCCGCGCTTCTGGGCCTCGAAGTTCCGGTCAGGCACGGTGATAACCTGCATCGCCAGCTTGCCGCCGGGTTTCAGGAGCTCCGCGCACTTCAGGAAGAACGTCTCGAAGAACTCTGCGCCGACAGCCTCGAACATCTCGATGGAGACGATGCTGTCGAACGTGCCCTGGACGTCCCGGTAGTCCATGAGGCGGATGTCGATACGGTCGCTCAGCCCTGCCTCCGCGATGCGCTCCGAGGCGAGGTCGAACTGCTCTTGCGAGATGGTGACGGTCGTGACGTGGCAGCCGAACTCACGCGCGGCGTGCATGGCGAACCCGCCCCAACCGCTCCCGATCTCCAGTACGCGGCTCTCAGCCGTGATGCCTGCGAACTCGCACATGCGCTGGTACTTGTTGGCCTGCGCGTCCGCGAGCAACTGACCCTCGAAAGCGAAGACGGCGCTGGAGTAGGTGAGCGTCGAGTCCAGGAAGAGCTGGAAGAACGCGTTGCCGATGTCGTAGTGCGCGTGGATGTTGTCCTTGCTCTGCTCCTTCGTGTTGGCGCGGGAGCGGTGGAGCCGGAGGTTGGAACGCTTGGAGAGGAGGCGCATCGCTCCCTTGTTCAGGTCCACCGCCCGCCGGTTGAGCATCGCCAGCCTGATCAGTTGCTCGAGGTCCGGCGAATCGCAGATGCCGTCCTGGTACGCCTCGCCGAAGCCGATCTCACCGCCGGTGAGCACGCGCCGGTAGAACGAGTCGTCGTGTATCCGGAGCTCGCCCTGCGGGCCGGGGCTGGCGGTCTCGAAGGAGTAGGACCTGCCGCCGTCGGGCGTCTCGATGCGCAGGGAGCCTATCTTGATCCTGCCGACGGCGGAGAGGAACACTTTGCGCGCGAGGAGGTCGGTCGCAGGCGTGCCTGCGCGCTTCGCGGCGCGAACTGCGGGCCGCAGTGGCAGACGTGGCAGTCGTGGAATGGCCGTTAGACCTCGCCGATGATGGCGGCTGTTTCTATCCGTTGGATGATCATGCCCCGCACACGGGCGCGGAATGCCTCGTACATCCGGGGCGGCAGGCTGATCGGCCCGGTCCGGCTCTCGGTGGTTGGACGGGGGATGCCGAACTTGTCCATCAACGCTTCGCCTATGAGCCCGTAGCCGGGCCCGCCGATCCTGTCCAGCACCCGGCGGGCAGCGCTCAGCGGCATAGGGCCGAGCTTCACGCTGCGCCGCGCCGCAAGCTCCACGAACAGCTGCCCTGCGCGCTTCATCGTTCCGGCGACCTGCTGGAAGTTGCGAACGAAGTCCCGGGCGACGCGGGGGAAGTCCACGTTCGCCTTGCTCATCCATTCCAGCGAACGGGAGCCGAACTCGGGAACGAGCCGCGTCCCCGGCATCTGGAACGTGAGCACGGTGTCGGCCACCAGGTGAAGCATCTCCGGGTTCTCTTCCACCTGTATGGCGGTCATCTCCCGGTACCAGGTCGTGTGGAGCGTCTCGCGGCGCTTCACCATGGACGCGCACTTCGCTGCGTAAGGCGCGGACGGCTTCAGCAGGGTGCTGATCATGCCGTGCCAGTTGTCGGTCAGGTACTCCTGGATGATGCCGTAGGTGGTCAGTTCGACAGGACTGCGGCCGCAGCAGTGCTCGTAGTTCCGCTCCTGCACCTCCCGCATCTCGCGGTCCAGCTCCTCCTCTGAGTAGCCGAGCGACTGCAGCATGAGCTTGTACGGCGTGTAGTGGGTGTGCTCGTCCGGGGTCCAGATGCGCTCGTTGAACCGCGCCAGCCAGGGAGAGTCGAACCGCTCCGCGCCGTCCTGGAAGACGGCGGAGTACGAGTCGGTCGCGCACTCGGTAAGCATCGCCAGTTTGAGGATGCCGACGAAGTCTTCGAGGGACATGCCATCCGGCAACTGCTCGATCGCGTTGCGGATGTCCAGGTCTTCGGATGCCTCGCGCAGTGCGGCGGGGTTCAGCAGCGGGCCCGGGTTCGCTTCGATGCCGTCCACCAGCGTGTCCAGCCGGGATACGGCTCTGGGCGGCAAGTGGAATCCGACGGAGGCGCTCATGGCAAAGTGCTCCTGGTCAGGGGGAATCTCCTGCGGGGTGAACCGATGCGACGGCTGGATGGGCTATGCATCATAGCGTTGGCGAGTACCTGTGTTGCGGTAGTTCGACGCCGGCCTTCTTGTCGGATCGGGGCAGATGCATGGATGTATTCCGAGCATTATACACGGCCATGCTACAGGGCGGCACTGTACGCGGTAGGTTAGGGCGGTGTCAACGCTGCATTAAAGAGTTTCCGGTGAAATTACGGAGCCTCTCCGGTCGAGTGCGGCAGGGTAGGCTCGGGAGGCGGCGCGTCCAGCGGAACGGGCGCGCCGGTCAGCGTCAGCTCGACGCACGGCATGGAGTCGAACACGCGCCGGATGCAGTAGAACGGCCCCCACCATGGCAGACGCAGCGCCCGGTTGACGCGTACCGCTGCCAGCGCCCACCGGACGAGACGGCGCTGACCCCCGCCCAGGCGTAGCCAGTGGCGTACGTACGCCATGACGTAGGGCGTACGCTCCTCGCGGACCCGCAGCACACGCGCGGTCGCCGGAACGGCGAACCACTGCCCGCGCTCCACCGTGTAGACGGTCGCGTCCGGGTGCGCTCCCATGTTCGCCACCCAGTCCCGTTTACCGGGATAGCCGGAGAGGTAGATCTTTTCCGCCCCATCCCAGTAGTAGGTCGTCTCCAGCACGCGAGGCAGGCCGCTCCGCCGTCCCGTATGGGTCACACGGATGACGAAGCTCGTGTTCAGCGCACGGCGGAACGCGTCGTCAATCCGCACGGCTGTCGGGGCTCCGGCGATCGGTTGTGCGTTGGACCCTCACGGCGGTCATTGTACGCAGGGCAGGGAGTGCCGTTCATGGAAGGAGAGCCTCGCGCGGCGCCGGTCACGCAACAGGACAACAGGAGATACGAACGACCGGCTGGGGCGCCCGGTTCGCGGACGCGTCCGTAAGCGCCCCGTAGCACGAGGACCGCGCCGAGGGAACCTTCCAAGCTGAACAGAGCTGGAAGGTTCCTCGGCGGGACGTTAGTCGATCACTCAATCCTGTACATGTCGCGGAGCACTGTGAGGACTTCACTTGGCTGGTCGGCGAAGCTCTGCACGCGCTGCTGCAGGTCGGTGCCTCTCAGGAGTCCGGTCGTGTATCCGCGGGTTCGCATGTCCGCCTGGAAGTCAGCGGACTCCACCGCAGCGGCAAACGCTTCCCGCACTACGTGGGCGACCTCCGGCGGGGTGCCGGGGGGCAGGGCAAAGACACGACTGCCCGCAAGACTCGTCTCAAGCTCCAGTGCCGTCATCAGGATATCGCTCACGCTGACGACTTCACGCAGGGGCTTGAACCAAGGGTACAGTCCATTCGCTTGGCCCTCCACCACCCAGTCCGGTGGCAGTTGCGTGTGGTGGAACAATGGCGTGACGAACGCAGGGTCTGCCCAGTGAGGGTAGCTGGGGAGCGCGGAATCGTCGCACCGGGAGGTCACTTCGATCTCGCCGCGCTCGAACGCAACACGCACGTCGGCAGTCCCCTGGTAGCCGTAGATGATCTCTATCGGTAGGCCTGCCCTCACCAGCCACTCTTCGTGGGGAGCAGGCGCCGAGCCTGGCTGCGACTCTCCCAGCCGGAACGGGCGTGGACTGTTCACGAATGCATCCAGGCTGTCCGCCGAATCGGTGCGAACGCAGATCGCTCCTCTCGAAGGAGTGTTGTCAGGCAGGCCGACGAAGACGAACTCGGTCGGCTCGAAGCCCTCGAATTCCACACCGAGCAGCGATTGGATGAGCAAGCCCTGCGTGAAGACGCCGATGTCGAAGCCATCACCGGGAGCTCTCCCCGCGGTAGCGCGGGCCGTGAGCAGAGACGCCGCGCCCGGCAGGTTACTGACAACGATCTTCGGGCTGCCGGGGATGAATTTCGGCAGATGGACCGCGAGGATCCGAGTGAACGCGTCGAAACCGCCGCCAGGCGCGAATCCCACCGTGAACTTGATCGTCCTGCCTCCGAAGTAGCCAGCAGCGTCGAATGATGGGTCCGGGGGAGGAGACGTGGGCGTGGGAGCGGGAGCGGGTTCCGCAGGGGAAGTTGTTGCCGGGGTGGGAGTGGG
>VXQP01000050.1:17361-41121 GCA_009838965.1 Chloroflexota bacterium | reverse complement strand
TGGGCGCGGAGAGTTGTATACGCCACAGGGGGAAGATCGTCATCATCGCCTCCACGGCGGGGAAGCGGGGGATGCCGCGCTACGCGGCCTACACGGCGTCGAAATTCGCGCTCGTGGGTTTCACGCAGTCGGTCGCGCACGAACTGGGGCCGCATGGCGTGAACGTGAACGCTATCTGCCCCGGACTCGCGGAGACGGAGCGCGCCGCGTTCATCGCGGACGCGATAAAGCCGTCAGGAACGACGGCTGAGCAGCAGTTGCGGGGGATGGTGGCTGATCGTACGCGGGCGAACCCGCTCGGACGAATCACGGAGACGGAAGACATCGCCAAGATGGCCGCGTTCCTGTCGTCCGCTGAATCGGACTACCTAACCGGCCTTGCGGTCTCCGTCTCCGGTGGGGACGTTATGTACTAGGCAGCGGGAAGGCCCGGCTGGTCGCCGGGCTTCCCGTAAAGAGCCTGAGGCTCTAGCTCATCTGGGCCATGGTCTTGCCGATGATGTTGAGGCCCGTGCCGCAGACGGCGCATGTCCCCTTGATGATCGGCTTGCCGTTCTTGGTCATCTCGTCGCGTGGTCCACCCATGTCGCGCTTGTCCCGACACTTGACGCAGTATGCCTGCATTCTGTCCTCCTTCTGTTGCTGCAGCCTGCTGGCTGCGGTATCGGTGCGATTCAATGCTTTCCTACCAGATGGGGAGTCTACAAGTCCCCTGAAGCCTCATTTTTGAGGAATTTCGCAAGATTACGCCTGATGCGGCGGAATCGCACCGATCCACCCCGTCCGGATGTTCTCCGAGACGGCCCCGCAGGTGTGCGGCGCGGGCTTCCTCGCTGCGCTACACTCACCCTGACTTTTCCAGGAGGAGTGCGGATGATCTACGAACTACGGACCTACAACCTCACGGCCAACTCCGTGCCCGAGGTGGAGCGGCGCTTCGCCGAGAAGATAGAGGCGCGCACGAAACTCTCGCCCCTTGTCGGCTTCTGGCACACGGAGATCGGGCCGCTCAACCAGATCGTTCACCTGTGGGCGTACGAGTCGCTGCAGCAGCGCGCGGACGTGCGTACCAGGGCGATCGCGGATGGTATCTGGCCGCCGGACATCACCGAGTTTGCGGTCTCGATGGAGAGCGACATCCTGCTGGGGTCGCCGGTGAACGACCCACTGGACGGCCCGCGGGAGTGGGGCAACCTCTACGAACTGCGCATGTATACCTTCCCGTCAGGCACGGTCCGCTCCGTGATGCAGCAGTTCAGCGAGCAGGCTGCGAAACGGCTGGAGATGTACCCCGGCTGCTTCTTCATGAGCGATCTGGGACAGCTCAATCGCTTCTATCAGCTGTGGCCGTACAAGGACTGGGCGCACCGTGACGAGATGCGCGCAATCTACCTCAAAGAAGGCATCTGGCCGGCGCACACGGACGTGAGCGCGGTGCATCAACTCGTGCGGCACATGGTCCCGGCATCGTTCTCGCCGCTGCACTGATTCGTGTTGGAGTCGACACATCAGCGACGGCTCCCACGCGCGTTGACCCCGCCTCTGCGCCGGTGTTAGCGTCATGCCTGACAAGCGAACAGGAGGGTGCGGATGCGCCTCGTGAGTTTCGATGATTACCGCATAGGCGTCCTGACCGACGATGACAACGTCGTTGATGTGACCGGCTTGCTGCCGGATCTGCCGGCCGAGTTCGAGCCTATGCGCATGCTGCTCCTCATCGAGCGGTGGGAGGGCCTGCGTCCACAGGTGGAGGCGATGGCGGCGTCGGAGAGCGGCGTGCCGCTCAACTCGGTGCGCCTGCTGCCGCCAGTGCCCGCGCCGCGCAAGGTGTACGCGCAGCCGGTGAACTACAGGGCGCACCAACAGGAGATGCAGGACAGCCCGTGGAGCGGCACTGCGCCGCAGGTGTCGTCTGACCAGGGCATGTTCCTGAAGGCGTCCAGCGCCGTCTCGGGCCCGAACGACCCCATCCTGTTGCCGTACTCGGACCGCGTCATCCATCACGAGTCCGAGCTCGTCATGGTTATCGGGAAGGGCGGGAGCATGATCCCGCTGGGCGAAGCGCTCTCGCACGTGTTCGGCTACACCTGCGGACTGGACATGACCGTGCGCGGACCCGAGGACAGGAGCAAGCGCAAGTCTTTCGACACGTTCGCGCCCATAGGCTCGTGCATCGTCACGGCGGACGAGGTGCCGGACCCGCAGGACCTCGAGATCAACCTCTGGGTGAACGAGGAGTTGCGCCAGCACGCGTTCACCTGCGACATGATCGTGGACTGCAAGAACCAGATAGCGAACATGTCGTGGGTGGCCCGCATGGAGCCGGGCGACCTCGTGTTCACCGGCACACCCGAGGGCGTCGGCTCCGTAGGGCCGGGCGACCTCGTCACGATCAACATCAGTCAGGTAGGCGAACTGTCCGCAAGGGCACAGGCGAGAGAGTAAAGGGAGGACGACCATGACCTGGATCATGCCGGAGAGCGAGAAGGCGTACCACCAGGAGTTGGACGACGAGAACATCAACCCGCTGTGGGTGATGCACGCGAACCCGCCCGAGCGTCCGAAACTGGCGCCGCACGTGTGGCGCTGGGACCGGATGCGTGAACTCGCGATCCAGGCCGGCGAGCTGGAGAGCCTGCAGGGGCAGGGCTTCCGCCGGGCGCTCACCATGCGCAACCCCGGGCTGAAGAGCCCTATGGCCGGCGCGACCAAGACGATGTCCGCCGCCGTCCAGATCGTCTGGCCCGGCGAGATCGCCGAGGCGCACCGCCACACCGCAGCCGCCATCCGCTTCGTCATCGAGGGCGAGGGCGCCTTCACCGTGCAGGAGGGAGAGCGCTTCCGGATGCAGGAGGGCGACCTCGTCCTCTCCCCCAGCTGGGCTTGGCACGACCACAACAATCCGACCGACAAACCAGTCATCTGGCTCGACTGCCTCGACGCCCCGCTGGTCGGCTACCTCGACGCCATGTTCCAGGAGCCGTTCCCTGAGGACGTGCAACCTGTGACCAAGCCTGTCGGCTTCACCAACGCCTCCATCGGCAACGGTCTCATGCGCCCCAACTTAGGAGACGTCCAGGGCGGCGCCCTTCCGCTCACCTACCGGTGGGACGAGGCGTACGGCGCCCTCCTCGGCTACGGCGAGGAAGACCGCTTCGACGGCATCATCATGGAATACGCGAACCCGGTGACGGGCGGCCACTCCATGCCGACGCTGGCGCTCAAGCTGCAGCGCCTCGCCCCGGGTTCGCGCACCGACGCCCACCGCCACACCTCCAGCGTCGTCTACCACGTCGCGAAGGGCGAGGGGTACTCGATCATCGACGGCAACCGGCTCGACTGGTCGAAGGGCGACACCTTCGTCCTGCCGTCGTGGCTGCTGCACGAGCACGGCACCGACGCGTCAGAGGACGCGGTGCTCTTCTCGATGAGCGATCTGCCGGTGATCGAGGCGATCGGCCTCTACCGTGAGGAGGAAGGCGCGCGCCAGGACATCGTCGGCGCCATCGGGTAGGGTCTGTCATTCCGAGCGGAGCGCAGCGGAGTCGAGGAATCTCTCGGGTGAGCGTCTCGGCATGACACAACACGTCGGCTGACCCTGTAGCGAGGGGCACCGAATATAGGAGCAGACCATGACCACAGGCTCTGTCAAACCTCTGAAGATGGGCATCATCGGCGTGGGCGTCGGCGCGACGCAGATCATGCCCAGCATGGAGAGCCTGGACGAGATCGAACTGATGGCCGCGGCAGACACCAATCCCCGCGTCCTCGAAGCCTTCAAGGCCCGTCACCCGGATGCCCATGTCTACGACACTGCCGAGGCGCTCTGCGCCGATCCGGACGTCGAGGCCGTCTGGGTCGCGACGCCGAACAATTTCCACAGTCCGCATGTCGTGCTCGTTGCGAACGCAGGCAAGCACGCGGTCTCCGAGAAGCCGATGGCCCTGAACATGCAGGAAGCCGAGGCGATGGTGGAGGCCGCGGCCAGGAACAACGTGAAGCTGCTCTGCGGGCACACGCTCGGTTTCAGCCCGCCCGTCCTGGAGATGCGGCGCATCATCCTCTCCGGCGAGCTCGGGCCGCTCAAGGCGCTCAACAACTGGGCGTTCACGGACTGGATGCTCCAGGCACGCCAGCCGGAGGAGCTGGACGAGAGCGTTGGAGGGGGTGTGCTCTACCGCCAGGGGCCGCACCAGTTGGACAGCCTTCGTGTGCTTGGCGGCGGCATGGTGCGCACGATACGCGGCGCCACAGGCAAGTGGTGGCCGGAGCGCAACGCCGTCGGCTACTACTCTGCGTTCATGGAGTTCGAGACGGGCGCGACCGCCACCGTCACCAACAACGGCTACGGCTACTCCATGACCGCCGACCTCGTGCCGTGGAGCGACGAGCAGGGCAGGGGTCTCATCGAGGGGTACACCCACGACGACCGCATCCGCATCCGCGCGGGATTGAAGGACGGCACGCGCGACGAGTTCGCAGCGAAGGACTCGCTCCGCATCGGCTCGGAGCACGAACGCCGCGCCTGGCGCGAACCTCCGAAGGAACTGCCGCCCTGGCGTCCGACCAACCTCGGCATCCTCATCGCGACGTGTGAGCGAGGCGACCTCCGGCAGTCCCGATACGGGCTGTACGTCTACAAGGACGGCGGCATCGAGGACCGCTCGCTCACGATCTCGCGCTACCACGCGGGCAGGGAAGACCTGATGGAGCTCTACAACGCCGTGCGGAACGGCGCGCCCGTCTACCACGACGGACTGTGGGGCATGGCGACGTTGGAGCTCATCACCGGCATCATGGAGTCGTCGCGCACGGGTAAGGACGTGCGCCTCACGCACCAGGTGCCCATGTCGCCGGACTACGGCCTCTGATACCCTCGAGGCGCAGGCAGGCCCTTGCTCAGCGGGCGTATGATGAACTACAAGAGTACGAACAACCTCTAACGGAGGTACGCGGATGCTCACTGCGGCACAGAACCAGCGTCTCACACGGGTCGGGCCGGGCACGCCGATGGGCGAACTGATGCGCCGCTACTGGCACCCTATCGCGCCGAGCGCCGAACTGAACCCCGACAACCCCACGAAGGAAGTACGCATCCTCGGTGAGGACCTCGTCCTCTACCGCGACGCCAAGGGCACGCTCGGCCTCATCGAGCCGTCGTGCGCCCACCGCAAGGCGAACCTCTCCTACGGCATACCTGAGGAGAACGGCATCCGGTGTGCCTACCACGGCTGGATATTCAATGAGACCGGCCAGTGCATGGACCAGCCGTCGGAGCCCGAGGGTTCCAAGTTCAAGGACAAGGTGCGCATCAAGGCCTACCCCGTACAGGAGAAGGCCGGCATCGTATGGGCGTACATGGGGCCCTCGCCGGCCCCCATGCTCCCCCGTTGGGACCTCCTGGAGTGGGAGGGCGTCGAGCGCTGGGTCGTCGCGATGGAGCTTCCGTGCAACTGGTTGCAGTGCATGGACAACTCGCTCGACCCCGTGCACTTCGAGTGGCTGCACAACTACTGGGGCTCCTACGTGCTCGGCATGGAGAAGCCGCCGGAAGAGCGCGAGGCCTGGAAGCAGCAGATGCAGGGCGACGGCATGCGCGGGCGTCACGAGGTGAAGGTCGGCTTCGACCGCTTCGAGTACGGTGTCATCAAGCGCCGCCTCATGCAGGGCGACACCGAGGAGAACGAGTGGTGGCGCATCGGCCACCCCGTCCTTTTCCCCAACATCCTCCGGGTCGGCCAGCAGCGCAACCACGGCTTCCAGATGCGTACTCCCATGGACGACACCCACACCTACCACATCGTCCTGCGCGTCCGCGTGCCGGAGATAGGCGAGGACTTCGAACAGGCCGAGATCCCATACAAGTATGAGAACGTGTTCAAGAACGACGGGCGCATCCGCGCCGACTGGGTGCTCGGCCAGGACCAGGCCGCCTGGATCATGCAGGGCCCCATCAGCGATCGCACGACCGAGGCGCTCGGCGTCACGGACGTCGGCATCATCCTCTACCGCAAGGTGCTCGAGGAGCAGATGCAGATCGTCGAGGACGGCGGGGAACCGATGAACGTCCACCGCGAGGACAAGGGCGTCATCGTCCTGCCGCAGGAGCACTCTTACTATCCCGGCTACGACGTCACCGGTGGACCGTTCCGCGACAAGCCGAACCTCAAACCGCTCATCGAGGCGCAGCTCGCCCCGGAGATCGACGCCAACTTCGCGTAGGCGAATCGTCGAAACGGCTTCGGTTCACCACCCGGTTCCTATGGGCCGGGTGGTGTCATGTTCGATGGGCTGCTTGCGCCGGAACCCCGCGTAGCGGAAGATGCGCCGCAGCGAACGGAGGCGCGGCTATGCGGTGGCCGGAGGCTGCAGACGAGATCGTCGTGCGCGACGGTCACCTCACCATCAAACTGTTCAAGCTGGCCGATGGCTGGTACGCGCAGGTCGAGTCCGCGATCGAGGGCAGGATATTCGAGGGGCGCGTCACGGAGATGTCCGGCCTGCTCGCGGGGCATCCCATGGTGAGCGGCCTCACCGATGACGATGGCGATCCAGAGGAGGAGTAGCGTGGCAGACAGGCTCGCAGGCAAGGTGGCAATCGTAACGGGCGCAGGGTCCAGCGGCCCCGGCGTCGGCAACGGCAAGGCGGCGTCCATCCTCTTCGCGCGCGAGGGCGCGAAGGTACTGCTCGTCGACCGCGAGCTCGAACGCGCCGAGGAGACGCTGCGGCTGATCGAGGAGGAGGGCGGGACCGCGTCCGCCATGGCCGCCGATGTGACGAGCGCCGCCGACTGCGAGGCGATGGTGCGCACGGCGGTCGAGCGCTACGGGCGGCTGGACATCGTCCACAACAACGTCGGTATCTCCACCCGCGCCGACGTGACCGACGTCACCGAGGAGCAGTGGGACCACATCATGGCGGTCAACGTCAAGAGCATCGTCCTCACCTCCAGGTACGCCATCCCCGAGATGAAGAAGGGCGGAGGCGGCTCCATCATCACGCTCTCCTCCATCGCGGGGCTGCGCGCGAACAGCAGCACGCCGTACACCACGTCCAAGGCGGCGGTGGTGGGCCTCACGCAGTCGATGGCGGGCGACCACGGGCGCGACGGCATCCGCGTGAACTGCATCGCGCCCGGCCTCGTCTACACGCCGATGGTCGCGCCCCGCATGGACGACGACCTGCGCCAGATACGGCGCGAGGCGGGCGTGCTTGGCACCGAAGGCACCGCGTGGGACATCGGCTGGGCCGCGGTCTTCCTCGCGAGCGATGAGGCCCGCTGGGTGACGGGTGTTGTTCTGCCGGTCGACGCCGGCCTGCTCGTCACGACCCCGGTCACCTACAACCGCCTCGGTCAGCAGCAGCACGGCGGCCCTGGGGTGCGGTAGGGGACGTAGCCCGCTAGTCCCCGCCCCGTGTGAATTCCAGCACGTCGTACTCCCCGTCCCCCACCGCTCCCTCCGGCGTCGCCGCGAGCATCGGCGCTTCGATCCCCATCCGCTCGAACGCCACAGCCGGGTCGCGGTAGAACGTCAGGTACGCCCGACCACCAGGTGCGAGCAGGTGCCATGCCTTCTCGATGATGTCCACGCCCGTGACGTGCGACCCTGACCCCGCCATCGCGACGATCGTGTCGAACCGCAGCGGCGTCTCGTAGTCCTCGAACGTCGTCCGGAGCAGCGTCGCGTCCGCCTTGTAGTCGGGGTGCTTCAGCGCGAACTTCGCCAGCATCCCTGCGCTCGGGTCGATGCCGACGTACTGCTCGCGGTCGATCTTCCGGTAGCAGTAGTCCGCCAGCAGCCCCGTCCCGCATCCGACGTCGAGAACGCGCCCCGACGGCGCGGCGGGCGCGTACAGCGCCTCGCGCTCCGCCTGCACCTTCCACCACGGCTTCTCCGAGTCGTCGTACCGGTGCGCGATGGAGTCGAACGGCGAATCGTACGCCCCGTGCGTCGAGTACTGCCGGTTGATGAGCCCCGCTTCAGCCACCGGCAGCGTCGGCCCGCCCATCGTCCAGTAGGAGAAGCCGTTTACGTCCAGGTAGTGCTGCTCCCGGCTCCCGAACGAACGTATGACCTCGTGCTTTCGCATCTCGGTCACCGTCCACCGGAACTCCGCGCTGACGCCGTCTTCGCAGTCGTCCCAACTGCTCTCCAACGTGTAGTAGTGCGGGATGTTCTGCATCGTCACCGCGTACCGGTACCGTGCGCACTCCAGGTTCTCGACGAGCCGCTCAGGCAATATGCGCAGGGGAGTGGTCATGGCGCTTACCCTGAGACCGCTATCCGCTCCCTGATCTCCTTCAGCTTGCCGACTACTTCCTCACGTACGTACGCGTATCCTGCCGTGGCGGAGATTGGGATGGAGACGTGGCCGTCCTTGTCCAACTCTCCTGCCATCTGCGCGTTGACCTCTTCCAGATTGGCGTCTGAACCAGTGGAGAGAAAAAAGAGAGAGAAGGGTGCCTCGGTACGGGCGAAGTTGAACCCGACCCATGCGTAAGCAGCGGCGAACCTCTCACCCCCGGCATTCATGAAATGGAAGTACCTCCCGTATCCCGGACCGCCATAACTTAGCCCCTTCGTGTCGATGATTCCCTTAGACTGTGCCAGAGCGGTTGCATCCCTTAGGAAGGCCTTGTAGTGGTCAATCTCGCTCAACTCCTCTACATCGCTACTGGCGTCAGGAGGCGGATCACTGGCCAGAGCGCACAGCCCCCTCAGCTGCTGGAGGTTGTCGTCCTCCTCAGCCCCGTCGCGCGTCAAGCGGTGAAGCAGGGTATCCCAACTGGTCAGCATCAGCCGGTGACCGTCGCTGCCCACGGCAACGCTCAGCACCCCGTCTGTGGCTTGCTCGCCGGTGAGCTGGAGCCCCTTGGCCCGTCCGCACAGTTGGTTCCATAGCCAGTCCTGACTGGCATCCGGGGCGATGAAGAGCAGATTCCTAGCATCAGGCAGGTCATCCATCATCAGTTTGAGATACCCGTTCGGCTGGTTGGGCGTGAGCGCGGCCCAGAACTTCGACTCGACCAGCAACACCTCCCTGCCTTCGTTGAAGGCAACGAGGTCGGGTTTCTTGGACCGTTGGTAGACACGCTGCGTGTCGAAGGAGTCCATCTGCTCGGGGTCTGCGCCGCCCGACCTCAGCAGGCCGGCCAGGGCCGTTCGTGCGCTCTCCTGTTTGCAGAGGATGTAACACAGAGCCTCGGTCGCGACGTCTTCATTAGTGCCTGGGAACCGCCAAGCGAGGTGGGCAAGAAGCGAGTCGCTGGTCATGTATGGACCTCCTAGGTCACAGCATCAGTTGCTCACCATCTGGTGCTTCGCAGGAAGGACTACTCTTTCCCCTTCCTGCCGGGCGGGGAGAGGGAAGTTTTTTCGGTTTACTCGTAGCGAGAGGCTCAAAAGGGCTCATTTACCTCTGATGTCTGCGCCCTGACGAGCCCCTTGAGGGGCTCAAAGCGGCTCATTCCCGCTGTTTTTCGAGCCCTTCTGAGCCTTTTTGAGTCGATCAGTCGCTGCTCCACTCATCCGTCCGACGCGCCTGCCCCAACGTCCGCTCGCCGTCCGAAACAGCGTACGCGGAGGCGGCGCAATCGCGAAAGAGGCAAGTGTCACAGGACAAAGGCCCTGGGGTGAGGGCGTCCCTACTGCAGACTCCGCTCCAGCTCGACGGGTTGCGGCTGCAGGTCGGCGAAGGGGCCGCCCGTCCGGTCGTAGCCGGGGAACCATGCGTACTCGGTCGGCAACTCGATGATGTCCCGCTGCGTCCGGTGCACGTTCACCGGGTCGCCGCCGTCCTCCACCACCTTGATCTGCTCGTTCAGCATGTTGCGGAACATGATGAGCCCGATGTCCGTGATGCCCAGCGCCTCCGTACTCCGGTCCATGCGCGGGCCCTGGATGATCCACGCGAGCTGGTCCTGCCCGACGACCCAGTCGTCCTTGATACGCCCGTTGTCGAAGAAGGCGGGCCGGTGCTCGTGGGTCATCGGCGTGGGCTCGATGACCTCGCCGGGCTGCGGGGTTCGGATGGTGTAGCCGAAGTGCAGCGTGTGCGTGTCGTCGACGGGCACGCGGTGCTGGAACTCGAACCATGTCCCCTGGCCGACGCGCAGCGTGTACGGGAACAGGATGGGGTGGCCGATGCGCCACCACTCGCTCTGCTCGTCCTCGCCCTCCAGCATCCGCCGTTTGATGATGCCGTACTCGAACCGGTCGAAGCCGATCTTCACGTGTGCCTTGCCTCGCGACGCGGAGATGCGGTCGAACTCCTCGCGGCGCTCCTCGCCCATGATCTTGGAGGCGCGCCACATCCCGTAGTAGCGGTGCAGCCACTGGAAGTGCACGGGGTCGAGCGAGTTCTCGTGGCACTGCAGCCAGTTGCACGGCAGCATCACCGAGTAGGTGGAGCGCTCCACGCCCTCCCACTGGTAGAGGTCCCAGTTCGGGAGCACCGGCACGGGGTCCGGCCCCATGTAGACGTGGATGACGCCGCCCTTCTCCTCCACCGGGTATGCCTTGATGCGCACCTTCTCCTTGAACTTCGAACCCTCCGGCTCCGATGGCTGGTCCATGCACTGGCCGGTCTCGTTGAATATCCAGCCGTGGTAGGCGCACCTGATCCCGTTCTCTTCCGGGATGCCGTAGGAGAGGTTCGCCTTGCGGTGGGCGCACGACGGCTCGATACAGCCGACCTTGCCCTTTGCATCCCGGTAGAGCACGAGGTCCTCGCCGAGGAGGCGTATCTCCTTCGTGGGGTTCTCCTCGTTCAGTTCGAGGCTCGCGGCGATGGGGTGCCAGTAGCGGCGCATGAGTTCGCCCATCGGCGTGCCGGGCCCCACCTGCGTCAGCCGGTCGTTCATGTCGCTGGTCAGCATAGAGCTCCTCCGTGGTTCGGTATCCGGGATGGACTCCGCGATGGTAAGTTTAGCGGACTGTATGCAATGCTACACAGCAGTAGCGGAAAAGAGAGGGGTGGATGGTAGAAGGAGAGGGGGGACATGGCCGCAGAGTTCGGAGAACCAAGCAGATATCAGTTGATAGCCTCGTGCGAGAGGCACGGAAGAGAATTGTGGCTGGAGTCCTACGGGACCCAGAAGGAAGCGCAGGAATATGCCCGCCACAATCCTCCGCCTCCGTGCAACATCGACACAGGGGTATGGACGCATTGGGAGATAATGCCCATCTTTGAGCTTTGAGAAACGAGGAGTGGCGATGAGCGAGGACATAGGACTGTTCGAGGCGATGTACACGCAGCGGGCGCTGCGATACCTGAAGAGCGATCCCGTGCCGGACGATCTCGTTCGGAAGGTTATCGAGGCGGGCATCCGCGCGCCCAACGGCGGCAACTCTCAGCAGTGGGGGTTCGTCGTCATCAAGGACGAGGCCACGAAGCGCATCGTCGCGGAGCACTACGCTGGCGTGGGGCGCCCCAATCACGGCGAGGCAGCGACCGCATCCGAGCGGCGAGCGGCGGAGTCCGCCGACTACCTCGCGGAGCACATCATGGACGTGCCGGTCTGGATACTCGCCGTCACGCGCCATCCGGGCACCGACATCCACAACGGGGCCTCCATCTACCCTGCCGTGCAGAACATGCTGCTCGCCGCGCGGGCCTACGGGCTCGGCAGCGTACTGACGACGCGCGTTCGGAGGGGCTTCGAGCCGCAGATACGCGAGGCCATCGGCCTGCCGGACGACTTCGTCACCGCCGCGATGATCCCGCTCGGCTGGCCGCAGGACGGCCACCGCTACGGCCCGACGACTCGACGCCCCGCATCGGAGGTCACGCACTGGGACAGGTGGGGCAATCTGGGTTGAGGCTGTAGTCCGTTCTACGCGCCCGCTCGGCGCGCGGCCTCTGCCAGCGCGCGCTGGGTGATGACGCCGGTGAGGTGCTCGCGATACTCCTCGGAGCCGTGAACGTCCTCGATGAACTCCATGTCCCGCGACGCCCGCGACGCCGCTGCTGCAATGGCCTCCGGCGAGACCTTGCGTCTCGTGAGATAGCGCTCGCTCGCGGTTGCCCGCACCGCGCATGGCCCAGCGCCGGTCACCGCGATGCGTGCCCGCGTGCAGACGCCCTTCCGGTCCACCGTGATGGCTGCCGCGACGCCAACGATGGCGAACCGCGACGCCTTGTTCGCAAACTTCAGGTACGTTGACCCTGTGCGCGCGGGCTGTTTCGGGATGCGTATCTCCGTCAGCACCTCGGTCGGGCCAAGCACGGTCTCGTAGGCGTCGACGAAGAAACGGCGCGCCTGAATCGAGCGGCGGCTCGGCCCGCCGGCGGTGTGGAGCGTAGCGTCGAGTGCGAGGAGGGCGGCGGGAGCGTCCGCTGCAGGGTCGGCGTGCGCGGCGCTGCCGCACAGCGTGCCGCGGTTCCGCACCTGCAGGTCGCCCACCTGGCGTACGGTCTCAACGAGCATCGGAGCGACCGCCGCAACCGTTCGCGACTTCTCGATGCTGCGGTACGTTGCGCCCGCGCCGATGGCGACCCTGCCGTCCTCAGTGCGCCGGACGTAGTCGAGTTCGCCGAGCCTGCCGATGTCGATCAGGTGCTCGGGCTGAACGAGGCGCAGCTTCATCGCCGGGATGAGGCTCATCCCCCCGGAGACGACTCGTGCGTCACCTTCGTACGCGCGCAGCAGGCGCACCGCATCGCGGAGCGTTCGGGGCGCGTGATAGGTGAACGCTGCGGGGATCATCCCTCGCTCCGCAGCGTCCGCGCAGCGTGGAGCGCGGACGCGACGATATTCTGGTAGCCGGTGCAGCGGCACATGTTACCGCTCAGGGCAGTGCGAACCTCGTGTTCCGTCGGGTCGGGGTTGCGGCGCAGGAACTCGTGCAACAGCATCACCATCCCCGGTGTGCAGAAGCCGCACTGCAGGCCGTGCTCCTCGTGGAACGCCTGCTGGATGGGGTGGAGCGTGTCGCCCTTCGCGAGCCCCTCTATCGTTGTGACCTTTGCGCCTTCGGCCTGTGCCGCGAACAGCGAGCACGACTTCACCGCCGCGCCGTTCAGCAGCACGGTGCATGCGCCGCACTGGCTCGTGTCGCAGCCGATGTGCGTTCCGGTGAGGCGCAGCTTCTCGCGGAGCATGTCCACGAGAAGGTCGCGATCCTCGACCTCCGCGGAGCGCCGCCGTCCGTTGACCGTGAGCGTTACCTGTCTCATGAGAACGTGATGACCCCGCGGCCCACGACGCCCCGGTCCAGCTCCTCGTACGCCTCGTTGATCTGGTCGAGGCTGTAGGTGCGCGTGATCAGGTTGTCCACGTCTATCTTGCCGCTCTCATAGAAGTCCACCATGCGGTAGAAGTCGATGGCGGGGCGGGAGGAGCCGTAGTACGCGCCCTTCAGCGTCTTCTCGTAGCGCACGAGAGCGACCGCGTCGATGCTGGCGAAGTCGCCGACCGGCGCGAGCCCGACGATGACGGCGGTGCCGCCCTTGCGGGCTGCGTCGAACGTCATCGTGGCCGTCTCGGAAGAGCCGAAGGCCTCGAAGGCGTAGTCCACCCCGCCGCCGGTCATGTCGCGTATCTCCTTCAGCGCGTCGCCGTGGTTGGGGTTCAGCGTGTCGGTCGCGCCGAACCGCGTGGCGAACTCAAGCGCGGCGTCGTTGATGTCGACAGCGATGATCCGCTTCGCTCCTGCCAGCCGTGCGCCCTGCACAACGTTGAGTCCCACGCCGCCGCAGCCGATGACCGCGACGGTGCTGCCGGGCTCGACCTGGGCGCTGAACAGCACCGAGCCGACGCCGGTGGTGACGCTGCAGCCGATGAGCGCGGCCACCGGGAGCGGGAAGTCCGGGTCTATCTTCATGCAGCCGGCCTCGGGCACGACGGCCTGCTCCGCGAAGCAGGCGACCTTGCCCATGTGCGCGAGGTCCTGCCCGTTCCAGTGGAGGCGGCGCGTGCCGTCGAACATCTGCGGGCCGGTTGCGAGGTGGGTGTCGCAGAGGTTGGCCCGTCCGCCGATACACGACGGGCAGCGTCCGCAGAATGGCACGAACGAGAGAATGACGTGGTCGCCGGGAGCGACGCGCGTTACGCCCTCGCCGACCTCCTGGACGATGGCAGAGCCCTCGTGACCGAGCACGGCGGGCTTGGCGATGACGGCCTCGCCGCGCATGAAATGGAGGTCGCTGCGGCAGACGCCCGCCGCCGCGATGTTGACGCGTACCTCGTTCGCCTTCGGCGGGTCGAGCTCGACCTCTTCGATCCTGAGCGGTTCGTTCGCTTCTACCAGAACGGCTGCTTTCATTCCTCCCCCTGCGCCGGCGTATGCGCCCCCGATGACGGGGCGCGGTGAGCCTATCACAGGCACAGCGCCGTCAGTAGTCCACGTATCGAGGTTGCGCGAGAGCCGTTATTCCACGCCCTGGCCGGTGTAGGGCACCTGGTGCTGCATGAACACCTCGCGGCGCTCGTCCGAGGACTGGATGATGCCGAGCACGACCTCCTGCGTCGCCTTGCCCCAGTGAGCGTCGTGGATGCGGACGGGCGTGTCCGTGCGGACCGCGCGGCACATCTCGTCGACCTCTATCGAGCAGTAGCGCCGGTTGTAGCCGGGGCCTGCCGGGAGGTCTACCTCCTCGTTGCCGTCGTCGCCGTGGATGATGAGGCCGGTGGGTGTCTGGCGCATGTCGCCCCGCTCGCACGAGACGAGGGTTAGGCCGAAGAAGGCGTGACGCCGATCCGGTGAGACGGGGTGCTCGATCGAGCGTTCCAGCGAGCCGCCGTAGCGCGTCGAGTCCTTGTACGCCTCCTCGGCCTCGGCGTCCGCGAACGCCGCGATGCGGCGCCGCGAATTAACGTGGAGGGCGGGGTCCATCTGCTGCCCCTGCAACGTGAAGCCGAAGGTCAGCTCTGCACTGTTGAAGTGGCCGTAGCCGTCGTAGGTGATGGTGGCCGTGTGCCCCTCCTCGAAGTCGAGGAACGCCATGAAGGAGCCGTCGATGGGACGGTCGGGGTCGACGATGTTGGTGCGGGCGCGGACCGAGCGCACCTTCCCGCCGCCGATCATGCGGGAGATGTCCACCTGGATGGGCCCCTGCCGGCGCACGATGCTGCCGCCACGGTCCTGCATCAGCTCTTCCCTGGCGCGCGGGCGGTAGATCCAGTCGCTGTAGAACATCGTGTGCATCATGACGACTTTGCCGAGCCTGCCGCTGTTGGCGATCTCCGCCATCTTGAGGTTCGGCAGGTCGAGGCTCTGCGAGTGGCCCACGAGCACGCGCGTGCCGTTGCGCTCCGTCGCCTCGATGATGGCGTCGCACTCGTCGAGCGTCAGCCCCATCGGCTTGTCGAGGATGACCTGCTTCCCCTGCTCCGCCGCCATGATGGTGTGCGCGGCGTGCATCTCGTCCGGCGTCATCACGTAGACGACGTCGACGCCGGGATCGGCGCAGAGCCCCTCGGCGTCGTCATAGGCGCGTCCTCCAAAGTCGCGCTCGAAGCGCTCACGGGCGGAATCGCGTGGGTCTGCGACCGCCGCGATGCGGGCGTTCGGGTTCGCCCGCAGCTCGGGGATCATGTTCATCGCGCCTGCCCCCAGGCCGATGATGCCGAAGTTGAGTGGTGCGTTGGTAGCCATGGCTACGCCGTCGCGTGGTGCTGCTGGACGTAGGAGGTCTGCGTCAGCAGGTCGATGATAAGCGGCTTGAGCGCGCTGCCGTAGCGCGCCACCTCGTCGATATCCGAGGTGCGGCCGAGTCTGCCCCAGCCCTCCTGCGGCACGTGGATCATCACGTTCTCCGCCGGGTCGCGGATCACGTTGAGCGGCTCGGCGCCGTCCTCCACGACGGCAGCCTGTTCGTCCAGCATCTTCCGGTAGAGAATGAGACCGCGGTCGGACTCGCCGAGGCGTTCCGCTGAGCGGTCCATGATCGGCCCCTGCAGTATCCATGCGGCGTGGTCCTGCGCCATCGTGTCGTCGCTGCGCCAGTAGCCGTCCGCCGTCTTCAGGCCGATGTTGGTGTAGGGAACGCTGTCCTGCTCTGGCACCTCGATGTCGTCCGGGAACCAGTAGCTCGTTATCTCCACGTGCCAGGTGTGGGTATCGTCGATGGGCGTGCGGTACTGGAAGAAGTAGCGGCCGCCGCCGCCCTGCTGGAGGATGTTCGGGAAGAGCAGGGGATGGCCCACGCTCCACTTGGGTGACTCCTTTGTCGTGTTGCCGTAAACGCGGCGCTTGATGATGCCGCGCTCGAACTCGTCGAACCCGATCTCCTTGTGGCGGTCGTACATGGCGAGGCTCTCGGCGACGGCGTCGCGACGTCCCTCCAGCTTGGCGCGGTGTGCGCCGTAGACGCCGTGCAGCCACTCCAGGTGCACCGGGTCTACGGAGTTCTCCATGCACTGCAACCAGTTGCACGGCACCACCGCGATGAATGCCTCGCGCAGTACGCCCTCGCGTTGCGCGAGGATGTCGTAGTTAGGGAGGAGCGGCACGGGCGCCGGGCCCATGTAGGCGAAAATGAGTCCGCCGAGCTCCTGCACGGGGTAGCCCGCGACCTTCACCTTCTCCTTGAAGCGCCCGTCCGGGTGAACGGTCTCCTCGAAGGGCTGCTCGATGCACTGGCCGGTCTCGTCCATCATCCAGCCGTGGTACATGCAGCGGAGTCCGTGCTCCTCGGGGATGCCGTAGGAGAGGTCGACGCGCCGGTGCGGACAGAAGCGGTCGATGAGTCCTATCGTTCCTGACTTGTCCTTGTAGAGGACGAGGTCTTCACCGAGGACGCGGACGGCTTTCGTGGGGCGCTCGTCGAGCTCCGCGGCTGCGGCGATGGGGTGCCAGTAGCGGCGCATCAGTTCGCCCATCGGCGTGCCGGGACCGACTCGTGTGATGCGGTCGTTCTGTTCCTGCGTCAGCATGGAAGCCCTCCTGCTGGCTTGCCTGTGCAAGTCTCCAATTCAAATACGGCCATCACCGCTTTATCGTACCCCACTTTCCTTATCTGATGGTCATTGGCCAGAAACATGGGTGTGGTTCGGTGCTCGGTGTAGTAGGTATCGCGCAGGTGATTGAAAATCTCTGTTAGGACAGGGTGGCTCCACCCCTGATTCCCTTTTGGCCAAGCCTTGTCCTTGTTCCAACTGAACTGTGCGGGCCAACTCGCGATGGATTGCACATCGGCTTTGAATCTCTCGAAATCTTCGTAGCAGATACGGATGGTGCTCATGCGCGTTGTTCTCCATTCCGGGCTGAGCACACGCTGGGATGACGAGTGCAACTTCCTATGCACCGTACCAGCCGTGCCGGTCGACCAACCCGCGTACGTAGGCGATCTGGCCCGTGTGCTGGATGAGGTCGCCGGTGACGCGGGCGATGGATAGCTTGATCGTCTCGTCCCGCGCGACACCCGCAGCGCTCGGCTTGTCCAAGTCGTCGTCGGTCAGCGCGTCGAGGAACCTGCGGGACTTCTCCCGGGCTGCCTCGAAATAGGCGACCAGCGTGTCTGAATCGATCGGGTCGAACGTATGCACCTGCTCCAGCGAGTCGCCGTTGCCGGTGCCCCTGTCCGCCGGCTGCCCGAACCGCTCGCACCAGCGGTCCGCCGTCCACGCTTCCTCTTCCCCCAGCAGCTGGGAGTAGGTCTTGTCCTGCGTGCGGGTGAGGTGCCAGGAGAGCCAGCCGATGGGATTACTCTCCGGGCCGGAAGGCTGTGCCTTGAGCTGCTCGATGCTCAGCCCGGTGAGGGCGCGTTGGAATACGCCGCCGATGCGGTCGTACGCTGCGTTCGAGATATCGCCTGCGCTCATGTGCTACCTCAGTCAGGTTGGAGTGAGCGTAGTTGGCCGTCCGCGCCGCGTCAATCGGGGAGGGGTGGAAGTGCGGCACGTTCGTTGGACAGCGGGCAGGACGCTCCATAGAATGCCGAGCGACCCCACGTTGCGAGGAGGTAACGCCACGAGCGAATTCATCGAAGTTCGACGGGATGACGGTGTCGTGCTCATCACGCTCGACCACGCGTCGACGCGGAACGCGCTCGGTACGGAGATGGCCGCGGAGTTATACGCCGAACTCGAAGCATTCGAGTCGAATGACGCCGACCGTGTGCTGGTGCTCACGGGCCGCGACCCGTCGTTCTGCTCAGGCGCGAACATCCGCCGGTTCGACGAGACCATCGGACGTATCGAGCAAGAAGAGGGCGCGCGGGCGGAGCGGCAGCCGCTGCCGTGGGGAGACATGGAGGCGCGGCTCGGTCAGCGCGCGTCGGAGAAGGCGGAGGCGGGTTTCGGTTCCGTATCCAACGTGCCGTTGCGGATAAGCGAGGTGCAGAAGCCGACCATCGCGGCGGTGAACGGCCACGCGATCGGCGTCGGTCTCGGGCTCGCGCTGTCGTGTGATATCCGCATCGCGTCGGAGAAGGCGGAATTCGCGGAGGCGTTCGTGCGGATGGGTCTCGTGCCGGGGGACGGCTCCTGCTGGCAGCTGCCGCGCCTCATCGGCCTGAGCAACACCTACTACATGCAGTACACGGGCGACCGGCTGAGCGCCGACGAGGCCTACCGGATGGGACTCGTAAGCAGGGTGCACCCCCATGAGGAGATGCTCTCGGCGGCGATGGAGTTCGCGGGGCGTCTCGCCTCCGGCGCGACGTACTCGATGTCGCTGACCAAGTACCTCGTGCAGCGGTCGTTCGACATGGGGTTCGGCGACAGCCTGCGCCTGGCGCAGACGGCGCAGGAGCTGGCGCGCCGTTCGGAGGACCACAAGGAAGCAGTACGGGCCTTCCTAGACAAGCGGAGGCCGGAGTTCAAGGGCAGGTGAGCGCATGAAGGTTGGCGTTGGACTTCCGTTCAAGATGCCGACGGACAGTTGGGCGTATATATCGGAGCTGGCGCGCCGCGCCGATGAGGGGCCGTACTCTTCGTTTGCAGCGCTCGACCGGCTGGCCTACGACAACTTTGAGGCGATGGCCGAGCTCGCGGCGGTAGCCGCTATCACGAAGCGCCTGCGCCTCGTAACGACCATCCTGCTCGCGCCCGTGCGCAACGCGGGTGTGCTTGCCAAGCAGGCTGCGACGATAGACGCGATCTCGGACGGACGGCTCTCGCTGGGGCTAGCGGTCGGTGGTCGGGAGGACGACGCGATCGTTGCCCCGTCGCAGTTCCGCAACCGGGGCAATCTGTTCGAGGAGCAGCTCGTCCACATGAAGCGCATCTGGAACGGCGAGGTGCTCGAGGGCGCGCAGCGTCCCGTTGGGCCAGCACCGGTGCAGCCCGGCGGCCCGGAGATACTCATCGGCGGGACCCATCCAAGGGCTATAGGGCGCGTAGGGAGATTCGCCAACGGCTACGTGATGGGTGGCAGGGCGCTGGAGGCGGAGTGGTCCAAGGGCATCATCACCCAGGTTGAGGAGTCGTGGGCGGAGAATGGTCGAGAGGGCAGGCCGCGCATCGTCGTAACGCTGCCGTGCGCGCTCGGCCCCGGCGGTGACGACGCCGTCGCTGGTGCGCTGGCCGACTACTACGGCGGAGACCCCTCTCGCCAGGCGCGATTACAGCCGACGTCGCCGGAGATCATCCGCAACGCCATTAGCATGCACGAGGAGTTGGGCTCGGACGAGATCATCTTCCGGCCCGTCACCCCGGACCTGGAGCAGCTCGAACGGCTGACGGACGCCATCGGATAGGCGATGCCGCCTGACGAGCAAGAAGCCCAGGCTTCCACCGACGAGGCGAAACCCGCAACGGGTATGCGGCGCTGGGCTGAGCGCAACGAGGCGCTCGTATCGCTGCTGATCCCCGCGTTTCTGCTGGGCATGGGGCGCGGCTTTATCGTACCGGTGCTGCCGCTGCTGGCGATAGACTTCGGCACAGGTGCTGCCGGCGCAGGGCTCTTGCTCTTCGTGCCCATGTTCGGCGGCGTCATCGTCTCTCTCCCCACCGGCTACCTCATGGACCGCATAGGGCGGCGGAAGCTGCTCATAAGCAGCACGCTCATCCTATCGCTGTCAGCACTGCTCATTCTGAGGGCTTCGAGTTTCGCCGAGATACTCGTCTACCTGGGCATCAACGGCCTGGCGCAGCAGATGTGGCAGATGACCAGGCTCACCGTCATCGCGGATTCCAGCGCGCAGAACCGGCGCGGACGCATGATCACCGGCATGGCGGGCGTGAGCCGGGCCGGCACGCTGCTGGGGCCGCTCGCGGGCGGGGCTATCGCGGAACTGTTCGGCTTGCGCATGCCGTTCCTGGTGTTCGGCATAATGGCGCTTCTGGCCACTGTTCCCTCTTACCTGTTCGTGCGCGAGACTGCGCCCGCGGTGCTGGCGCGCCGCCGGGGGGACACAGCGGCGGCGCAGGTGGACATCTCCTGGGCGCGGCTCATCACGAGGCCGGTGCTCGTACTGTTCACGGCCCAGTTCATGGCGAACGTCGGGCGCGGCGGCGTGCAGGGGCAGGGCGGCATCTACGTCGCCTATGCGGCATTCGCCTATGGCCTGGGCGCCATTGAGTTGGGCGGAATCAGCTCGGCGATGGGGGTTGTGGGTATCCCGGTGACACTGATGGCGGGGCAGGTGATGGACCGGTTCGGGCGGAAGCGCACCATCGTGCCCGCCAGCGCGCTCCTGGCTGTGGGGCTCTGGATCATGGGCGGCGTCGCCTGGAGCGAACTGGGGTTGCCGTTCTTCATCCTGGGCTTCATCACCATCAACCTGGCGGTGTCGTTCATGGCAGGTTCGATGCAGACCCTGGGATCAGACGTGGCGCCTGCGGCGGCGCGCGGCAAGTTCTTCGGCGTCAATCGTCTCATCGCGGAGGCGGGCTCGGCCACCAACCCCGGTATATTCACGCTCTCAGTGGCGCTCATCGCGGGAGCGGGCGGCTTCACGGTGGCGTTCGCGTCGATGGGGGGATTCGCCATCGCGGCGTCGCTGCTCATCGGGTTGGTGCTGCGAGAAACGCTGCGGAAGGACTGAGCACGGCTCTACGCGAGGGTTACGCGGGCCATGTGGGGATATGCCGCGCCCTGGTACCGAGGGGCGACGGACCCGCCCTCCGCATTCTCCACCGACATCGTGCTCGCGCCGTAGATGACGTACTCCTGTCCCGTTTGGAAGCGTTCGCCGCGGATCATGCTGGAGAGGAGCTGCGCCGCACCGCGTCCCACCCGCCCCACCGGGATGCTGACGAACGTGAACGGCCGCCGGTCCAGTTGCGGCACGAACGCCCTGTTACCGAGCGAAACGACGCTGAAGTCGTCAGGCCAGCGGATACCGCTCGCGAAGCAGGCACGGGCGATGGTAGGGAGTTGCGACGGCGGGGCAAAGACGGCGCGTGCGCCTGCAAGCGCGTCAGCGAGTTCGTGAGCGGTCTCGCCTTCCTGCGCCCAGATGATCGAGTCCTCGTCGAAGGTAAGTCCGAGGTTGTTCCATGCGCGGTCGAGCCCCCAGTAGCGTGCGCCGAAACCGGCGGCGGTGACCGCAAGGACGGCGTGCACCTGCTCATGGCCAAGCTCCTGCAGCAATCCTCCCGCCATCTCGACGGCGGCAGCGTAGTCCCATCCGATGCTGCCAACGCCTTCCGGGACAGTGACCGCAGAGCCCGTCCACGGCTTAAGCAGAACGACGGGTATGCCTGCGGTGGTCACCGGTTTGAGCGACGCGAAGAGGTCGTCGTCCGGGTCAGGAACATCGCCGGGGACTCCGCAGAGGAGGAGTCCATCCACGTTGCCCTGAGCGGCCCATTGCAGGTAGGCGCGCCGCTGGCGGTGCTCGCCGCCGCAGTCGAGCGCCATGCACTGGTAACCCATGCCTTCCAAAGCGATGCGGGTGACGCGCGCAAGAGGGCCGAACAACCCTGAGCTCATCAGGTTCCACGTCACGAGCCCGACGAGGGGCTGTGAGCTCCTGGAGCGCAGCGCAAGCCGCTCCTGTTGCACGCCGAGCGTTTCCAGCTCCCGGACAGCCATCTGCGCCAGTTCGCCCGGCGACACACCCAGCTCTTCGAGCAGGTCACAGAGTCGTCCGAGCTTATGGCTTGGCACTCGAACACGTCCGCTGCACCAGTTGTGGACGGTCTGGACGGAGACATCGAGCCGATGGGCGAGGTCTGAGCGCGAGATGTGGTGTGTCTTGAGTATCGAACCGAGCACGGGTTGCTCCTCTTGGAATGTAAACCGTATTACAACATTTGCTATTGTACTTTGCAATGTTTTTTGATAACACTTCGTTCCTTCCGTGATAAACATCACAGGTCTGTACCCAGCTGCCCTTGTGCAGCCGATCCACTCCGCTTGCAGGAGTGGATTATCAATGCAGGGAGGATGACATGCGGACTCGAATGAACCGATGGCTCGCCGGAGTCATCACCGCAGTGGCCACGGTGGCCGTTATCGCTGCGTGTGGAGGCGAAGACCCCACACCCACGCCGCGACCGGAACCGACCGCGACGCCTACGCCTGAGGCGATGATGGAGAAGGAGGATCCGACTCCTACCCCCGAGGCGATGATGGAGAAGGATGACCCGACACCGACTCCGGTACCGGCGGACAGCGGCTCAACGGCGCCTGCACCGGCCCCAACGGCTACTCCGGTGCCTCAGCCGACGGCGACCCCGACGCCTCCGCCCGGCTTCAACGCTGCTGATTACTTCAGCGGCAAGACGGTCCGCATCGTGGCGAACTCCTCGCCTGGTGGCGGCACCGACACCCAGGGCCGCGTGATGTCTGCCTTCATGAGCAAGTACATCCCGGGCAACCCGCGGGTGGTGTTCACGAACCAGCCGAACAAGCCGCTGGAGTACATCTACTCCGCGACCGAAGCGCCGAAGGACGGCACCTACATCTCGTGGAACAGCACGCCGCAGCTGGCGTTCGGCTTCCAGGAGAGCACGCAGTTCATCAAGCGCAGCACGTTCGAGCCACTCGGTTCCACGATCGACCCGACGCGCGGCTGGATGCTGTACGACCCGGTCGGCAACCTCGGCGCCAGCGCGGCTGAGAGCTGCCTCTGGGACTACTCTGGCCAGAGCAGCACGGGCGGCGGCGCCCACGGCGAGTTCATCCTCGCGGACGAACTCTCCGACATCAGAGAGGGCAACCCGACGATGCTGGCGACCGTGTACGCCTCCGAGCAGTTGGACATCCCCTTCGACTACCTCGGCTTCACGACGGTTGACACCAACGCGGTTCGGCTGATGTGGGCCCGGGGCGACATCAACAGCACGGTCCGCTCCAGCCTCTGGTACCGGTTCCCGGTTGAGAACCCGGACTGGATCCCGAGCGGCCTGATGCGCCTGATGGCAGGCATGGGCCCCGGCACACTGCGTGGCAACGCACAGACCGAGCCGCACTGTGGCGACGTCCGCGACCACCTGAATGCCGATCAGATACACATATTCAACTCTCTCATCGGGCCGACGAACTACGCGTCGAAGGCACTCTGGCTGCCGCCGGGCACGCCGGAGCACATCGCGGACGCGCTCTCCGCAGCATTCGAGGAAGCGCTCACCACCGATGCAGAGCTCATCCAGAAGTACGCCGGCGTGGCAGGCGAGGAGCCCGGCTGGATTGGCCGTGCCGAGTTGAAGGCGGCAACGAAGGAGAACGAGGACCTGTTCGAGGGCTCCAAGGCCGTCGTCGACGAGCAGGCGGCGCGGCTCCTGCCCAAGTACTTCCCCCAGCACGTGGGCAACTAGCAGAAGCCACCTGATGGATAAGGGGCGGGGGGGGGGTTAGCGGCGCCCCCCGGGGTAAGCCAGCGCGGGGGGGCCGGGAGGAGGCTGGAGCGCCCGGCGGGGGGGG
>VXQP01000050.1:1109-17351 GCA_009838965.1 Chloroflexota bacterium | reverse complement strand
GTGTTGGTGGGGGTGGGGCGGTGTACTACCATTTCCACCCCCTCGCTTTCTCCTTCATTCCCCGGCGCCCCCTTTGGGGGGGGGGGGGGGGCGCCCCCCCCCCCCCCGCCCCGTTTCAAACGCAGGCCAGGGAACACGTCTCTTCCGCTGATCCCTCGAGCGGCTGGTGGCGGTTGCAGTGGCCTGAGGGGAGATTTCGATGCTGGCTGATTTCGTTGAGGGGCTTTCCTACCTGAGTACCGCCGGCTACTGGACTGGCTTCCTAGTCGCCGTGTTCATCACCGTGCCGATCGCCCTGATCCCGGGCATCTCGGCAACCCTGGTGATGGCCATCATGATTCCGTTCATCGTAATCTCGGTGTCGGATCCTGTGGTCGGGCTCGTGATGCTGGCGACGCTGACCGGCATCGACAACACGCTGGACTCCATCCCCTCCATCCTGCTTGGCATGCCAGGCGGCGCGACGCAGGTCACGTTCCTGGAAGGGAACCAGCTGGCGCAGCGCGGATATGCCGCGCATACATTGGGGGCGGTCTATGCCGTCTCCGCGATAGGTGGGGTCGTGGGCGCATTTGCGCTCGCGATCATCATCCCGGTCATAGCGCCGTTCGTGTTGGCGTTCGGCTTTGCCGAGATCGCTGCGATGGCGATGTTCGGAGTCGCGATGGTGGCTGCGTTGAGCGGCGGCGCGATGATCAAGGGCATCGCGGCGGGTATCTTCGGGATGCTGCTTAGCACGGTCGGTCCTCTTGGCCTCGACTTCCGGTACTCCTTTGAACAAGAGTGGTTGCTCTGGACAGGCTTGCCGCTCATCGCGACAACCATCGGCGTTTTCGCGTTACCCGAGATCATCGACCTGACGATGACGCGCAAGCCGCTTGCGCCGAAGGACGCCCGCATCAGCTACAGCGAGATATTCAGCGGGGCACGATACGGTTTTTCGCGCTGGCACGTGGCTGTCCGGCAGTCGCTCTTCGGCGTCTTCCTCGGCGCCGTGCCCGGCATCGGCAGCGGCGTCGTGGACTGGATGTCCTACGCGTTCGGCATCTTCTGGACGAAGGACAAGAGCCAGTTCGGCAAAGGCTCGCTGGATGGCGTGCTGTTCGCCGAGTCCGCCCAGAACTCGAAGGAGGGTGGGCAGGCGGTCCCCACGCTCGCGCTTGGCATACCGGGTGGGCGCGCGTGGGCGTTCGTTATCGTTGCGATGCTGGCCTACGGCATCGCGCCCGGCCCGCGTATGCTGGAAGACCACGCGGACATCACCATCATGATCATCGTCAGCCTGGGGCTGGGGAACCTGTTCGTGACGCTGCTCGGATTCGGCTTCACGCGGCAGATGGCGCGCCTCACGCTCATCCCGTACCCGGTGCTCGGCTTCCTCATCATCCCCATATCGCTTCTGGCAGCCTTCCAGGACACGCGGGACGTGAGCGCGATCGCTATCGTGCTGGGGGGCGCGGTGCTCGGCATGCTGATGAAGCGCTACCGCTGGCCACGTCCGCCGCTGCTCATCGGGTTCATCCTCGGTCCCATCATCGAGACGAACATCACGGACTCCGTCGCCCGCTACGACTGGGTGGGCACGTTCACCCGTCCGCTCTTCATCGTGCTCGTTGTCCTGGCGATCCTGATGGGGGCGCTCTTCACCAAGTTCATGAGCGGCAGCATGAGCTCCGAGGACGATGGAGTTGCGGGCGCCAGGCTTGCCCCACCGGCAGGCGAGGCCCCGGACGCTCCGGCCCGCCGCTGGCACTGGCATTGGCGAGAAGAGCACATATTCACGGTGGCGGCGATACTCGTCCTTGCCTATGCCATCTGGGAGGCAACCACGTTCTCCTTCTTCGGTAAGTGGTTCCCGATGAGCCTCGCGATTACCGGCCTCGGACTCTGCGTCATTCAGCTCGTTCGCGAGGGGTTGGGCGCTGAGACCGGCGAGATCATGGACATCGGGATACGCAGCCGTGGCATGGAAGGGGCGCGCTCGGCCGGGCTCATCTTCCTCATCATGCTGCTCTCGATGCTGCTGATGACCGGCCTGATGAACGAAGGACTGAAGTGGGGCGCGGTAGTCATCGCTACGCTCGGCCCCATGCTGATGATGCAGAACAGGACAGGAGTGATAGGGGGCATCGTCGCCGGCGTCACCATTCTCATCCTGAACCTGCTCTTCTTCGACTTTGCCCTCGCCGTCATCTGGCCTACCCCGTTCATCCTGGACTGGTTGAGCTAGAAGCAGACCAAGGAAGGAGTTCAGGCGTGCAGAATGGTGGCAATGGAACGAGAGCCCGCGCTGTGTGGAACACGGCAGGCGCACTGGGCGCGGCAGCCGTGGCGCTCGTCGGGGTCTACTTTCTCATCGAAGTGCTGAAGCCCCTGGTGGGCGGGGAGCAAGGCGCAGTCGGCTACGCCATCGTTGGCATCACCATAGTCGTCGTGTATGTGGGACTGTTCCTGCTGCTTCGGTGGCTTGCGCCCAAGTGGGTGGCTTCCGGAGAGAACCGCTTCCCGGGGTGACCGCGCCCTGACATGAAGATCAACATGCGGATATCCTTCGCCGGCCTCGTCGCGGCCGCGATAGCAGTTTTCGCGGGATGGGTCCTGCTTGGCGGAGTGGGGGAGTTGGCGGACCGGACGGAGCAGGCGATCGCGGTCTACGAAGACAGCCGCCTGACGTATACGACGCAAGCGGGGCAGACGGTAACGATTCCCGCATGGACCGAGTGCAAGAACTTCTCACGCCTGACGGATGAGTGCATCGGCTACTACGTGAACGGCGACGAGGTGCTGGTCACGTTCGACTCTGCGGAGCCGTCGCGCACGTGGCGGGGTCCGACGCCGGGTGGGCAGCTGGCCGCGGGGCTCTTCTGGGGTGGCATCGCGTTGGGGATATTCGCCCTGCTGTGGCTCTGGTTCACGTCGCCGCTCTACCGGCGGCTCCGTCGTCCGGAGATAGCCGGACAAGCTCCCCTGTCGAACGACGAGGACTGAGCGCCGGACGGACGCGTCCCCACCGCCGGAGTGCTAGTCCAGCACCTCGGCGGTCTGCTTCTCGATCTCCGGAAAGAGCAGCGACTTTACGACCACCGGCACGACGCGCGCCGGGTAGATCATCTCCCCGATGTCGATGAAATCGAACTCCTGCAGGAAGAGATTGTCGATGGAGATGACCGGGTTCGGGATGCCCATGTCCTTCGTGATGGTGTCACCGACCAGTTTGGCGAAGTCGCCGGTGAAGACGAGCATGAGCGGCGCGCCGTTCGCCAGCGAGCGCGGCACCGCCGACGCGATGCCGTCCGCTATCTTCCGTATCTGCGCATAACGCGGGAGGCCGTCCCACTCGAACGCGAGCGCGACTTGCTGCTCACCCTCCACGAGGTCTTGCCGCTCGAACGCCTCCGCGACGAGTTCAGCGACCTCCTCCGGCTGCACCTCGCGGTCTTCCGGCAGCCGGGAGATGAGCACCGGCACGTTCCGGTAGGGGAGGAGCGACGGGTCCGATATGGAGAGCGTATTCCCGCTCAGCTGTACCGTGAACTGCGACGCACCGATGACCGTGGCCCGGATGCGCTCCGCCGCGGGCTGCACCGGCGCGGGCAGGGCATGCTCCTCCATCTTGCGCCGGACGGCTGCGGCCAGGTCGATAGCGAGGTCGCCGAACTCCTGCGTCTCGTTGTTGTAGACGTACTCGGAGACGCCTCCGGAGAAGACGAGCGCCTCGAACGCCATGTCCCGGGGCATGTCGGCGGTCAGCAGCAGCGCCTGCGTCAGCTCGGAGCGCGGGCGGCCCTGGATCACGTCCAGCAGGCACTCAGCAAGTGCGTCCGCGATGGCGGTGCGGTGCTCATCCGGCAGTCGCTCGCCGAGCGTGAGCGGCACGCCGATGCTGTCGGCTGTGGTGTGCGCCGCGTCCTCGATGCGCGTGACGACGCCGTCGCCCTCCGTGGCGACGAGCCGCCCGCCGACGTTGAGGGCGGCGGTGTGCTGGATGCGCCCGCCTTGCACGAGTGCGAACTTCGTCGTACCGCCGCCGATGTCGACGTTCAGCACGGTCCGGCGCGGGTTGCGCGACAGTTTGACCGAGCCCGAACCGTTGGCCGCGAGCACGGACTCCAGGTTGTGCCCAGCGGAGGCGCAGACGAACTTGCCCGCCTGGTCGGCGAAGATATCGGCTATCGCGTGAGCGTTGCGCCGCTTGATCGCCTCGCCCGTGAGGATGATGGCGCCGCTGTCCACGTCCTGCGGCTCGAAGCCCGCCTCGGCGTACGACTCCGCGACGAACCGCTCGAGCTGCTCCGTGTTGATGAGGTTGTCGTGTGTGTACGGCGTGAGCAGGATGGGCGACTTGTAGAGCGTCTGCCTGTCCACGACGACGTACCGGCTGGAGTGCATCTCCTGCACGCGCTGGAGCGTGATGCTGGAGAACATGAGGTGCGACGTGGAAGAGCCGATGTCGATACCCACTGTCGTGAGCTCGATGATCTCGTAGTGGTAGTAGTCGTGGTCGGGGTTGTTCAGCTCGATCGTGAGTTTGGCGAGGCGCTCTTCGTCGGGGTCGTGGACGTGCGCCCAAGGCTCGTCGTGCATGAGGGCTGGTCTTCCTTTCCGGTGTAGGTTGCGGCGGGAGGCGCTAGTTCTCCTTGACGCCGGTGTAGTCCCAGCGGTAGTTGCGGTCCCGGTACGCCTCGTCCGGCATCCGGGACTCGATGCCGCGTTCTGCCAGCTGGTTCTCGAAGTATTCACGGATCCAGGGGTCCTCGTCCGGGTACTCGATCTGGTCGCGCGAGAGGTCCTGTACCGACTCGGACATGCCCATGAACTGGTTCGGGGGATGGAGCGCGAGGTAGCGTCCGGGAACGGCGCCAAGGTTGAAGTGCTGGTGGAACCAGCGGTCCGGCGGAACGAAGCAGCTCGCCTCGTGCCAGTGGATGACCATCTTCTCCTGGCCCTCCTGCCACATGATGGAGAAGCCCTCGCCGCCGGGGATGACGATGACGCGTCCCGGTCCGTGCCGATGGCCCTTCTTGTACGTCCCTGCGGGGAAGACGGACATGTGCGCGCGCAGTTCCGAGCCCGGTATGCGCATGTAGACCGAGCGGTTCAGGGAGCCGCGTCCAGGGCGGTGCATCAGCTTGTCCCACACGCCCATGTCCGGGAAGAAGTTGCCTAGCCAGAGCGTGCGTCCGGCCGCGCCCTCGGCGACGTGCTCCTGTGTTGTCGCCTCGGCCTCGGAGTAGAAGTCCTCCCCACTGAGCACGTTCTCCTCGAACGGGTTGTTGAAGAAGAAGTCCGGGTTGGGGATGGCGGACATGGCGATGGGCAGGTAGTTGTAGTGCAGCAGCCGTGCGGGCCTGTCCCCCTGCATGTTGTTGAACTGCGCCCAAGAGTTGCGCGGGATGAGGAAGAGCGAACGCGGCGACCACTCGAACGTGTGCGGCTCGCCGTCGCCGCTCCAGACGGACGCGGTGCCTTGTCCGCTGGCGACGTACACCATCTCGTCTATCGCCTGTTTGAACGGCTTGATGGAGCCGCCCGGCGGCACTTCCTGTACTCGCCCCTCCACCACGCCGGGCATGCCCTCCAGTTGGATGAAGGCCGCGTCGCACTCGCGCAGGCCCCACGGGCTGAGTTCGATGTTGCGCAGGTCCTCGATGTAGTAGCCGCGGTGCACGGGTATCCCCTGGCTGTTCATCCAGCGGTCATAGGTGAAGTCCTCGGCCATGATGCCTCCTCGATTCCGTGTTGTGCCGCGCAGCTCGGTACGGTTCAGGGGTGCGCGCGTTGCCGGTGACAGGTGCGGAGCATATCATGCCGCTGCCGAATACTCGTGCGAGAGAGGTGTGTCATCGTGAGCAGCGTAATCAACAGGTCGCATAGCCCCGTATACACGACGCGTGGACTGGTCGGCTCGGCATCGACGCCGGCCGGCGCAGTGGGAGCGCAGGTGATGCGCGAAGGAGGTAACGCCTTCGACGCGGCGGTCGCCGTTGCAGCGGCGGAAGCCGTGACGCTGCCCATGATGTGCGGCATCGGCGGCGAGGTGTTCGCACTCCTCTACCATGCCGCGTCCGGCACGCTCTACGGCGTGTCCAGTTCCGGCAGGGCGCCGATGCGCGCCAGGCGGGAGTACTTCACTGACCTGGGCTACGTGAAGATGCCCCCTGACGGCCCGCTGACGCCCGCCGTTCCCGGCGAGGTGCTCGCGTGGCAGACGATCGTCGACCGGTTCGGGACGCGCTCGCTCGCATCACTCATAGACCCGGCTATCGGGCTGGCGTCCGAGGGCTTCTCGCTGCCGCCCCGCTCGGCGAGCTACTTCAGCGACCACTACGACAAGATCGCCAAGTACGAGTCGACGGCGAAGACGTACATCAAACCGGACGGCTCGCCGTACCTGGTTGGGGACGTGTTCGCGCAGCCGAACCTGGCGCGGTCGCTGCGCCGCATCGCGCAGCACGGGCCGGACGAGTTCTACCGCGGCGGAATCGCACGGGAGATAGCACAGGCGATGGAGGCCGGCGGCGGCCTCATCGACGAGGCCGACCTCGCGGCACAGGAGACGACTGTCTACGAGAACCCGCCATCGGTGCGCTACCACGGGCACACCGCCTACGCGACAGGACTACCGTCGCAGGGCATGCTTACGCTGGAGCTGCTGAGCCTGCTGGACGGCTTCGACCTCGCGGCGATGGGCCACAACACCATCGAGAGCATCCACACGATGGTCGAGGCGAAGCGGTTGGCGTTCGCCGACCGCCTCGCATACGTCGGCGACCCGGCGTTCATCGACGTGCCGCTGGACGAGTTGCTGTCGCCGGAATATGCCGCAGAGCGCATCAAGCGCATCGACCCGGAGCGCGCCGCCGAGGGCATCGTGCCCGCGGGCGAACTCGCGCACTCCGTCGCGCCCACGCCGAGCACGTCATACTTCAACGTGATCGACAAGGAGGGCAACGCGGTCTCGTTCATCCACAGTCTGTCCGCGTACTGGGGGAGCGGGTTCGTGTGCGGAGACACCGGCATCCTGCTGAACGACAGGGCAGGGCGCGGCTTCTACCTGGACGAAGGGCACGTGAACGTCATCGCGCCGGGCAAGAAGACCATCAACACGATCCACGCCTACATGGTGTTCAAGGACGACAAGCCCGTGCTCGTGGGCGGAACGCCGGGCGGCGACAACCAGCCGCAGTGGAACGCGCAGGCGGTGTCCAACGTGATAGACCACGGGATGAACGTGCAGGAAGCGGCCGACGCGCCGCGCTGGACGCACTTCCCCGGCACCGACCCGCGCTCGATAGACGAGGAGATGGTGCTCCGCCTCGAGGACGGGTTCCCCGACGATACGTTGCAGGCGCTGGAGGCGAAGGGGCACAAGATCAGGACGTACCCCAGCGTCGGCACGCCCGGCGCGGTGCAGTTGATAGGCATCGATCACGAACGGGGCGTCCACACCGGCGGCACCGACCGCCGCTCTGACGGCTACCCCATACCGGAGTAAGCGCCTCTCCCAAGGGGAGGACAAGGGAAGGGAGAGGTAATGGCGATAACGCTGATGGCGGACCACGAGTATGCCGCCGAGTACCTGGCGAACGGCACGGTGAAGGTGCAGGGCTTCGACGTGGAGGCAGCGTGGCCGGAGGGCGGCGCAGGCGCAGCCTACCCCAGCTTCTTCACCGAGCCGGCCTACGACATGATGGTGGTGCCCATCACCAACTACCTCATCGCCCGGGACATCGGGCGTCCGGTCATGGGACTCCCCGTCTTTCCGGACGTGTCGTTCGCGCACGTCGGGGCGCAGGTGAACGTGAACGCCGGCATCAGCGGGCCGAAAGACCTCGAGGGCAAGCGCGTGGGCGTGCGGGGCTGGGGATTCAACCCCGGTACGTGGGTGCGCGGCGCGCTCGCGGACGTGTATGGCCTCGATCTGACGAAGGTGCACTGGGTGGAGGCGGAGCCGAACTCGCTGATGAGGGTCGACTACCCCCGCGACCCGCGCTTCTCGATATCGAAGGGCGGCGATCAGGTTGCGGAGCTGGAGAGCGGCGAGCTGGACGCCGTGCTGTTCGACCGTTCCGGCCCGCCACTGGGCGGCAACCGCGCGCGGCTATTCGCGGACCCGCTCGACGCGGCACTCACCTACCACCGGCAGAGCGGCATCTTCCCCGTCAACATCATGCTCGTGGCGAAGCAGGACGTGCTCGACGCCAACCCCGGACTCGCGCAGGCTGTCGTGGACGCCTGCGACGAGGCGCGCCGTCTCTACTACGACAACGTCTCGGACGACGACGAGCACATGGGGCTGCCCATCGGCTGGCTGCGCGAGCACAGCCTCTTCCCGCACGAGAACGGGCTGGAGAGCAACCGCCGCGCCATCGAGACGATCGTGCGGTACGCGGCCGACCTCGGCATCATCAGCCGCCGCTTCGCGCCGGAGGAGCTCTTCTTCGACGGGGCGCGCTAAGGCGGCCTAGTGCAGGAGCGCCTGCCCGGCTGCGAGCGCGGCGTTCCACTCCGGCGTGCCGAGCGAGTCCGGGAGCAGGCGCGGCTCCGTGGGCGGGAAGTCGTCGTTGCCCAGCGGGTAGACGAGCCAGATGACGCTCTGCCATGCGCCGAGCTTGTAGCCGACCTCGTCAAACATGGCGAACCGCTCGAAGCCGACAGCCTCGTGCAGCCCGACGCTGGCAGGGTTCGGGTCTGTGACGCCCGCGTAGGCGCGGTGGTAGCCGAGCAGGTGCAACGTCTCGAGCAGAGCGGCGTAGAGCGCCCTGCCGACGCCAGTGCGGTGGTGCTCCGCGTGGACGTAGATGCTCGTCTCGACCGACCAGCGATAGGCGGGCGACGTTCGGTGCGGGTTGGCGTAGGCATAACCCGCCACGATGCCGTTGCGCTCGCAGACGATCCACGGCAGGCGGGCAGTCGTCGTCCGGATGCGGTCGCGGTACTCCTCGGCTGTTGGCGCGCGGTCAGCGAAGCTGACGGCGGTGCCGGACGCATAGGGCGCGTAGATGGCCGCGATCTGCTCGGCGTCGTCTTCGCGGGCGAGTCGCAGGATGCCAGGGGCCATCACGCGTCGCGGACGGCGGCGACTCCCAGGCGGAACACCTCGATGGTGCGCTCGATGTCCTCGTCCGAGTGGCAGGCGCCCACGTAGAGCTTGCCGGGCGACTTGAGGATGCCGTTGTCCAGCAGCGTGTTGTCGAAGATGCGGTTGAGCGTCTTGTCCACGAGGGTCGACCGGTAGTCGACGATGGGGTGCTCGGTGAAGAAGACGTCGAACATCATGTCGATGCCGCTGACCTGCGCCGGTATCTCGGCCTCGTCGAAGAGGCGCTGGAGCGTGTTGCGGAGCGTGGCGGCGCGGGCGTGATATGCCTCGTAGGTGCCCGGCTCGCGCAGGACCTCGAGAGTAGCGAGTCCGGCGGCCGCGGCGACGGGATTGCCGTTGAGGGTGCCGCTCTGCGGGACGTAGACGTCCGGCGTGACTGAGCCCTGGTCGTACGACTCCATGATCTCGCGCCGTCCCACGATGGCCGCGAGCGGGAAGCCGCCGCCCACGATCTTGCCGATGGCCGCGATGTCCGGCACGGCGTTGTAGTACTCCTGCGCGCCGCCGTACGCGAGCCGGAAGCCGGTGACGACCTCGTCGTAGACGAGTAGCACGCCGTATCGGTTGGTGAGCTCGCGCAGCCCCGGCAGGAACCCGGGCTGGGGAGCGATGGTGCGCTGCACCGGTTCGACGATGACCGCGGCGAGCTCGTCGTGGTAGCGGTCGAGCAGGTCCTCGACGGCGTTGAGGTCGTTGAAGGGCGCGACGAGGACGGTGTCCTGGATGGCGCGCGGGATGCCGGCGGAGCTCGGTTCGGGCTGCGGGAATGGCGTGTTGCCGGACGGGGCGAGGCTCATCAGGGAGTAGTCGTGCGAGCCGTGGTAGCCGCCCTCGAACTTCAGTATCTTCTCGCGCTTGCGGAACGCCCGGGCGACCTTGAGCGCGTTGTAGGTGGCCTCGGAGCCGCTGCTGACGAAGCGCACCTGCTCGGCGCATGGCATGGCCTCGACGATGCGCTCGGCGAGCTCGATGGCGTAGGCGTTCTGGGTGAAGAACGTAGTGCCCTTCATCATCGCTTCGGTGGCCGCGGCGATCACCTTCGGATGGGCGTGCCCCAGCACCATGGGGCCGGAGCCGAGGAGGTAGTCGATGTACTCGTTGCCGCTCACGTCGATGACGCGGGAGCCGCGGCCCTCGCGCACGACGAACGCATGCTCCTCGTCGAGGCGGAGGTTGCCGAGCGAACCGCCGGGGAGTACGGCGGCGGCTTTGGTCATCAGGGCCTGTTCTTCGGGGGTGCGGTTGCTGTTGCTCATACGTCGATTCTCACACAAGCAGGCTCGGCGCGGCTAGGGGCGGGCGGTGGTACCGGCAGGGCGTGAAGAAACCGCCACGGTGCAGAACCGCTCATTCCCGCGCAACCTGCGCTCATTCACCTCTGGCACCAACCCCATGCGTCAATGCCTCCAACCGCTCAATACCGCTCATGGTCGCTCATCCCCGCTCCAAAAGCGCTCGTAACCGCTCGGACCACACTGCCCTCGCGGTGAGTCGTGCAGCCCTTCCGCGCCGCCCCACTCCCACAGGGCCCTCACCCGCCGCTGCGCAGCACCCACTCCCCCAGGAGAGGGGATGGTCCCCACTCCAATCCGCCATGAGGACAGGGTACGTGGGAATGGGGCATCGGGGTAAGGGGCCGGTGTCATGCGTTAGCCGTTCGGCGGGCGGCAGGAGGAGGCGCGTTGGTGTAGGATGGCGCAGGCCGGTGACGCGGCCGGCCTATCTCGTACAAACGGAGGGAGAGCATGGCAGTATCTGACGTTGCGGAAGTGAGTGCCGGCGGCAGCCCGATGCCGATCTACACGGCGCGCCCGGACGGCGGCGGGAAGAACGCCGCGGTGATCGTGATCCAGGAGATTTTCGGCGTGAACAATGACGTTCGCAGCATCGCGGACCGTTTCGCCGACGCAGGGTACTTCGCGGCTGCGCCGGAGCTGTTCCACCGCTCCGGCAAGGGCGTCGACATCCCGTTCTCCGAGATGCAGGCAGCTTTCGCGGAGCGCGGCAAGCTGAGCAACGACGACGTCTTCGCGGACGTGCAGGCGACGATCGACTACCTGCGGAGCAACCCGGACGTGGACGCCGACAACATCGGCATCGTCGGCTTCTGCTTCGGCGGGATGGTCTCCTACCTCGGATCGACGATGGACGGCATCAAGGCATCGGCGGTCTACTATGGCGGCGGCATCCTGCCACGCCCGGACTCCCCGCCGGACGCACCCCGCCTGCTCGACGACACCGCCGACGCGGTGCAGGCCCCCATCATCGGCTTCTGGGGCACCGAGGACGGCGGCATCCCGGTCTCCAACGTGGAGGAGATTGAGCGAGTGCTGAAGGAGAAGGGCAAGTCGATAGAGAACCACATCTACGAGGGCGCGGGCCACGGCTTCTTCTGCACCGAGCGCGGCAGCTACCACGCGGAGGCGTCCGCCGACTCGTGGCCGAAGACACTGGCGTTCTTCGGGGAGCACCTGAAGTAAGCGGCATCCGCCGGGCAACCCTCACCCGTCGCGCACACGCGTCGACCCATTCGACAAGCTCAGGGCAGGCTCTCTCCCAGAGGGCGAGGTGGGCTGCGAGATTCCTGCCTGCGCAGGAATGACGAGAGGTGGGAACAACGAGAGAACGGGGCCGGAGCGCAATCGGCGTTCCGGCCCTTTCGTTGCCCGCGCTAGCGGACCTCCCGCCGTCCGCGGACGGCAGAGAAGGCCGCAAGGAGCGTGAGGAAGAAGATGGGCGCTCCGAATATGTTGACGACGATCATGGGACCGATGCCGGAGACGAGCAGGAGTCCCGCAGCCTGCCATGGTTTCTTGAGGGCCATGATCGAGCCTGCTATGGCCATGAGGGCGAAGAACAGCACCAGCAACCCAGCGGTGCTGGTATCTCCCCCGCGGAACGCGAAGTCCACCAGATCACCGACGAATATGAGCGCTCCGATGAACAGGCCGACGATGCCGCCCAGGAGCCCGAAGATGAGTGCAGCGATGAGCATGGCGTCAGACCCCGACGCTCCTGCTATCCGGACTGCGAGCGGATGGAGAATACGAGCGACTTGACGGTGACAGGGATGACCTCGCTCGCGCCCATCGGCTTGCCCACGTCCACGTAGTCCAGGTCGCCCACCTCGATGCCGTCTATCGCGATGACGGCCCGATCCAGGTGCAGCTCCTCGCGGATGATGCCGCCGAGCGACTTGGCCACGTCTACGTCAACGACAACGAAGACCGGGGCTTCCGGCGGCTCGTCGTCCACGGTCTTGACGATGGACTCAGCCAGTCGCCGGATGTACCAGTAGTCCGGTTGCCCGGCTATGGACATGGCGAGCGCCATGGTGGACGGCAGCTTCTCCAGGTCATACTTGCCGACGCCTGTCGCCAGCGCAGCCTCCATCTCCTCCGCGGTCTGCTCCTTGTTGATGAACGCCCGCGCGACCTGTATGCCCCGCACCGGAAGCACGTCGTGCGTGGAGATATACGAGGTGCTCCCGCTCGCCTGCAGCGTGTATTCGCCCGCACCGATGACGGTGGCGCGGATGCCTTCGGCGGGCATCACCAGCATGCCGGGACGCAACGCCTGCTGACAGCGCTCGCGCACCATCTTCCCGAACCACGGGCCCACGTCCCCGTACGACTCGCTCGTGCGGTCGTACACGTACTCGGAGACGCCGCCGGAGAAGACGACGTGGTCGACGTCCTCCAGCGAGTCGATATCCAGGCTGTCAGTGAGCAGAAGCGACTCGGTGAGCGGGTCCATCTCGCCGCCGCTGATGGCGTCGAAAAGGATGTCGGTCATCTTGGCGGCGAAGGTCTCGCGCTTCTCGTCCGTGAGCTTTTCGCCGACCTCGACGGTCTGGCCGAGCGAGCCGAGGATGGTCCGGGCGGGCTGCTCGACGCGAGTGATGGTCATGTCGTCGTCGTAGGCGATGAGTCGCGCGCCGACTTCGATGGCGACCATCTGGGCTATCTCGCCGTTGCGGATGAGGGATATCTTCGTCGTGCCGCCGCCCATGTCCACGTCCAGCACGGTATTGGCGTGTGTCTTGGAGATGGCGACCGCGCCGGAGCCGAACGCCGCCAGCAGCGCCTCGTGCATCGGGCCGGCGGACGCGCAGATGAAACGTCCGGACTCCTCAGAGAAGTACTCCAGTATGGGCTGGGCGTTCTCTTTCTTGAGCGCCTCGCCCGTGATGACGACCGCGCCGGTGTCCACATCGTCCGGCGTGAAGCCCGCTTCGCTGTAGGAGCGCTCGATGAACTGCTGCACGCTGTCCGTGTCGATGGCGGTGCCGGAGGAGTAGGGCGTGAGCATGATGGGCGAGCGGTAGAGCACGTCGCGGTTGGTGACGACGAACTTGGCGGAGAGCCCCGCGCCCTCGCGGCGGAGCACCAGGCGGGAGAAGATGGTGTGGGTTGTGGAGGAGCCGATGTCTATGCCCACGCTGTAGAGCGTGAACTTCTCGATCCCCTCGATATCTTCGGCTTCCTCGTCGTTGAGCAGGTCGAACACGTGTGAATGGTCGAGATCGTCGTCGTCGTGCATATGGCATCCTCAGGAAAGAGAGTTGCAGCGCAGCGCCGGGACTATGCCCGGCGCCGCCTTATCTTACCGTATCGCGCTCGCGCATGCGCTTCCGGCGTCAGTCCGAGGACTTGGAGTAGTCCCACTCGTACGTGGGGTCCTCGTAAGCCTCTGCCGGGATCTCGGACGTCATGCCGCGCTCGGCCAGCTGGCTCTCGAAGTACTCGCGTATCCACGGGTCCTCGTTCGGGTACTCGATCTGGTCGCGGCCCCGATCGGTGACCTTCTCAGACATGCCCATGAACTGGTTCGGCGGATGGAGCGCGAGGTAGCGCCCATCGGCCCTGCCGAGGTTAAAGTGCTGGTGGAACCATCGGTCCGGCGGCACGAAGCAGCTCGCCTCGTGCCAGTGGATGACGATCTTCTCCTGGCCCTCTTCCCACATGACGGAGTAGCCCTCGCCGCCGGGGATGACGATGACGCGCCCCGGACCGTGGCGGTGGCCCTTCTTGTAGGTGCGCGCGGGAAAGACGGACATGTGCGCGTGCATCTCCGAGCCGGGCGACTGGATGAAGACGACGTGTCCACCGGCGCCGCGCCCCCAGAACGGGACGAGCTTGTCCCAGGCGGCCATGTCCGGGAAGAAGTTGCCGTGCCACACCTGGCGTCCGCGTCCGGCGAAGGCGCCCTCGCCCTCCTCCATGACAGCCTTCGCCTCGGAGTAGAACTCGTCGGTGCTGTGCAGGAACGAGTTCGTCGAGTAGGGGTTGTTGACGAAGAAGTCCGGGTCCGGCGTGGCCGACATGGCGATGGGGAGGTAGTTGTAGTGGAGCAGCCGGGCCGGGTTGTTGCCGTCCATATTGGTGAGCTGGCAGTAGGAGTTTCGCGGCACGAGGAAGAGGCTGCGCGTCGCCCACTCGAACGTCTTCTTCGGGCGGGCGTCGTCCGTCCAGACGGTGGCGACACCACGTCCGCCGAGGACGTAGACCTGCTCGTCGACCGAGAGTTTCAGCGGCGGGAGCGAGTGTCCGGGCGGTATCTCCTCGATGCGTCCCTCGACCACGCCCTCCATGCCGCGCAGTTGCATGAACGCGGCATCAACCTGGCGGTCCTCCCACCAGCCGAGTTCGGCGGTGCGGAGGTCCTCCACGTAATAGCCCCGGTGGATGGGGATGCCCTGGGACTCCATCCAGTCGTCGTAGGTGAAACGTCGCGCCATGGCAAGCCTCCGTCGGTCCCGGATGGCCGCATCTTACTCCGTGCGCAGCGTTCGGAGTAGGGGCGAGGAGCCTAGTCGCGGATGTCCTGCAGGAACCACTCCGTGGGGAGTTCGTGGCCGATGCCCTTTGCCCTGGCGAGTTCGTAGGCGCGGCCCGCGACGGAGAAGAACTGCGCGCCCTGGATGTTGCCGCGCTCCGAGTAGGTGACGGCGGTGGGGCCCGGGCGTCCCTGAGCTCCCTGCAGCAACTCCTCCAGGAAGACGACGCGGTCCTCCGCGACGACGCCGTGCGCTCTGCCGGAGCGCGTCTTCGACTTCCCCGCCGATGCGGGCCTGCCGTCCGCAGCGTTCGCCTCGTAGGTGATGTGCTCGTCGTGCAGGCGCATCTCCGGAATACCGACCGGCGCGGGCGCGGAGCCGAGGCGCAGCGAGCGGTCGATGCGCTCCATCGCCTCGCCGTCTATGCTGCCGCCGACGCAGGTGATGTGTGCGCCGTCCTCCACGTCCTTCCCGAAGATGACCGGCTCCACCGCGTCCGTGCACCCGGCGACGATGTGCGCGCCCTTGCACGCCTCTGCGGCAGACTCTACCGGAACGACCTCGATGCCGAGTTTGTCGCGTATCTCCTCAGCGTAGGCCTCGCGGTTGGCTTTCGTGGGGCTGTAGACCTGGATGCGCCTGATGTCCCGCACGGCCGCGAACGACTCGGCGTGCGAGCGCGACATGCCGCCCGAGCCGATCATGGCGACGACCGATGCGTCCTCACGCGCCATGTAGCCCGCGCCGATGCCGGAGTCGGCGCCGACGCGCATGTGCTGGAGGTAGCCGTCGTTGATGATGGCGAGGGGTTCGCCGTTCTCGACGCTCATCAGCAGGATGAGGCCGCAGAAGAGGCCGGGCTGCACGCAGTACTTCTCCTCCGTGCGGGTGCCGCCGTACTCCTGCTCATAGACGACGTCCGACTTCATGCGGATGGCGAAGTAGCCGGACGCGGAGCCGCCCTCCATGGTGCCCCACTGGTACATCTTGGCGGGGTCGGACGTGGGGATGCGGATGTCGATGCGCGGGCGGCAGACAGCCTCAGTGCGCGCGAGCTCCTCGTACGCCTTCCGCAGTGCGTCTATCGTCTCGTCCATCGTCAGGACGGATGCGATGTCGTCGTTATTCAGGATGAGGGTCATGCTGCGCCTCCGATCACGTGTTCAGGTTCGGCAACGACTCCCGCATCGAACAGAACGGGCGCGCCGCCGCCGCAATCATAGAGTGGCGAGGTCGGGATAGCGAGAGGGGGCCGCATAGCTGCCCCCAACGCGGGGTGCGTTATTTGGCGCGGCTGCCGGATACCCCCACTACAGGATTGGCGGGGTCAAACTAGCCCCCGCCAGGGGCGGGGGGGGGT
>VXQP01000050.1:0-1099 GCA_009838965.1 Chloroflexota bacterium | reverse complement strand
TGTCGCCCCCACCACCCCCCCCCTTCCCGTGCGGGCCGCCCGCGCCCCTATTATTGGGGGGGGGGGGGGGTGGTGGGGGGGGGGGGGCCCCCCGCGCCCCCCCCCTCCGCGGGTTCCTTACTTGGCCGCGGCTGCGGCTTCCCGCCTATCCAGGATGGGCGAGTACATCGTCGCCGCGCCCTGGCGAGTGGAGGTGTCCACGTAGTTGTGCTGCTCCGTCATGAACGGGATGTAGACGTTCTCGGCGGGGTCGCGGTAGACCTCCATCGGGTCGCCGCCGTCCTCGACGATGCGCATGTTGTCCTCCAGCATCTGGCGGAACATGATGATGCCCTTGTCGGAGCGGCCGAGGTGTTCGCCGGTGCGGTCGGCGATGCCGCCCTGGGTGATCCATGCCGCCGGGTCCTGCGAGGAGTTGCTGCGCAGTTCCGGGTAGATGGGCTGGTCATTCTCGTCCAGCGTCGGCACCGGCGGGAGGTAGAAGGGGATCTCCTCCGCCGTCTGCTCGACGTCACCCTCGATCATCGGGTAGCAGGCGACCCACCAGTGGGCGGTGTTGTAGTCGTCGATGGGGGTGCGGATCTGGAAGGCGGGGCCCATGGAGAAGCTGCCGCGATAGGTGCCGTCCGAGACGTTGAAGCCGTCGCCGCCCTGCCGCAGGTAGTTGGGAAAGACGATAGGGTGGCCGTCCTTCCACTCGGTGTCTTCTTCGGAGCCGCCTTCCCAGATGCGGCGCTTGATGATGCCGTGCTCGAAGGCGTCGAAGTGGATGACCTTGTGCGGCCAGCGGGTGCGGCGCTCTTTGTCGCCGTTCATCTCGCGGATGAAGTTGGCCCACGCAACGTGGAGCCATTCCAGGTGCACCGGGTCCAGCGAGTTCTCCTGGCACTGCAGCCAGTTGCACGGCAGCATCGCGTAGCCGATGTCGCGCAGGACGCCGGTCGCAGAGAAGACGTCGTAGTTGGGGATGAGCGGCACGGGAGTGGGGCCGAGGTATGCGAACAGCAGCCCCGCCTTCTGCTCCACCGGGTACGCCTTCATCGCGATCTTGTCCTTGAACCGCGCCTCCGGGTCCTCCGTCTCCTCGTACGGCTGCTCG
>VXQP01000070.1 GCA_009838965.1 Chloroflexota bacterium | reverse complement strand
ATTTTGTTTATATCTCCCCGCCGCGGCCCCCCCTATGTGGCCCGCGATTTGTTTGCGCCTACAAAACACCCCCCACCCCCGCGGGCCCGCGAGTCTGCGATTCGCGGGCCGTTCGCTTATCCCGGAGCCCACACAACGGCCGCCCTGCGTGTAACATTCCGATAGTGCGCAACGCGCACGCCAGACGAGATGTCCATCACCCCCGAGCAACAGGCCGAGATAGACGCACTCCGCGAGGAGCAGCACGAGACGAGACGCGCCACCGTGCCTGCCGTCGAGGAGGTCCTCTACCAGCCGCTGCAGGTGCTCGACCACGGGTTCGTGCGCGTGGTGGACTACATGGGCGACGACGCGGCCATCGTGCAGGCGGCCCGCGTCTCCTACGGGCGCGGGACGAAGCGGACCCGCGACGATCAGGGCCTCATCAACTATCTGATGCGGAACGCCCACACGTCGCCGTTCGAGATGTGCGAGATCAAGCTCCACGTGAAGCTCCCCATCTTCGTGGCGCGGCAGTGGATACGGCACCGCATGGCGAACGTGAACGAGTATTCGGCGCGCTACTCCGTGCTCGACAGAGAGTTCTACATCCCGAGGGGCGAGCAGCTGGCTATCCAGTCCGCCACCAACAACCAGGGACGCGGCACGACGGGCGCGGGTGAGCAACTCGCCCTGGGCTCGGTTCCGGTTCCGCAGGCTGCACCGGAGCGGAGGCCCGGAAGAAGAAGGAAGACCAGGGCAGAGCAGATTGCCGAGATGCAGCGAGCGGAGGCCACGCGGGTCGAGGCGCAGCGGTTCCAAAAGCCCATGACAGAGGATGCTCAGCGGTCGTTCGACCAATACGACCGCCTGCTCGACGACGGGTTAACACGCGAGCTGGCCCGCATCGGTCTGCCGTTGAGCACTTACACGCAGTGGTACTGGAAGACCGACCTGCACAACCTGCTGCACTTCCTCGCCCTGCGCGGCGATGCCCACGCACAGTGGGAGATACAGGAGTACGCCCGCGTGATCCTGGACATCGTGGAGCGCTGGGTGCCGCTCACGGCGAACGCGTTCCATCGCTACCGGGTTGGCGGCGCGCGCCTGAGCGCGGAAGGGCTGTCAGCCGTCAAGCGTATGCTTGCCGGCGAGGAGATAGACCCGGCGGAGCTCGAGATGTCTCCTCGCGAGTGGCGGGAACTGAAGCAGACCCTCGGCCTGCCCTAGTATCTCCGCCGTCCAGTGCCTCCCCGTCATTCCTGCGAAGGCAGGAATCTCGCATCCCACCTCACCCTCTGGGAGAGAGCCTGCCCTGAGCTTGTCGAATGGGTCAGCGCGCACAGCGCGGCGGGTGAGGGTGAACCGGCAGGGCCCGCTCATGGTGAGCCTGTCGAACCACCCGTCATTCCTGCGAAGGCAGGAATCTCGCATCCCACCTCGCCCTCTGGGAGAGAGCCTGCCCTGAGCTTGTCGAATGGGTCAGCGCGTGCAGCGCGGCGGGTGAGGGTGAACCGGCAGGACCCGCTCATGGTGAGCCTGTCGAACCACCCGTCGTTCCTGCGCAGCCCCCGTCATTCCCGCGAAGGCGGGAATCCAGAACCCGAGACGAGCGTTGAGCTCGTCGTTCCTGCGGAGGCCCGCGCTTTAGCGCGCAACCTCGCATCCCTTGGGTGAGGGGAGTGGTGGTGGCCTGTCCCCTCGCCCTCTGGGAGAGGGAAACGCGCGCCAGCGCGAGGGTGTGGGCGCCCAACGCGGGGCGCAGCACCCGTCATTCCCGCACCGGCGGGAATCCAGCGTGCACGGGCAGCGCACACGGGGCGGGGCGGGGCAGCCTGTCCCCTCGCCCCTTGGGAGAGGGAAACGCGCGCCAGCGCGAGGGTGAGGGTGAACCCAACGCGGGGCGGAGGGTGCTCCGGTATAGAAGAGGCCCCGCTCAGTTGAGCGGGGCCTTCTCTTCTCGTATCTGTCCGTTGTTGTACCTAGGCGAACGCGCGTCGGCGGGAGCGGAAGACCACCAGCCCGCCACTGAGGACGAACGCAGCGCCCAGTACGAGGGCCGCCAGCGCAACCATCGGCACGAACGAGTCACCGGTGGCAGGCGGAGCCCCAACGCTGGGGCGGAACGCGGCGAGGTCCTGAGACAACTCGTAGAGGTGCACCGCGCCGTAGGGCGATTCTGCCTTCCTGGTCATCTGGTCCAGCGCCTGGCCATCCTGCTCAGTGCCCAAGTACAGCCGGGTCGCCCATGCGAGGAGGTTCTTGGTCTCCTGCTGGGCTTCGATACCGGACCCGCTGGACGCGCGCGACGCGGCGTCCCGCACCTCGCCCGCAAGCCTGATCACGTTGTTCGACGCGTCGATGATGTCGTTCGCAACGTCTTCGACGTTCTCGTCGCCGCCGCTCGCTGAAGAGAAGAGCAGGTCGCTGGCAACTGCGGACGCGTCCCGCGCCGAAGCGACGACGCCGTCCAGCATGCCCGCAGCCATGTCGGCGTCTCCCGCCTCGGCGTAGGCCAGCACCTGCGCGGCCTGGTCGCGCGCCGCCGTCGCTGCCCCGCCCTCGCCCACGAGAGCGCTGACGTGCGAGAGAACGGCCCCACGGGTTGCCGCGCCGTAGGCGATAACGCCGGAAGGAGCGGGGTCGGGGTCGTCCAGCGGCTCCACTGTGATTACGAACGTGCTGTAGCGGCCAAGGAGGTCCGCACCACTGGGGGAGACGTACTCGCCCTGGAGGTAGGGCCCACGGCCAAGCCTGCCGGTGCTGAGCTTGTTATCGTCGGCGTCTATGAGCCAGCCTTCGTAGGTAGAGCCGGGGGAGAGAACAGCTGCGCCGCCGAACCCTTCGCTGTCCGGCCCGAAGTTGACTAGAAGGCTGTCGCTTGCCGCGTTGGCGTCGCGGAAGTGGGCGGTACCCTCAAGGGCAGGCGCCTGCGCGCTCGCGCTAAGGGTCATAAGCAGGGTCAGCGCCAGCATCAAGGCTACGCTGATGGAGAGCTTTCGGCGTGTGAACATCCCGCCTCCTGTTAGTCCGGTGACTCTTTACGCATCGAGGCATGGCCGGACGATGCTCTCCGGACACACCTAATGCATATCATATCCTTCGCCTCGCCGGAAGCCGGTTGAGGCTTTGGACGGCATTATAGTACATCATCGCCGCTTCGCCATAGTTTTTACAGCGTCCTCTCATCCGAGTTTCCGCGAATACGCACCCCGCCCGTGGCCTCGGTTGCACCCAGAGCACGCAAGTCCACTCATCGGGAACGCGGTGCACAGGTGGTAAAGCGGCTACGGGGTCTGCACTCGGACCGCTGGTGCCAGTATCGGATTTCCATCACCGTCAATGTCGTAGCAAGGGGGCACTCTCCGTGGTGTCGGCTGCACACCGGCAGGGAACCGTATTTCCGTGGACGGACCCCCGGTGACGATATAGCAGTGCCGAGCGGTCAGTTCCGTCTCTGCCAGTGTTCCAGCCCATACGCCGCTCTCATCCAAGACTGCGGTCAGCCAGTTGCCATACTGGCCATTCGAGAGTATGGGAACCCCTAAGACGAACCCGTTGGAGAAGTTGACGAACTCCATCTCGGACAGGCTAACGGCTCCCTCTGCAATCTGGAAGCCGTAGTAGCCCTGCCCACGCTCGAACGTCATCACGTAGGCTGGTTCCTCCTCAACTACAACAGCATCTGGCGAACATCCGGGTTCGCTATCCTGCGAGATGGTCACCCCTTTGTAGACGCCGGTAAACCATCCGCTGACGTGCCAGCCATAGAATCGGTCAACGGCCCCGAATCCCTGAGTCTCTTGGGCCGCAGCGATGAATCTTGGAGTGAAGCTCTCCACTGCGGCCTCATCGAATCCCATGAGCACGAGCACTCGGTCGAGGGTTCGGGCGTAGTGCCCCTCGGGAAGCAACGCGCCCATGAGTATGTCGATGCAGGTGGGCTTGTCGCCAACCGGCACGTAGAAGAGCGCGTTGAACGTTTCGTTCTGGGCGTTCCACCCAATATACCCGGCATGGTAGGCGTCATCGTCCGTCTTGAATACACTGCCAGTTAGTTGTTGGATGAAGTCGAAGGACCTTCCTCCTAGGTCGGAGGTAGGTGTCTGAGTGGGGGTAGCAGTCGGCCTGGGAGTGGGTGTCGCCCTCGGTGTGGGCGTGCTAGTCGGTGCCTGGGTGGGAGTAGGCGTGGGGTAAGGATACGCCGCGCAGGTTGGGTTCCCACCATCCCAAGCCGACCGTGTATCGTCGAACGCACTGCAAGGTGGCGTGGCTGTTGGAATCGGTGTGGGGCTGGAAGTTGGCGTAGGAGTGGGGACTTTCGTGGGGGTGGCTGTGGGGACAGGAGTAGGAG
>VXQP01000023.1 GCA_009838965.1 Chloroflexota bacterium | reverse complement strand
ACTCAACACCAGCCAATCCGATCTCTCTTCGGGTCGCGGGGGCTGGGAGTTGTGTATAATTGCCTGGGGGTGGACTCCGCCGCCGCGTCCACCCCAAACTTCGGTGTGTGGTGATGATGAGGAATGAGCGAAGGCCACCGCTCCCCTCGCCCTCTGGGAGAGGGTGCCGCGCCAGCGGCGGGTGAGGGTTGTCATTCCGAGCGGAGCCGTCGGCGATAGCCGAGGGCGGAGTCGAGGAATCTCTCGGGGAGCGTTTTGCTTGACGTATGATTGCATTAGTGCAACCACCAACATCCAGTCTCGCAGAGGTCAGGCCAAGCCATACCAGGTGCGGCAGGTGCTCAAGGCCATCGACAAACTGGAGGAGATGGGAATGACTGAAGAGGCAGACCGCTACACCTACCGCGTCGCCTGGTCGGAGGAGGACGGGGAATACGTCGGGACGTGCGCCGAGTTCGGATTCCTCAGCCACCTCGACGACACCCCGGAGAAGGCGCTTGCAGGTATCCGCGACCTCGTGGCTTTCAGTGTGGACGACCTGCGCAAGGAAGGCGCTCCGGTCCCCGAGCCGCTCTCCACTCGGCGCTACAGTGGGACGCTCACGCTTCGTATCCCGCCTGAGACCCATCGGGCCCTTGCGATGGACGCCGCCGAGGCTGGGGTCAGCATGAACCGCCTAGTCGTCGAACGGCTGGCATCACGCCGCTGAACCCCGAGAGTCGTTTCGGGTGTCAGCCTAGCGCGAGTGGGGGTAGGCGAGCTCCAGCGCGGGAGGCTCGTTCACCTTGGCGTAGAGCCAGTCGTGCATCTGCTCATACCACGACTCGCCCTTGGGGAGCGTGCCGATGGCGGAGCGCACGCGGTACCACTCCGGGTTCTCGACGCACGGGGGAGTCACGTTGTCGTAGTGGAGGGCCTTCGCCGCGTTCAGGAGCCGCCGGCGCACCTGGATGATCATGCCGTCCGAGCGTCCGAGGTGCTCGATGCTGCGGTTCTGGACGGGGCCCATGCTCTCGGTGACGGCCTGGTCCTGCAGGAAGACGGTGGAGATGCCGGTGAACGTCTCGGTGCGCTGGAGGGTGCGGTCTATCTCGTAGTCGTTTTTGCGGTTGGCGCGCGGGCGGAATCGTCCGAGCGGTCCGGCGGTGTCCGGCAGCAGCTCGCCCGCGGGGTGGGTCGCCGCGCCGAGCGTGCCGAACCGCCTCCTGTCCGCGATGCTCTTCGTGGGATGCCAGGAGACCGTCCACACCATCGTGTGATGGTCGTCCATCGGCACCCAGATGTGGCCGGGCACGGTGCCGTCGGCGGCGGCGGGGAAGAAGGTGAAGATGGGGAAGAGGAACTGGGTGATACGCCAGTAGGTTGTCTCCTCGTTCTCCTCGCGGTTCGCCCCGTAGACGACACCGTACTTCGTGGGGACGACCTCCAGCGTGGGGTGCTTGTCGTTGTGCCATACGCCTGTCGCGACGGAGGCGCCCGGGTCCAGCCGCCCGTGGAGGAAGAAGAGGTGGCTGGTGTCGATGTCGCCCTCGAGGCCCTGCATCCAGTTGCAGGCGCGCTGCGCGAGCGAGAAGTTGCGCTGCTCCTCCGGCATGGCAGTCCACTCGAAGTCGGGCAGTCCCGGCAGTTCGCCCTCGCCGAGGTACGCCCACACGACGCCGCCGTGGACCGCGCCCCGGTACGCCCATGCGCGTATCTTGTCCTTGAAGTTGCTGTCGCCGGGCTCGTTCGGCTGGTCGACGCACTGGCCGGTGACGTCGTACTTCCAGCCGTGGTAGACGCAGCGGAGGCCGCCCTCCTCGTTCCGCCCATAGAAGAGCGATGCGCCGCGGTGCGGGCACGTCTCGGAGAAGACGCCCACGTCGCCCTTGGAGTCGCGGAAGACGATGAGGTCCTCGCCGAGCAGGCGGAAGCGCTGAGGGTCGCAGTCGGGGCCGCCGAGCTCCTCTACGGGCATGATGGGGAGCCAGTAGCGGCGCATGAGTTCGCCCATCGGCGTTCCCTTGCCCACCTGCGTCAGCATCTCGTTGTCTGCCGTGCTCAGCATGGAGAATCCTCCGTGTCCTGCTTGGACTGCGCTCCGATTACGCGCTATCTTATAGCCGCACCGTCACCGTTGCCATTGTGGCGATGCGGACGCTCCGGCTTCAAGAGGGCAGGGGCGCAGAACGGAACGCCGGGGAGCAAGGAGACGGGAGATGGCCATAACGGATATGTCCGGGTTGCGGACGGCCTACCGCGAGCCGAACGAGCGGGCAGGGCAGAAGGTGCTCGGCTACCTGGACAAGCACTCCCGGAACTTCATCGCGCTCTCGCCGTTCTGCATACTCACGTCCGTTGGGGCCGACGGCCTGATGGACACCTCTCCGAGAGGCGATCCTCCCGGGTTCGTGGCGGTGCTGGACGAGCGGACGCTGCTCATCCCCGACCGCCCGGGGAACAACCAGGTGGACTCGCTGCAGAACGTCCTCACGAACCCGCAGGTAGGGCTGCTCTTCCTGGTGCCGGGGATGAACGAAACGCTCCGCGTGAGCGGCGCTGCGGAGATCGTGACTGACGAAGGATTGCTTGCCCCGCTGTCATTCAGGGGAAGGCCCCCGCTCTCCGGCCTGCGGGTGACGGTGGAGGAGGCGTTCCTGCATTGCGGCAGGTCGCTGATCCGCTCCCGCCTGTGGGAGCCTGACGCACGGATCGAGCGTTCCTGCTTTCCGACGTACGGGCAGGTGCTCGCCGACCAGATCGCGGGAGCGAACGCTGAGGAGATAGACGCCGACGAGGACGAAGCCAACCGCGAACGGCTCTATTGAGCGCCAGCGCGGAGTGCAGAGAAAGGAGTACCGATGGCCATCAATCCGTACACGCTTCCACCGGACCTGCAGGGCTGGCGCGGCGAGTCGATCCCCGGAGCGCACAAGCGGAAGTGGTTCACACTCGTCGAGAACGACAAGTGCCTCGTGACGGCGCTGCTGCTCATCCCCGGCGAGGTCGGCATCCGCCACTCGCACGAGTCCGGCGAGCTGTCTATCCACTTCTCGGACGAGATGCGCCCGGAGGTGAACTGGAACCCGCCCGGCATGGTGCACGGCGGCGTGCCCGGGCCCGCGAACCCGGTGGAGGCCGCGGTGGAGGGGCTCATAGACGAGGAGGCGATCAGGGCGTCCGGCAACCCGGAGTTCGCGCGCTTCATCGCCGGCGTGCTGGAGGCGCATGTGAAGCGGGTCGACGAGATCGTGGCGGAGCGGACGCGTCCCGCGCCTGCGCCGCGCGTCATCGTGGACGTGCTCTTCCCGCCGTTCAAGACGACCATCGTCGACCCCGGCGTCGCGGACGGCAAGACGGTGACCGGTCAGTGGTACGACTAGGGGACCAACTCTCACCCGCCGCCTGACGGGCGGCGACCTCTCCCAGGGGGAGAGGTGGGATACGAGGTTCCTGCCTGCGCGGGAACGGCGCAACAGGGCGCAGGAACGACGAGTAGATTGGGGATGACAGGCAGGCAAAAGGAGGCGTGTGATGGCTCGAACGTACAACGGCCCGATCTATGACGGCGACGGGCACGTGCTGGAGAACAAGGAGGCGATCATCGACCGGATGCCGAGCGACCTTCAGGCCAGCCGGGCGGTGAACCGGATGCGTCGGCGCGGCATCTTCCCGGAGCTGGACAACTACCACAACCTGCTCAGCATCTCGCCGGAAGGCTCGTTCTCCAACCCGGAGGAGGTGCGCGGGTGGACGCGGTTCATGGACGAACTGAAGATCGGCGGAGCCGTGATCTATCCGACCGACGGACTCGCGGTGGGCCGGATGGTCGACCTCGACCAGATAGAGATGGTGACCAGGGCCTACAACGACTGGGTGTACCAGGAGTACCTGCAGAAGGACGACCGCCTGCAGGCGGTGGCGTTGCTGCCGATGCAGGAGCCGGAGCTCGCGGCGGCTGAGTTGCGCCGCGCGGTCGAGGAGCTGGGTATGTGCGGCGGGATGCTGCCCGCCACCGGCCTGCAGGGCCACCTCGGCGCGAAGCACTACTGGCCCGTCCACGAGGAGGCGGACCGGCTGGGGTGCTGCCTGTCGGTGCACGGAGGCTCGTACCCGGACCTGGGGTTCCACGACCTCAATATCTTCGCGGCGATACACGCGATGGGGCATCCGTTCGGCATCATGATCTCGTTCATGGGCATGCTGTTCAACGGCGTCTTCGACAGGTTCCCGAACGTGCGCTACGGCTTCATGGAGGGCGGCGTCGCGTGGTTCCTGATGGCGCTGGAACGCGGCGACGGCTCCTACAACTCGTTCACACCGCTCGACCCGAACCGGCGCTTCCTGCAGCTGGGCGACGACGAGAGCGTGCGGGAGAACATCCTGCGACACGTGCGTAACGGACGCATCTTCGTGGGCATCGAGGGTGACGAGCCGGACCTTGGACACGCGATCCGGACGGTGGGCAGCGACCCGTTCATCTGGTCGAGCGACTTCCCGCACGAGGTGACGGTGGAGACGTGCGCGCTGGAGATACGGGAGCTCGTCGAGAACGAAGAGGTGCCGGACGCCGACCTCGAGGCGATCCTCTGGAAGAACGCCGCGCGGATGTACGGCCTGCGCACGCCCGCCGCTGCGTAAGGGGGCGACACTACTGCATAGAGGGAGAGGCCTCACTTGTGCTAGCGTGTGCAGTGGAGGCAAGGGATGGACAAGCAATCGAGAGAAACGCCCGAGCCGCTCAAAGGCGAAGAGCTCGTGCAGGCTGCCCTGGCCAATGAGGAGCTCGTAGCCGCCACGGAAGAGTCTTACAAGCGCGCCGAGCGCGGGGAGCCTGCCTTGTTCTTCAAGGGAAAGGATTTCCTACGCCGTCAGACATCGTAATCGAGGACGCGGTCTGGGACGTGATCCTTGCCCTGCCTCCACGACGGCGTGGGCAAGTGCTGACCGCCATCCACGGTCTCCTGGCCGATCCTCACCCTGACGGCGAGACGAAGGCGGCGCTGCCCTTTCCTTTCCGGTACGGCACGCTCGTTCTCGGCGCCGCAGGGTTCCTCATCACGTACAGCATAGAGAACGCCGAAGTCATCTGGGTTCGAGGCATCGAGCCCCAGAGGAGGGTGTGAGGTCAGCCGCTAGGGGGCGGGGTTCCTGCCTGCGCAGGAACGACGAGGTTGCGCCCTAGAGCTGGCGGAGCTTGGGGTCGAGGTAGTCGCGGAGCCAGTCGCCGAGCAGGTTCATGGAGAGCACCGTGAACATGATGGCGAGGCCCGGGATGACGGAGAGCCACCACGACGTGACGATGAAGTCGCGCCCCTCCGCGACCATGACGCCCCAGGCGGGGTTCGGGGGCGGGATGCCCGCGCCGAGGAAGCTGAGCGACGCCTCCAGCAGGATGACGTTCCCCACCTGAAGGGTCGCGAGGACGATGATGGTGTTGAAGACGTTGGGGAGGATGTGGCGGAAGATGATGCGCAGGTTCGATGCCCCCGCGACGCGGGCCCGCGCAACGAAGTCCATCTCCTTGAGCGTCAGCACCTCGGCGCGCACCTGCCGCGCGTAGCGCGACCAGAGCAGCAGGGCGACGACGGCGACCGTCGTAGCGGTGCCGGGCTCGAACAGCACGACGAGCACGAGCGCGAGCAGGATGAGCGGCAGCGAGAGGTTGATGTCAACCAGCCGCATGATGACGTGGTCCCACCAGCTCCCGAAGTAGCCCGCGACGAGGCCGAGCACCGACCCGATGATGCCGCCGACGGCCAGCGCGGCGAGCGAGACGAGCGCAGCCGTGCGCGCCCCGAAGATCATGCGGCTGAGGATGTCGCGTCCCTGGCGGTCGCTGCCCAGCGGGTAGCTCCAGTCGCCGCCGTCCGTCCACGCGGGGGGCAGCAGCCGCGCGCGGAGGTTGCCGTCGATGGGGTCGTGGGGCGTGATGAGCTCTGCGAAGAGCGCGGGGATGACGAGGACGATGAGCAGCACGGCAACGGGGATGACGGGGTAGCGGCGCAGGATCGTCCAGGCCCATCCGACGACCCGGGCTCCGGGCACACGTGCGACTGCGGCAGGGGAGGTTGCGACAGCCATGTCAGCCTCTCCCTCCGCCGTAGCGGACGCGCGGGTCTATGTAGGCGTAGAGGATGTCCACGATGAGGTTGATGGTGATGAACATCGCGGAGATGAGGATGACGAGCCCCTGCACGACGGAGTAGTCGCGTGCGTTCACCGACGTGAGCGCGAGCTGGCCGATGCCGGGCCACGCGAAGACGGTCTCCAGCGTCACGACGCCGGTGACCATGATGCCGGCGATGATGCCGAACAGGGTGAGCGGCGGTATGGCGGCGTTCTTGAGAGCGTGCTTCCAGATGACCTTCCACTCCGCCGTGCCCTTGATGCGCGCGAACTTCACGTACTCGCTGTCCAGCACGTTCAGCATCGCGGAGCGGGTGAGGCGCATGAAGGCGGCAACGGAGAACCAGCCGAGTGCCACGCCGGGCAGGATGATGTGCGTGAACCCGCCCTTGCCGGAGACCGGCAGCCAGCCCAGGTTTACTGAAAAGATCCAGATGAGGACGATGCCCAACCAGAAGGGGGGCAGCGACTGTCCGAGGAGCGCGATGATCTTGCCGATCATGTCGATGGGGGTGCCCTTCTTGACGGCGGAGACGACGCCGATGGGCACGGCCATCAGCACGCTGACGAACATGGCGAAACCGGCGAGTTGCAGGCTGTTGGGGATGGCGTCGCCGATGAGGCCCATCGCGCTCTGCCCCTGGAACTTGATGGAGGGGCCGAAGTCCAGTTGGAGCGCGTTGCCGACGAACAGGATGTACTGCTCCCAGAGGGGCTTGTCGAAGCCCCAGAGGGCGGCAACGCGCCTGAGGTCTTCCTCCGTCGCGTCGGCGGGCGCGAGCACGTCGAGCGGGCTGCCGGTGATGCGGACGAGCGTGAAGACGATGATGCTCACGCCTATGAGCGCGAGCACCGCCTGGAAGAGCCGGATGATGATGTAGCGTTGCATCGGACGGCTATGTTATCGCGCATCGTCTGTTCGGACGAGGGCCATGGCGCGGACGCCGGCCTTGTAGTGCTCCTCGGGCGTGACGATGGGGCCGGGGTGGTAGGTGTAGTCGGCGCCGGGGTCGAGGAACTCCTCGTACAGCAGTTCCCGGTGGCCGGGGTAGGTGACGGTCATGGCGTAGCAGGCGAAGCCGGGCACGAAGAACCGCGCGACTCCTCGCGCGTCGGTCTTCGAGCGGCCAAGGCCCGCGACGGCCACTTCCGCGCCTGCCACGGAACCGCCGTCGCGGTCGAATATCTGCACGCTGACGTTGGGGCGCGGCAGCAAGCCAAGGGAGAGCCTGCGGCGGAGTCTCTCTCTCGGGCTGAGCAGCGCGTCTTCCGCGACCTCTCCGACGACGTCGGACTCGAACCCCGGCCCTTTGGGCGTGCGCCAGTCGGGGCCGTACTTTCGGCGCAGGTACTCCTCGGGCGGGTTGGGGGTGCGGAAGCGCTCGCCAATGAACTCAATCTCTCCAAGGCTCTCGAACAGGTGCAGGGGCAACTCGACGCCGGGGAACTCGTACGCTCTGCCGTTGACGATGCGGTGGCACGTCCAGTCCGTGCGGATGCCGTCCTTGATGAAGGCGACGCTGACGTGGCGGACGTTGGGCTTTATGCGCGGGTAGAAGCCGTACGACCGGAACGCCTCCCCAACGCGGTAGATCGTGTCCATGTCGAGGCCGTGCATCCCGATGACGCCCGCCGTGTCCATCTCGTCGTCCCAGGGAATGAAACGCCCCTCGCGCACGGCGCCCAGGAGGGTGCCGGAGCCGATCCAGAACATGACGCCCTGCTCGTCGAAGATGCGTTTCACCAGCTTGAGGCGCTCGGCGGCGACCACCGGGTCGAGCGGAGTCGGGTCTTTGATGGTCTTCTCGTAGGCTGCTTCGCCCGCAGGGTCTCGTTCGGTCATGGTGCGCCTCCTTGGGGGTCGCCCTCCGCACCGGCTCACCCCCATCCCAGCCTTCCCCCGTCAAGGGGGAAGGGACCAGACACGCCTCCCACGCACTCCGCCGGTTCACCCTCATGCGCCACCAGAGGCGGCGACCTCTCTCCTCAAGGGCGAGGTGGATGCGAGGTTCCTGCCTGCGCAGGAACGACAGGCTCTTACTTCACAGGGGGCGGGCTCCAGAACGGAGCCCGCCCCTGAGCGGTCGTTATTTGGCGACGAGGCCTTCCAGGTGATCGACCGGCGCGCCGGAGACCATGCCGGAGTAGACGTAGTCGGCGACCACGTCAGGGTCTGCGACGACCTCGTTGGGCAGGTAGAAGAGCGGGATGTCCTGGTGGAGGTCGTAGTACATGTCGCCGAGCACTCGCAGCAGGTCGTCGCGGTCCTGCGGCGTGTTGGTCTTGAGGGCTTCGCGCATGATTGCCTCGGCGTCCGGGTCCTGCAGTCCTATGTAGAGGACGGGGATGAGTGAACTGCCGTAGACATGCACGGTCACGAGCTGTGCCCCGCTCGTGTTGACCGGAACGACGTGGTTGTCCCAGCGCATCTCGCGCTGCTTGGTGCGGTACTCTGCGGGGTCGACGCTCTGTTCGACGACATCCACGCCGATGTCACGCCAGAAGTTCGCGATGGCCTGCATCACATCCCGACCAGCAGGCACGCCGGGAAGGTTGGTGAGCTGGATCGTCGTCTGGAGCTGGTCGATGCCGAGCTCCTCCAGACCCTGCTCGAGGAGCGCCCTGGCGGCGTCCTCGTCGTAGCCGTACTCGTCATCGAAGCGGGTCTCCCACTCCGGGTTCCAGCCCACGCGCTGCGCGTTGTTGGGCAGATAGTGGTTCTTGTACATGGTGAGGCCCTTGCCCGCGAAGAAGGCGTCGTTGAGGGCTTCACGGTCGATGGCCTTGTTCAGCGCCTTGCGGACGTTCAGGTTGGCGAGCGGCGTGTTGGGGTAGGCGGGGAACTCCTTCTGTGCGAGGTCTCCGCTCCACTCGCCGTGGCGGTCGTTCGCGAGGTTCGGGCCCGCCGGGACGTAGACGCCCTGCCATGCGAGGAAGTAGCGGTTGGCGGGTACCTTAGCGGCGAACGTTACGTAGCCACGCGCCTCGGCGTCTTCGATCAGTTCCTGGGGCAGCTTGGCGAGGTGCACCTCGCCAGCGATCAGCTTCGCGTGGCGTGTGGAGGCCTCGTTGATGAACTGGAACTCGAACTCGGGGAAGTCGGGCGTGTCGCGCCAGTGGTCTTCCATGGCCTGGTAGACGACGCCGGTCTGCTCGTCCATCGAGACGATGGTGTAGGGCGCGGTGCCTGCGAGCGGGACCTCGTTCCCGAGGGGGTCGCGTCCGTCGACGAGTTCGGCAAGGCGCGGGTCTTCCTCGTAGGCGCCCCACTCGGAGGACTGCTTGCTTGCGAGCAGTCCGGGTCCTCGCGAGAGGAAGTCCGCCTTGCTGGCGATCTCCATGCCGCCCTGGATCTCGGAGATGACTTCCAAGACGTCGGCGTTGGGGGCCTCCGTGTGGAAGACGACCTCGTAGGGGCCGACGATCTCGACGTCGGTGACGATGTCGCGCATGGTCCGGGCCTCGCTGCCGACGTCGTCGGGCAGGATGTTCATGAGCCAGGAGAAGCGCACGTCCTCGGCGGTCATCTCGCCGAAGTCGTTGTGGAACTGCACGCCCTCCCGCAGCTTGAACCGCCAGGAGTGGCCGTCGGGCTCAAGACCCCACTCGGTGGCGAGTTGCGGCACGTAGGCGCCGTTCGTCTTGTCGAAGCCGACGAGGTACTCATAGTGGGGCCGGATGTACCAGTTGCTGGCCTGACCCGGGATGCGGCGGATGTTGCTGAAGTCGACCGGCGAACCGACGGCCATGATGACGCGGTCGACCGCGGGCCCCGTGGGTTCTGGAGTGGGCGTGGCCGTCGGGTCGGGCGCGGGCGCGGGAGCGTCCGGCGTCGTTCCGGACGGGGCCGGTGGGCTGGTCGGCGTGGGCGTTGCGGTGGGGTCTTCGCCGTCACATGCCGCGCCGAACAAGGCGAGCAGCATGCTGAGCGCCACCACTATGAGTAAACGAGTGTGGTTCCTGACCGTACGCACGACGCCTCCCTTATCGCGTATGAGCGTATGCTGTTGCGAAACCGTGCGCGCCCGTTAAGATTTGAGGTGCACGGCTGCAAGAGCAGGGGCGCATTATACGCATCGAGCGTGAGCGCGCCAATGAAAAGCAGAGGAGGCGCCGCATGTTGAGCCACGCTGACAACGAGCTCATCACCCACACGAGCAGGGGCACACTGATGGGCGCGCTCTTCCGCCGCTACTGGCTGCCCGCGCTGATCTCTGACGAACTGGAGGCTGACGGCGCTCCGGTGCGCTTCCGCCTGCTGAACGAGGACCTCGTCGCGTTCCGCGACACGAGCGGCGCGGTGGGCATCCTTTCCGAGTACTGCCCGCACCGAGGGGTGTCGCTCGCGCTCGCCCGCAACGAATACGACGGTCTGCGCTGCCTCTACCACGGCTGGAAGTTCGACGTATCCGGCCGTTGCGTGGACATGCCGACCGAGCCGGCGGAGAGCGGATTCCGCAACAAGGTGCGGGCAGGGTCGTACGCGGTGCGGGAGCACGGGGGCGCGATATGGGTGTACATGGGCGCTCCGGAGAGCGAACCGCCGTTCCCCGTTTACCTGTGGACGACGATGCCGGAATCGAACCGGATCATGGCGAAGTGGATACAGGACGCGAACTGGCTCCAGAGCCTCGAGGGCGGTATCGACACGGTGCACGCGTCGTTCCTGCACAACACCGCCCGGGGGCCGATGGCCGCGCCCGGCAGGCGGTTGGGCAACAACCTCATGTTCAACGACACGAGGCCGAAGCTCGAGATAGAAGAGACGACCTACGGCTTCCGCTACGCCGCGATACGGCGGGGGCCGGAGGAGGACAAGCGCTACGTGCGGATAACGCCGCACATCATGCCCGCGTCGTCGTACCCGCCGTTCGCGAGGGGGGAGAACCGCATCTGGAACATGTGGGTGCCGCGCGACGACGGCACGTGCTGGGCCTGGGACGTGTGCTTCAACCAGGACACGCCGATGTCCGACGAGTTGAAGGAGCAGTTGAAGGAGTACCGGGGCTACTACTCGTTCGACCCCAAGACGTTCGTGAAGCACGCCGGACCGCAGAACATGTGGCTGCAGGACCGCGAACTGATGAAGAAAGAGAGCTGGTCCGGCATCCGCGGGCTGTTCGTGCAGGACAACGCGGTGCAGGAGAGCATGGGCCCCATCGTCGACCGCACTGCCGAGCACCTGGGGACGACCGACGCGGCGATCATCAAGGCGCGCAAGCTGTACATCAAGGCCGCTATCGCGCTCGCGGAAGAGGGCGTCGAGCCGCCGGGCGTGTGGGAGCAGGGGGACTATGAGTTGATCTGCTCCGACGCGTACGTGCAGCCGGCGGACAGCTCCTGGAAGGCCGAGCGGCCGCTGGAAGAGCGGTTCGCGGTCGGGGTTGCGTGATTGGCGAGAGCGTGAGCAGCACTGAGCGGAACGCGGGCAACGTCGTCCTGGACGTGCAGGAGTTGCAGACGCACCTCTTCACGAAGTGGGGGGTGACGCGCGCCGTCGACGGCGTCAGTTTCCAGATACGCGAGGGCGAGACGCTCGGGCTCGTGGGGGAGTCCGGCTCCGGTAAGAGCATGACGGCGCTCTCGCTGCTGCGCCTGCTGCCTGAGGCCGCGCGCATCGTGGACGGGCGCATCCTGCTCGACGGCGACGACATCGTGCGCATGCGGATGCCGGACGTTCGCGAGATGCGGGGACGCAAGATATCCATGATCCTGCAGGACCCGCAGACGGCACTGAACCCGGTGTTCACCATCGGCAACCAGCTCACGGAATCGATCGCGGCTCGCAGCGGACGGAACGGCGGACGCAGGAGCAAGCAGTCCGTCAGGGACCGGGCGATGGAGGTGCTGCGGATGATGCGCGTGGCCGCACCGGAGCGCCGGCTCTCCGACTTCCCGCACCAGATGAGCGGCGGCATGAAGCAGCGCGTTGTGGGCGGCATCGCCATCGAGAGCCAGCCGCGGCTGCTCATCGCCGACGAGCCGACGACGGCGCTGGACGTGACGATACAGGCGCAGTACCTCAACCTGCTGAAGGAGATACAGCGCGAGACGGGCGTCGCCATCCTGTTCATCACGCACGATCTGGGCGTCGTGGCGCGGATGTGCGACCGGGTCGCGGTGATGTACGCGGGGCGCATCGTGGAGCAGGGCGGCATCCATGAGATATTCGACAACCCGTCGCACCCGTACACGCAGGCGTTGCTCGGCTCCATCCCGAAGATGGAGGAGCGCGTCGAGCGGCTCACGGCGATAGAGGGTCAGCCGCCCGCGCTGTTCGCGCTGCCGCAGGGCTGCCGGTTCGCGGTGCGCTGTCCCCACGTTCACGACCGGTGCGAAGAGGCGTACCCCGCCGAGTTCACCGGCTCCGGGGGACACACCGCCGCCTGCTGGCTACTGGAGGAGAAGTGGAAGCCGACGTCCTCGTAAGGGCCGAGAACCTGCAGAAGCACTTCCCCGTGACCGAGGGGTTGGTGCTGATGAAGACGGTGGGCTGGGTGCGCGCCGTCGACGGCATCAGCTTCGAAGTGCGGCGCGGCCAGACGCTCGCGCTCGTGGGCGAGTCGGGCTGCGGCAAGACGACGACGGCGAAGCTGGTGCTTCGCCTCGAAACACCGACAGGCGGCACCATCTCGATGGAAGGGCAGGACATCCATGCGCTCGGCGGGCAGGAGTTGCGGCAGTTCCGCATGCAGGTGCAGGCGGTCTTCCAGGACCCGTGGAGCTCGCTCAGCCCGCGGATGCGGGTACGCGACATCATCGCGGAGCCGCTGGTGGTCAATAAGCACGTGAGCGGGCGCGAGGCGCGCGAGCGCGTGCTGGAGCTGCTGAACGACGTGGGACTGCGCCCGGAGCAGGCCGACCTCTTCCCGCACGAGTTCAGCGGGGGGCAGCGGCAGCGCATCGCGATGGCGAGCGCGCTCAGCGTGGAGCCGTCGCTGATCGTGCTCGACGAGCCAGTGTCGGCGCTGGACGTGTCGGTGCAGGCGCAGATCATGAACCTGCTGCGGGACCTGCAGGTGGAGCACAACGTGAGCTACCTGATGGTGTCGCACAACCTCGCGACGGTCCGCTACCTCGCGCACGAGGTGGCGGTCATGTATCTCGGCGAGATCGTCGAGCGGGCGGAGACGGACGACCTGTACGAGCATCCGCTGCACCCGTACACGCAGGCGCTCTTCTCGGCGGCGCTTCCCGCGCACCCGGCGCTGCAGCGCGACGAGATGATCCTGCAGGGCGAGGTGCCGAGCCCCCTCAACCCGCCGTCCGGCTGCCGCTTCCACCCGCGCTGCCCGTTCGCGAAGGACGTCTGCGCGGAGGTCGCGCCGGAGTGGAAAGAGGAGACGCCGGGGCACTTCGTGGCGTGTCATCTGTATTAGGGAGAGGCCCGAGAGATTTCTCGACTTCGCTGCGCTTCGCTCGAAATGACAAGGTTCCCCACGTCCTCTTCCGGCGTTGACCGCACGGCGGCGCGCTCCTAGACTCCCATTGTTCCGTTCAACGTTGCCAGACCAGGGAGGCGAGCTATGTTGACGAAGGAAGAGAACGAACTGCTTTGCCGAACGGGGCCGAGCGATCCCGCGGGCGACCTGCTCCGGCGCTACTGGCAGCCGGTCGCGCTGGCGGAGGAGATCGAGCCGGGCAGCGCTCCGATGCCGGTGCGCGTTCTGAGCGAAGACCTGACGCTCTTCCGGGACCAGTACGACCGCCTCGGACTCGTGGCGCGGCACTGCGCGCACCGCGCGGCAGACCTGAGCTACGCTCGCATCGAGGACGGCGGCCTGCGCTGCCTGTACCACGGCTGGCTGTACGACATCCACGGCAACTGCCTGGAGCAGCCGGGCGAGCCGGAGGGCAGCACGTTCAAGGACAAGATCCAACTGCTCTCGTACCCGGTGCAGGAGCGCGCGGGTGTCGTGTTCGCGTACCTGGGGCCGGGCGAGCCACCGCTGCTGCCGGCGTACGAGTTCCTGGACATCGCACCGGAGAACCGCGTCGTCACGAAGATCTACCACGAGTGCAACTACCAGCAGGGGAACGAGGGCAACATCGACCCGCAGCACCTCTCGTTCCTGCACTTCTTCATCCGCGAGGACGCCAGCGGGAGCCGCGTCGCGACGGGCAACGTGCAGGGCGGGGCGGCCACATCGAACCGCATGATGGGCGACGATCCGTCGCCAACGATCGAGGTCGAGGAGACTGACTACGGCATCCGCATCTACGCGGTGCGCGACACGGACGCTGGCGACGACTACGTGCGCATCACGAACTTCATCTATCCGAACCTGGCGTCGTTCCCGGCGTTCCCGGGCGTGTACGGAGTGAACTGGCATGTGCCGGTAGACGACACGCATCACTGGAAGTTCATGTTCATGGTGCGCTCGGAAGGGCCGCTGCCGAAGAACGCGCTCGGGCTCACGATGTTCGAGGGGCTGAAGGACGATTACACGAACGAGCGCAACCTGCGGAACCGCTACCTGCAGGACCGCGAGGAGATGCGGACGCGCAGCTTCCTCGGCATGGGGCCGAGCTTCCCCGTCCACGATATGTGGGCGACGGAGGGGGAGGGCGCGATACAGGACCGGACGACGGAGCACCTCGGCTACACGGACAAGGCGGTCGCGCTCTCGCGGCGCCTGCTGCTGAAGGCGACGCGGCAGGTGCAGGACGGCGCGGAGGCGCCGCACGTGGTCCGCGAGGCGTCGGCCAACGTCTTCAACCACATCGGCGCGTGGCAGGAGGTCATCTCCAAGACGGAGGAGTGGTCGTCCGTGTGGAAGCGGAACGCGGAGGCGCTGGCGGCGCGGATGGGCTCGAACGGGCACAACGGGGCATAGTTTTTGGGTGAGGTTGGGTAGGGGGGCGCACCACGAATCCAGCGGCCTGCGCGCGTCGTAGTTCACTGCGCCACCACCTTAGAGAGACCCCATGAATCGTTCTGTCCTGTCCATCCTCTGTGCAGTTTGCGTGTTGGTACTGGCCGGAGCGCTCGGCTGCGACGAAGAACCGACGCCGGCCTCGACTCCTACACCGGACACGCGAGATGCCGATTTCGCGGTGTGCCATGCGACGTGCATCGCGAAGGGCGGCAGCGATGCGAGCTGCCGCACGTTCTGCGCAGGCGGCACGGTCGAGCCTCCGGCGAAGGAGGACGAGGGCAAGGACGACGTCACAGGGAAGGACGGCGACGCAGATCCCGAAGCGTGCCATGAGGCGTGCATCGCGAAGGGCGGCGATGACGCGACGTGCCGGGGGTTCTGCGAGGAGAAGCCGAGCGTCGACGGGGGGAAACCCGCGCCCGATACGGGCACGTTCCTGACGTTCGAACACGACGGCGTTACCCGGCATTACCTCTACCACGCACCTCAGGACCTGCCGGCGAACGCTCCGCTGGTCTTCTTCCTGCACGGTCACGGAGGGAACGCGGGCGAGACCCGGGCGTGGGTCGGGCTGGACCGCGTCGCCGACGCCAACGGGTTCGCGGTGGTCTACCCGCAGGGCAGCGGCAACTATGAAGGGACGCCGTACTGGAACGCGCACACGTTCCCGGGCGTCGACGATGACATCGGCTTCCTGAGCGCGCTGGCTCGGAGCCTGCAGCACGAGCACGGCCTCGATCCCGAGCGTACCTTCGCGGCAGGGTTCTCGAACGGCGGGATGATGAGCTACCTGCTGGCGATGGAGGCGCCCGGCGTCTTCCGGGGCGCGGCGTCGGTGGTCGGAGCGGCATGGGGCAGCGCGTGGGAGGACAGGGACAGCGCTGCTCCGTTCCCGCTCCTCCAGATATCGGGGCTCGACGACACGGTGGTGCCCGTCGACGGCATCGTCGATCCGAGCGGCGGGCCGGGAGCGCCCGCCCACGACGAGATCATCGCGTACTGGAGCGAGAGGAACGGGTGCTCGACCGTGGAGACGGATACGCTCAACGCGAACACGACGCGACGCCGGCACGTCGGTTGCGCGGGCGGCAACGAGGTGTGGTACTACAGGGTCGACAACTTCGGGCACGAGTGGCCGACGGTCGACGGCAGCGCGGGCTTCGCGGGGGCGGAGGCGATCCGGGAGTTCTTCGGGAGGTTTTAAGCGCCCTCACCCGCCGCGCAAGCGCGTCGACCTCTCCCCCAAGGAGAGGTGGGGGCGGGGTTCCTGCCTGCGCAGGAACGACGGAACCGCGTTGACACCCTGCAGGGCGCGGCTTACCTTTACGCTCGCGCGTTGGCGAATCGTTGCGTAGCCGGAGCGCACTCTGGATTCCCGCCCTTCGCGGGAATGACGGGGAATCGGAGGAATCGTTTGAGATGCTGACGCCCGAACAGAATGACCTGCTCGCCAAGGTGGGGCCCGGCACGCCGATGGGACGGCTGATGCGCCGTTACTGGCATCCGGTGGCCGCCGTCGGGGAGCTGGACGACAACCCGGTGAAGCCCATCCGCCTGATGGGCGAGGACCTCGTGCTGTTCAGGGACGTGTCGGGCGAGTACGGGCTGCTGGAGCGTCACTGTCCGCACCGTCGGGCGGACCTGTCGTACGGGTGGGTGGAGGAGGATGGCGGGCTGCGGTGCAGCTACCACGGGTGGCTGTTCGATACGACGGGACGCTGCATCGGGCAGCCGTACGAACAGATCTCCCACCCGGAGGCGAACTTCAAGGAGAAGGTGCGCGCGACGGCGTACCACGTGCAGGCGAAAGCAGGTCTGCTGTGGGCGTACATCGGCGAAGAGCCGGTGCCGGAGCTGTGGGACTGGGACCGCTACTACGACCGGGGCTACAAGCAGGTGGTGTTCTCGGAGATACCGTGCAACTGGCTGCAGTGCCAGGAGAACTCGATAGACCCGGTGCACTTCGAGTGGCTGCACTCGAACCAGTCGCTCCGCCTCAAGGGCGATCCCGGCTACTCGCCGACGCATACGCGCATCGGGTTCGACGAGTTCGAGTTCGGCATCCGGTACCTCCGCATCCGCTCGGACACGGATGAGGAGAACGAGCTTTGGAAGGTGGGGCGCGTCTGCCTGTGGCCGAACGCGCTGTACACGGGCCACTTCGAGTGGAGGGTGCCGATAGACGACGAGCACACGCTCAGCGTCGGGTGGTTCATCGACCCGATCCCCGGGGAGCAGCCGTTCGAGCAGGAGCGCATCCCGTACTGGCACTCGCCCATCGTGGACGAAAAGACGGGGCGCTGGATATCGAGCCATATCATGAACCAGGACTTCATCGCGTGGGTGGGGCAGGGCGCCGTCTCCGACCGGTGGAACGAGCACCTGGGCGAGAGCGACCGGGGCGTCATCATGCTGCGCAAGCAGTTCATGGACGACCTGGCCGTCATCGAGGACGGCGGCGACCCCAAGGGCATCCTGCGCGACGCAGGCCGGAATGCGATGGTGCCGCTTCCGCGCATCCGTGCAGAGATAGGGCAGTTCGCGCCGACACGGTACCCCCCGCGCTTCCCGTTCCTGGTGGACCAGCCCGAGGCGATCGAGGCAGAGTATCACGCGCTCTGGGCGGAGTACGGGGGCGAATTGCCCGCGTAGGCGGGCGGGGCGAGGTTGCGCGCTAAAGCGCGGGAACGACGAGAGACACCCGAGAGATACTTCGACTCCGCTGCGCTCCGCTCAGCATGACAAAGCCCATCCCCACGCCACACCGCCGGTTCACCCTCACCCGCCGCGCAAGCGCGTCGACCCATTCGGCAAGCTCAGGGTAGGCTCTCTCCCGGGGGGAGAGGTGTGCCCGTAAGAGATTTCTCGGCTCCGCTCGAAATGACAAATGCCGTGCAAACTGTGGGGCCACTGGTTGTGCGGTTTGACAAGCACGGAATTACCGTTAGACTGTGCGTCACAGTTACTGTGGAGATGTGTCGATGAAGAACATCACTGTGGCTGTGGACGACGAAACATACCGCTCCGCGCGCGTCCGTGCGGCGGAATTGGATACGACCGTGTCGGCGCTGGTCCGCGAGTATCTGCGACTACTTTCCGTAAGACACGAAGAGGAATCGCACGCGGAAACAGTGGTTGAACGGCGCCACAGGCTGCTGCAGGAAGTAGTCGCAGACTTCGATGCGCGGGGCATAGCGCTGCGCGTTGCGGACAGCCTTTCCCGCGAGGAATTGTTGGACCGCGCAGCCGCCCGGATCGACGCCGAAGCGAAACGCCGCAGCGTGAGGAACCGCAGGCTGCGTCCTTAGCGAACGCTTCACATCCCCACCCCCCGGTTCACCCTCACCCGCCGCGCAAGCGCGTCGACCCATTCGGCAAGCTCAGGGCAGGCTCTCTCCCAGGGGGAGAGGTGGGCTGCGAGGTTGCGCGCTAAAGCGCGGGCCTCCGCAGGAACGGCGCGTGGTTCGACAGGCTCGCCATGAGCGGGGAGGGCACCCACAAGGGGCGCTCCTACACCAAGCCACCCGAGAGATTTCTCGACTCCGCTGCGCTTCGCTCGGAATGACAGATACGGGGGGGGGGGCGGTTTGACCTGCCCGCGCCGAGAGCGTAGGTTGCCGTCAGCACACCCGAGAGAGGCAGGATGGCTTCATCCGGCTCGGCGCAAAGCCCACAGACCCCCAAAAGCAACCTGACGTACCTGCTGCTCACGCTGCACCTGCCCTCTATCTCCATGGGCCTGGGGCTCGGCCTCACCGTGCCCGTCATACCGGAACTGGCCAAGGAGATGGGCGTCGACCTCGAAGGCGCGGCGCTCGTCTTCGTCTTTCAACTACTGGGAACGTTCGCGGCGCCGTTGCCCACCGGGTTCCTCATCGACAAGCTCGGACGCCGCCGCGTGCTGCTCGCAGGGCCCATCATCACCGCGGTGGCCTCACTGCTCGTCGCCAAGGTGGCACTGGAAGGCGCGGACGGTTCGTACATCGAGCTGCTGATCTACCGCTTCATCGCGGGGTGGGGCGAGCAGATGTGGATGATGAGCCGCATCACCGTCATCGCCGACACGGGCGCGACGAACCAGCGCGGCAAGCAGGTCACGCAGATGTTCGGGGTGCAGCAGGTCGGCAACCTCTCCGGCCCGATCGTCGGCGGGTTCGCCGCGGTGCTGCTGGGGCTGTGGGCGCCGTTCGTCATGCACGCGGCCATCGTTCTCGTCGCGCTCATCCCCAGCTTCTACCTGCTGCGGGAGACCGCGCCGCCGGCCAGCCCGCGGCAGGCGTCCGCTTCCGGCGCGCCAACGCAGGGGGTCTGGCGTCACATGATGGCCGCACCTATCCCCGCCGTATTCGTGGTGCAGTTCCTGGCGAACGTCACGCGCGGCGGCGTATTCGGCGGAGGCGTCATCGTGGTCTACGCCGCGTACGCCTACGGGCTGGAACCGGACGAGCTCGGCGTGCTGCGGGGCGCGATGGCCGCCGTCGCCATCCCCATCGTCTTCACCGGTGGCTACGTGATGGACCGGTTCGGACGGAAGTACACCATCGTCCCCGGACTCATCCTCTCCGGAGCCTCGATGGTGTTCCTCGCCGCGATCGCCTATACAGAGGCTTCCTACGCATGGTTCGTTGCGGGCTTCATCGCCATACATATGTCCGCGAATATCATCTCCGGCAACATGCAGACGCTCGGGACGGACGTCGCGCCCGCGGAAGCGCGCGGCAAGTTCTTCGGCGTGTCCCGCACCGTCGCCCAGGGCGGGATGGTGCTCAGCCCGGCGAGTTTCGGCTGGCTCACTGCCATCTCCACGGCCACGGTGGGATTCGGGTTCCTGGGCGCGACAGCCCTGGTGGGCGCCGTTATCGTGATATCGCTGATACCGGAAACGCTGCGGCGGGAGGAGCCCGCCCAAGCGGCGGGATAGGAACCCTCACCCGCGCACCACGGTGCGCGACCTCTCCCCCAAGGAGAGGTGATATTGCAAGGAGGAGAGCGGCATGGACTACCTGGACGAGAACAACCGGCTGATCGCGGCGCCGGAGCCGCGCTGGATCACGAGCCCCAAGCGCCTGCGGGTGTTCTTCGGCGGCGAGGCCATCGTCGACTCCACCCGCGCGAACCTGTTCCGGGGCGGCGGCCCGCCGGTGTACTACTTCCCGAAGGAAGACGTGCGGCAGGGCGCGCTCACGGCCACCGGGCGCACCGAGTCGAACGCGCGCGGGACGATGTCGCTGTACGACGTGCAGGTGGGGGAGCGCTCCGCAGAGGGCGCGGCGTGGGAGTACACCGAAACCGCGGACGACGTGCCGTTCCTCGCGGGGATGCTCTCGTTCCGGTGGGGCGAGATGGACGCCTGGTATGAGGAAGAAGAGGAAGTGTTCGTCCACGCGAAGGACCCGTTCAAGCGCATCGAGACGTTCAGGTCGGTGCGTCACGTCGAGGTGTATGCGGGAGGGGAGAAGGTCGCCGACAGTTCCTCGCCAGTGGTGCTGCTGGAGCCGGGCCACCCGCTGCGCTACTACCTCCCGAAGATGGACATTCGGATGGACCTGATGCTCCCCAGCGAGACGGTGAGCCGCTGCCCGTACAAGGGGAAGGCGGACTACTACTCGGTGGAGACTGGGAGCGGCTTGCTGGAAGACGCGGCGTGGTGCTACAAGTATCCCACCACGGAGACAGCCGGTGTGGCGGGACTGGTCTGTTTCTTCAACGAGCGTGTGGACGCGATCCACGTCGACGGAGAAGAATCGGAGAAGCCGGTGACCAACTGGCGGCGATAGGACACCCTCTCCCGCCACGCTATCGCGCGGCGACCTCTCCCAGAGGGAGAAGGTAGCAGGCGAGGTTCCTGCCTTCGCAGGAACGACGGAGCGGGGCAGGAACGGCGGTAGAGAGAAGGAGGAACGGATATGGCCGAGAACGGGAATGGCTACTCGGAAGCGGAATGGCAGGCGCGTGTCGATCTGGCGGCCGCCTACCGCCTCACCGACCTCTTCGGCATGACGACGCTCATCTTCAACCACATCACCGCGCGCGTGCCCGGCACGGACGACCAGTTCCTCATCAACGAGTACGGCCTCGGTTACGACGAAGTGAAGGCCTCCAACCTCGTCAGGATCGACCTGGACGGCAAGGTGCGGGAGGAGGATGACGACCATCGCATCAACATCGCCGGCTACGTCATCCACTCCGCCGTTCATGGCGCGCGGCACGACGTGAACTGCGTGATGCACACGCACACGCCCTACGGCATGGCTGTCTCCGCCCTGGAAGAAGGGCTGCTCCCGCTACAGCAGGACACGTACCGCTTCCACGAGCGCGTGGCCTACCACGAGTTCGAAGGGATCGCCGTCGACACTGACGAGTGCGAGCGGCTCGTGACCGACCTGGGCGACAAGAACGCCATGATCATGCGGAACCACGGGCTGCTCACGGCGGGCCGGAGCGTCGCGGAGGCGTGGACGCTCATGTGGCAACTCGAGCGCGCCTGCCAGGTGCAGGTGCTCGCGCAGTCGACGGGGCAGGCGATCCACCAGGCCCCACTGCCCGCCATCGAGAAGACCGCTGCGATGCTGGAGATGATGCACGGCTCGATGGAGTGGGAGTGGCTGCTGCGCGTGCTCGACCGGCAGGACACGTCCTACCGGGAGTAGGCGGGGCAGGCGATCGCTTGCCACAGGTCACCGTCCTGTAAAGGGGCGTTCCCGCGATGTCTCTTATGCCCTCTTGTCAGTGCTGCTGAAGGAGCCCCATGCCGAACGGAGGTGAACACTACGAACGCCTTGGAGTTTGCCCGCTGTGTGGAAGTCATAGGATTCGCATCAGGCAACAGAGGCATCAGAATCTGTTGTGGAGATGCCGTAGTTGCAATGGGGTGTTCAGAACCCCAACCGTTCGGGATTACATCCTCCCTCCGGGAGACGATGGAAGATGGTCTGTCTTCGCCGAAGACATACCACGAATGGAACGAAGAGGCACCCTGCGTGCTCAACCGGGTAGCCGTTCGGCACGGGGCCGAAACCGGGGTAGCCGCAGGCAGTCGCATGGGCTCTGCTGGGCTGTCGTCATTGTCGTGGCTGCGGCCGCAGTCATAGCCGCTTACTTCGCGCTAGAAGAGAACGCCGACTTCCTCGGTGCAGACACGATTCGGACCATCGCCGAGGAAGCGTCAGAGGCAAATCCTGAGGCTCAGACCGGGGATATCGATGGTACTGCTGCTCGAACCTCCACCGAGGCAACACCAGAGGCAGATATTGAAGCTCGGTCAGGGGATATTGAGGTAACGACTACCGGGTTCCACGACACCGAGGACGAACGTGAACAGTTCTCAGATCCCGTCCAGCGTCACCTTGCGCTCAAGGAGCTTATGGTTCAACTGACCAACGAGCAAAGGGCTGGGGCTGGCGTACCGCCAGTCCGGCTTGGCTCCAACGGAGCTGCTCAACTCCACGCTGAAGCGGCGCTTCAAGGATGCTACAGCAGCCACTGGGACCAGTGGGGACTCAAACCGAACCATCGATACACTTTGTCTGGCGGTACCGGAGCCGACGGCGAGAACGGCCGAGGCTCTGACTACTGCATTGCATCCAACCAAGGCTACAGACCCATCGACGATATGCATCGCGAGATAGGTAATGCCATCAAAGGATGGATGGCCAGCCCAGGACACCGCCGCAACCTGCTGGACCCGGCGCACACCATCCTGAATGTCGGCATAGCCCACGACCAGTTCAATGTCATGCTGGTCCAACACTTTTCGTCTGACTATGTCAGCTACACAACCAAACCCACCATAAACTCGGAGGGCGTGCTCACACTCCAAGGCGAAGTGTCGGGCGCCACACTCAATATCGTGGATACCGTTAATGTCTCGATTGCCTACGATGTACCGCCAACACGCCTGACCCGAGGGCAACTCGCATACACCTACTCCCTTTGTAACCCCGTCTCAGTCGGTTACGTGGTGGAGCCATTACTTCCAGGCTGGTCATTCTCAACCCCGGATGTCAGAACTGACTCTCAAGTAGTGAGATGCGTAGACCCGTACCAGACCCCGGCGGACCGACCCGCTCCAAGCAGCCCTGAGCAAGCGCACAACGCCTGGGCATCCGCCAAAGCTGCCAGCGAATCCGCCCAAACAATCATTACACAGAAAAGACGGATAGTCGCCGACCGTATGGACATTGCCAGCAGTGCTTTCGATATAAGAGCAGACCTCACCACAGTCCTTAAAGAACATGGCCCCGGCGTCTACACTGTCCTCCTCTGGGGGAGACCGGACCACATGCAGGAACCGACTCCGTTGTCGAAGCAATCGCTCTTCTGGCTCATCGACCCACCCAAAGAATCTCCCTACCTTGCTGCGACATCCACGAACCATGTCGACGGGTAGGGGCTGACACACGGTACCAGGCCGCTCTAGGGTGCTGATGATGGCGTCGCCGATGGCCTGCGTTGAGGCCCTCCTCCGAACCGGACGTGCGGTTTTCACCGCATCCGGCTCTCCAGTGTCTTGTGTCGGTAGTGTTGGGTAGATGCCGGGAGTGTCAGTGCCCTACCGAGACGCATCACAACCTAGAGGGGTAAGTGTTCTGGTCTGATAGTGGGTACAACGCATCGTGGCCTCCGTGCCCCATTGGCGCGGAGTGAGTGCGAAAGCATACCTCACGGCTTTGTTTGGGCAGACACTGAGGCAGGGCGGAGTAGGGAGGGGAGCGTAGGCAGTAGCGCAATCATCCGACGATAGCGGTGCTTTGAACGCCGAGAGCGTCGACGGCGAGGCGGCTTGGTCTCGATCCATCCCCAATGCCCATGCCCCATGTTGCCCCACTTATAGTGTTTGGTTCGACCAGTCATGAAACACATCGTTGGATCTCTGCCGTGTCCGTAGATTCGGGGAATCATACCACCGTGCCGCTAGGAGGTGCTTCGGTTGGCAATGTACAGCCTGATGTCGCGACGACTATCAGGGCGAAGACCTGGAGGGTCGGGATGTTCTCACCTGCGGGGAACAAGAAGGTGGCTCAGGCGAGCAGGCTGAGCAGTTGCGCCGGGGTTTCGACTATGAAGTCGGGGGTGGCGCGGGAGGTCTGCTCGGTGGGGTCGTCGAGGCCCCACGTTGCGAGGCAACTCCAGCAGCCGCCGTTCTTCGCGACCTCAACGTCCGACCAGCTGTCGCCTACCACGAGGGTCCGGTCCGGGGTTGCGCCCAAGCGGGCCATCAGGCGTTCCAGCCCTTCGGGATGGGGCTTGTGGTGAGCAACGTCCTCGAAGCCGACGATATGCGGGAAGTGGCCGTCGATACCAAGTTCCTCTGCCTCGACCACCGCGCCGGCGCGCCGACCCTCGATCAGGATGTCGTGCGCTTTCGAGGTGAGCATCCCCATGGGCATGCCACGCTGTTTCAAGGCGTCGAGCATCTCACGCACACCATCGAAGAGGTAGATGAAGCCGGGTTCCTTGCTCCAGTAGTGACGGCGATAGACGTCCATAAGGTCCGGCTTCCAGCCCGGAGCGTCGCTTATCTCATCGAAGGCTCGTTGGAATGGGGAGCCGCGCGTCGTCTCGACGAACTCTGTCGGGTCGTAAAGCAACCCTACCTCTGCGAACGTCAGGCGCATCGCCTCGACGCGGGCGCGGAAGGTGTCTACAAGCGTGTCGTCGTAATCGAAGACGACGGCGTCGATGGACCCTTCAAGGGCGGAGGAGGCGGAATCTCGCATGCGGCTCGTTTCGGTTCTCCGAGGAGAGGGTGGCTCGGGTAAGCAGGCTATGGACAGCGCGGTTGCTGCGTCAATGGGGCCCCGGCCAGCCTGGTTCACCCTCACCCGCAGCGCAAGCGCGTCGACCTCTCCCAGAGGGAGAAGTGGGCCAGGCGAGGTTCCTGCCTGCGCAGGAACGACGGAGTTGCACTCCGCCCGTGAGAGATACCTCGACTCCGCTGCGCTTGCTCGGCATGACAACTCCCACACCGCGCCCCGTGTGCCCTATGGGGCACTTCTGGGTTCCCGCCTGCGCAGGAATGACGGGTACTGGCTAGGCGCGTTCGAGGGCGTCGACGATGGCGTCGCCGATGGCCTGGGTCGAGGCTGAGCCGCCGAGGTCCACGGGCATCGTTTCGCCGTCGCGCAGCACGCTCTCGACGGCAGCGTCGACCGCGTCCGCGGCCTCGGTCTCGCCGAGGTGGCGCAGCATCATCGCGCCGGAGAAGACGGTCGCCATCGGGTTCGCGATACCCTTGCCGGCGATGTCGGGGGCGCTGCCGTGCACCGGCTCGAAGACGGATGGGAACGCGCGCTCCGGGTTGATGTTCCCGCTCGGCGCGAGGCCCATGCTGCCCGTGATGATGGCGCCGATGTCCGTGAGCACGTCGCCGAAGAGGTTGCTCGCGACCACGACGTCGAACGACTGCGGGCGCCGGATGAAGTTCATGCACGCGGCGTCCACGAGGAGCGACTCCGTCTCGATGTCCGGGTACTCGGCCGCGACCTGATCGAACACCTCGTCCCAGAGCACCATGCCGTAGCCCTGCGCGTTCGACTTGGTGATGGAGGCGACGCGCCGCTGCTTGTTGCGTGAGCGCGCCAGCTCGAACGAGTAGCGCACGACGCGCTCGATCCCGCGACGCGTAAACACGGACGTCTGCACTGCAACCTCCTCCGGGAAGCCCTTGTACTGGAAGCCGCCGACGTTGGCGTACTCGCCCTCCGTATTCTCACGGATGACGATCATGTCGATGTCGCCGCTTTCCATCTCCCGCAGCGGCGACGTGACGCCGGGCAGCAGGATGCTGGGTCGCTGGCAGACGTACTGGTCGAAGCCGCGCCGCATCGGCAGCAGCAGGCCGTTCAGCGTGACGTGGTCCTGGATGTCCGGGTGTCCGACTGCGCCGAAGAAGACGGCGTCGAACCCGCGCAGCATGTCCAGCCCGTTCGCGTCCATCATCCTGCCGTGCTCGAAGTAGTAGTCGGAGCCCCACGGGAACTCGGTGTACGTGAACTCGACGCCGAACCGGCGTTGCGCGGCGTTCAGCATCTTGATGCCTTCCTCGACGACCTCCGGCCCAATGCCGTCTCCGCGTATGACCGCTATCTCGTGCTTTCCCATGCGCGCGCCTGCCTCCGCTCTCGTGTGGGGTGGCAGGGATTCTCCCACGCTCCCGCCGTCCACGCTACAATTGGGTGAGTTGGGAAGAACCATGAATCCGGAACAACCCGTGCGTCGTAGTACCTGTCGTAGAGAAAGCGTGCCGCGCTATGGCGAGCGGTGAGAACGTGTCCATCACTCTGACTGCCCAACCGGACGCCGTTCTGGCTTCCCGCGTTGCGGCCGGTGATGCGGGCTCGCTCGAAGAGCTCTACAACCGCTACGGCGTGCAGGTGTTCAGCATGGCGTACGGGATACTCAGGGACTACGCACTTGCCGAGGACCTCGCTCAGGAGGTCTTCATGGCCCTCTGGACGCGGGCAGGGCGGTTCGACGCAGCGAAGGGTGTCTTCCGGCACTGGTTCCTGCACCTGGCGCACAACCGCGTGATCGACGAGGTGCGCCGCAGGCGCCGGGCCACGCTGATGGACGCGGACAGGGCGCCGGAGGATGCGACGCTCGGCCTCGTGTCCAACGGCGACACCGCTGACGAGGCGATCACCGCCGTGCTGGCCGGGGAGGCGCGCGAAGCCCTGCGCGCACTGCCGGAGGAGCAGCGTGTCGTCATCGTGATGGCGTACCTGGAAGGCGCGACACAACAGGAGATAGCGCAGCGCACGGGGACCCCCCTCGGGACCGTCAAGACGCGGCTGCGCCTGGGACTGGGCAAGCTGAGGCAGACGATGAATGCGCCCGCAACGGAGGGAGCGTGATGGCCGACGAGTCGCCGGAGCTGCAGGCAGATGCGGCTGACGACGAGATAGCCGAACTGCTGCCGGCCTACGCCCTCGGGGCGCTGGACGCAGCGGACGCGCTAGTCGTCGAACGCGCCCTCGACCGCGAGCCACGCTACCGGGAGATGCTGGAGCAGCACTTGGAGAGTCTTGGCGCGCTCGCGGTCTCGCATACGTTCGCCGTTCCGAGCGCCGAGGTGCGCGAGCGGATCATGGGCCGTGTGCGCGGTTCCGAGGCGGCGCCGGTCGTGCGTCCCGCGCCGCGCGTGCCGTTCGCGCTGCTCGGCGTTGCCGCCGCGCTCGCCGTCGCGGTCATGGGGCTGGGTGCTTTCTCCACGGTGCAGCAGCAGCGCGTGGTGCAGCTTCAGGACGAGGTGGAAGTGATGACGGCCGAGGCGGAGGGAGCCCGCGATGATCTCATGGGGCTCACCGACCACGTCGCCGACAGCGTGGCCATGACAGCGCTCACGCCCGCGCAACCCGTCGCGCAGGCCGAGGAGGCGTCGAAGGAGCGGGAAGTCCGCTATGGCGCAAGGCATGCCCAGGGCATCCTCATCACTCGGCCGGACGGTCAGAGCATGCTCGTCGTAAGGGGCCTCCGTGCGCTGGAACCCGGCTTCATCTACCGGGCGTGGTGGTGGGACGAGGCCCACCAGACCAAGAGCGCGGCGGTGTTCACGGTGGGGGAGGACGGCTACGCGTGGGTTCAGCTGATCGGACACGCGGGCGGCATGAGCAGGCTCGGCGTGAGCGTCGAATCGGAGATGGGCGCGGTCGAACCCGGCCCGCAGATCGTGCTGCACGGTCACGTCCACGTGGTCGGCCCGAAAGGTGAGGACTCTGCGCAGTAGGCGGCGCTAAGCGAACTCAGGCGGGCGGCGCTCCGCCCACGGGTGCGCGGCTTCGAACGCGGCTGACGCCCGCAGGAGCGTCGATTCCTCTCCCATGCGTCCAACGAGCATCAGCCCCACGGGCAGGCCCTCGGCGGTGAAGCCGCACGGGATGCTGGCAGCGGGCCTTCCCGTAAGGTTGGCATGCAGGCAGAACGGCGTGAAGCCCCACGACGGATGGACGTCCCGACCCGCGATCGCCTTCGGATTGCGGTCGACCGGGAACGCGGGGACAGCCATCGTCGGGAGCGCGAGCACGTCGTACCGCTCGAACAGTTCGTCGAACCAGTGGCGGTGCCACTCGCGCATGTGCAGCGCCTCGGCGTAGCGCGACGCGGGCCACGCCTTCGCGTCGGTGAGCCACTTCAACAGCATCGACGGCAGGAAGTCGCCCTGGCCGCCCTCGATGGCCGGGCCAAGCGTGATACAGAGGTCCGTGAGCATGAACGTCACGAACGCCCAGATGGCGTCGTCCGTCGTGACGGCGGGCATGTCCTCCTCGACGGACGCGCCGAGCTCCGTGAACGCCTCCGCACCCGCCTGTGCGAGCGCCAGCACCTGCGGGTCGGTCGGCTGATCGTCCATCGCGCCGCCCCACGCGATGCGCAGGCCGTCGACGGACGGCGCTTCGATCGCCGCGAGGTAGTCAGTTTCGGGCTGCCCCAGCGAGCGCGGGTCGCGGGGATCGGGTCCGGCGAGGATGTCCAGGAGCAGGGCGGAGTCGCGTACGTTCGTAGACATCGGGCCGTTCTGCGACAGTCCTCCCCACGTGGCGTTCGCGGTGTAGTCGCCGGGCACGCGTCCCGCGCCGGGTTTGATGCCGTAGACGCCGCAGAAGCTGGCAGGGATGCGGATGGAGCCGCCGGCGTCGCCGCCGTTGCAGAGCGGCACGAGCCGCGCGGCGAGCGCCGCACCCGATCCGCCGCTCGATCCGCCGGACGTGCGCGTCGTGTCCCATGGATTGAAGCATGGCCCCGCGATGGTGCTCTCGGTCGTGCCCTTCCAGCCGAAGTCGGGCGTGTTCGTCTTGCCGACGATGATGGCGCCGCTCGCGCGGATGCGCTCGGTGACGATGTCGTCGTTCTTGGGGACGTTGTCGCCGAATAGCAGCGAGCCGAAGGTGGTGCGGATGCCCTTGGTGGCGTTGAGGTCCTTGACGCCGAAGGGGACGCCGTGCAGCGGCCCCAGCTCCTCGCCCGCGATGACTGCCGCCTCAGCACGGTGCGCCTCCGCCATCGCCTGCTCCGGCACGGTGGTGATGAACGCGCGGAGTTCGCCGTCGTACTTCGCGATGCGCTCGAGGAAGTGCGACGTCACCTCGACAGGCGAGACCTGCCGCTCGCGGATGAGCGCCGCCAGCTCGGAGGCCGTGAACTCGGTGAGATCGGCGCCTGCCATGCGGCTACGACGCCTCCGCGAAGCGGGTGGGGGAGAAGGGCGCTATGTCGATGTCGCTCCTGCCGTTGGCTATCTGCTGCGCCATCGCCTTCCCCGAGATGATCGCGAGCGTGATGCCCTTGTAGCCGTGGCCGGTCGACAGGTAGAGCGATCCGGTCCCGGGCACCGGGCCGAGGATGGGCATCTGGTCCGGCGAGTAGGGGCGCAGGCACGCCGTGAGGTCGCGTATCGGCGCGTCGAGCACGTTCGGCGCGATGCGTATCACCGCTTCCAGGATGCTGTTCTGCGCCTCCATCGTGGGGTAGGGGTCGAACCCCACCAGCTCCTCCGTCGTCCCCACGAGCAGGTCGCCGCCGGCCTTCGGCAGCACGTAGCCGGTCTCGTGGAAGATGGAGTGCGTCGGCATCGGAACGCCGTTCGGCGGGGCGAGGTGCACGATCTGCCCGCGCAGCGGGACCACGGGCACCTCCATGCCGAGCCACTCCGACGTGTGCTGCGACCACGGGCCGTTCGCCACGAGCACGGCGCCCGCCTCGATGCGCTCGCCCGATGCGAGCGTTACGCCGGACGCATGGTCGCCGTCGCGCAGCACGCCGTTCACCTCGGCGGTGCGTATCGACACACCGCGCTTCTCGCACGCCTGCGCAAGCGCTATCGCGAACGGGTACGCCTCCAACTGCTTCTCGGTGGTGTAGGCCGCGCCGAGCGCTTCCTCTGTCAGCCAGGTGCCGAGCGAGCGCACCTGCGTCTCGTCGAGCCATTCGACGTCGATGCCGATCTCGCGCTGCCAGCCCATCTGCGCCTGCAGGTCGCGCGCCTCCTCCTCGTCCAGCGCCGGGCGCAGGATGGGGATATCCGAGAAGAGGTAGTCGACACCGGACTCGGCGACGAGCGTCTCCGCGATCTCCGTGTGCATGCGGATGGCGTCCAGCAGGAAGCGCGTGTACTCGATGGAGTAGCGGTGCCTGCCGACCGCGCCCAATTCGCCCGCAGCGCCGCCGGACGCGCCACTGGCGACCGCGTCGCGCTCGACGATGACCGAGCGTATGCCGTGCTCCGCTGCGAGGAACCAGGCGGTGGAGCAGCCCATGACTCCACCGCCCACGACAACGACGTCGGCAGTCCCGTTCGCGGTCATGGGGAGGTCACCGCCTCGCCCTGGTAGATGCCGGCGTACGGCGTCTCGGTCGCGTCGTCGAGGGTGAAGAAGACCATCTGCACGATGCGGGCGTTGCGGGCGAGCGTGAGCCCGTGCGGGTTGTAGACCGCCACCTGTATCTGCGACCTGCCGGTGTAGCCGGCATCCCAGACGGCGTTGTGCGCCGCAGCGCCGTTCCGGAGCAGCGTGGAGCGCGGCTTTGCGAGCGCCATGACGTGGCGGGGCAGGGCGACGGTCTCGTTGAGCCGCACTGCGTACACACCCGGCTCCAAGTGCACCCAGCCGTCAGCATCGAAGGGCAGGTCCTGCGTTCCGGCGAGGATGCGGTCGCTGTTGCTGACGCCGATGCGTCCCGCGCCGGTGAACGCGGCGATGGACTCCAGCGTCATGTCAAAGCCGTTGGCCTGTAGCTGCTCGTCGATGTCCAAGAACCCCGCGATGAGCGGCGGGGTGTCGGAAAGCATGGCGCGTATCTGTTGCGATGAGAGGACGCCCATGGGCGGGAATCGACCTCGGCAGACGGGATGGTGGATCAGACTATAGCAGCGCGGGCCAGGGGCGCCAAAGGCGGTTACCGGGAAGCATCCAGGCGGTTCAACGGGCCGGACCATTCGAGCAGGTGGCGGTCGGCGGTCACGAGTTGATGACCTTCGAGTGCCGTGGCGACGATGAGGCGGTCCGCGGGGTCGCCGTGCATGTCCTGAAGCAGACCCGCGCGGACCGCAATGTCGCCGTCTACCGGGATTTCCCTCAACCCTCGGACGATCAAGTCGCGGCGCCAGGCAGCAACGTCAGAGAGGAAGTTAAGGTGCCCTTTCTGGATCCGCATGGCGACTTCCCAGAAGGAGATGGGGGAGATTGCCGCTTCGTTCTCGTCGAATGCGTGTCCGATCACCGCGCGGGCGTGTTGGCCCAGCTTCGGGTCGCCCTCTTCCTGCCATAGCAGCACATGCGTATCGAGCAGTATCAAAAGAGGTCGTCCTCGTCGCCGCCATCCTTTTCGAACCATTCCGCAGGCATTGGTTCGACGATGTCTGCGTGGGTCTCGAAGAGCCCACGGTTGCGTCCGAAAGTGAGCGTCGATTTCTCACGGTACGGGACCACTCTTGAGACGGGGCGCCCGTTCTTGGTGACGACTATCTCCTGGCCACTCTCCGCAACTTCGTCCATGAGCTTGAGGCACTTGGCTTTGAACTCCGATGCCTTGATGGTGCGGATGCCGCCAAGCGTGGTCTCGTCGCTTGCAGTCATAGGTTTACTCCTCTATGCCTTTCCCAGCATACCATAGTCAATGACCATGGTCACATCATAGGCAGTGTCGCCGTTCAGTGCGCACGCCGCTGCGGGCTATAATGACGCGAGTCCGCGTCCGGCATACGCCCGGCAACGCGAGCCAACCCCCAGGAGCCAGTGTGGACTTCGACATCACGTTTCGTGGCCTCGTCCTTTTCGGTCTGGAGATCCGTTTCTACTCGCTGGCGATCCTCGCGGGACTGCTCGCGGGCATCGTGCTGGCGCAGCGCGAGGCGAAGCGCCTCGGCGAGAACCCTGACCACGTCCTGAACATCGCGGTGCTCGGCGTCGTGTTCGGCCTCATCGGGGCGCGGCTCTACCACGTCATAGACCTGTGGAGCTTCTACTCCGAGAACCCAGGGCAGATATTCGTCCTCCGCGCGGGCGGCATCGGCATCTTCGGTGCGATAGCGGGCGCGGCATTCGCGCTTGCGCTCTACGTCTGGTGGGTGAACCGCCGGGCGCGCGGAGGACGGGGACAGCGCATCCGCGCGCTCCGCTGGTTCGACATCGGAGCGCCTGCTTTTCTGTTAGGGCAGGCCGTTGGAAGGTGGGGTAACTTCTTCAACAAGGAGCTGTACGGGCCGGAGACGAGCCTCCCCTGGGGCATCCCCGTAGGGCCGGAGCATCACTTCCCCTGGGACTCCGGCGCGGCGGCGTACTTCCATCCGCTCTTCCTCTACGAATCGCTGCTGAGCTTCCTCGGCGTCATCGCGTTGTTGTGGGTCGGCCGCCGCTTCGGCAACAGCCTCCGGCAGGGTGACCTGCTGTTCCTCTACTTCATCTGGTATGCGCTGGAGCGGTCCGCGCTGGAGTTCATGCGCATCGACAACTGGAAGGTGGGTGACGTGCCGGTCGCGCATCTCGTCTCCGCCGTGATGATCGTCATTGCGCTCCTGGCGCTCTTCCTCTGGCGCAGGCCGCCGTACCTCGCTTCGGGAAGGGAAGACGCCCGGCGAGCCGACAGCAGGCCGGTGGAGCAACCGGCTGCCCGGTCGCGGTCCGCGGAGCGGCGGGCACGCCGTCGCACGCAGGGGTCGGACTCGGAATAGTTCCCCCGGACAATCACCCGGAGTGCCGGGCCAACCCGGACGCGGCCTGCCGGTCGAGCAGCCACGTCAGCGTGCCGTCGTCCGGCGCGACGAGTGCGGCCGGCAGGAGAGGTTCGCCGTCCGCTTGGTGCAGCGCGAGCCGCAGGGCCTCTGCCTTATCTCGTCCCTGCGCGAGGAAGACGACGTGCCGCGAGGCGTTGATGAGCGGCAGCGTGGCCGTGATACGCCAGGAGTCCATCTGAGGGACCCAGTTGGCGGCGAAGAGCCGCTCGCGCTCGTCGAGTGCGCTCGTTCCCGGGAAGAGCGACGCCGTGTGTCCGTCGGGGCCGAGGCCGAGCAGCAGCAGGTCCGGTCGCACCGGCGCGTCGCCGGATATGCGGCTCAGCGCATCCTCGACGGCGGCTGAGGACTCGTCCGGGGAAATGTTCTCCGTGGGCACAGGGATGATGTTCGCCCTGGCGGCGGGGCCGTGGGCGAGCAGCGCCTCGGTTGCCATCCGCTGGTTGCTGTCCGGGTGGTCGGTTGGCACCCAGCGCTCGTCGCCCCAGAACACGAACGTGGCGCGCCACGGCATCCCGGTCGAGTAGGGCGGTTCCGCGAGTTTCCGGTAGAGCGCTTCCGGCGTACTGCCGCCGGAGAGTCCCCACACGAAACGCCCGCGCTCGCGCACCGCCTCCTCTGCCGACGCGAGCACGAGGTTCGCCGCGGCCTGCGTGAGGGCGGCAGGAGAGGGGAAGACGCGCACGTCCGGCATGATTCGCTAGGACTGGCGCCTCACGGCATGCCCGCCGAACTGGTTGCGCATCGCCGCGAGCAGCCTGAAGCCGAACTGGGTCTCGTCGCGGGAACGGAAGCGCGCCTGGAGCGCCATCGAGATCACCGGCAGCGGAACCGCAAGCTCGATGGACTCTTCCACGGTCCAGCGTCCCTCTCCGGAGTCGTCCACCCACGGTACGATGCCCGAGAGGGAGTCGTCCTCTTCGAGCGCCGCGGCGGTGAGGTCGAGCAGCCACGAGCGCACGACGCTCCCATGCCGCCAGATCTCGGCTATCTGCGCGACGTCGAGGTCGAAGCTCTGCTTGGCACGCATCAGCTCGAAGCCCTCGGCGTACGCCTGCATAAGCCCGTACTCGATGCCGTTGTGCACCATCTTCACGAAGTGCCCGGAGCCGAGCGGCCCCACGTGAGCGTAACCCTTCTCCGGTGTTGGCGCGAGCGTGCGGAACACGGGTTCCACCAGTGCGACGGCCTCCTCGCTGCCGCCAACCATGAGGCAGTAGCCTTCCGCGAGCCCCCATATGCCGCCGCTGACACCGGCGTCCACCATCTCGATGCCCTTGCGCCGCAGGGACTCCCCGCGCCGCATCGAGTCGTTGTAGTTCGAGTTGCCGCCGTCCACCACGAGGTCGCCGGACTCCAGCACGTCCCCAAGGGCGGCGACGGTCGCCTCCGTGGGGTTGCCTGACGGCACCATCACCCAGACCACACGGGGGGCCGGCAATGCCTCCACGAACCCCTCCAGGGAGTCCACGACCTCGCAACCGGACGCGGCAGCCGCCTGGCGTGTGTCGGGATCGCGGTCGTAGGAGACGACACGGTGCCCACCCCGGCGCAGACGCTCGGACATGTTGCCTCCCATGCGTCCCAGCCCCACCATGCCGATGTTCATAGCCTTCCTCCTGTGATAAGGGTCCCGCGCCGTGTCATCTGCGCGCCTGCGCCAACAGGCCGCACTTCGCCTCGATGCTCTCCAGCAACTGGCGATATGAGCCCGCAAACGCATCCACTCCGTCGCTGAGCAGCTTGTCCGTAACGGCGTCCATGTCCACGCCTGCGTCCTTCAGCGCGGCGAGCGTGGCGTTGGCCTCCTGCTCCGTGCCCTCCAGTGTGAGCGCGGATACGCCGTGGTCCAGCGTGGCCTGGAGCGTGTCGGGCGGCATCGTGTTCACGGAGTCCGGGCCGATGAGGTTGTCGACATAGAGCGTGTCGGGGTAGGCCGGGTTCTTGGTGCTCGTGCTGGCCCAGAGCGGACGCTGCACCTGCGCGCCCTGCGCTCGGAGGGCTGCAAAGTCGTCCCGCGCGAACCGCTCTTGGAACAGCGCGTACGCGACGCGCGCGTTCGCTATCGCCGCCTTCCCCCGCAGCGACGCATCGGCACCGCTCTCTTCGAGCGCCTTGTCGACGGCCGTGTCCACGCGGCTCACGAAGAACGACGCCACGGACGCCACGCGCCCGAGGGGCCCGCCGCTCTGCGCGAGCGTCTGCAGGCCGCTGACATAGGCGTCCATCACGCGCCGGTAGGCGTCCAGCGAAAAGATGAGCGTGACGTTGACGTTGATGCTCTCGCCGATGAGCTGCGTGATGGCGGGAAGTCCCTCAGGCGTTCCCGGCACCTTGATCATCACGTTCGGCTCACCGACCGCTGCCCAGAGGCGACGCGCGTCGCGTACCGTGCCTTCGGTGTCGTAGGCGAGGGTAGGGGCGACCTCGAGCGAGACGAAGCCGTCGCGTCCGCCGCAGGCGTCGTAGACGGGGCGGAGCGCCTGCGCTGCGGCACGGATGTCCTCGACCGCGAGCGCCTCGAATATCTGCGTCGGGGTTTTCCCTTCGTTCGACAGCCCGGCGAGCGCCTCGTCGTAGTCGGAGCTGCCGGAGATGGCCTTCTCGAAGATGGTGGGGTTGGACGTGAGACCGGTGACTCCGTCTTCCACGAGCCGCTCCAACTCGCCGTTGACCAGCATGTTGCGGCTGATGTAGTCCACCCAGGTGGACTGTCCGAGCGCGAGGTTCCTGCGGATCGTGTTCTCCATGGTGCTGCCTCCTGATCTCACTTGCTTGCTGTAGCGTCGCGCTCCAGCGCCTTCACCTTCTCCAGCCTGCGGACGTGGCGCTCCTCGCCGGTGAACGAGGCTCCGAGGAAGGCTGCGATGACCTCTCGAGCCGTCTCCGGTCCGATGACGCGCCCACCGATGCAGAGCACATTCATGTCGTCGTGCTCCACTCCCTGGTGCGCCGAGTACGTGTCGTGGCACATCGCCGCGCGGACGCCGGTCACCTTGTTGGCCGCGATGCTCGCGCCGACCCCGCTGCCGCAGACGATGACGCCGCGCTCCGCGTCTCCGCCGGCGACGGCTCGTGCGACTAGCGCGGCGAAGTCGGGGTAGTCGTCGTCCGGGTCGAACTCATGCGCACCGAGGTCGAGCACGTCGTGGCCCCATGCGCTGAGCATCGCGGCAACGTCGGTCTTGAGTGCGAACCCTGCGTGATCGGCTGCTATGGCTAGGCGCACTGCGGCTCCTGTCGGGTCCCGTCTGTTGGACGTGCGGCATCGCTGCCTGCACCCCTATCGTACCAGCAGTCCGGCCCGCGGGGGGTTAACGTCCATACGGCCGAACGGGTGCGCCTGCAGCCGTCAAAGGCTTACCGACGCATAAACCGGTCGCCATGCGGCCAGCAAAACCGCACCCCGTCGGGAGATAAATACACGTTAACAACACACGGCATCGCAACCCGCTCTCCGGAGCGGTCGTGATGCCGTGTGAAATGGCCAGGAAAAAGGATGCTACGCGACGGGGTTCTTCCGAGGCCTGCCGCGGCGGCGTCCGTCCGACGTCCAGAAATAGACAGTGGTAGCGGAGCGGCGGACGTCCAGTTTCTTGCCCAACGCCTCGGCTGCCGCGTTGAGCCTTCGCCGGATGGCCTGTGTTGTCTCGCCCTCTCCGGCTTCCAGCTTGCCCGCCTCGCCGGGGGCCACACGCTGGATGTAGCCGATGTATTCCTGCAAGAGTGCCGCGCGCTTGCCCGTTGCGCTGTTCGCGCGGGCTTCGCCTATGGAAACGATGTCGAAAGTGGGCATCCCACTTACCTCCTGTATGCGGCAGCTGCGTCGAATCGCTGCCCGTTGTGCGGGCAGGATAACGTGTCGAATCCGATAAGTCCAGTATCGGTTTCGATAGCAAGGTCTGAAGGCCTCGTAAGCTGCCACATGGTGAGTTGAGCCCGGTTGTTGGAGCGCGTTCCGGCACGTATTCGTACCAAAATCAGGCTTCACAATCCGGATAGATGGAGGGCGCCGGCAGGGGTTATGCCGGGTAAGTTGAACCATGTAAGTGGTAGCAGCACGATCGTCGCCGAACGAGAACCTCGTTGAGCAGGGCCGTACAGGCTTCCGCGCCGTCCCCCGTGCTAGGATTGGGGAAACCGCGTGCCCACTGCGCCCGACCCGCCGAATAGAGCCATGAACCTCCCACCCATCGTAGACGCCCACCGCCTCCCTGCGACCGCGGACAGCGCCGGCGGTCTCGCCGCGCTCCTCGCCGCCGCCGGCGTGCAGCGCACCGTGCTCGTGCAGCCGGAGTCTTCCAACGACGCCACGAACGCAGCGCTTGCTGCTGCAGCCGAAGACGAACTCGTAGCCGCTGCCTCCCTGTGGGTGGACGTTACGTCGCGGGACATCGGGAAGATACTCAAGCAACTGGAGCGCAACAAGAAGGTACGGGGGGTGTGTCTCCCGGCATACCGTGAGGAAGACAACCACTGGCTGACGCAGCCCGCTGTACTGGCGGGTCTTCGCGAGACGGCGAAACGCGGGTTCAGCCTGGACGTCATCGTGGAACCGCGCCAGGTCCCCTCCGTGCGCAATCTGGCAGAGGCCATCCCGGACCTGCGCATCGCCCTGGCGCACATCGGTTCGCCGTTCATCGCGCGGAGCGAGCGGGAGCCGTGGGGCGTCCACATGCTCAACCTCGCGCCCTGCGCCAACGTCTCGGTCAAGCTGAGCGGCCTCGTGACACTGGACACGGAGCCGTGGAGCACGGCCCACCTGCGGTTGTTCGTGGAGCCGATGGTGCGGCTCTTCGGCTACCGCCGCATGATGTTCGGCAGCGACTGGCCGAACCACCTGTCGGTTGCGTCGTACGAGCAGGTGGTGCAGGCAACGATCGATGCAGCGGGTCCCATGACTGATGAGCAGCTCGCCGACGTGCTGAGCGGCACCGCCGCATCGTTCTACCGTCTCGATTGACGCAGCAGCGCGGGCCCTATTCGTTACGATTTCGTTACGCCTTGCGCCGCACCCCCATTTCTCGCTTGCCCCGCCACCTGCCAGCGCATATCCTCTCCGCTAATGCAGCACGTTCGGATCCCTCGGGGACGCTGCCGCCGGACGATGAGAAGACACTTCCTAACGACACTTCTTGCGCTGGCTGCGCTGGCCGGCCTCCTGCTCGGATGCAGCGCGGAGGACACACTGCCTCCCACACCCACCCCGGACGTGTCCGATACAAGAAACGGAGCACAGATGCCGCAACAGTACGATGCCCCACCAGCCCTGACGATAGACCCCGAAAAGAGCTACACCGCAACGTTCAAGACCGAGAAGGGCGACATCGTCATCGAGCTCTTCGCCGATAAGGTCCCCAACACCGTCAACAACTTCGTCTTCCTCGCCCGCGAGGGCTTCTACGACAACACGACCTTCCACCGTGTCATCCCGGACTTCATGGCACAGGGCGGCGACCCCACCGGAACGGGCAGGGGCGGCCCCGGCTACCGCTTCGCGGACGAGTTCCACCCCAGCCTGAGGCACGACAAGCCCGGCATCCTCTCCATGGCCAATGCCGGACCGAATACCAATGGCAGCCAGTTCTTCATCACCCATGGCCCGACGCCGCACCTGGACAACCGCCACGCCGTGTTCGGGCAGGTGACTGAGGGGTTGGACGTGCTGATGTCCATCAGCGTTCGCGACCCGCAGGCGGCACGGACACCCGGCGACGCCATCCACACCATCGAAATCACCGAAGGGTAGAGACAAGAAAGAAGAAGGAGGGACCACTGCAATGATACGTGCGGAATATATCTGGGTAGACGGCACTCAGCCCACGGCGAAGCTCCGTTCCAAGGCGAAGGTCATCGAGAAGACGAACAAGCTGGGGGAACTTCCCATCTGGGGGTTCGACGGCTCGTCCACGAACCAGGCCCCGGGGGACGCGTCCGACTGTGTGCTGAGGCCCGTCTTCTGTTGTCCCGACCCGATCCGCGGCGGGGATAACATCCTGGTCATGGCCGAGGTGCTGCTGCCGGACATGTCTCCCCACCCCACGAACACACGCGCGACCTGCGCCGTTGCCGCCGAGAAGTATGCGAGCCTCGAATTCTGGTTCGGCATCGAGCAGGAGTACACGTTCTTCAAGGGCACCCGCCCGCTCGGCTTTCCGGAGGGCGGATACCCTCCGCCCCAGGGCGGCTACTACTGCGGCGTCGGCGCTGACGAGGTGTTCGGACGCCCCGTTGTCGAGGCGCATCTCGAGAACTGTCTCCAGGCGGGGCTGGGCATCTCCGGCATCAACGGCGAAGTCATGCCGGGACAGTGGGAGTTCCAGGTCGGCCCGCTCGGCGCGCTGGACGTGTCCGACCAGCTCTGGGTCGCCCGCTGGCTGCTCTACCGCACCGGTGAGGACTTCGACATCAACGCCACGCTGGACCCCAAGCCCGCGCGCGGGGACTGGAACGGGGCAGGGGCGCACACCAACTTCTCCACCAACGCCATGCGCAGCAGTTACCAGCCCAACATCGACGCAGCCGAGGCGCTGAAGACGCGCCACGACCTCCACATCGCCAACTACGGCTACCGCATCGAGGAGCGCCTTACCGGCCTCCACGAGACTGCCTCCTACAAGGAGTTCAAGTACGGCGTCTCCGACCGCGGCGCCTCCGTCCGCATCCCCTGGCAGGTCGAGGTCGAGGGCAAGGGCTACATCGAAGACCGCCGGCCGAATGCCAACATGGACCCGTACACCGTCACCCGTCTCATCATGGAGACGGTGGGCGACGTGGCCATGGCCAAGTAGCCGCGCGTCGACAGACCATGCGGTAAACGATGAAGGAGCCGTCCAACCGGACGGCTCCTTCTCATACGCATCCATCCGGAGTAACGCAATGGCAATCGAAGAAGCAGCAATCGTTGCAAGGAACCCGGACATCGTTGGGGAGAACCCGCTATGGAACCCCGACGACCAGCGCCTCTACTGGACCGACAACCGGTCGCTGCGCGTACACTGTCTGGACCCTGCGACCGGCGCGGTCGAGACCGTGGTTGAGGGCCATCCGTTCTACGCGTTCACGCTCCAGACGGACGGTTCGCTGCTGCTGTTCATGGACCGCACGCGGGTAGGGGCGGCGCAGACCGGCGGATCCGTCGGGCTCGTCATCGACGGACTGCCGGGGGAGGGGGAAGCCCGCTTCAACGACGTCGTCGCCGACCGATCCGGGCGCGTCGTGGCAGGTGTCATACCCCCTGAAGGCGGGACCGGCTCGCTCTACTCGGTCGGGACGGACGGGTCAGCCGCTCTGCTTGCGGGCGGGATCGAGATGCCCAATGGCATGGCTTTCTCGTCCGACGACCGGCTCCTCTACGTCGCCGAGACCCGAGGCAGGCGCATCGCCCTGTTCGACTACGACCTCGACTCAGGGACGGTCTCCAACCGGCGCGTCTTCATCGACCTCTCGGGCGGGGAAGGCGGCTCGCCCGACGGCATCACGCTCGACGCGGACGGCTGTCTGTGGGTCGCTCTGTCGGGCGGCTGGTCCGTCGTGCGGTACGATCCCTCAGGCGTGGAGATGACGCGGGTGGAGTTCCCTGCGCGCAAGATAACCAGCATCGGCTTCGGGGACGGCGATCTCTCCACCGCGTACGTCACCTCGTCGAGCAGGCAGTCCGTGCCGGGCGAGGAGATCGGCCCGGAAGGCGGGGCACTCTTCGCGTTCCGCCCGGGCGTGGCGGGCGTTCTGGATCATCGGTCGAGCGTCAGCGTGGAGGGCGGGCTGCCTATCCGGTGAAGGTGCGGCGGAACTTCACGAGGTTCTCTTCCACGACGACCTTCGGGCGCTGGCGGGGTTCGCCGGTCTCCTCGATATCGACGTGGATGAACCACGGCCCCGGCTCTCGTATCGCCTGATCGAGCGCCTCCTCGAACGCCTCGACGGTGGACGCCCGCGCGACATTCCTGATGCCGGAGGCGAGCGCGACCCCCCCGAGGTCGGTGCCGGTGGACGTGTGCGTCGGCTGGCCGCCCGTCTCGTACCACATCTGGTTGTCCCACACGATGTGCACGAGGTTCGGCGGCGCCTGTCGCGCTATCGTCGCGAGCGAGCCGAGGTTCATCAGCAGCGAGCCGTCGCCGTCCATCACGAACACCTTGCGGTCCGGCGCGGCCATCGCCACTCCCAACGCGATGGACGACACCAGCCCCATCGCGCCCCAGGTGTAGAGGTTCGCGTCGCGGTCGCCTGATGCGTACAGGTCGAACGTCGCCGGGCCGAGGTTGGCGATGATGGGTTCGTTGTCGACCCTGCGCACCAGCGCGGCGATGCCCTCACGACGTAGCACGTTTCGCTCCCACCAGCTGTGCGTACCAGAGGATGGCCACGGGCATACGGCTCGCGTACGCCAGCTCTATCGCGCCGTCGACGTACTTCTGCACCTCGTCCTCGCGCTCCGGCGCGTAGTGCTGGATGTGCAGCGTATCGAGGATCGCGGGTATCGGTCGCGCGGACGGCACCTGCACCTCATTGAACTCGCTCAGCCCGCCGCGCATCCCGATGAACAGCGGAACGGGGATGCGGTAGCCGGTGAGCAGCTGCGCCAGCGCGTTGATCGTGTTGCCGAAGCCGCTGCTCTGCATGAACATCGCGGCGCGCCCGCCGGCGGCGTAGATGCCCGCCGCGATACCGACCGCCTCTTCCTCCCGCGACGCGGGGATAACGGTGAACGCAGAATCGGCTTCCAGCTTGGAGAGCACCTGCCAGTTGATGGCGTCCGGCACGTAGGTAGCGTGCCAGACCTCGTGCTCGCGCAGACTCTCGACTACAACGTCAGACCAGTGCATGGCCGACGGATTATAGAGCAAGCGCGACTGCAATGTAGCAAGGAGCCGCAGTCTCCTGCTACGGAAGGATGAGCAGGCCTCGATTGGCTATAATCTCCCCAGTTGTATGCCCTCCCACCGCCTCAACAAGGGATGAAGAACCGCGACGCGAGATACAGGCAGATTTCGTTGCCGATGGTGGTCCTGGCGGTTGTGTTCCTTGCTGCCTGCGCCTCTCCGACCCCAACTCCAACCCCGTTCCCGACGCCAACCCCGACGCCCACTCCCGCTCCACCCGATGCCCCCACGGCGCCAATGGTGAAGTCCCTGGGCACGACCGTCATCGAGGCGTCGTGGGAAGAACCGGTCAGCGAGCGGCCGGTCCGTGAATATGAGTACCGTTTCCGCACCGAGTCCAGGCCATGGGTCGAAGTATTGGACACCGGCCACGTAGAACGCAGGGTCCGGATCGTCGCCCTGACACCGGACACGACCTACGGCGTACAGGTGCGGGCGCTGAGCAGCGCCGGGACCGGTGGGTGGTCGGCGACCGGGACTTCGACGACGGAGATGCTTCCAACAGCCACTCCAACGCCGACTCCGACTCCAACGCCAACTCCGACGCCCACGCCAACCTC
>VXQP01000024.1:514-4386 GCA_009838965.1 Chloroflexota bacterium | reverse complement strand
TCCGCAAGGGGTTCGACGTGACGGTGCAGAACCGCAGCCAGGGCAAGGTGCACGAACTCGCGGCGATGGGCGCGACAGCGGGTGAGTCGTTCGCCGCGATGGGCGCCGAACTGGACGAGGTGCACACCTGCCTGCCGCAGACCGCGGTCGTGGAGCAGGTGCTCACCGGCCCAAGCGGCGTGCTGGAACGCTCGAAACCGGGGTTGGTCGTCGTCGATCACAGTACGATCCACCCGGACGCCGCGCGCGCACTCGCCGCGACTGCCCGCGAACGCGGCGCGTCGTTCATCGACGCTCCGGTCTCCGGCTCCGGCCCCGTTGCCGAGCGCGGCGAGCTGACCATCATGTGCGGCGGGGATGAAGAGGCGTTCGCTGCGGCACGTCCCGCGATGGAGGCGATGGGGCGCACCGTCGAGCTGATGGGCGCGTCCGGCTCCGGCGCGGCGGCCAAGGTGGTGAGCAACTTCCTCATGGCGACGAACCTCGCCGTGGCGATGGAGGCGCTCCTGCTCGCGGACAAGGCCGGGCTGGACCTGGAGCGGCTCTTCGCCGTTATCCGCACGGCGTCGGGCGCGAGCCGCGCCTGGGAGCGGAACGTCCCGCGCATCCTGAAGCGCGAATTCGGCAAGGACGGTTCCGCGTGGCTCACGATGAAGGACCTCGACCACGCGCACGAACTGGCAGTCGAGTTCGGGCTGGACCTGCAGATCTTTCAGACGGGTCGCCGCTTCTGGCACTCGGTCGTGGAGGAGTACGGCCTCGGCGAGGAGGACCCCTCGCACGGCTTCACCGCGCTGGAACAGCGCCTCGGCGTGAGGCTGGGGGGCTAGTACCTATCCTGCGCCCTGTGAGAGGTGACTGACTTGGGGAAGTACCGCTGGCCCTTCGTGCTGTTCATCGGTGCGTTAATCGTCGCGGAGTTTGTTCGCACCACCATGACGTACATCTACGCCGTGTCCAACTCGAGCAACCTGGGGTCGCACGCACTGTCTCTCTGGCCAGGGATGACTAGCCTCGTGATGGCCCTGTTGTTGGGCGTCCTCTACCTGCGTGTTCGGAACGTGGAACCGGCCATCCTGCGCCTCGTCTGGAGTTGCACGCTCGCGCTAGCACTTATGCGCGCGCCGCTCCACCTCAGCGCCATACTCATAGGTTATGGGGACTCTCTGCCGCAGGTTCTGTGGGTGCATACCTTCGATTCCGTGCTGTCGCTCCCGCTGTTGCTCTGGTTCGCTCGCCAAGCATCCAAACTCAGCCTCGCGCACGCTTTCTTCCTCGTGTTTATCATCGGAGGGCTCACGCTGCCTGCCCTTCCGGAGTCGCTGCCGTCCTACTTCGATTGTCTCTGGAGACTGGCAGCGAGCGTGGTGGCAGTCTGGCTCCTGTCTGACTTCGAGGCAGGCGGGCCACGGTTCCGCCGGTTCGCCACCGCGACAGTAGTGGCAGGGTCAGCGCTGCTCTACCTGGAATTGTACCTGGGTTCCGTGTTCCACCCGGCGACGAGCCTCATCGCCCTGCGGTGGTTCCCGCTGCAGAGTGTCATCGCTTACTTGCTGTTCCCCTTGCAGTTGATATTGATCTACCTCGTCCGCGTACGGCAGCCCGCAGCAGGGCAGCAGGCGTAACCGGGCGTTCGCGTACAATAGACGCGACGCCATGACCGACTACACGACCCATCACTTCGAGGCCGTCTCGCGCTACACCGTCTCCGTCGGCTACGACCGCCGGCTCTACGAGCACGACATCGCGGGCTCGGTCGCGCACGCCCGCATGCTCGGCAGGCAGGGCATCATCTCCGAGGCCGACGCCGACGCCATCGTGCAGGGGCTCGACGCCGTGCGCCGCGAGATCGCAGACGGCGCCTTCAACTGGCGCGAAGAGCTCGAAGACCTCCACATGAACATCGAGACGCGCTTGCACGAGCTCATCGGCGAGCCCGCCGCGCGGCTTCACACCGCCCGCTCCCGCAACGACCAGGTCGCGACCGCTACCCGCCTCTACGTCCGCGACGCCATCGACCGCACGACGACGCTGTTGCGCGGCCTGCAGGGGGCGCTCCTCGCGCTCGCCGAGCGCGAGCAGGACGCGCTCCTCCCCGGCTACACCCACCTCCAGCGCGCGCAGCCCGTGCCGTTCGCCCACCACATGCTCGCCTACTTCGAGATGTTCGACCGCGACGCCGACCGCCTCGCCGACGCCCGCAGGCGCGTGAACGTCCTCCCGCTCGGCTCCGGGGCGCTCGCCGGTGCGCCGTATCCCCTCGACCGCGAGTCGGTCGCGCGCGAGCTCGGCTTCGATGACATCTCCGCGAACTCGATGGACGCCGTCTCCGACCGCGACTACGCCGTCGAGTTCCTCGCCGCCGCCGCGACGTGCATGATGCACTGCTCCCGTCTCGCGGAGGAGATCGTGCTGTGGACGTCGCAGGAGTTCGGCTACCTGCAGCTCGGGCGGCAGTGGGTCACCGGCTCGTCCATCATGCCGCAGAAGCGCAACCCGGACTTCGCGGAGATCGCGCGCGGCAAGACTGGCCGCGTCTACGGCAGTCTCATCGGCCTGCTCACCACGCTCAAGGGCCTCCCGCTCACCTACAACCGCGACCTGCAGGAGGACAAGGAAGGGCTGTTCGACGCCGTCGACACCCTCGAGGCGACGCTCGATGCGATGCGCGGCATGCTGAGCGACTGCACCGTGAACGCGGAGCGGATGCGCGAGGCTGCTGAGGACAGCGCGCTCCTCGCGACCGACATGGCCGACTACCTCGTCGGCAAGGGCGTGCCGTTCCGCGAGGCCCACGCGGCCGTCAGCGCGCTCTGCGAGCTCGCCGCGGAGCGCGGTGTCGCCGTGACCGCGCTCCCGATTGACGACATGCGCGAGCAGTGCCCGGCGTTCGACGAGGATGTGCGCGAACTGACCGCGCTCGCCAGTGCGACGGCGCGCGACGTGCCGGGTGGTGCGTCGCCCGCCCGCGTGCGGGAGGCGCTCGCCGCCGCAAAGGCGCGCCTGGAGGCTTCCGGTGGCTGACGTCAAACTTGCGCCGTCCATCCTCTCCGCGGACTTCGCCCGCATCGGCGAGATTGTGCGCGAGACGGAGGAAGCGGGCGCCGACTACATCCACGTCGACGTGATGGATGGGCGCTTCGTCCCGAACCTCACCATCGGCCCCCTCGTCGTCGAAGCGATACGCCCGCACACGAGCCTCCCGCTGGATGTGCACCTGATGATCGTGGAACCGGAGCGCCTCATCCTCGACTTCGTCGCCGCAGGGGCAGACAAGATAACCGTGCACCAGGAGGCCGTGACGCACCTGCACCGCGCCGTCCACCAGATACGCGACCTCGGCGCGACCGCCGGCGTCTCGCTCAACCCGTCGACGCCCGACGCCACGCTCACCGAGATACTGCCGGAGTTGGACCTCGTGCTCGTCATGTCGGTGAACCCCGGCTTCGGTGGGCAGTCGTTCATCCCCGGCGTACTCCCGAAGGTGGAACGTCTCCGCGCTGCCATAGACGAACGCGGCCTCGCCACCGAGCTGGAGGTCGATGGCGGCATCAAGCCGGACAACATGGCGCGTGTCGTGGGCGCGGGTGCGAACGTCATCGTGGCGGGCTCCGCTGTGTACAATGACCGCATGGCCATCGCCGAAGCAGTCGCCGCCATGCGTGCCGCCGGTGCTGGATAGGGCGTGTCCGATTAATCCCCGCGTCGCCCATGTGCTCTGCCCCGGCCTCTCGGGGGCTGTCCTCCTCATCGTCGCGCTGGCGCTCGCCGTCGCCTGCGCGTCCCCCACTGCCGCCGGGCGGGCCGGGGCGGGAGGCAGGGGGGGGGGTCGCCCCGAGGTTCAGTACCGAGGAACCCCGGACGACGGCGCC
>VXQP01000024.1:0-504 GCA_009838965.1 Chloroflexota bacterium | reverse complement strand
CCGGCGGGGGGGTGTCCACCCCACCGGCGCCGTGCCCGGCGCTGTCCCCTGGGCGCCCCCAACCCGCACCCCCACCCCCGTCCCTTCCGCGGATTATGGCGACCGCGCCATGGTGCACTACACCGGTACCCTCGACGACGGCACCGAGTTCGACTCCTCGCGCGACGGGTTCCCGCTCGACTTCGTCATCGGTGGTGGCGACCTCATCGACGGCTTCGACAACGCCGTGCGCGGCCTCGCCGTCGGCGCCAGCGTCACCGTGCGCCTGGAGCCCGCCGAAGCCTACGGCGAGCCCATCCCCGAACTCATCGCGGACGTGCCGATCGAGGAGTTCCCGCCGGAGATGGTGGGTCAGCTCGCCATAGGCATGGCCATACCGCTCTCCAACGGGATATCGCCGGTGATTACCAACATCACCGACACCTTCATCACCCTCGATGCGAACCACCCCCTCGCGGGCGAGGCGCTCAACTTCGACATAGAACTCGTCGACCTCATCAAACC
>VXQP01000100.1 GCA_009838965.1 Chloroflexota bacterium | reverse complement strand
CCCCCACTCCCATTCCCACGGCGACGCCTACGCCGCTCCCCACGCCGACGCCCGTGCCGCCCACGGCAACGCCAGTGCCCGCGCCTGAACCCACGCCGACGCCCACGCCTGAGCTGTCGTCCGGCAGCGGCGCCGGGATGCTCATCGTGGCGATTGTGGTGCTCGTTGGCATCGCAGCCATCGTTGGCGTCGGGATCGTCGCGCTGTGTCGCCGGCGGTCGTAGGGTTGTCCCCGCCGGAGAACGGCGCGCTCCTGCTATACTCCCCTGCATGCAGACAACCGAGATACGTCTCCCCCTCATCGATTCGATAATCCCCGGCAAGGGCCTCCTGCGCGACGCTGCGCTCGTGGCCGGCTTCGCCCTGCTCGTGGCGCTGTTCGCCCAGATCGCAGTGAAGCTCCCGTTCACGCCCGTCCCCATCACGGGGCAGACGCTCGCGGTGCTGCTCACGGGCGGCGCGCTGGGGGCGAACCGCGGCGCGGCGAGCCTTGCGCTCTACATGCTCGTCGGCATGGTCGGCCTGCCGGTGTTCGCGCCGTCGCTCGGCGAAGGGACGGTCTTCCACGTCATCTTTCCGTGGATGGGCAGCGCTGACTTCGTCTGGCAGATCGCCAGCGGCGGCTACATCGTCGGCTTCATCGGCGCAGCATGGGTGGTCGGGCGGCTCGCTGAGCGCGGCTGGGACCGCAGCTGGCGCGTGCTGCTGGCGCTGCTCGCGGGCAACGTCGTGCTGTACGTTCCGGGGCTGCTCTGGCTCGGCTACTGGGCCGTGGACAACGAGTGGACGTCCGGCGCGAGCATCATCCCGGACACGCTGCAGTGGGGCCTCTGGCCGTTCGTGGCGGGCGACCTCATCAAGCTGTACGTGGCCTCGGTAGCGCTGCCGGGTGCATGGGCGCTCGTGGGGCGCAAGGAGCGTTAGGGTGGACATCACCTGGATAGGCCACGCGGCGTTCCGTGTGCGCTCGGGAAACAAGACGCTGGTCATGGACCCGTTCCCGCCAGAGCTGGGGCTGCGCATACCGCCGCCGCAGGCGCAGGCCGACCTCGTGACGCAGAGCAGCAGCGACCCGCTCCACTCGGCGCTCGGCGCGGTGTCGGGCGAGCCGATAGCGCTCGACGGCCCCGGCGAGTACGAGGCTGCGGGGATGCACCTGCGCGGCCTCCGCACGACGCGCCGCACGCAGGAGGGCGAGCCGCAGCAGTGGAACACGGTGTTCTCCGCGCAGGCCGAGGGCATCGTGTTCTGCCATTTGGGGAACCCGGACCGGCTGCTCACGAACCGGGAGGTCGACGCGCTGGGCTCGCCGCATGTGCTGATGGCGCCAGTGGGGAGCGACACCGGACTGTCGGCCGCGGACGTGGTCGAGATCGTGCGAAACGTCGAGCCGCGCATCATCATCCCGATGCTGTACGCGCACAGCGGCAACAAGCATCCGCTGCGCGAGCTGGGGCCGTTCCTGCAAGAGCTGGGCGTCCGCGAGCCGGAGGCGCAGCCGCGTCTGACCGTGACGCGGGCGAACCTGCCGGACGATACGCAGGTGGTCGTGCTGCAGCCCACTGGCGCGATGCTGTAGAGGCTTGCGTTGACCGTTGGCGCGCCGTGTTCCTAGAATGGCCGCCGGAAGGTGTGCCATGCAAGAGATGCTCATCGACAGTATCCGCGTCAGCCTGATGAACTATCAGCGCGTCGTCATCCTCAAGGAGCGAGAGTCGGACCGCTACCTGCCGATACGCATCGGCTCGCCGGAGGCGGACGCCATCGCGCTGAAGCTGCAGGACGTCACGGCGGCGCGGCCCCTCACGCACGACCTGCTGGGCTCGGTCATCAGCTCGCTCGGCGCGGCCATCAAGCACGTCGTCGTCTGCGACCTGGAGAACGACACCTTCTTCGCCAGGCTCGTGCTGACGCTGGCGGACGGTTCGGAGTCGGAGATCGACTGCCGTCCGAGTGACGCGATAGCAGTGGCCGTGCGCGGCGGGCAACTCGTGCAGGGCAAGGACGGCGAGGAGCACTGGTTCTCGTCGCTGCAGGAGGCGGAGGAGTTCGCCCGGCAGGAAGGCGGCGATGCGGCAGCCGTGCGCTCCAAGGTGCCGATCTTCGTGGAGGACCGCGTGCTGGAGCGCGCAGGGGTCGTCGTGGACGGCAGTGTGGAGGAGGAGGGGAGTGAGGGCTCGCCGCGGCGGCGGCCGCGTCCCGCGAGGCAGGGGGTCACCGAGGAGGAGATGGAGAAGCTCTCCGCGTTCTCGGAGTTCCTGGAGGACCTGCCGGGGCTCGAGGACCTCGGGAAGCCGGGCGAGACGCAGTAAGGGACGCCACCCTCACCCCCAGCCCCTCTCCCAAGGGGAGAGGGGAGCCGGGCACGCCGTACAGAGGGCTGCGAGATTCCCGCCTTCGCGGGAATGACGGTGCACAAGGGCGTTCCGCTTTGCTTGCGCGGGATATTGTGATAGGATTCACGCAGCTCCTGATCAGTGTATGAAACGCCGTTCGTGGTGGGTTTCAGCGGCGCAGTTCACCGGCCTTGGCTGGTACATCGCCACGGCGATCGTTCTCCCGACGCTGGCAGGGGTGTGGCTCGACGGCAGAGCGGGAACCTCGCCTCTCTTCCTCCTGGGAGGGCTCCTTTTCGGAGTAGTCCTTGCGTTCTACGGGGTCTACCGGATGGCGTCGGGTTACCTTACCGGCAGCAGGGACAGCAGCCGGGATGAAGAGGCTGACGGATAGTGAAGAGTCGTCTGATCCTGTTGCCGGTCTTGGCGCTGGCCTTGCTTGGCGTGGTGCTGGGGCCGATAGGCGCCAAGCTTCTGGGCTTCGAGCGCCTGATCGACGCTCCGGCGGTGCACCTGGCGCCCCAGAAGATATTCGCTATCGGCGGTTTCACCGTCACCAACACACTCCTCTCCGCCTGGCTCACCTGCATCGTCATCCTGCTCTTGTTCGGACTCGGCTCGCGCCGCATGGCCATGGTTCCGGGGCGTTTGCAGGGCTTCCTGGAGGTGCTGGTGGAGGCGCTCTACGGCTTCATCAGGGGTATGGCGGGAGAGCGCTATGCCCGGCGCTGGTTCCCGCTCCTCGCGACTATCTTCGTGTTCGTCGCGTTCAACGCGTGGATGGCGCTGCTGCCCATCTACCCGACCGTCGGCTTCAAGGCAGAGGGCGCGGACCACGTAACGACGCATCTGCTGCGGAGCGCGGGCACGGACATCAATATGCCGCTTGCACTCGCGCTCATCGCGTTCGTGTTCATCGAGGTGTGGGGGTTCCGCGTCCACAGGTTCGGGTACCTCCGGGAGTTCTTCCGGTTCGGGAACCCGGTACAGACGTTCATCGGGCTACTGGAGCTCATCAGCCACTTCATCCGCATCATCAGCTTCACGTTCCGTCTCTTCGGCAACATGCTGGCCGGAGAGATCGTCCTGTTCATGATGACGTTCCTGACCTTCTTCGTGACGCCCATCATCTTCTACGGGCTGGAGATACTGGTCGGGGGCGTGCAGGCGCTCGTGTTCATGGGCCTGACGCTCGTGTTCGCGGTGCTTGCGGTGGCCCCGCACGAGGGTCACAGGGAAGAGCACGCAGAGGCCGGACAGCACTAGACCCGCCACCGCGCGGGCAAAACGGAGGCGGAACGCCGAACGCTCCGCCTGAACAGACCAAGGAGGTTTGGGGAATGAACGATTTCGGAGAGATGGGCAAGTTCCTCGCCGTGGGCCTGGCCGGGCTGGGCATGGCCGGCGCCGGCGTCGGCCTGGGTATCCTGGGCAGCGGCGCGATGAACGCCCTTGGCAGGAACCCTGAGGCCCGCGACGCTATCGCGCCGAACATGATTCTGGCGCTGGCGTTCACGGAGGCCATCGGCATCTACGGCCTCGTGGTGGCCATCCTGCTCATCTTCGTTGCGTAAGCGGCGCGGCGTGAGCAATGCAACGCACATGAGGAGGCGGGCGACGTGCTGTCAGCACCAAGACTAGCCGAAGAAGCAAGCGGCATAGGAGCGCTGGGCATAGACCCGTGGAGCCTGCTGGCCTACCTGGTCACGTTCGGCCTGCTGGTGGCGCTCCTCTACACCCTCGCGTACAAGCGCATCCTGGGAGTGCTCGACGCCCGGTCCGGCAGGATCCGGGACAGCCTCGAAGAGGCCGACCGCGTGCGGCGCGAGGCCCAGGAGCAGCAGGAGGCGATGCAACGCACCCTGCTGGAGGGGCGCGAGGAGGGCCAGCGCGTGCTCGCTGAGGCACGCGAGGCTGCGGAACGCTACCGCGAACAGCAGGCGACGCAGGCACGTGCCGAGGCGGCGCAGCTGATCGACCGGGCCCGCGAGGAGATCCGGCAGGAGCGCGATGCTGCCCTCGAGCAGGTGCGCTCCGAGTTCGCGTCGCTCGCGGTCAGCGCCGCAGAGCGCATCATCCACCGTTCACTGGACCCCGACGCGCACCGCGATCTGATCGACGAGGTGCTCGCGGAGGGGGACGCCCGCGCAGGGCGGAACTAGGAGCGCGGGATGGCGAAAGCGCCCATAGCGAAGCGCTACGCGCAGGCGCTCTTCTCCCTGGCGGAGACCGAGGGGAAGCAGGAAGCCTGGCTGGACAGCCTCTCCGGCATAGCGGAGGGGCTGGCAGACCCGTCGGCGGCGCTGTTCTTCAATGAGCCGCGCATACCGGCGGCGCGCAAGGCGGAGGCGGCTGCTCAAGTCGCAGCCGAGGCAGACCCGCTGGTGCGCAATTTCGTGGGGCTGCTCGTGCAGCGGCAGGCGGTTGGCTCGTTCGGCGCGGTCGTCAGCGAGTACGGACGCCTGCTGAATGAGAGCCTCGGACGGGTGCAGGCCTCGGTGACGAGTGCCGTGCCCATATCGGCTGAGCAGCGGAGCACGCTGACGGCCTCGCTCGGGGCCATGCTGGACAAAGAGGTCGTTCTCGACGTCCAGGAAGATTCGGACATCATCGGCGGAATCGTCGTGCGGGTGGGAGACCAGATCATCGACGGGAGCGTGCGCTCCCGCCTGAACGGTCTGCGGCAGAGCCTCGAACGGCAGGGCCTCCCCCGGACGGCGCGTGAAACGGAGGAGCGGGCATGACGACTCGCGGACAGGACATCGCAGCCGTACTCAAGCGGCAGATCGAGGAGTTCGGCGGCGAGACTACCCTCACAGAGGTGGGAACTGTCGTAGAGGTTGGAGACGGCATCGCCACCATCCACGGCCTGAGCAAGGTCGGCTTCGGCGAGCTGCTGGAGTTCCCGAGCGGTCTGGCCGGTCTCGCGCTCAACCTCGAGGAAGACCTCGTCGGCGCGGCGGTCATGGGGCCGGACGTTGGCGTGAAGGAAGGCGACCTGGTCAAGGCGACCGGTGAGATCGCCCGCGTGCCCGTGGGCGACGCGCTCCTGGGCCGGGTGGTGAACCCGCTGGGCGAGCCGCTGGACGGCAAGGGCGCGGTGCAGACGGACGGCATCCGCCCAATCGAGATCGTCGCGCCTAACGTCGTGGTGCGGCAGTCGGTCAACAGGCCGGTGCAGACGGGCATCAAGTCGATCGACGGCATGATCCCCATCGGGCGCGGCCAGCGTGAGCTGATCATCGGCGACCGCTTCACGGGCAAGACCGCCATCGCCATCGACACCATCATCAACCAGAAGGGCGAGAACCTCATCTGCATCTACGTGGCCGTAGGCCAGAAGCAGAGCAAGGTTGCCTCGATCCAGGCGACGCTGGAAGAGTACGGGGCGATGGAGCACACGGTCATCGTGGCCGCCAACGCGTCCGACCCCGCGCCGCTGCAGTACCTCGCGCCGTACGCGGGCTGCGCCATCGGTGAGGAGTTCATGGCGAGCGGGCGCGAGGCGCTCATCATCTACGACGACCTCACGAAGCACGCGTGGGCGTACCGCCAGATGTCGCTGCTGCTCCGCCGCCCTCCGGGCCGCGAGGCGTACCCGGGCGACGTGTTCTACCTGCACAGCAGGCTGCTGGAGCGCGCCGCACGGCTCGACGACGACCACGGCGGCGGCTCGCTGACTGCGCTGCCCATCATCGAGACGCAGGCGGGCGACGTGTCCGCCTACATCCCCACGAACGTCATCTCCATCACGGACGGCCAGATCTACCTTGAGGCGGACCTGTTCAACAGCGGCATCCGTCCCGCGGTGAACGCGGGCCTGTCCGTGAGCCGGGTGGGCAGTTCGGCGCAGACGCGCGCGATGCGGCGCGTTGCCGGTCGCATGCGGCTGGAGCTCGCACAATACCGTGCGCTCGCCAGCTTCGCGCAGTTCGGAGCGTCCGACCTCGACGCGGCGACGCGGGCGCAGCTGGAGCGCGGTCAGCGGCTCACGGAGCTGCTGAAGCAACCGCAGTACCGCCCGCAGAGCCTCCCCCAGCAGGTCTGCTCCATGTACGCCGCGGTGAACGGCCACATGGACGACGTGCCGGTGGACCGCGTGCGGGAGTTCGAGGAGCGCTTCATCGGCTACCTGGAGACCTCCAAGCCTGATCTGATGAGCGCGATCCAGGAGAAGAAGGACATAGACGAGGCGATCGAAGAGTCGTTGAAAGAGGCGATAGCCTCCTTCAAGGCCACGTTCTAGGAGACCGCGTTGCCGAGCGTCAGGCAGATACGCGGGCGCATCAGGAGCGTCCGCAACACCGCGAGGGTCACGCGCGCCATGCAGATGGTCGCCGCGTCCAAGATGCGGCGCGCACAGGAGGCGACGACCGCCTCGCGCCCGTACGCGGAGAAGCTGCGCGAGGTGCTCGGCGGGCTCGTCGGCGCGGGCGCAGTGGACCCGGACATCTCGCATCCGCTGCTGGAGCGCAGGCCGGTCAACAACGTGCTGCTCCTCGCCATATCGCCGGACCGCGGGCTCGCGGGCGGCATGCCCGGCAACCTCTCCCGCGCGTCGGGCGAGTTCCTGCGCGCACAGCAACAGCAGCATCCCGTGGCGGTCATCACGGTCGGCAAGAAGGTGCGGGACTTCATGGTGCGCGCCGGAGCCGACCTCAGGGCCTCGTTCACGGACATAACCGACAGGCCGACGATGGCGGACACGCTGGCCGTGACGCACCTGGTACAGCAGATGTACACCTCCGGCGAAGTGGACGAGGTGCACATCGCCTACACGCGGTATGTGAACACTCTCACCCAGCAGCCGATGGTGCGGCAGCTGCTGCCGATAGCGGCCGAGGGGCTGGAGGACGAGTCCGCCAAGGCCACAGATTACATCTACGAACCGGACGCAGGCATAGTGCTCGGCGCGCTGCTGCCGCGTTTCTTCGAGATGCAGGTCTACCAGGCGTTCCTGGAGAACAGCGCGAGCGAGCAGTCCGCGCGCATGGTCGCGATGCGCAATGCGACCGAAGCGGCGGAAGACATGATGGACTCGCTCACGTTGGAGCTGAACAAGGCGCGCCAGAACATGATTACCGCGGAGCTGCTCGACCTGGTCGGCGGCGCCGCCGCCCTCGAAGGATAGGGCGTCAGGAGGAGCGGAGATGGCCGCAGGAGCCGAAGGAAGAGTCGTACAGGTGATTGGGACGGTCGTGGACGTTGAGTTCCCGCCGGACCAGCTGCCCAGCATCTTCAACGCGCTGGATCTCGACCTCGCGGGCGAGAAGCTCGTGCTGGAAGTCGAGCAGCAGGTGGGCAACAGCTGGGTGCGCTGCCTCGCGCTCGGCCCGACGGAGGGTCTGACGCGCGGCGCTGTCGCAACGGACACGGGGCAGGCCATCGCCGTCCCCGTCGGCGAGCCGAGCCTCGGCCGGCTGTTCAACGTCACCGGCGACGCGCTCGACGACCTCGGCGCGGTCGACGCCAAGGAGTTCTGGCCGATCCACCGTGACCCTCCGGCATACGAAGAGCAGAGCATGACCACCGAGGTGCTGGAGACCGGCGTGAAGGCGCTCGACCTCATCTGCCCGTTCACCAAGGGCGGGAAGGTCGGCGCGTACGGCGGCGCCGGCGTCGGCAAGACGGTCATCATCCAGGAGCTCATCCGGAACATCGCGGAGGAGCACAGCGGCTACTCCGTGTTCGCCGGGGTGGGCGAGCGCTCGCGCGAGGGGAACGACCTCTGGCACGAGATGCAGGAGTCCGGCGTGCTGAAGAACACGGTGCTCGTGTTCGGACAGATGAACGAGCCGCCGGGCGTGCGCCTGCGCATCGCCATGACCGGCCTGACGATGGCTGAGTACTTCCGCGACACTATGAATCAGGACGTGCTCCTGTTCGTCGACAACCTCTACCGCTACATCCTCGCGGGCATGGAGGTCTCCGCGCTGCTGGGCCGCATGCCGTCCGCGGTCGGCTACCAGCCGACGCTCGGCACGGAGATGGGTGACCTGCAGGAGCGCATCACGTCCACCAACAAGGGCTCCATCACGTCCTTCCAGGCGATCTACGTTCCCGCCGACGACTACACCGACCCGGGCGTGGCCACGAGCTTCGGCCACCTGGACGCGGTCGTCGCACTGGAGCGCTCCATCGCGGAGCAGGGCCTCTTCCCCGCCGTCGACCCGCTCACGTCCTCCTCGCGCATCCTGGACCCGCTTATCGTGGGCGAGGACCACTACAACACGGCGCGCGGCGTGCAGGCCGTGCTGCAGCGCTACAAGGACCTGCAGGACATCATCGCCATCCTCGGCATGGAGGAGCTCTCCGACGAGGACAAGACGACCGTGAACCGCGCGCGGCGCATCCAGCGCTTCCTCTCGCAACCGTTCTTCGTTGCGGAGCAGTTCACCGGACGGGACGGCCGGTACGTCCCCGTTACCGAGACGGTGCGCGGCTTCAAGGAGATCCTCGAGGGCAAGCACGACGACGTCGCGGAGCAGGACTTCTACATGGCCGGCACGATAGACGAGGTGGTCGAGCGCTCGAAGGAGCGCGCGGCGGCGGGAGCGTAACACGCCATGCCCATGCGGCTCGAGATCGTAACTGCGGAGCGCGTGCTCTTCCAAGGCGACGTGGACGCCGTCGTCGCTCCCGGCATCGACGGCGAGATCGGCATCCTGCCGAAGCACGCCGCCTTGATGACTGTGCTCCAGCCCGGCGAACTCCGCTACCGCACCGGCGACAACGAGGAGCACTTCGTCGTCACCGGCGGCTTCATCGACGTCCACGGCGACAAGGTGTCCGTTCTCGCGGACGCGGCGGAGCGGGCGGACGAGATCGACCTCGCAAGGGCCGAGGAAGCCGTCTCTCGCGCCCGTCAGCGCATCGCAGAGCGCCAGGGGGACGTGGACCTCGAACGGGCGCTGCATTCGCTGCGCAGGGCCCAGGTGCGGCTCAACGTCACGCGCCGCCGTAGGGGCGCAGGCGTCCCACAGCGGGAGCGCGGCTCCCAGGCCTGACCCCTGCCCACTAGGCTTCGGCTTCCCCGACCTCACCATTGGCGTGCGGGTTCAGGTAGTACGTCATCGACTGCAGCGAGACGACCGGATCGACGTTCTGTATCCGCACCCCGTTCGGGACGATGGTTGACTTCGGCGCGTAGTTGAGGATGGCTTTCACGCCCGCCTCCACGAGCTGGTCGATCACGTCCTGCGCGACCCCTGCGGGCACGGCGACGATGGCGATCTTCACGCCCTCGGCGTCGGCGACCTCACGGAAGTTGGCGAAGTCGTTCACGAGCAGGCCCCCCGCCATCTGCCCGATGACCTGCGAGTTGGAGTCGAACGCGCAGACGACGCGGAAGCCCTCCGGCTCGAACCCCGGATAGCTGATGATCGACCTGCCGAGCCGTCCGACGCCCACGACGGCGACGTTCCACGTCTGGTCGAGGCCGAGGATGCGCCGCAGTTGCAGCAGCAGGTTGGGGATGCTGTAGCCGCGTCCCTGCTTCCCGAAGCGTCCGAAGTAGCTGAGGTCCTTTCGTATCTGCGCGGGCGTGGCCTGCAGGAACTCGCCGAGCTGCTGCGAACTGATGACTTCCAGCCCTATCTCCTGGAGGTGGGAGAGCGCCCGGAGGTACTGGGGAAGGCGCTCGACGACCACTCCGGGTACCTGAGGTTCGGTGGTCATGTGGCTCCGTCTCCTCGATTGTGAAACGTTTGTGAAACGATAGTAACGACGTTCACAAACGTCAAGCAGACGGAGGCGCCTCCCTTAGAGCGTCAACTCCAGGATGTAGAGCCCGCCCTTCAGCCGGTCCACGACGTACATGATGCCGTTCTCGTCCACGTAGACGTCGTTGATGCCGTTGGACGGCGCGCCTTCCGGGACGGGCGGCACGAAGTACGCCACCTCCTCGGGCCGGAAGGGGTCGCTCGTGTCGAACACCCGCACGCCAGCGTTGAAGAACGTGCCGAAGATCAGCGTGTCGGACTGCGAGCAGGTGGGGACGGGCTGGTTCTCGTGGATGTTGTGCGCGCCGAACCGTCCGCCTCGGTTGAAGAAGTCCCCGGTGTCCGGCATCGGGAAAGTGCTGATGATGACCGGATTGCTCTCCTCGCGGATGTCCATCATCCAGATCAGTTTGGGGTGGTCCTCGCCGTTCTCCTTCACCGCCTCATGGGTTACCACCATCAGGTCGCGGCTGAACAGGGGCAGCGCCGTGTGGCAGAAGCCCGGGAAGGGCGGCGCGACGTTGATGCTGCCGACAACCGAGGGACTCGCCTTGTCGGCGATGTCCAGGATGAACACCCCGGAGTCGAGGTAGCAGCAGTAGGCGCGGTCCGGGCGCTGGGGATAGACGTTGGCGTTGTGTAGCCGGTGTCCGGAGTCTATCTGCGGGTGCCGCCACATGGGAGGAGCGTCGTCCCCCTCGCGCGTGCCCGGCACCCACCAGCGTCCGGCCTCGACGGGGTGCTCGGGGTCCCGCACGTCCACGATCATGTAGAACTGGTCGTCCAGCTGGTTGCGCGGCTGGAAGTCGGCGGCGCCGGTGGAGAGGTGTGCGTACTCGCCGTCGACCCACCAGAGGCAGTGGCAGCCGCGGGAGTACGGGCCTCCGAGGTCGAGGAAGCCGATGCGACGGGGCTCCTCCGCGTTGCTGATGTCGTACACGCCCATGCCCGTGCCCGGCTGTCCCGGCTGCACTGACTGGTAGGCCACGAGCATCACGTCGTCCACGATGGCCAGCGAGTTGGAGCGCAGGTGCGGGTAGGCATGCTCTGTCTGGGACACGATACGAGGGTTGGCGACGTCCGTGACATCGACGCTCGTGATGTCCTTGGGCGCGCTCTCGTGGGCGAGGTAGAGGATGCGCCGGCCGTCCGCGTTCACGTGGAGGTGCACTCCCTCGCCGATGTTGCCGAAGCCGTTGAGGTCGTGGTGGGAGATGAGCCGCATGTTGCGGATCTCCTGGGTCTGCGTCGCCATAGCGCCTCCTTGAGAGTGCGTGCTGCCCCTTCCGTGGGGTGCAAGTTAGCAGCAAACCGCACGCGCGTCATCTGCCTCTGGCGCACACGGGGGCGCGTGCTATAGTGGCGTGCATCCTCCTCTCGTGGGTGCAGCCCCTTGTACATCGGCTCCTGCCGCCTCACCTTCCGGTTGCACGGCAACGACTCGCTCAAGGGCAAGCGACAGGTCTCGCGCTCGCTCATCGACCGCTTCCGGCAGCGCTACCACCTCGCCGCCGCGGAGGTCGCCGCGATGGACGAGCACCAGCGGCTCGTCATCGGCATCGCCTGCGTCAGCAACGAGTACTCCCACGCCGAGGAGATGCTGAACAAGGCCGTCGCCTTCGCTGACAACCACAACTCCGAAGCCGAGCTCGTCGACGTCGAGCGCGCCGTCACCGCCGAGGACTGACGATGGATGCGGCGCGGTTCGTCGAGCATCTGCGTACCGGCAGCCTCGCCGGGGAGATCGAGCACGTGCAGGAGATGGCGGAGCGCGAGGCGGCGCACGGCGAACTCGCGCACGCGCTCGATCCCCGTCTCGAAACCGCGCTCGACGAGCGCGGCCTGCTGCCGCTCTACACACACCAGGCGCGGGCCGTCGACGCCGCGCTGAGCGGGCGCGACGTGGCGCTCGCCACGCCCACGGCGAGCGGCAAGAGCCTCTGTTACCACGTGCCGGTCGCGCAGGCGATGCTGACGGACACCAACGCCCGCGCACTCTACCTCTTCCCCACCAAGGCGCTCACGCAGGACCAGCTGCGCGGCCTGAAGGGCCTGCTGCCACCGAAGCTGGCTGCCCGCGTCGCGATCTTCGACGGCGACACGCCGACCGGTGAGCGGAGCGCGGTGCGGCGCTCGGCGCAGGCCGTATTCACGAACCCGGACATGCTGCACGTGGGCATGCTGCCGCACCACCGAACGTGGGCGCGGCTCTGGCAGTCGCTCCGCTACGTCGTCATCGACGAGATGCACGTCTACCGGGGCGTGTTCGGCTCGCACGTTGCCAACGTGCTGCGTCGGCTGCGCAGGCTGTGCGTGCACTACGGCAGCGACCCGGTCTTCGTCCTCTGTTCGGCCACCATCGCCAATCCCGGCGAGCTGGCGGAGCGTCTCACCGGCAAGCCCGTAGAGGCGATCGAGGAGGACGGCGCCCCACATGGCGGCAAACACTTCGTCTTCTGGAACCCGCCGGTGGACCCGGAGGGGATACGCATCCGCGCGGGCAGCACGTCGTCGGCGCTGCTGGAGATGCTCGTGAAGCGGGACGCGCGGACGCTCGTGTTCGTGCGCACGCGGCGGCAGGCGGAGGTCGTCTGCCTCGACGTTCGCAGGCGGCTCGAGCGGAGCGATGCCGAACTCGCGGCGCGCGTGCGCCCGTACCGAGGATCGTACCTGCCGGAGGAGCGCCGTGCGGTGGAGCAGGGGATGCTGAACGGCGACCTGATGGGTGTCGTCGCGACGAACGCGCTGGAGCTCGGCATCGATATCGGCGGGCTCGACACGACGGTCCTCACGGGTTATCCGGGGAGCGTCGCGAGCACCTGGCAGCAGGCGGGGCGCAGCGGACGCACGCACGAGGGCGCGCTGAGCATCCTCGTGGCCCGCGACGACCCGCTCGACCAGTACCTCATGCGCCACCCGGACTTCGTCTTCGGACGCTCGCACGAGCACGCGCGCATACGGCCGGACAACCCGTACGTGCTCGGCCCGCACCTGAAGGCCGCCGCGTACGAGCTCCCTCTGGCGCCGGAGGAGGGGGAACTGTTCGGCAACGGCTTCGAGCCGCAGGTGGCCGCGCTCGCCGAGGAGGGCGCGCTGCAGGAGCGCAACGGACGCTGGTTCATCGCGCCGTCGGTCGAGTACCCCGCAGGCGAGGTCAACATACGCTCCACGTCGCACGTGGACTATGCGGTCGTCGAGGCAAGGTCGGGGCGCGTGATGGAGCACGTCGACGAGTACTCCGCGTTCAGCCAGCTGCACCCCGGCGCGGTCTACCTGCACCTCGGCGAGTCGTACGTTGTCGAGGACCTCGACCTCGAAGCGCACGTCGCCTGGCTCTCGCGCAGCGAGCCCGCGTACTACACCGACGTGCACGAGCTGACCGACATCCGCATCGCGGAGACGCGCGCGACGAAGACGCTGAACGGCGCGACGGTCTGCTTCGGCGACGTGGAGGTCTCGAGGCACGTGATCGGCTATCGAAAGCGCCCGCTCTATGACGGCGCGGGTCGGCGCGGCGACAGCCTGAGTGAGACGGCGCTGCAACTGCCCGCGCGCCTCTTCTCCACCACCGCCGTCTGGTTCGACCTGCCGCCGGAGGTGTACGACCGCGCCCGTAAGGAGCGCGCCGACCTGCCCGGCGGCCTGCACGCGGTGGAGCACGCGGCCATCGGCGTGCTGCCGCTGTTCGCGCTCTGCGATCGGAACGACATCGGCGGCGTCTCCACGGCGCTGCACCCGGACACTGGCGAACCGCAGGTGTTCATCTACGACGGGCACCCGGGCGGCGTCGGCATCGCGGAGCACGCCTACGCGGTCATCGAGGAGCTGCTCGACGCGACGCTCGGCGCGGTCGCCGAGTGCGGGTGCGCGGACGGCTGCCCGTCGTGCATCCAGTCGCCGAAGTGCGGGAACAACAACTATCCGCTGGACAAGCAAGTCGCGGCGGACCTGCTGCGCGGGCTGCTGGGGAGGGGTGGGTAGGGGTCGGTCAGTCTTGCTCGTGTCGTGCTGCTGTTCCTTGCCGAGCTGGGTCTACGTACAGCGCCTTCACGAGGAAGAACAGTGTCAGGAAGGAATCGACCATGATTCCGAGTGCGAACAGCACCATCACGCCTTCGAACGTAACGTCCCAAGTCCCGGATACGTAGAGCAGGAACGCGACGAGATAGACCGTCCCGTTCGTCAGTATGGACTGATAGGCCATGTACTTCGTCAGCCCTATGCCGTAGAAGACGCTGTCCGTCACGGTGTTGAAGGAGAAGAGCACGTAAGGGACGAAGAGTATTCCGAATGCGGTGACGGCCCAGTCGATGGTCACCGGGTCATCGCTGAGCAGACCAGCGAAACCTCTGAACATGGGTGCGATAACGATCCAAGCGAGCATCATTCCCGCTGTGATAACCATGGAGGCTTGCCACAGAGTCCGAACCCGCCGTATATCGCTTGAGGCATTGGCAACGAGCGCCTTCGCGGAGTCGGCAAAGGCGAGCACAGGTACGAGCATGAAGCTCCACAGTATCTGAATCGCTACGTAGTACCCGCCGATCTCCGTTGTTCCGATGGTATTCACGATCCGGATAATCATGAAGAAATAGGCGAGGTTACGAACGAGGCTGTCTATGCCGCTCCCCAGCCCGACGCGCAGGTATTCGCGCATATCGGCGAAAGAAGGCGGTGTACGGAGTTCCTCGAGTCTCACGCTCTTCGTTCGGAACAGCAGCACAAGCCCTACCAGGAACAGTGCGAGGCTTGCCAACAGCGTCGCCCAACCCACTCCTACCACGTCTGCTTGGAGCGAGAATGCGTGTCCCCCGAAGAAGACGCTGTCCGTTACAAATCGGAACCCGACGTTGGCGATCGCCATAGCGAAAACCAGCCTGCGCAGGCCGAGTGCTTCGAACAGTACGACGATGGCCGCAGCGAGCATGGTGAACGGAACACTGAAGATGCTGATACCCAGAAAGCTTCTCGTCTGCTGCTGAATCTCGTCCGGTGTGCCGATGACTGTGATGAAAGCATCACGGAACAGGAACACGCCCGCAGAGAAGATTAGCGAAGCAAGGAAGATGAACGTGAAGACGCTCTTCGCCCTGTCGAGTTGCAGTGCCGTGCTGCTGCGTATCTGCGAACCCAGGAAGAAGAAGATGGCCAGGACTGTCGCTTCCTGAAAGACCTCGACGGTGAGTCCGACGAACTGCCACTGCGACACGATGGCCAGACTTCCGGGATCGGGCAACTCGTTCCCGATGAGGCGCACGCGGTAGAGCTGGTAGATGTTCGGCAGGCCCAGGAACAGCAGGATGAAAAGGAAGAGTCGCCAGTCCCATAGCCTGATGTAGTAACGGAAGAAGTCCCACATAGAGTGCTCCGCAGAGCGGACAGGATAGCACCGCCACACAGCTTGGGCCGCTACGAGCGCCGTTGGTCTGTCAGCCGGTGGGCGCGGGTGTTACCATCCGGTGCGTGCACCGAGGCGTCCGTTTCTTCTGTATCTCTCTCCTGCTGGCCGTGACAGCGCTGACGTCCGGTTGCTCCACGCGAACGCAAGACGAGGTCGTTGAGACTCCTCCGGCATCCGGCGAGATACCGCTGCGCATCCTCGCCCTCAACGACTTCCACGGCCACATCGCCACGTCCTCCGACTCCTTCGGCGGGGTCGGGCGCGCCGATTACCTCGCCGCCAATATCAAGGCCGCACGGGCCGAGGTCGAGAACTCCGTCTTCGTCTCCGCAGGCGACCTTATCGGAGGGTCGCCCCTCGTCTCCGCGCTCTTCTACGACGAGCCGACCATCGAGGCGATGAACCTGATGGGGCTGGACTTCAACGGCGTGGGCAACCACGAGTTCGACGAAGGGCTCGCCGAACTCCGGCGCATGCAGCACGGCGGCCCTCATCCGGTTGACGGCGACTTGGACGGTGACCCGTTCGGCGGCGCCGATTTCGAGTTCCTCGCCGCCAACGTCATAGAGGACGCCAGCGCCGACACCGTTCTTCCTCCCTACGCAGTCCGGCGCTACGAGGGCGTTGGCGTCGCCTTCATCGGCCTCACGCTCCTGGGCACGCCGTCCATCGTGTCCCAGTGGGCGGTTGAGGGCCTGACCTTTCTGGACGAGGCAGAGACGGTCAACGCCCTGGTCCCCCGCCTGCAGGCCGAGGGTATCGAGGCCATCGTCGTCCTGCTGCACGAGGGCGGAAGGTCCGACGGCGGTCAGAACGACTGCGGCTCCGGCCTGACCGGCCGCCTCGCCGACGTCGCCGCGCGTATGGACGACGCGGTGGACGTCATCATCGCAGGCCAGGCCAACGACGAGTTCGTCTGCCAGGTGGACGGAAAGTGGGTCACCATGGCCGACAACCGGGGACGGCTGTTCACGGTCATCGACGCCGCCCTGGACCGGGCCACGGGAGACCTCACGGTGAAGATCGCTGAGAACGTTCCCAACTCCCAGGCCGGGGTCACGCCCGATCCGGCGCTCACAACGCTCATCGACCGGTACGACGGCCTCTCGGCACCGCTTGCCAACGCCGTCGTCGGCTCCATCACCGCGGACGTCACCCGCTGGCGGAATGACGCCGGCGAGTCCGCGCTCGGAGACGTCATCGCCGATGCACACCTGGCGTCGACGCGAGCCGCCGGGAGCGGCGGCGCGGTGGTGGCCTTCATGCACCCCGGCGGCATCCGCGAAGACATCCTCTTCGACAGCACGGGCCCGGAGTCCGATGGGGAGTTGACCTACGGAGAGGCGTTCTCGGTGCTGCCTTTCGGAAACAGCCTCGTCACCATGTCGCTCACGGGCGCCCAGATAGCGTCCCTGCTCGAGTCACAGTTCCGCGGCGCCACGGACGATACAAGCGACGTGCTGCAGGTCTCTAGCGGGTTCAGCTACACCTGGGATGCGGCGCGTCCGGTGGGATCGAGGGTGGACCCCTCCACCATCGCGATCGATGGCGTCCCCGTCGACCCTGATGCAACGTACCGCGTCACAGCCAACAATTTCCTGGCCGATGGAGGCGACGAGTACGCCATACTGAGGCAAGGCACCGAGCGCACCGGGGGCGACGTTGACGTCGCCGCTCTGGTCGCATACTTCGAAGCCGCCAGCCCGGTCGCCCCCGGCCCGCAGGACCGCATCACCCGTCTCAACTGACCGGCCTCGTCGAGAGGCGATGCACCGTCCTGATAGACTGCGCCCCATGGCGGACCCCACCGGGAAAGCGGCCTACGTCTACGACGACGTGCTCTCCGGCCATGTGCTGCGCGAGGGCCATCCGATGCGCCCCGTGCGCCTGCGCCATACCTACGCCCTGCTGCGCGCCTACGGGGCGTTCGAGGACGAGCACGCTCTGCTGGTTCCGCCGCGCCCCGTGACGCTCGACGAGTTGACGACGTTCCACACCGAGGAGTACGTCGAGACCGTCCGACGCCTCAGCAGCGGCGAGAAGGCCGACGGCGACCGGCACGGCTTCTCCGCGCACGGCGACAACCCCGTCTACGAGGGTATGTACGAGGCGGCGTTACTCTCCACGGGCGCGTCGGTGCAGGCGGCGGAGCTGATCGCGGACGGGGAGGCGTCGGCGGCGTTCGCTCCGGCAGGCGGGCTGCACCATGCGATGCGGGGGTGGGCGTCCGGCTTCTGCATCTTCAACGACCCGGTCATCGCCATCAATGTGCTACGCAGGCGCGGCCTGCGCGTGGTGTACGTGGACGTCGACGCGCACCACGGCGACGGCGTGCAGGCCGCCTTCTACCGCGATACGGACGTGATGACGGTCTCCGTGCACGAGAGCGGGCGCTGGCTCTTTCCCGGCACCGGCGCGGTGAACGAGGTTGGCGCGGGCGAGGCCGCGGGCTACTCTGTGAACCTGCCACTTTTCCCGTACACGGGCGACGACGTCTACCTGGACGCGTTCGAGCGCATCGTGCCCTCGCTCATCCAGGCGTTCGCGCCGGACGTGCTTGCCGTGCAGATGGGCGCTGACGCCTACGTCACCGACCCGCTGACGCACCTTGCGCTCAGCACGCACGGCTACGAGGCCGCTGTGCGGCGGCTCGGCGGCATGGGCTACCCGCTGCTCGCGTTCGGGGGCGGCGGCTACGACCTCGACGCCACGGCGCGCTGCTGGACGCTCGCCTACGGCTCGATGCTGGGTCGCGAGTGGCCGGACGAACTGCCGTCCGGCACCGACGCGTTCCTGACGAGCCTGCACCTGCGGGACGCCGTGTTGCCCCAGATTGAAGCGCAGTTACACGAGAAGTCGCGCGAGTTCGTGCAGCAGCAGGCGGCGGAGATCGAGCGGCTTATCTTCCCCGTGCACGGGCTCGCGTAGGAGGCAAACGCATGCGCATAGCGTCGTTCGAGACGATGGCAGTCCGCATCCCGCGCGAGCCGGGACCGGCCGCGCCGCGCGAGGAGGCCGACTACGTCACGCTCCGCCTGCGCACGGACGACGGCATCGAAGGCATCGCCTACGCGGGCTTCGCGTCGACGCTCGTCACGAAGGCGCTGAAGGAGATGGTGGACGCGCTCGCGGCGGAGACGGTCGGCGCTGACCCGCACGCCGTTGAGGCGATAGGGAAGAACCTCGCCCGTAAGGCGGGCGGCGGGTCGCCCGCGGGGCTCGTGACGCGCGCCATCTCAGCGATAGACGTGGCGCTCTGGGACATCCGCGGCAAGGCGCTGGGGATGCCGGTCTGGAAGCTGCTGGGCGCGGCCTCCGGCTCCGTCCCCACCTACGCCAGCGGCTTCCTCTGGCGGCACTACGACCTCGAAGCGCTCGCCGCCACCGCCGCCGACCTCGTCGGGCAGGGCTTCCGCGCGATGAAGTTCCGCATGGGAGCCGAGGCGTCGGCGCAAGCGGAGCTAGCGCGGCTGCGCACGATGCGCGAGGCAGTCGGCGATGGCGTCGACCTCATGGTCGACATCAACCAGGGGTGGGACGTGAACAGGGCTATCACCGTGGGGCGTGGCATGGCCGAGTACGACCTCTTCTGGCTGGAGGACCCGGTGCACTTCCAGGACTATGCCGGGCTCGCGCGCATCGCCGATGCGCTGGACACCCCTATCGCCGCGGGCGAGTACCACTACGGCGTCGAGCCGTTCCGCCACATGCTGGAGGCGCGCTCCATCGACATCGTCATGGTGGACCTGCTGCGCGTGGGCGGCATCACGCAGTGGATGAAGGCCGCGCACATGGCCGAGGCGTACAACCTGCCGGTGGTGACCCACCTGGCGCCGGAGATACTCGGCCACGCGCTTGCCGCCGCGCCGAACGGCCTCTACGTCGAGCACATGCCGTGGGCGTTCGCGCTGTTCGAAGAGGTGCCGCAACTCGACCCCGCGACGGGGCGCCTCGTGATGCCGGACGAGCCCGGACTCGGATTGCGGTTCGATGAAGCCCGAATTTCGGCCAGCGCACTCTAGGATGGCGCGGAGCGACGCGATAGAATCGGAGTTGAGATGAAGCCTGGCGACGTCATACCAAAGCCATGGGGCAGCGAGCACATCGTTGACCTGAACGAGGCGTACTGCATCAAGTACCTGCGCATCCGCCGCGGTCAGCGGCTGAGCAAGCAGTACCACGAGCAGAAGCGCGAGACGATGTTGCTGGTGCGCGGCCACGCGCTCCTGAACCTCACCGATGAGCGTGGCCCGCGGGACATCGTCATGGAGTTCGGCGAGCCGTACATGGTCGACCCCGGCACGGTGCACCGCATCGAGGGGATGTCCACGGAACCCGCCGTCATCCTCGAGGTGAGCACGCCGGAGCTGGAAGACGTCGTGCGGCTGCAGGACGACTACGGGCGCTAGCCTGCGCCATGCGCCTGGAGACGCCCCGGCTTGTCCTGCGCGAGTACACGGAGGACGATGCTCCTGCCGTGCTCGCCTATCAGAGCGACGCCCGCTACCTCCGCTACTACCCGTGGGAAGGGCGCACGCTCGACGATGCGCAGCGGTTCGTCCAACAGTTCATCGACTGGCAGTCCGAGTCTCCGCGACGCCGTTTCCAACTCGCTGTCCTGCTGCGCGAGAGCGGGGCGCTCGTCGGCAGTTGCGGCGTGCGCCGCAAGCCTGACGACGACACCGAGGCGGACATCGGCTTCGAGCTATCGCCCGAGTACTGGGGCCGGGGCTACGCGACCGAGGCGGCGACGGCGATGGCGGACTTCGCGTTCCGCGAGCTGGGGGTGCGCCGTCTCTCATCGTGGTGCATCGCGGAGAATGTTGCCTCCGCCCGCGTCCTGGAGAAGCTTGGGATGTCGCTCGAAGGCAGGCAGGCTGCCACCGAACACTTCAAGGGCCGCGACTGGGACACGCTTCTCTACGGCATGACCCGCGATCGCTGGGAGAGTGCCGTAGTCAGGTAGAATGGTTGTTCCACAGCTCTTCTAGTTGCCGCGGAAAGGATCGCGAGCATGGACCAACTCAGCTACTACCAGGCCAAACTGGCGTATGAGACGGACTCGGCGGACCTGTACGAGGCCATCGAGAAGGGCGAACCTGTCGTCGTGGTCGACGGGCGCGCCGCGAGCGCCTACGCTCACGAGCACATCCCGGGCGCGATAAGTCTCCCGCACCGGGAGATCAGCGCCGAGACGACCACCTCGTTCGACAGGTCGAAAACCTATGTCTGCTACTGCGACGGCATCGGGTGCAACGCGTCGACGCAGACCGCGATGAAGCTGCTGCAACTGGGGTTCCAGGTGCGCGAACTCATCGGGGGGCTGGACTGGTGGAAGCGGGACGGCCATCCGACCCACGGGTCCGGAGCGGTCGTCGCAGCGGGCATCAGGTGCGGCTGCAACTGAGCTGCCGCCGTCTATCCGGCCTCGTATATCTCGAGGCCCAGCGCCCGCTCGCCGGGGCCGCTCGACCGGCCGGGGCAGGCTGAGACCGCGACGATGCACGGCATCAGCGCCCGCATGTCGATGTAGTCGCCCTCCTTCACGTCGAACGGCTCCTCCCAGAACGTCCGGCCGTTCTCGTCGATCCCCGTGCGCATGAAGATGTTGAACGGGTCGTGCACGTAGTTCCCGTCGAGGCCGAACGGCTCCACTGCTTTCGCGAGGATCTCCTGGCACCCCGGCGAGTCGATGCCGTAACGCTCCACTCTGCTGACGGCGCAACATCGCCCGCTGAGCGTGTCGTGCGTGACCGCCCCGCTGGGCGACGGCTGGTGCTCGACGGTGTCAGCGGTGACCTCGAGCATCGGACGCTCCCACGGTGGCCGTGTCCAAAGCTTGGTCCCCGTGGTCGGATGGGTCGTCTCCCGGCGTCGCGTCACCGACGACCCCAGGTGTTCCCAGGGGTTGTCCAGGTTGAACGCGTTGAAGTCGATAACCTGCGGGCCCTCCGGCTGCGTCAGCCGCAGAAGCTGTCCTTCCCACAGGACAACCGCCAGACCGTCGTGCTTCCTGACGACATGCGTCTCAAGCAGTCCCACGTCGCCCCTCCGAGCGCACAGCCTACGGTACGAGCGTGCCCGGCTCCGCGGACCACACCCAGTAGCCCCTGCCGTTCACGATCTCAGGCGGCTCGTCGTCGTCCTCTTCTTCGTCGTCCTTGTCGTCCTCCGGAGCGATGCGCACCCAGCGGTGGTACTGCCCGTCGAAGGTGTAGGCGACGCGCCAATCGAAGCTGCCGAAGTAGTTGTCGGCTTCGCCGTCCCCGTCTCCTGCTCCCGGCGCCTTCCCTGCCGCGTTCTGGAACAGGTCTATGACGCCCAGCAGGTTCCAGCCGTGGTTCACGCGGACCGTCGGCGGCAGCGACGTCGTCTCCGGCTCCGGGATCAGCGGCGCGACCGTTGCGAACGACGTCGCGTACACCCAGTAGCCGTAGCCCGCCTCGATCTCCGTCAGGCTGCCGCGCCACGAACCGTCCTCATCCACCGCCGCCGTCAGCCAGTTGCTGTCCTGGTACGACATCACTGCCGAGATTCCCCCACTGGGAGGAATCACGGCGTTCAGCGACGGGTCCACCGGCGTTCCCGGCACCGAGATCAGGTTCCAGCCTGGCGATATGTCGATCTCGTAGGCGCCGCGCGCCACGACCGAGAATGCGAACTCGCCCTCAGCCTCGTTGCCCGCCTCGTCGACCGCCTTGTAGACGACCTCGTGGCGTCCCTGCGCCAGGTTCCCCGCCTGGAGCGCGAACTGCGCATCGTCGACCCTGCTCAACCGCGCCGACGCATCGCCTCCGTTCAGCGTGATCTCGGTGATGTACACCTTCGCGTGCGAGTCCGAGAACTCCGCGTCCGGGTTGTCGCCACCGCAGCCGCCGTTGGTGCCCGAGGGGCAGAGCGCGTACTCCTCCCCCTCCGCTGAGAACAGCATGGCCACGATCGGCCTCGCGCTCTCCGTTTCGTCGTCTTCCTGCCCGCGGCGCGGGGTCACCCGCAACTCCGGCGTCGCGTCGTCGTTGAAGTCCGTGTCCAGCTCGAGCAGCAGCCCCGCCTCGTCCATCGCCTCGACGTCGAGTACGTCGTCGTCCGACGGGTTGTCCTGTCGTGAAGCCGGCTTCCAGCCGGGCGTCGAGAAGACGTTGCGGTTCTCGTCCTCCGCGGACACGATCACGCCGATCAGTTCGCCGAGGCCGGTCAGGCGGGACGCCTCGTACGCCCTGCGCCAGTGGAGCGGGTCCTCCTGCTCCACGAGCGCGCCGCCGGTCTGCACACTCCGTATCGAGTAGACGTACTTACCGGTCTTCGTGCCGTTCTTCGTCCCCTCGACCGTGTCGATGCCCACGAAGTAGACCGTCGGCCTGCGGCGCACTTCCTCGTCGGAGCGTACGTCCACGACGAACTCGCCGTCGCCGTTCGCGACCAGCCGCCCCTTCCCTTCCTCCCTGGCGGGCAGGGGACCGGGGGGTGAGGGTTACCCCCTCCGCAAGCGCAGCCACTCCGACCCTGAAGAGCGGCGCGACGGTGTCCTCCGCGGTGCGGTCGACGGAGTCGTTGGGGTTGCCTGCGAGGTCGTAGACGATCCCTCCGAAGAGCAGCACGTCCGGCGTCTCGTCGGACGCCAGCTCGTCCGCAAGCTGCAGGTAGATGCGGCTGCGGGGGTCGTCTATCGGGTTGCCTTCGATGTCCATGGCCATCTCGTCGCCCGACAGGCGGCCCGGGTGGACGATGCCCACCACGCGATGACCGGAGACCGTGAACTGCTCGTGGTCGATCCCGGAGCGCAACGCCTCACCGAAGTCCACCATGATGGACTTGCGGTCGGGGACCTCCTTCTCCTCGCGCGTGTCGTACCCGACGCCTGCCTGCACCGCGCGGACGGACGGCTCCGTATCGTCGATCGTGAACGTGTACGGCTGAGGGTCGTCCATGTCGTCGTACCACCCGACGCTCATGGTCTCGTTGCCGGCGCGGTCCCTGGCGGTTACCTCCATCACGTAGCGGCCCTCGTCGAAGTTGTTCCCGCGCGCCGAGAACTCGTAGGCGACGCCCGGCCGGCTCCCGAGCAGCGTCCAGCGCCCGATGTCCGTGATGTCCGACATGGAGCCCACCCGGAGGCTTATGTCGGCAGCCTTGCCGTTCACGGCGATCTGCCCGGGGGAGCGCACGGTGAGCGGTTCGCCGGAGGTCACCTGGTCGCGGTCGCCGTTGACCTGCGTGTCGTCGCCGTCTGCCGAGCGCACGAGTTCGCCGTCGTGCCGCAGACCGGAGTCGTCGTCGCGCACCTCGAACGAGAAGTCGAGGCGGCCAGAGCGCCAGGCGCTGTCGTGCTCCGGCGTGATCTCGTCCAGATCCGGCCCCTCGCCGTCCACCTCCAGCGACACCTGTCCGGCGCCAGCGATGCTGATGGTGACGGTGTCGCCGTGCCGCCCGAGGATCGAGGCAATCTCGGTCCGTCCTACCCCATCCGTGTCGTAGTAGGAGGGAGAGGGGGTGACACTGGTGTCCTCCACGCAGTCCGGGCCGTCGCTGGACTCGTAGTCCGGCGTTCCCTGTGGCAACTCAACGCGTGGGTCGAGGACGCGGACGAACGCCTGGTAGAAGGTGTTTCCGCCCGTATCTGCCGTCGTCGGCATCTGCACCGTGATGGTGTCGCGTCCGCTCCGCACCGTCGCCTCGACGCAGCCGTCGGTGTTCGGCGTCACTTCGGAAGCGACCGCCGTGATGAGGATCGTGTTGTGCGCTTCGGGGTCGTTGGAGACGTAGAGCGTTCCGTCGAAGAACGTGTACTGAGGCTGTACCTCCGGGTTCGCCAGGTACGCGGTGTCGCCCATGGTGTGCGCGCCGGGATTGGTGATGCCCGAGCTGAGCGCAACCGGAGTCTGATTAGTTGGGACGTACGTGTTATAGGTGCTGTTGAATACGTTCTTCGCTAGCTGCGCATCCGCGATACCGGCAAACACGCCGACGCTGAACCCGCCGCTGCCGGTCTTGCCTTCTGTTTTGTCGAAGGTCTGGCCGGACGCGGGCAGCAGCAACAGCGACGCGAAAGCCGCCGCCACGAGCATCGCCAGCAGGACCAGGGGTGTTTGTCTTCGGATAAGCATGGCCTTCATACCATCGTAACCCGAACGTCATCACTTCGTCACCACGACAAGGGCGGCAGGAAGGGCCGACCTGGGCAGCGCGAAGAAGCACGGGGGCGGCCCGAAGGCCGCCCCCGGCGATGTCTTACGCGGCGTGAGCGCGTCCGCCTACACCTCGCGGTACTCGCCCTCGATGGTGTCGTCGTCCCCGGCGTCGCCGGGGCCTTCGTCAGACGGCGGAGCGTCGTCCGGCCCGGAGGCTGACGCCGCCTCGGCCTGCTGGCGGGCGTAGACCGCCTCGCCGATCTTCTGGACGGCGGCGGAGAGCGCCTGGGTGGCTGCCTGCAGTGACGCGGCGTCCGCATCCTCCTGCGCGAGCACGCTCCGCACGTCCGCGATGCGCGCCTCGACCTCGCTCTTCAGGTCGGCGTCTATCTGCTCACCGAACTCCTGCAGCGTCTTCTCGGCCTGGTAGGCACTGGTGTCGGCGATGTTGCGCGCCTCGATCTGCTCGCGCTTGCGCGCGTCCTCTTCGGCATGCGCCTCCGCCTCCTTCACGAGGCGCTCGACCTCGTCCTTGGCGAGGCCGGAGCTCGCGGTGATGGTGATGCGCTGCTCCTTGCCGGTGGCCTTGTCCTTCGCGGAGACGTTCAGGATGCCGTTGGCGTCCAGGTCGAACGACACCTCGATCTGCGGGATGCCGCGCGGCGCGGGCGCGATGCCGTCCAGGTTGAAGCGGCCTATCGTCTTGTTCTCGCCGGCCATCGTGCGCTCGCCCTGCAGCACGTGGATCTCCACGCTGGGCTGGCCGTCCGCGGCGGTGGTGAACATCTCGCTCATGGACGTGGGGATGGTGGTGTTGCGCTTGATGAGCGGCGTCGCCACGCCGCCGAGCGTCTCGATGCCGAGCGTGAGCGGCGTCACGTCCAGCAGCAGGATGTCGGTGACGTCGCCCTGCAGGACGCCGGCCTGGATGGCCGCGCCGACGGCGACGACCTCGTCCGGGTTGACGCCCTTGTGCGGCTCCTTGCCGAACAGCTCCTTCGCCCGGTCGATGACGGCGGGCATGCGCGTCATGCCGCCCACGAGGACGACCTCCGCAACGTCGCCCGCGCTGACGCCCGCGTCCTTCAGCGCCTGCTGGCACGGGCCGACGGTACGGGCGACGAGGTCGACGGTCAGCTGCTCCAGCCTGGAGCGGGTGAGGCTCATCGCGAGGTGCTTGGGGCCGGAGGCGTCCGCCGTGACGAACGGCAGGTTGATCTCCGTCTGCTGTGCGCTGGAGAGCTCGATCTTGGCGCGCTCGGCGGCCTCCTTCAGGCGCTGGAGGGCCATGCGGTCGTCGCGCAGGTCGATGCCCTGCTCGCGCTTGAACTCGTCGGCGAGCCAGTCGATGACGCGCTGGTCGAAGTCGTCCCCGCCGAGGTGCGTGTCGCCGTTGGTGGACTTCACCTCGAAGACGCCGTCGCCGATGTGGAGGATGGAGATGTCGAAGGTGCCCCCGCCGAGATCGTAGACGGCGATGACCTCGTCCTGGTGCTTGTCGAGTCCGTAGGCGAGCGCCGCGGCGGTGGGCTCGTTGATGATGCGCAGCACCTCCAGGCCCGCGATCGTCCCGGCGTCCTTGGTCGCCTGCCGCTGGCTGTCGTTGAAGTAGGCGGGCACCGTGATGACGGCCTGGTTCACCGGCTCACCCAGCTTCGCCTCCGCGTCGGTCTTCAGTTTCTGGAGCACCATGGCGGAGATCTCCGGCGGGGAGTAGTCGCGGTCGTTCATGACGACGGCGGCGTCTCCCGCCTTGCCGGCCTTGGTGACGTAGCCGAGCGTCTTGCGCTCCGCCTCGGTCTCGGTGAACTTCCGCCCGATGAGCCGCTTCACGGAGTAGACGGTGTTGACCGGGTTGGTCACCGCCTGCCGCTTGGCGACCATGCCGACGTACCGCTCGCCGTTCTTGGGGTTGACGGCGACGACGGACGGGGTCGTGCGCCCGCCTTCCGTGTTCTCGAGGACGAGCGGCTCCCCTGCGTCCATGACGGCCATCGCCGAGTTGGTCGTTCCGAGGTCTATCCCTATTACCTTCGCCATTCCATTACTCCTTGCGGTGTTAGTCGTTCGTTGTCGTGTCGCCTGGCGCGCCCTGCGAGACGACGACCTGTGCGGCGCGCAGCACGCGGTCCCTGCCGCGGTAGCCTGCGCTGATGGTCATGAGGACGGCGCCGGAGGGGTGCTCGGCGCTCGGCTGGGAGGCGATGGCCTCCTGCTCGGCGGGGTCGAACGGGTCGCCCGGCGCGGGTTCGAACCGGGTGACGCCTTCCGACTCCAGCAGTGCGCGCATGTTCTGGGAGACGAGCTGCAGCCCGCTGCTCCAGCTCTCCGGCGCGTCGTCCGGGAGCGCGTCCACTGCGCGCTGCAGGTCGTCGGCGATGGGGAGGAGCTTGCTGACGACGCTGTTCGACGCGCTGCGCGCGAGCGCCCAGCGCTCCTCCTCAGCCCTGCGCTTGTAGTTGACCAGGTCGGCCTGCGCGCGCTGGGCGATCGCCTTCATCTCGTCGCGCTCGCGCTCCAACTGCGCGATGGGGTCCTCCGGGGCCTGCGCCTCGGCAGCCTCCGGCTGGCCGGCGTCGGTCTGTTCGTGTGCTTCGTCTGCGGTAAACATCGGGTCTATCGCTCTCCGGGCTTGCGGGGTGTCGGTCTGCTCGTTCCGAGGAACATCTCCAGGATGTCCTGCATCGCCTGCTCGAACGGCACGGCCGCACGTGCGGGCTGGGCGGGAGGGGCCTGCGCCGCTTCCATCGCCGAGGAGAGACGGTCGAAGACGGCCATCGCCATCTCGACGCCGGCAAGGTTCAGGCGCATCTCGTCCACGAGGTGCTTGATCATGCGCAGTTTCGCGATGTCGCGCTCCGAATACAGCCGCAGCATCCCGACCGTCCGCGACGGCCGCACGAGCCCCACGCGCTCGTACTTGCGGAGCGTCTGCGGGTGCATGTGCAGGATGCGCGCGGCCACGCTGATGATGTACAGCCCCTCCTCCGGGACGGACGCTTGCGGGCGCTCCAGAGGGGCCTGCGCCCGGCGTGCGGGCGGTGCGGCGCGCTCTCCCTCGCCGGGCATCCGGAGGGACGACAGGAGCCGTTCGGTAGCCGTTGGTCTGCGTCGCTGTTGCATCGTTGAATGCCTCGTCCGCTCCTCAGGCGGGAGCGTCGGCGCTCTCGCATATGCTGGTACCCGTATGATATGGATTGACACGATTCATGTCAACTCTTATCATGCGACCAGCCCGACGAGAAACGGAACGAAAGAAGAGGAAACCGAAACAGCCCGGCCAGCGTAGTTCTCTGTAGGAAGAGTGGGGAAGGAGGACACCGATGATACTCTTCAAAGCCTGCAAGCGGTGTAACGGGGACCTTTACGACGCGGTCGACATCTACGGCCCCTACCTGGAGTGCATCCAGTGCGGCCACATGATCGACCTGCCGGACGGACGACTCGCCAGGGCCGAAGCGGAAGGACGCGCGCTCAGGGCAGCGAGGTTGGCGGCGGTGAAGGCGGCGGCGTAGGACGAAGCGCTCGCCCTTCTCGCAGCGCCTGGCGAAGCCGGAGCCCCGCCTCTCGAAAGAGGGGCGGGGCGTTCTTTTACTCATGGGCATCGTCTTCCGTCCCGGCGATGGTGGGGAAGGGCGGACTGAAGTGGCCGTCGCCGTGAGCGAGCCGGGCGCTGACGTCGGCGATCAGCCGCTGCGTGTCCACGGCGGCGTAGGCCGGAGCGAACGCGCGCAGGATGCGGACGGCCTCGGTGAGCTGGCTGCGCATCCCCTTGTCGTTCCGGCGGAGCGCGTGCGCGAACCCCGCGCCGAGTTTCGTGAGCGCCAGCAGGAAGAGCCGCTCAGGGTACGGCGTGCTCCTCCACAGCTCCTCGAACGTGTCGTGGCTGTCGCGGAACCGCCCGTCGTTGAACTCGGCGATGCCGCGCTGCAGCGTTGCGGACCCCGCCAGCGACGCGCTGTCGCCGGTGTCGCCGGTCTCCGCGACGTACGCGAGCCATTGCGCGTCGGCCTGGCGGCGTGCGCCATGGGGGAACTCCTGCGGGGGGCGGGTGAGCGGCTGCTGCGCCATCAGGCCGGGTCGGCGGTCGTGGCGTAGGAGTCCTCATACTCGTACGGGGCTTCGCCTTCGAGCGACTGGTACTTGGAGGCGCACTTCACGAAGACGCGGTCGGTCATGAACACCCCACCCGGTTCGTAGGTGCCCTCGAGCACGATCTCCGAGTGCGGGTTGAAGAAGAGGTCCGGCAGCACGCCGTCGTACGTGGCGTCGATCTGTGCGCCGTTCTCGTGGAGCTGGAACGTTGCGATGGTGTTCTCGGTGCTCGCGCGGTCGAAGGAGCCCTCGACGAGCGCGCCCTTCACCTTGACCGACTCTCCGGCGGCGGGCCCCTGCGCGACGAGCTCGTCGACCGTCAGGTAGAACGAGGTCGCGGCCTGGAACGCGGTGAAGCCGAAGTAGCCGAACGCGGCGAGCAGCACGATGCCGACGATGATGAGCTTGCGCTGCTTCGTGAGGAACGACGTCGCGCCGGTCGCCCCGATGGGCGTTGCGGGCTGTTCTGCGGGCGTGTACTGCATGGGTCTGCGCCAGAGTCTGTGAACTGCATCACATTGTAGCAGAATCCCCGCTCCTCAGAGAGGGCGGGGACTCGTTACTGCTGCGCTGTGGCGAGCGTCGTCCGGCGAGCCGGAGCCCTCACGCCAGGGTCGGGATGAACTCGTGCATGCGCGACTTCAGGCCGCGCTTGGACAACTCGCTCTCGAAGAGCGCGTGGATGCGCGGGTCCTCGTCCTCGTACTCGATCTGCATCCCGCCGGCCTTCTCCGACTTGTCCATGTTCTCGTAGCTCCACATCTTGGACTCGAGAACGGGGTAGCGCGCGCCGCCGAAGTCGAACACGAGGTAGCGCGACTGCCCCTCCGAGACGTTGAAGTGCTGGTGGTACGTCGGGCCGTCCGGCGGGGCGTAGAGCGTGCCGGGCTTCCAGTCGACGCGCACCGTGTCGACCGGGTTCTCGCCCTCCTTCCAGAGCAGCGAGTAGCCCTCGCCGGTGACGCAGAAGATGTGCGCGCCCGAGTTGTGGGCGTGCGCCTTCTTGTACGTGCCCTCGAAGAACTGCGAGATGTGGCAGTGCATCGACGAGTCGCCGAGAAGGAACTGGATGTTGTTGCCCGCCGCGCCGCGGGCGACCCACGGCGGCAGCTCGAAGTTGACGAGCTCCGGCACGAAGCAGGTCTCCCACTGGTGGCGGCCCGGCTTCACCTGCCGGAACTCGCCCTCGCCGTCGAAGTACCGCTCCGCCGCCATCCGCTCCGGGAACACGAACGGGTTGTCGAAGATGAAGTCCGGGTTGCGGAAGATGTTGAAGATGATGGGCAGGTCCGTGACCGCGGCGAGCCGCGCGGGCTCGGTGCCGGAGCCGTTGAAGATCTGGTGCTTCGCGTTCAGCGGGATGGCGAAGATGGCGCTCGGCCCCCACTCGAACGAGTACCTGCGGCCGTCCGGACGCTCGATCATCGTGGAGCCGCGCCCGGAGACGACGTGCACCAGCTTGTCGTGCATGTGCTGCTCGGGCTTGAGCTCGCCGCCGGGCGGGATCTCGACGACGTACGCCGAGAGGTAGTCGGAGCGTCCGGCGAGGTGCACGTACGCGCCGAGGCCGCCGAGGCGCTCCCACGGCTCGACCTCGACCGTGTGGCAGTCGACGGCGTACGCCTCGTGGAGCGGGATGCCCTCTTGCTTGATGAAGTCGGTGTACGGGAAGTTGCCGTACCAGGGATTGAACTCGATCTCGTCGCCCATGAGTAACGCTCCGTTCCGTGTATTCGGGACAGGCGTGAGCCTACACGACGCGGCCCACGCCCGCCACCCTCGTGCGTCGTTCCTGCGGAGGCAGGAACCTCGCCTCCTGGTCAGGTGTAGGGGCGTCCCTCGTGGGCGCCCGCTTCGGGGCAAGGGCACCCACAAGGGATGCCCCTACATCACACCCCGGTCTCAGCCCCGCGACCCCACGAACTCCCGCATCTTGGAGTTCAGGCCGCGCTTGGAGAGCTCGCTCTCGTACAGGTCGAGCACGCGCGGGTCCTCGTCCTGGTACTCGATCTGGTGGCCGCCTTCCTTCGTGGACTTGTCCATGTTCTCGTAGCCGACCATCTTCGATTCGAGCACCGGGTAGCGCGCGCCGCCGAACCCGAACACGAGGTAGCGCGACGGCCCGTCGGCGACGTTGAAGTGCTGGTGGTACGTCGGCCCGTCCGGCGGGGCGTACAGCGAGCCCGGCTTCCAGTCGACGCGCACGGTGTCGACCGGGTTCTCGCCCTCGTGCCAGAGGAGCGAGTAGCCCTCGCCGGTGACGCAGAAGATGTGCGCGCCCGCGTTGTGCCGGTGCGCCTTCTTGTACGTGCCCTGCTGGAACTCCGAGATGTGGCAGTGCATGGACGAGTCGGCGAGCAGGAACTGGATGTTGTTGCCCGCGGCGCCGCGCGCCGCCCACGGCGGCAGCTCGAAGTTGACGAGCTCCGGCACGAAGTTCGTCTCCCACTGGTGGCGTCCGGGTTTCACCTCGCGGAACTCGCCCTCGCCGTCGAAGTACCGGGAGACATCGGAGCGCTCCGGAAACTGGACCGGGTTGTCGAAGATGAAGTCCGGGTTGCGGAAGATGTTGAAGATGATGGGCAGGTCCGTGACCGCGGCGAGCCGCGCGGGCTCGGTGCCGGAGCCGTTGAAGATCTGGTGCTTCGCGTTCAGCGGGATGGCGAAGATGGCGCTCGGCCCCCACTCGAACGAGTACCTGCGGCCGTCCGGACGCTCGATCATCGTGGAGCCGCGCCCGGAGACGACGTGCACCAGCTTGTCGTGCATGTGCTGCTCGGGCTTGAGCTCGCCGCCGGGCGGGATCTCGACGACGTACGCCGAGAGGTAGTCGGAGCGTCCGGCGAGGTGCACGTACGCGCCGAGGCCGCCGAGGCGCTCCCACGGCTCGACCTCGACCGTATGGCAGTCGACCGAGTACGCCTCGTGGATGGGGATGCCTTCGCTCTTGATGAAGTCGGTGTACGGGAAGTTGCCGTACCAGGGGTTGAACTCGAACTCGTCTCCCATGATGTCTCCTTCCTCACGCCCAGGATGCCGCGAGCGTACACGACGCGCGCCCAGAGCGCCAAGCGGTAACCTCCCCTACATCAGGTCGGAGGGAACGTTCCGGGGGGAAACGCTGCTCATTTCTGCTCACCGGCCCAGATTCACCTCTGGAATCAGCCCTCTGCGTGAGCAGTCCAACTGCTCATAACTGCTTATCCGCTGCTCTTTCCTGTGCAGAACCCCTCATTCCTGCTCATAGTTGCTCACCCGCCTTGCGGCCCGACCGCGCCGCTGCGCGTCACTCCGGCTAACCCGTTGGGAACAGCGTAGGGAGGGGTTATCGTTCGCGCAATGGGCGCGTGTCACAGTGGTGATGTGAGGAGGCGAGGAGTGCGCCGCCGCAATCAAGTCGACCCGACAAGTGCGCGAGTCTGCTGGTTCGGGACAGCCCGACGCAGGGGCACTTGCCCTCTCGGCGCCGAGGGGAAACCTGTAGGAAGCCGGAGGGCGCGGGCCGACGAGACACGGGAAGCTAGTGGAGTCGCACTCTGCTATGGTATAAGACTGGTCCCAGAAGCGTAGCTTAGGGAGGTAAGGGAAGGAAGGCGCAGATAGAACGTGGTCACAGAAGCCGAAGCGCAGCGTATAATCGAAGAAGAAAAGGTGATTGCCGCTAATCTCTCTTGGAGAAACGAAGGCAACAATCACCGACTGGAGGCCAAGGTTCTTTGTCTCGATTCCAACGAAGTTCTCAATCTCCGAGGGTTTGTCGGCCAAAGAAACCGGAGTTTCGCACTACTGTATAAGAACATACCCATTCGCAAGTATACTGCGCATGACTACCATCGTGACCCCGTTACAAGAGAGCAAATTAAGCAACCTCACAAACATTTCTGGGACGATGAATGGGAAGACAAGCGAGTTTATATTCCTGACGATATTCGGGTTGGCGATCCTAATGAAGAGCTCTTGGACTTCTTGGAAGAATGCAACGTCTCTTTGAGAGGACACTACACGGGCAGACTGTTTGCTCTGGATGCTCGGGAAGGAGGTACGCCTTCATGATGTCGAATGCTTGCACAGAGGTTATCAGTAGGTATCTCTCCCAACTGCAGGGAGACTTTGGGATTTCTGTACTTCAAGATGGTTGTATTTTATCGACGCCATTCGTTAGGCCGGATGGTGAAGGAATAGAGTTGGAAATGCGAGCATTTCACGAGGGACGCATCGACCTGAGTGACATGGGAGACACTTTGGGTTACCTATACGTGAACGGGCTTACATTGAGCAAGACCTTGATGGCAGAGGCAAGAACCATAGCCAAAGCTCATGGCGTGTCTCTGCAACGCAATCGCTTCCACATAGAAATGAATGCTGAATCCGTGGGAATCGACACCCATGAAATGATCCAGGCGATTCTAGGAATAAGCAGCTTGATTCACAAACGTAGGCCGAATTCGCGTGTCCTTTTCGACGATGAAGTAGAATCCTTCATAATTCAAAGCGGTGTTACGTATGATGTAGGGTTCACTGTATCAGGGCACCGCGAGGAACATACAGTCAAATTTCACGTCAATTCGGGGAGTGACCTCTTAATCCACCCTTTGTCAGCAGCCAGCACGCCAGTAGCACGTAGTTGGGCGGAACGGTTGGCGTACCGGTTTTCCGATATCCAACAGCATGACCCGCATTGGGATCCCATAGCGATTTTAGATGACCGAAGCGCACGTGGCGACGTATGGAATGCGTATGCCTTTACTCCCATCCGAGAGTATGCCGTTAGATGGTCCCAGCGCGACGAACTGGCCTTGAAGTTGGAGGCAACCAAGAGTTAAGGGTGCCATTACAGGGCGAAACCCCTGACTTCGCGGGAATGACGATTCCCTACTCCTTCTCCCCCAAGATGCGCCGCAGGTCGTCGACCTCGCGGCGGAGGTCCCGGTTCTTGCGCCAGAGGAAGACGGCGTAGGCGAAGAAGCCCGCCCAGGTGAGCAGTGTGCCCGCGAGCAGGTAGCCGAGGTTGCTCTCGCCCGGCGCGTCCTGCGTAGCAGGCGCCGCCAGTGCGGCGGGCGCGGTGAGCGCGAGCACGAGCAGGCAGACGGCGATTGCGGTGAACAGTCGGTTGCGCATGAGGTCCTCAGGCGGCGGCGAGCCGCAGCTCCTCAATGGTGTCCTCGTCGCTGCGGAGCGCGTAACGCTCGGCGATGAGGGCCGTGAAGAGCACGATGAAGGTGACGAACGAGAACATGAGCGTGACGAACATCTCCGACTCCAGCGAGCCCTGTGCGCCGGGGCCGGTGACCCGCTCCGGGTGCAGCCCGCCCCACCAGTCCGCCGCCATGTAGACGAACGGCACGGTCGCCGCGCCGATGATGGCGGTCACGGCGGACCAGCGCCGGCCGCGCTCGGCGTCGGGCGCGTAGGCGCGCACCATCAGGTAGCCGATGAAGATGAGCCACAGCACGAAGGTGAGCGTCCCGTTCGCGTCCCACACCCACCACGTGCCCCACACCGGCTTCGCCCAGACCGCGCCCGTGATGATGGCGACGGTGAAGAAGACGACGCCGACCTCCGCCGAGGCGTAGGCGAGACGGTCGCAGACGCGCTCGCGCTTGACGAGGTACCAGACGCTGCTCGCCGCGGCAAGCGCGAACGCGAGCCAGCTGGTGAGGATGACCGGGACGTGGAAGTAGAAGAGGCGCTGGACGATGCCCATCGACCGCTCGGTGGGGGCGTAGGCGAAGATGAGGTACATGTCAATCAGCACGAGGACTCCCGTCACGAGCAGGAGTCCCAGTCTCCAGGCGCCGGTCACGCTCACTCCTCCAATACGTACTCGAACACGAGCGATGATAGCACGAGGAAGACGACGTCGAAGGCGACGATGAGCTGCAGCCAGCGCCCCACTCCGTCCCAGCCCTCGCCGTCGAGCGCCTCCCGCGCGCCGGTGACCGCGCCGATGAGCAGCGGCAGCGCGACCGGCAGGAAGAGCATCGGCAGCAGCACCTCGCGCGCCCGCGTGTGCACGGCGATGGCCGAGAAGAGCGTGCCGACCGCGGCGATGCCGACCGTCGCGGCGAGCGCGATGGCGATGAACCAGACGTTGAAGAGCGAGAGGTCGTACAGGACGAGGAAGGCGGGCAGCATGAGCGCCTCGACCGTCACGAGCAGGGTGACGACGCTCAGCAGCTTGCCGAGGTACAGCGCCTCGCGGGGGACGGGGGCGAGCCGCAGGCCGTCCAGCGTGCCGCGCTCGTGCTCCAGCAGGAAGGTGCGGTTCATGCCGAGCACGGCGGTGAAGATCCAGGCGACCCAGACGATGCCCGGCCCGATGGAGGCGATGAGTTGCGGCGACGGCTCGAACGCGAACGTGAAGATGAAGGCGACGACGAAGGCGAACGCGAGGACGGAGAAGAGCGTTTCGCGCGTCCGCAGTTCGAGGCGCACGTCCTTGGCGTAGATGGTCAGCGCGGCGCGCAGCGTCTCCCGCATCAGGCCGCCCCCTCTGACGTATTAATGGGGGGAGCGCTCAGCAGAGCGGCGACCTCGTCCGGTGCAGCACTCGCTGCCTCGCCCGTCGCGGCGATGCGTCCGCCGCGCAGGACGGCGAAGTCGTCGGCGATGGCCAGCCCGCGCGCGGGGTCGTGCGCCGAGAGGACGACGGCCCCGCCGCCGTCCGCGACCGCTCGCACGACGGTCTCGACGAACGCTTGGCCCTGCACGTCGAGGCCGGAGTCGGGCTCGTCGAGCAGGAGCAGTGCGGGTCGGTGCAGCAACGCCCGGGCGATGGCGACGCGCTTCTGCATGCCGTTGGAGAGCCCGCGCACGCGGCGGTGGGCCCAGCGCTCCGCACCGACGTCGCGCAGCACCTCGCCGGTTCGTTCGTCCGGCTGCGGCACGCCGTGCAGACGGGCGTAGAAGCGCAGGTTCTCCTCCGGCGTGAGGTCGTCGTAGAGGAGCGTGCCGTGGCCGGCGTAGCCGGTGGCGGCGCGGACGCGCTGCGTGTGCCTGTCGGCGTCGAAGCCTGCCGTCGTCACGCTGCCCGCGGTCGGCTTGACGAGCGCGGCGGCGACGCGCAGGAGCGTGCTCTTACCTGCGCCGTTGTGCCCGAACAGCACGAGCACGCGCTCCCACGCCGCGTCGAGGTCGACGGAGCGGAGGGCGTGGGTCGTGCCGTACGTCTTGGAGACGCCGCGCAGCTCCAGCGCGTGGCCGGAGCGCGTGGCGGTCGATGCGGGCTGGTCTGTCATGGGGGTCGCGGGACAGTGTACCCTGTTCAGAGAGGGGCGAGACTCCCGCTTGGGCGGGAACGACGTGGTTCGACAGGCTCACCATGAGCGGCCTCCCCACAGAGGGGTTCACCCTCACCGCGCGCTGAAGCGCGTTGCCTCTCTCCTCAAGGGAGAGGCGGGGACGAGGTTCCTGCCTTCGCAGGAACGACGAGGATGGAGGTGTGAGCGTGGAAGTGTTCCGGCAGGTGGCGGCGGCGTTCGGCAGGCGTGGGATCCCGAAGGGGATGGAGGAGCGCGTGCCGCCCGGCCAGTACGTGACACCGAAGATGCCGGTGATGAGTATGGGTACGACGCCCGGCATCGACCTCGCTACGTGGCGGCTCCGGCTGTTCGGCGAGGTGGAGCGCGAGACGGAGCTGACGTGGGCGGAGTGGGAGTCGCTCGCGCGGATCGAGGTCACGGCGGACTTCCACTGCGTCACGCAGTGGAGCCGGCTGAACGTCGGCTGGGAGGGCGTTCCTGCGTCGCGGGTGCTCGACCTGGCGCAGCCGACGGCGTCGGCGCGGTTCGCGATGCTGCACTGCTACGACGGCTACACGGCGAACATCGACGTCGAGGCGCTGCGCTCGCCGGACGTGCTGTTCGCGCACCGCATGGACGGCGCTCCGCTCGAGGGGCAGCACGGCGGTCCGCTGCGGCTGGTCGTGCCGTCGCGCTACGGCTGGAAGAGCGCGAAGTGGGTGAGCGGGGTCGAGTTCATGACCGACGACCGTCCGGGCTTCTGGGAGGAGCTGGGCTACCACATGCGCGGCGACCCCTGGCGGGAGGAGCGCTTCAGAGGGTGGCGGTAGGGTCTAGTCCCGAGGGATCTCCTCGTCGTCGTCGAATGCTTCCTCCTCCACATCGAACTCCTGCTCATCGTCGTACTCGACGGCGTCCCGCCACTTGCTGAACACGACGTAACCCACGATGGCCAGTACGACCACGATGCCTGCGGCCACGAAGACCAGCCGGATGCGATCGTCGGAATTACCCGGACCAGCATTGACGTACAGGGGGTACACGAGAGCGTTGTGCAGGAGAGCGAACGCCTCGACCAGGGTCCTGATGGCCCAGGCGACAGCCGCCAGCGTCAGGGCAACCAGCAGGGCCACCACTGCGCGCCGCACCGTCGGGGAATCCATGGTTGCCTCCTGTTCAGCCGTTACGCCATTCGGTTCGCTGAAGAGTAGCCATAAGAAAGGGCACCCACAAGGGGCGCCCCTACATCAGTCAGTGGCTGCGAGGTTCCCGCCTGCGCCGGAACGACGGAATAAAGACGCTAGACGGAGAAGGCGTCCAGCAGGGATTGGGGGGAGCGGGCGGTGACGCGCTCGCGGACGCCGCTCATGCGCTGGTCGAGCGAGGGCCGTGAGTCGTCCTGGTAGACGACGCCGAGGGGTACGCCGCCCTGCTCGATGATCTCTCGCGCGGCGCTCTTGCTGGTGGCGTCGTGGTCGTCCGGGATCTCCCAGGCCAGGGGATCGATGCCCTTCGCCTTGTTGCCCTTGAGGAGGGCGTAGGTGTCGTTGTAGGTGGTGCAGGGGGAGTTGACGTGGACGATGGAGAAGCCGTCGTGCTCCATGCCGCGCTTGATCATGGCGGCGAGGTCGCGGGGCTTGGTGGAGTAGCCGGAGGCGATGTAGGTGACGCCGAGGGTGAGGTAGAGGTCGAGGGGGTTGAGGGTGGCCTCGAGCTTGCCGTAGGGGGTGGAGCTGGTGACGGTGTCCTCGACGGTGGTGGGGGACGACTGTCCCTTGGTGAGGCCGTAGACGCCGTTGTCCATGATGACAGCGCAGATGTTGAGGTTCCGCGCGGCCTGGGGCGCGATGTGCTCCATGCCGATGCTGAGGAAGTCGCCGTCGCCTGCGACGACAACGACGTTGAGGTCCTCCCGCGCCATCTTCACGCCGAGGGCGAGGGGGAGCGAGCGTCCGTGGATGCCGTGGAAGCCGTAGGGCTGCTCGCCCTCGTACAGGTGAACGAGGTTGCCGGAGCAGCCGATGCCGGCGACGACGACGTTGTGGCTCATCGGGATCTCGCGCTCGATGTTCCAGTCGCGCATGGCGAACTCGAGGGCGCGGCGTACACCGAAGTCGCCGCAGCCGGGGCACCAGAGGAAGTCGTACTCGGGGTTCTTGGCCGTTCCTGTCATGCGTTCACCGCCTGCGGTTGCCCGGCTCCGGCCAGGCGCGCCTTGATCCGCTCGCCGAGTTCCGTGGGACGGAACGGCAAGCCCGTGTACTGGGTGATGGCCTCTGCCCTGACGCCGAGGGAGCGGAGGACGCTCGCGAACTGTCCCTGGTAGTTGAGCTCGGGGACGAGGACGAGGTCCTTGGAGCGCAGCTCGTCCAGCAGCGCCGCAGGCAGGGGGTTGAGGAACATGGTGTAGTACCACGCGATGTCCACGCCCGCGCTCCGCAGTTGCCGGAAGGCTTCCAGTCCGGAGCCCTTGGAACCGCCCCACGGCATGACGGCGACCGACGCAGAGGCGTTGTCGCTCTCGTAGGCGCCGTCCTCCAGCAGTTTGAGCTTGCTGAAGCGGCGCTCGGTCATGTGGATATGGTACTTGGCGAGGTGGGTGGTGTCGCCGTAGATGTCGTGCTCGGAGCCGTTGGCGACGTATGCGCCAGCCCCGCCGGGGACGGGGAACGGAGAGATCTCCGTCGACTCGTACCGCAGATAGCCGTTCTCTCCCTTGTAGACGTTCCTGCTCTCGACCGGCGTGGCGGCGAGGTCAGGCTTGGGGATGTTCTGCGCACGCTCGGCGAGCGAGTGCTCGCTGAGGAGGATGACGGGCCCCTGGTAGCGCTCGGCCCAGTTGAAGGCCTGGACGGCTCCGAAGAAGCACTCTTCCACGCTGCCGACGGCGAGCACGGGGATGGAGGAGTCGCCGTGAGCTGGACTGAGCGCGGCATTGAGGTCCGACTGCTCGGTCTTGGTGGGGAGGCCGGTGGCGGGGCCGCCGCGCTGCACGTCCACGATGACGCACGGAATCTCGGCCATCCACGCGAGCCCGATGCCTTCGCCCATGAGGGTGAAGCCGGGGCCGGACGTGGCGGTCATGGACTTCTTGCCCGCGAAGCCCGCGCCGACGATGCCGGTGATGGCCTCGATCTCGGAGCTGGCCTGGTAGGCGAACTTGCCTTCGCCCACGAGGTTGCGTTCCATGTAGACGAGAACGGGCGTCGCGGGGGATATGGGGTAGCCGAAGTAGAAGTCTATGCCGGCGTGCAGCGCACCAACGGAGAGCGCGTCGTTCCCCTTGATGAAGACCTGCTCGTAGTCAGGCTTCTCGGGTTCGCCGAGGTCGCTGATGGGGTCTTCCTCCGCGAGGTGAGCGAGGCCGAGGTCGAGCGCCATGTGGTTGGCCTCGACGACCTTGTCCCGGCCAGCGAACCGCTGGGAGACGAACTCCTTGAAGTAGTTCACGTCCATGTTGATGAGCCGGGAGAGGCCGCCCATGACGACCATGTTGGCAGCGCGGGACTCACCGGTCTGCTTGGCGAGTTCATCGAAGGGGACGGTCACGCAGCGGAGGTGCTCGTCAGGCAGGGGAGTGATGGAGGGGTCGAGGAGGATGATGCCGCCGTCATGCACCTCGGTGCGATGCTCGTGGTAGGCCTCGTCGTTGAAGGCGACGAGGATGTCGATGGCATCGCCGGGGCTCTCGACGGGGGTGCGGGAGACGCGCGCCTGTGTCCAGGTGGGGCCTCCAAGGATCTGCGAGGGGAAGGTAGCGAAGGTAAGCGCATGGTAGCCGACGCCGGTGGCAGCCCGGGCCAGCATCTCCGCAGCGGTTACGACTCCCTGGCCACCTTCGCCGGCAAAGCGGACGATAATCTCACTTCGGCTGGCCATCGTCTCAGTCCTCCGTGTAAGCCTCCCTGACTGCTTCCTGTCAGATGAGCCCGGAGACGGGTGGTTTTCGCAGTCAGGCACCGTGCGCAGCGAGCGGCCAGGCTGACACACGCCAACTAGGTAGGTTACGGAGCGCAGAGTGGGGTGTCAATCGACGCGATACGGTGAAGGCGTCCATGTAATACAAGGGTTCCCGCGCTCCAGGATTAACGGAATGAACGATTCAGTCATCTACGGGCGTTCTGCGAGGCGGAATCCTCTATCCCGACGAGTGGGGGTGATTCGGCGTCTTCCGGTCAGATGAGACAGCGGCTTCAAGGCGACAGCCGCCTGTGAGCGGTTACGAGCGCGCGCGTTGACACCGTAGAGAGGGCGGCGGTATGCTCGCCGACGGCGCGAGAGTCTGGCGGGAGCCGGATCCTCGAAGCGAACCCAGGCATCCGGCGCGGAGGTTGTATCTGCTCTGCGTCCATGCAGCCCCGCTCCGCATCCCCCGATGGAGAAGGGGCTGATTTATGCCTGAGGTTCGAGGGAGGGAGGCTGCATGGCCCAGAAGGAGATCGAGCTTAAGCGCGGGCTCAGGGACGTCTACTTCGAGTCCACTGAGTCCAGTCTGGTCATCGGCGACGTGGGACGCCTCATCTACCGGGGCTATGAGATCCACGACCTGGCCGAGCACGCGAGCTTCGAGGAAGTCATGCACCTCATGCTCGTGAAGCGCCTCCCGACGCGCGCCGAGTTAGACGAGTTCGATTCGACTCTCCGCAGTAACAGAGCAGTAACCCAGGAAGTGTTGGAGATCATCGAGCGAGTGAAGGATGCTCACCCGATGGACGTGCTCCGCACCGGTATCTCCGCCCTGGCAGCGTTCGATCCTGAAGTCGACGACATCTCCCACGAGGCGACGCTACGGAAGGGCCTCCAGATCACCGCACAGACCCCCACCATCGTCGCCGCTCACCACCGTATCCGCAGCGGCCAGGCTCCGATCTCTCCCGACTCCTCTCTCTCCCACGCAGCGAACTTCCTCTACATGCTCCTCGGCGAGCGTCCCGACGACGAGACCGCCCGTCTCATGGACAAGGACCTCATCGTCCACCTGGACCACGGCTCCAACGCCTCCTCCTTCGCAGCCCGCGTCACGGCGAGCACGCTCGCCGACGTTCACGGCGCGATCGTGACCGGTCTGGGCACGCTCAAGGGCCCGCTGCACGGCGGAGCCGCCGAGGGCGTGATGAAGATGGCGCTGGAGATCGGGGAGGTCGACAACGTCGAGGAGTACCTCAAAGGGAAGCACGAACGGCGCGAGCGCATCATGGGCTTCGGGCACGCCGTCTACCGTGCGGAAGACCCGCGCGCACGGCACCTTCGCGAGGGCTCCCGCCGCCTGGCTGAGAAGATGGGGGACCCGAAGTGGTTCCAGATACTCAGCCGGGTGGAAGAGCACATGCGCCCATATGCGGAGCGCGGGATATGCGTGAACGTGGACTTCTGGGCCGGCTCCGTGTACTACTTGCTGGGCATACCGGAAGACCTGTTCATCTCCATCTTCGCCGTTGCACGGGTGCCCGGTTACGTCGCGCAGGTGCTGGAACAGCAGGACAAGAACATGCTCATCAGGCCGCAGATGAGATATGACGGACCGATAGACGTCGAGTTCGTACCCATAGACCAACGAGGTTAGACCGCCAGGAGAGGGAGGCACGGAGCGTTATGACCCAGCAGCAGGGGATCGAGGTTGCCGAGGCGGAGCCCGGCTGTGCGCATCATTGGGCTATAGAGAGCCCGAACGGGCCCACCAGTTACGGCACCTGCAAGCGGTGTGGGGAGACCCGCGAGTTCAGGAATTCCATAAAGATCACCAGCTGGGAATCGGAAGGCAGCCACGTCAACCGTAACCCGCGCTAGCCGTTCCAGCGGTCAGCACACCCCTGTCAGGGCGCATGACAGGTTTGTTCACTCCCACAGAGGCTGACGCCGAAGTCCGCAGACGCATCGCGTCGCGCGGCCCCATCACGTTCGCTGAGTTCATGGAGGTCGCGCTCTACTGGCCGGACGGCGGTTACTACGCGTCGCGCCGCTCCTTCGGCCCACTCGGCGACTTCTACACCGCTCCGCTCGCGCATCCCGTCTTCGGCGCGCTCGCCGCCCGCCAACTGCTCACGATGTGGCGTGCGATCGGCAGCCCGGCGCCATTCGCCGTCATCGAGGCTGGCGCGGGCGACGGCACGCTCGCGCTGGACGTCATCGCACACGCGCCAGCGCTCGGCGGCGGTTTCGCCGACGCAGTGGCATACACGGCGGTCGATCCGCGAGAGCCGTCCCCGGACTTCCCCGCCCGGTGGGTGCGCTCCGGCGGCGTACCGGCAGTGGGCGGGAGCGGGGTCGTGCTTGCGAACGAACTGCTCGACGCTATGCCACTGCACCGTGTTACGCAGGAGGGCGGGCGGCTGCGCGAGCTGTTCGTGGACGCAGCGCCGGAGGGCGGGTTCATCGAGGTGACGGGCGAGCCGTCCACGCCGGCGCTGGCCGAGCGGCTCGACAGCCTGGGCGTGACGCTCTCCGAGGGCTTCCGGACAGAGGTATGCCTCGCGCCGGATGCGTGGCTCACGGAATCGTTCGCCGCCATCGAATGCGGCTACCTGCTGTTGATCGACTACGGGCACGAGGCGTCGGTCTACTATGACGAGTCCCGCCGCGCGGGGACGCTGCGGTGCTACTCAGGCCACACGCTGGGGATGAACCCGTACTTCGGCGTGGGGAGGCAGGACATCAGCGCGCACGTGGAGTTCACGTCCGTGCGGTCGGCGGCGATCGCGGCGGGATTCACGGAAGCGGGGGAGATGTCGCAAGCCGAATGGCTGCGGTCGCTGGGGATCGATGGGTATCGAGCGGAGATAGCGGAACGGAGCGGACTGAGCCGCATCGAACGTAGAGCGAACCTGCATGGTATGGACGTGCTGGTGGACGGTGAGGGGATGGGCGGGTTCAGGGT
>VXQP01000012.1 GCA_009838965.1 Chloroflexota bacterium | reverse complement strand
GCTCAGGAGTGGGGGGCGGGGGTGGGGCGGGAGTTGGAGTCGCGGTGGCCGTAGGAATTGGCGTAGGCGTTGGCTCAGGAGTGGGTGTGTGCGTGGGAGTAGAAGTAGGAATAGGGCTTGCGCATGCGCCCATGAGCAGCGCGAGTACTGCCACCAATGAGAGCGCGGCATGGCGCATTCGTGTGGAGCGGTTCACGCCAGGCCGAGCTCCTGTTCCGTGGCGGTGAGCGAGCGTTCGAAGATGTCTGCTATATCGTCGATCTCCTCCGCGGTGACGCAGAGCGGGGGCGCGAAGAAGACCTGGCGCGTCGCGCGGGTGTAGAGCCCGCCGTCCAGCAGGCGCTGGTTGAGGCTCTCGACCGCGCCTGGGGTTTCGGCGAGGGGCGTCTTCGCCTGCTTGTCGGAGACGAGGTCGATGGCGCACATGAGGCCGAGGCCGCGCACGTCGCCGACGGTGGGACGGTCACGGAGCGCTTCGAGCCGTTCGAGGAGGCGTTTGCCCATGCGCTCCGAGTTCCCGATGAGGTCCTCGCGCTCCATGATGTCGACGTTCACGAGGCCCGCCGCACCGCCGGCGGGGTGCCCGCCGTAGGTGATGCCGTGGCGGTACGTCGTCTCCGGCCCGCCCTGGAACTCCTCGAAGACGGCGTCGCGCACGACGCACGCGCCGACGGGGAAGTAGCCGCTGGTGATGCCCTTCGCCATCGTCATCATGTCAGGGACGACGTTCCAGTGCTCGACGCCGAACCACCTGCCGGTGCGGCCCCAGCCGGTGATGACCTCGTCCGCGATGAGCAGCACGCCGTGGCGGTCGCAGATGTCGCGGAGCATCGGCCAGTACTCGGCGGCCGGGATGGCAACACCGGCGGAGAAGGAGACGGGCTCCGCGATGACGGCGGCGACGGTCTCCGGCCCTTCCTCGACGATGATGTCCTCGACGGCCTGCGCGCACCGGATACTGAACTCGGACGGCGAGAGCGATTCATCCTCGCGGCGGTAGTACGCGGGCTGCGGGGCGGCGAGGAAGTTGTCCGGCAGGATCTCGCCGTAGGAGGGGCGGTCGAGGACGGCGGAAGTGGAGACGCTGAGCGCGCCGCGCGTCGTGCCGTGGTAGGAGCCCTCGCGCCCGATGAACTTGCGCCTGCCGGGCTCGCCGCGGTTGTAGTGGTAGCGGTAGGCGATCTTCAGGGCGGTCTCAACCGCCTCCGAGCCGCCGCTGGTGAAGTAAGTGCGGTTGAGGTCGCCCGGCGTGTGCGAGGCGACCTTGGCGGCGAAGCGCACTACCGGCTCCGAGCCGTACTTGAAGGTGTTGGCGTAGTGCAGTTTGCCCAGCTGCCCCGCGACGGCGTCCACGATCTCCTGGCGTCCGTGGCCGACGTTCACGAGCATCAGCCCGGCGATGCCGTCGTAGCCCCACCTGCCGTCGCCGGACCTGATGCGGACGCCGTCGCCCTCGTCCATGAACGTCACGCCGTTCTCGGCAAGGTCGCTCCAGTCCTGGGTCGGCATCCAGAGGTGGTTGAGGGCTGCTTCCTGCAGTTCGTCGTGCGGGTTGGTGGTCATGTCGTGCTCCTTAAGGCCCCTGTTCGGCGGCGGGGCGTCCGAGCTGGGGCCAGGCGGCGGGCGCCGCAGCGGCCTCCAGGCGCTGTTCGATGGGCAGGCTCGCGTCCCACTTCGAGGCGATGATGCGTCGTCCGGTGGTGCCGTCGGCCTCGTTGGACGCGAGCCAGACGATGGGCGCGCGCATCACGATGGGCTGGATGAGAGTGTCGCGGTCGCGTACGTCGGCGTCCGAGATGAAGTTGGTGTTCGTGGCCCCGCCGGGGATGAGGACGTTCGCGGTGACGCCGGAGCCGTCCAGCTGTTTGGCGATGATGGCGATGAACGACTCGTGCGCAGACTTCGACGGGCCGTAGGGAAGGTTGCGGATCATGGTGTCGAGGCTGGTCGTGACGCCGACGATGCGGCCCCAGCCCTGCTCCCGCATGTGGCCTATGGCGGCGCGTGCCATGAGGAAGGGGCCGTTCGTGTTGACGCTGAGGGCGTGCACCCACTCCTCCGGCGGCAACTCCCAGAAACCGCCGGGGCGGCGGCTGGGCACGCCTGCGTTGTTGATGACGACGTGCAGACCGCCAAGGCCCGCGATGGTCTCGCTTACGGCGCGCTGGGCGTCGTCCCAGCTGTTGACGCTGCCGACGATGGGGAGCGCGCAGTCGTCGCCGCCGACCTCCCACGCGTCGTTCACGTTGCGCTCCAGTTGTTCGGCGTTGACGTCCATGAGTGCGACGCGCGCTCCGGCTTCCGCGAGCGCAAGCGCCATCTCGCGCCCCATGCCCATCGAGCTTCCTGCGCCGGTTATGAGCGCGACCTTGCCGTCCAGCGGCTTATCCGCCATGCGGTCCTCCTGCGTCGCCGGGTGTCACTCGCAAGCCTATCACGGCGCGGCTCCGATGCGGTGACTGCAGGCTATGGCACGACGCTGAACCCCGGAGGCAGCGGTGCGCGTCCCGTCAGCGCGAACGCCACCTCTGCTCCCGTGCCCTCCCGCACCGCGTAGTCGGCGAGGACGTAGAGCGTGGCGCGGACGCACTCCCGAGGCGGCTTGGCATCCATCCCCAAGGCGTTGGCGAGGTCGATGGTGTGAATCGTCAACTCGGCGACGCGGCTGGGGAGGTAGCGGGATAGGGGACGCACGCCGCCCGGCGTGTGCATGGGATGGTCGTCCGGCAGACCCTCCGCGAGCGCGAGCACGCGGTCGGCCAGCGTACGCAGTGCGCCCATCGAGTCGTCGCCGAGCGCACGCCCCGCCTGCCGCCCGCGCTCCGCGATCTCGTCCGGCGTGCCGAATCCACTCCGCGTCGTTCCCTCGGTGGCATACTCCTCCACGAGCAGGATGGCGCGGCTCGTGTGCCCGACGAGGTCGCGGACGTTCCAGACGCCGAGCGCCTCGTTCGTCCAGGCGTCGTCAGGGACGCGGGACGTCGTATCGAGGAAGAACGCGACCGCTTCGTTGAAGGTCTCCTTGCTCATGCCGTCTCTCCGGGCTGTGTTACTGCTGACTGGACTATGCTACAGCCATGCAGAGGCGATTGTGGCTGCTTTGGGTGTCCGGCACGGCTGTAGGGCTGGGAGTCGGGGCGGGGTTGGCCGAGGTCGTAAGCAGCGCTGTGGCGCATGAGAGCGGCTTGCACAATCTCCTCTTCTCGCCGCGCTGGCAGATACCGGTGGGGTTCTCTTTCGGCGCTCCCGTGCTATTGGCGCAGTATCTGGTGCTGCGGGCGTTCGTTCCAAGAGCTACGTGGTGGCTGGCGATGACGATGCTGGGTCTTGCCATCGGCGCTGCTGTCGGCGCTTTCGCCGGGCTGATGGCCGCCTCGATATGGACATTCTCCCTCGGCGCGGTGTGTGTGGTTGGGGGGCAGGACGTCTGCCCTTCGGGCGTACTTGTCCCGGTGTTTCCGTTGGCCGGTGGCGCGGCTGGTGTAGTGGCGGGCGGCACTATGGGCGTATTGCTGAGAATGGGACAGAGAGAGTGGTCGCAGGACTGGACGTGGGCTCTAGCGAAGGCCTGGGCCGGAATCGGGGTGGCCTTCTGGACGGTCGCGCTGTTACTGGTGAGGCCTCCGGTCAGCGAAGCGGGACTGCTGGACACCGACGCGACTCTGGTCACGGTCGTGCTCATGGGGGTGGCGGGTCTTGCCGCGGGCGCGGTGGGAGGCGTGCTCTCCGCCGGTCATTTCGCCCGGACAGTGAGGGGCGGGTAGCGGTCGGCCTACTGGAACACGCCATCGTCTGACAGCGCGCGGTATTCGTCCTCAGGCATACCGAGCAGTTCGCGCATGACGTACTCCGTGTGCTCGCCGAGGAGTGGGGCGCGGCGGTACTCCGGCGCGGCCTCCGAGAGCTGGAAACAGTTGGCGTCCGAGGCGTAGCGCCCCATCTCCGGGTGGTCCATGAACACGAAGTGGCCGCGATGCGCTTCCTGTGGGTCGTCGAAGAGATCACGGCAGTCGCGCACCGCCCCCGCGGGGACATCGGCGGCCTGGCAGGCCTGCATCACCTCGTCCGGTGAGCGCGTGATCGTCCATGCTTCGATAGCAGCGTCGAGCTCGGCCTCGCGCTGCTTGCGTCCTTCGAGGGTCGCGAGGCCGGGGTCGTCCGCAAGTTCGGGGCGGCCTATTGCCTCGGCGAGCGCGCGCCACTCGGCGTCGGTGGGGCAGGCGATGGCGCACCAGCGGTCGTTGCCGTCGCAGCGGTAGACGGCGTGCGGGGTCATGTCCGGGTCGTGGTTGCCGTTGCGCGTCTGGATACGCCCGTTCGCGAGGTAGTCGAGCACGGGCGGCCCGGCGAAGTAGAGCGCGGCCTCCAGTTGCGACAGGTCCAGGTACTGCCCCTGGCCGGTGCGCCGTTTGTGGTCGAGCGCGGCGCACACTGCGGCGAACGCGATGTGGGGGATGAGGAAGTCGGTGTATGCGCCGTAGGGGCTGACGGGCACGCGGTCAGGCCAGCCGGTGAAGTTCGTGTGACCGGAGAGCGCGGTGAGGACAGGGCCGAAGCCGGGCTGGGAGTCGTACGGGCCACCGCGCCCGAGCATCGACGCGCTGAACATGACGAGGCCGGGGTTGCGTTGCCGCAGCGCGTCGTAGCCGAGACCCCACCGCTCCATCGTGCCGGGCGTGAAGTTCTCGGTCACGACGTCCGCCCACTCGGTCGCGAGGCGGAAGGCGAGGTGACGCGCTCGCTCGTCGCCCATGTTGAGGCCAAGGCCGAGTTTGCCGCTGTTGTAGTTGGCCCAGTAGCCGCTCCGGTTCGTTCCCGGCTTGCCCTCGGCGAACGGCAGGCCGTGGCGTATCACGTCGGGGCGCAGCGACGACTCGACGCGCAGCACCTCCGCGCCGAAGTCGCTGAAGTAGCGCGTCGTCATGGGACCGATGACGACCCAGCAGAAGTCGAGGACGCGCAGCCCCTCGAACGGTTGAGCGGATGGCTGGGTCATCGCGCCGCCCCCGATGCGCGCAGGTCCGCTATCTCGTCCGGAGAGAGGCCGACGCTCGTCAGCACTTCCTCCGTATGCTCGCCGAGCCTCGGCGCACGGCGGAGCTGCAGCGGGCGTTCGCTCGACTTCACCCACGGGCCGAGCGTGGTCATCGTACCGCCGTCCGGCCCCTCGGTCTCGCGGAAGAAGCCGCGCGCGGCGAGCTGGGGGTAGGAGCAGACGTCGGCGGGGTCGTTCACGGGGAAGAGGAGGACGCGCCGCTTGATCGCTTCCTCGGAGAGGTAGCGCTTCGTTCGGCTGCGGAAGAAGGCTTCGAGCGTTTCGCTCATCGCGTCGAGCACGTCGTCGGGCAGCTGGCCGAAGCCGTACGCGCCGAAGTCGGTCTCGTTGAGCAGCGGGTGTCCCTCGCCGTGCTCGTCCATCCATTCGCAGAGGGCAGCCATGCCGCGCCCGCCGGTCGCGCCGCCGGGCTGGATGTAGTTGACGTAACCGTCGGCGCACTCGAAGTTCACGCGGAGGTTGCGTCCGTCGCCGATGGGGCGGAAGGGACCGGAACGCTTGAGGATGATCTCGTTCATGTCCCAGAACTGCGGTGCGTGGGAGAGCGTTCGCGTGAGCGCCTGCTGGCAGGAGACGTCCACGTGCTGGCCGCGTCCGGTGTGGAGGCGGTGCGCGTGCGCCGTCATCGCGCCCGCCGCGCCCGCCGCCCCGCCCAGCGTCCAGAACTGCGGCACGCTCACGCGCAGCGGCGGGCGGTCCGGGTCGCCGGTGAGGTAGGCGAAGCCGCTGAGCGCCGAGCCGGTGAGGTCGGTCGCGGCGAAGCCTCGGTACGGGCCGTCCTGTCCGAACGGCGTGATCGAGACGTAGACGAGCGCTGGGTTGAGCGCTCCGACATCGTCATAGCCGAGGCCGAGGTCGTCGAGGTAACCGGGGCGGAACGACTCGACGAGGAAGTCGGCGGAGCCGATGAGGCGTCGCAGAGCATCGCGAGCGGCGTCCGCTTCGATGTCGAGCGCGGCGCTCTTCTTGTTCGCGGCATAGAGCTGCCAGAAGAGGCTGTTCTCGACCCCGGGCTCGTCGTGGTGGAAGGGGCCGATGCGGCGAGCGGGGTCACCGGCGGGTGGCTCCACCTTGATCACCTCCGCGCCGAGGTCCGCGAGAACGCGCCCGCAGAAGATGCCCCGGTCGTCGGCGAGGTCAATGACTCGGTACGGGGAGAGCATAGGAGGGCGGGCCCGGCTAGAGGCCGAGCGCCCCGGCGAGCCTGCGGCGGTGGTAGCGGGGGCTGCCGAGGTGATGGTAGAGGGTGCGGGACATGCGGGTGTGCAGCGTGAGACCGTACTCGCGGACGATGCCGACGCCCGCGTGCACGTCGTGCGCGGCGTTGCAGGCGAGGTAGTATCCCTCGCTCGCGAGCGCGGCGGCCATGTGCACGCCGCTCTCCGCTGGGCGCCCCGTGTCGAGCTTCCAGAGCGCCTCGTAGGTCGTCCAGCGCGCGGCGTCGAGGTGGTTCACGATGTCGATGATGTGGTCCTGCACGCGCTGGAAGCGTCCTATGGGCTGCTGGAACTGGCGGCGCGTGCGGCTGTACTCCAGGCACATCTGGAAGACGCTCTCCAACCCGCCGACCTGGTACGCGGAGAGGACTGCTGTCGCCTCGAGCATCGCGCGCTCGAACGCGTCCCAGCTGTCCGACGCCCCGCCAAGCAGCGCGTCCTCGCCGACGGCGACGCGGTCCAGCCGGACCTCGCCGAGGCCGGTGGAGAGCCCGCGCAGCGTTCTGCACGCAACGCCCGGCGCGTCGACAGGGACGATGAAGAGGCCGACGTTCTCGCCACTGGTGCGGGCTGCTACGAGCAGGTGGGTCGCCTGCGTGGCATCGGGCACGTGGAGCTTCACGCCGCTGAGTGTGTAGCCGTTCGACGTTCGCTCTGCCACGAGTTGCACGTCGCCGCGCTCCCAGCCGTACTCGGGCTCGGTCACGGCGACGGCGGAGACCTCGTCTCCCGAGGCGATGGCGGGCAGGTGCGCGGCCTGCTGTTCGTCGCTGCCGCATCCCCGCAGGACGAGAGACGCGAATACGCCGGAGGAGAAGTGCGCGCCGGGCACGGGGCCCCTGCCGAGCTCCTCGAACAGGACGCCTGCATCACTGAACGAGCCGCCAACGCCGCCGTGCTCCTCCGGCACGAGGCTGCCGAGCAGGCCGGTCGACGCGAGCGCAGGCCAGCCCTGCTCCACGTCCACGGTTCCGGCGTCGATGGACACGAGCGTTTCTTTCGTGAAGTCCCGGCGCAGCAGGTCCTGGATGGTGGACTGCAGCATGCGCTGCTGTTCGTTCAGGAGCAGGTCCATGGCTAGCGCAGTCTCCCCGGCTCTTCCCGCACCTCGCGGCCGATGCCCAGCCGCCGCGCGATGATGACGCGCTGTATCTCGGCGGTGCCGCCGGGGTGCTGGTCGACGATGGCGCCGCGCTGGTGCACCTCGACGTGGCCGCCGGCGACGGCCCAGTCGTCGGGTGCTTCGACGAGCGCCTGCGGGCCCATCACGTCAAGCACGGCGCGCGCCTTGGAGAGCTGGCCGCGCTTCTGGTAGAGGTACGCCTGCGCACCCTCGTACGTGAGCTGCCTGCCCTGTCCGCGCCAGGCGTAGTTGCGGAAGTGCAGCAGGCGGGTCACCTCAGCGTCGATGTAGAAGTCGACGAGGCGGTCGCGCACGTCCTGGTCGTCTAGGAGCGGCCTGCTGCCGCGCTTCGCGTTGCGGGCGTAGTCGAAGACGCGCTCGGTGAGCGGGTCGTCTCGGACGGCGCTCCGGAGCAGGCCGTGCTCGATCTCGAGGTGCGTCCCCGCAACCTTCCAGCCGTTGCCTTCGCCGCCGACGAGGTTGAACGCGGGCACGCGGACGTTGTCGAAGTAGACCGTGTTCTTGATGCCGCTCGCGGCCCCGCGCTCGCCGCCGACGAAGAGGAGGTCCATCTGTTCGACGGTGATGCCGGGCAGGTCCATCGGCATCATCAGCCAGCCGAGGTTCTCATGGCGCGGGGCGTCCGGGTCGGTCACGACGATCATCCACGAGTACTCGGCGCCGTGGCTGCTGCCGACGAATATCTTGGTGCCGTTGACGACGTACTCGTCGCCGTCGCGGATGGCTGTCGTGCGGACGCTCGCGAGGTCGGAGCCGGACTCGGGCTCGGTGAGCAACTGCCAGGTGCGTATCTCGCCGCGCAGGATCATCGGGAGGAAGTGTGCCTTCTGCTCCTCCGTGCCCCAGACGAGGATGGCGACTCCGCCAAGCTTGCCGCCGGTGTCGTAGTAGGGCGGCAGCGGCATGTTGTAGCGGTCGAGCTCCTCCTCCAGCGCCATAGCGAGTTCCATGGAGAGCCCCCCGCCGCCGTACTCGGCGGGCATCGTGGGGTAGAGCCAGCCCTTCGCGCCCAGCCTGCGCCCGAACTCGCGCTGGAGCTCGTACTCCTCGCGGGTGAGGTTCGCCGGGTCGGGGTGGTCGGGGATGTTCGGGGCGTTCGCCTCGATCCAGGCGCGCGCCTCCTTGCGGAAGGCGTCCTGCTCAGGCGTCCATTCGAGCTCGAAGTCCATGGCAGGCGGATGTTAGCAGATGGCAGAGGCGGGAGCGGGTGGGGTGACACGGGGTCATTGACCTGCCGTGAAAGGGCTGACTACCATCCTCGTAGGTACCGACGGCGACCCAGGAGGCGCTCTATGCATATCAAGACTCCGTTCCGGAGGAGCATCGCTTCGCGGGGTAGGAAGATATATCAACAGAAGATACGGCATCTCGTTGAACCGGAGGAGGAGGGTAGGTTCGTTGTGATCGATGTCAACTCTGGCGACTACGAGATTGCCGACCGGGACGCTGACGCAACGGCAAGGTTGGTAGCCCGGTATCCGAACGCGGTCACTTGGGCTGAGCGTGTAGGCTATCCAACTGCGTACCGCATGGGCGGCGGATACCAGGTTGAGCAGGAATGATCCTTGGCAGGATAGACAGGCGGAAGCCCCTCATACCGGTAACGGTACTCGACCAGAGAGACGCTCCGCATACGCTACGAGTGATTCTGGACACAGGATTCGACGGGGATCTGACACTGCCACGTGGGATTATTCGGCAGTTTGGTTTCGTCTATAGAGGACCTCGCACGATGGTTCTCGCTGATGGAAGCCATGTGGAAACAGAGTGCTATGCGGCCAGAGTGTTATGGCGAGACCAGCAGACAGAGGCCATCGTTTTCCAGTCTGAAAGTGAATACCTGCTGGGCATGTCATTGCTCTGGGATCAGCGGATGACGATTGACGCTGTTGAAGGCGGGCGCATCATCGTTGAAGAGATTCCGTCCGGCACAGCGCCAGCGTAGACCTACCACGGACGGCCATCGCCCCCGGAACACCTTGCCCTACAGCGTGATCTTCTTGTAGAGCTGCGGCAGGCGGCGGGGGAGTTCCATGATGTCCGGGAGCACCTCGTAGTTGAGGTCGCCGGTCATGGTGCGCAGGTAGTCGTGGCCGTTACGGTCGACGGTGAGACAGAACGGCGTGATGTCGATGTTGCGCGCCTCCATCAGGGCCATGCGCGTGTCCTGCACGGCGTACTCCTTCTCGACGCCCTCGCGTGAGTAGCCGCGGTCCTGCGGGCGGCCGTCGCTGATGACGAACATGAACTTGGTCTTGGCGTCCACGTTGGCCAGCTTGGTGGTGGCGTGGCGGATGGCCGGGCCCATGCGCGTGGCGTGGAGCGGGGCGACCTTGTCCATGCGGCGCTTCACGCGGTCGGAGAAGAGCTCCTCGACCTCCTTGATGACGTAGAACTCGACGTTCTCGCGCCCGAAGCCGGAAAAGCCGTAGACGCCGTAGCGGTCGCCGATGGTCTCCAGCGCATTCATCAGCAGCACCATCGACTCTTTCTCGACGTCGATGATGCGCTTGTAGGGGCGACGGGCGGTCTCGCCTCTGCGGGCGCGGAGCCATGCGGTGTAGGCGACCGGGTCGCCCGGGGCGTTCCAGTCGGACTCGCGTGAGCTCTCCTCAACCGCTTCGGCGGTTGAGGCGCTCATGTCCAGCAGGAATACGACGGCGACGTCGCGCTCGTCCTTGTTGCGGCGCCAGTAGATGCGCTCGTCCGGCGTCATGTTGTTCCGCAGGTCGATGAGCGCTTCGATGCCGGCGTCGAGGTCTACGTCCTCGCCTTCCGGCAGCCGCTTCACCTTGCGGTACATCTCCGGGCGGACGGACTCGAACTGCCGCCTGATCTGCTCGATGAGTCCGGCGTAGGAGTGCATCGTCTCGTTGTAGAAGGCGGTCTCGCCGGACACGGCGAGGCGCTCCTGTACGATGCACCAGCGTGGGCGGTAGTCGTTGGCGCGGAAGTCCCACTCGTCGTAGGCGTAGGAGCGCGGCTCGAGCGCTTCCAGCGGCCCGCCTTCCTCGTCGACGTGCGGTATCTGGTTGTAGCCGGAGCCCGCGGGGTTCTGCGGCGCGTCCGCGCCCATCTCCTTCATCATGTTCGCGGCGACGGTGGTCACCTCGGCGTCGTCGGCGAAGTCGATCTCCGTGGACTCGCGCAGCGCCTGCTCGAGTTCGGCCTGCGATATGCCCTGCGCGCTCTCGGAGCCGTCTTCCTCGCCGGGCTCGGCCTGCCCGCGCATCTGGGCGAGCAGTTGCACCATCTCCGGCTTGAAGTCGCCGCGGTAGTCGACGTCATCCGGCGACTCGTACTCGTCGCCCGACGCCTCCTCCTGCTGTTCCTCGGCCTCGGCGCGCAGGCGCTCGACGATCTCTTCGAGCGTCGGTTCGTCGAAAGCGGCGTCGGAGAGGTCGGCGTCTTCCCAGTCGTCCAGCGGCACGAATGCGTTGGGCACCTGGGAGAGCGTGTAGTACATGCGAAGCGCGGCCTCGGCGGAGTCCTCGACCGTGGCGTCGCGGTTGCGCACGCTGCGGAGCAGGCCGGCGAGCTGCCGCGCCTGTGCGGCGTAGGCGGAGGGGATGCGGGCGCTGCTCTGCCCGAGGCTCTGCCGGATGAGCATCTCCATGAGCGCCTGCTGGGCCGGCATCATCTCGATGGGGCCGCGCGACGCGAGGGCGTCGTTCTGCACGCGCTCGTAACTCGGCGCGAGTCCGCGGTACTGCTCCACGATGCGCTGGTCTATGCGGGCGCTCTCGGTGGTGGAGAAGAGGTCGGCGGCCATCGCGCGGACCGGGAAGAGGTCGAAGAACGAGGCGACCTCGGTCGTGCCCGGAGTCGCGCCGAGACCCTCCGCGATGCCCTCGCGGTAGTCGTTGAACCCTGCCGAGGGCGCATGGAAGTCGAAGTCGAAGCTCTGGAACTCCAGGTGTCCCACCTGGTGCGTGGTCACGACCTTGAGCCATGCGAAGTTCTCGCTCTTGGTGTCGCGCAGATCGACCGTTGGCGGCAGGAAGACGCTCTTGCCGTCGGTCGTGGCGAACTCGACCGACACCCAGCCGATGTTGCGGTGCGTGATGTCGGTCGATTCCTGCAGTTCGACCTCGGTGCCTGCGAGCGCGTTGGAGTACATGCGGAGGAGTCCGTGCACCTTCTCCAACTCGATGCTGGACGAGAGCTGGTCGAGCAGCGTCTCGGCGCGGGCGGACTCGAGCCGGAAGTAGGCGATGCCCGCGTCCGGGTTCTCCTTCAGGAACTCGAGGCCGCGCCCGAACCAGGTGTCCAGCTGCGCGGGGCTGATGCGGTCGAGCACGTTGGGCGCGGTGCGCAGGAAGGCGGAGACGGCCTCGGCGGAGGTGTCGGCGAGGTCTTCGGCGCGCTCCAGCACCATCGTCTGCAGCTCCTGCGGGAGCAGGCCGAGCGACTGCGCGCTCTCCACCATGAAGGCGGAGACGTTGCCGAGCCCCTGCCGCGCGAGCCGCTCGCTGAGGGCGAAGTAGCGCGGGCGCAGGCGGCGGTCGACGCTGTTGCCGACACGGGTCGCGGCCTCGAACGAGCCCCGCACCTCGCGCCAGCTCGTTTCGGCGAGCACCTTGGCGAGCGAGATCAGCTCCTCGCGCTCGCTGACTGCGGGCAGGACGCGCTGGCCGAGCACGAGCGCCTCGGCGGCGAGGTCGTAGGAGCGGCTGGCGAGCGTCTGCACGAGCGAGACGAACAGCTGCAACTCGTGGAAGTTGACCTGCTGCACGAGTTCGTCGCTGACGTCGAAGAAGCGCGCCGCGAGGCTGGACGATTTCCACGTGCCCTTGGAGAGCCCGCGCCCGAGCCCGGCCCATCCGGCGATGTGACGCGGTGCGAGGGTGGGGAGGACGCGCGGGCTGGCACGAAAGAATGACGCCGCGATGACGGGCGCCTCAGCGGTGAGTTCGATGCCGCTCTCAGCCCACCGCTCGAACTGGGTGAAACCGATGGTCTGCACCACCTGCGGCGACGCCTTGAAGTACTCCGTGGCTGCTTCCCATGCGCGGGGGCCCTGCGATGCGATGCGGACGCCCTGCTGCGCCCAGCGCAGGGCAGGAGCAGGGCCGAGTGCGTCGGTCACCTCGTCGGCGACCGCTTCGTAGGCGGAGATGAGAGCGGACGGGTGCTTCTTCAGCTCCTCGATGACGCTGTCGTGCTCGTTCGTCACGCCGTCTCCTTCTCCTGCCCCGCATCTTCGGGGCGCAGGGCCCGCAGCAGGTCGAGCAGTTGCGCGAGTATCCACGCTGTCGCGCCGAACACGAGGTTGGGGCCGTGGACGTACGCCTTGCGCTGCAGCAGGCTGCCGTCCGGCTGGAGCCTCGCCTCGTGGCGTTCCGCGGCGTCGGTCAGCAGATGGTCGAGCGGTATCTCGATGATCTCGGCGACCTCGTTCTCGTCGACCTCGAACCGGTACGGATGCGGGATGACCCCCACCGTGGACCAGACGAGGTAGTCCGTTCGAGTAAGGACAGGTTCCAGCGATCCGATGACGTCCACGTCCTCGGGGGCGATGCCCATCTCCTCGTGCGCCTCGCGGAGGGCACAAGCGAGCATGTCCGGGTCGCTCGGTTCGTACTTGCCGCCGGGGAAGGCGATCTCGCCCTGGTGCATGCCTACGAACTGCGACCGCACGTTGAGGATGACGTGCCACTCGCCGTCGTGGAAGTGCAGCGGGATGAGGACGGCGGCAGGCCGCGCCCCGTCCGCGTCGGACGGCGCGGGCGTCTTGCGTGAGGCGAGCGCCGCGCGCAGCGCCTCGATGCGGGAGGCTGCTTCAGCCGGTACCGGCGTTGTCTGCAAGGTAGCCGCCATTACGGGAAGATGGAGGTCACGATCTCCATCACGCTCGCTTGCGTCTCGTGGTCGTCGGTGAGGCCCCACACGATGGCGACCTCGCATGCTCTGCGGGGCGCGATGCCATGCTCGATGAGCTTGCCGGCATAGATGAGCAGGCGCGTGCTGACGCCTTCCTGCAGGCCCTGGCCGATGAGGTTGCGTATCTTCTCGCCGAGCAGCGCGAGCTGCTGGGCCGTGGTGCGGTCGACGCCGCTCTCATGCTCGATGATCGGCCCTTCGAGGTCGCGCGGCGGGAAGTCGAACTCGATGGCGATGAAGCGCTGGCGCGTCGAGTGCTTCAGGTCCTTGAGCGCGCTCTGGTAGCCGGGGTTGTAGGAGATGACGAGCAGGAAGTTGGGGTGCGACTCCAGCACCTCGCCGATCTTCTCGATGTGCAGCAGGCGGCGGTGGTCGGAGAGCGGGTGGATGAGCACGGTGGTGTCCTTCCGCGCCTCGACGACCTCGTCGAGGTAGCAGATCCCGCCGTGCTTGACGGCGCGGGTGAGCGGGCCGTCTATCCAGCGTGTGCCTTCCGGTTCGAGCAGATAGCGCCCGACGAGGTCGCTCGCGGTGAGGTCCTCGTGGCAGGCGACGGTGACGAGCGGCGACATCTGCTCCGGGCGTCCGTCGCGCTTTCGCGCGTTGTTCAGGCGCCAGGACATGTACTCGACGAACCGCGTCTTGCCGGAGCCGGTCGGCCCCTTGAGAAGTATGGGCACGCGCTGGGCGTAGGCCGCCTCGAAGATGTCGATCTCGTCGGCGACCTCGAGGTAGAAGGGCTCCTTATCGATGAAGTACTCTTCGATGTTGTGCTGCTGATAGAGCTGGGTCTGGTTCGCCATGTGTCGCACTACCTTACGGACAGGATTCTCTCTTCCCACAGTCCCTGAACGCACGCCCGCAGGTCTTCCTGTGAGCCCGAGTTCTCGATGATAGCGTCTGCCTTGCCGAGCGCGGCCTCGGCCCCGTTCTGCGCCTCGGCGCGCCGCCGCACGTCTTCCGGGGTCAGTCCGCGCTTCTGCAGGCGTTCCAGCACTGTGGCGGGCGGGGCGGAGACGACCCACACCTCGTCCGCGAGGTCGTCCCACTTCGCCTGGTAGAGGAGCGCCGCGTCGATGACGACGGCGTGCTCGCCGTTCTGCCGGTGCTGCTCTATCGCCCGCGCCACCTGCTGACGAATGAGCGGGTGGATCGCGGCGTTCAGCCAGGCGAGCGCCTGCGGGTTGGCGAAAACGAGCTCCCCGAGCCGGGCGCGGTCTATCTCCTGGTCGTCGTTCAGTATGCCGCTGCTGAATATCTCGACGAGACGCCTCCAGCCGATGGTCCCTTTCGCATAGGCGCGGTGTCCCTCTGCGTCGGCGTCGATGACCACTGCGCCGAGTTCCGCGAGGATGTTCGCAGCCTCGCTCTTGCCGGCGCCGATCCCGCCCGTCAGCCCGATGACCCGCACGTTGCCCCGGAGCCTCCGTTTCCGCGCCGCACCCTCCCGGGCGGTAGCGCAATGGTTGAGTTTAGCATGCGCAGAAGCGTGCGTACACGTTAACCGCCGCCCCTTGTAGAATCCGGGGAAGATGACGAACCTGCCGGACGTGCGGCCCGCTTCCGCGACAGGGCCTGAACTGCGCGAGCGGACGCTGGAGCTGCTTGAGTTCCCCCGCATCCGCGAGACGCTGGCGAGCCATACCTGCACGCCGATGTCCCGCGAACGCGCGCTGGCGCTGGCGCCCGTCTACGACGCCGCGGCTGTCGCCGAACTGCAGCAGGAGACCGCCGAGGCCGCGCTGCTGCTCGATGAGTCGCCGTCGCTCGAGCTCTCCCACGACCCCCGCCCGCTGGTTCAACGCGCCGCGGTGGGCGGCATGCTCCTGGGCAGCGAACTGATCGCCGTCGCTGACGGGCTCGACGCTGCACGCTCTGCGAAGGCGCTCGGCGGCGCGGCCCGGTCGCGGACGCCGCTCCTGCGGAGCCTCACGCGCAACATCGCGGACCTGCGTCCGCTCGAGCGCGAGCTGCGCGCGAAGCTGACGCCCTCGGGCGAGGTAAAGGACGACGCCAGTCCATTGCTCCGTCAGCTCCGCTCCGAGAGCCGTGACGCCTACCACCAGGCCTCGGCCGGTTTGCAGGCGTACGTCGACTCCGACCTGGGCACAGAGGTGCTGCAGGACCGGCTCTACACGGTGCGCGGCGGCAGGCTCGTGCTGCCGGTCAAGGCCGACTTCAAGGGCAGGATGCCCGGCATCGTCCACGGCTCCTCCGACTCCGGCGCGACGCTCTTCATCGAGCCGTTCTCGAACGTACACCGCACGAACCGGTGGCGCGAGGCCGGCGACGCGGAACAGGAGGAGGTTCGCCGCATCCTGCAACGCCTCACCGTGAGCGTGGGGCGCCGCGCGGCGGAGACGATGCACGCGCTGGAGATGATTGCGCGTCTGGACGCAGCGCTCGCGAAGGCGCGCTACGCCCGGACGTATCGGGGCGTGGCAGTGGGGGAGGGCGACGTCGTGCGGCTCGTCGAGGCTCGCCACCCGTTGCTTGGGACGGCGGTGCCTGTCTCACTCGCGCTTGAACCGCCGGTGTCGGTGCTCGTCGTGACCGGCCCCAACACGGGTGGCAAGACCGTCGCGCTCAAGACGCTCGGCCTCATGGCGCTCATGCGCCAGAGCGGGCTCATGCTCCCATGCTCGCCACAGACGTCGCTGCCGCTCTTCGACGGCGTATACGCCGACATCGGCGACCAGCAGAGCATCGAACACGCGGTTTCCACGTTCAGCTCGCACGTCACGGCCATCGCCGGGATACTGGCGCACGCGACGCCGCGCTCGCTCGTGCTCTTCGACGAACTCGGCACGTCGACGGACCCGGAGGAGGGCGCGGCGCTCGGCTGCGCGGTCGCGGCGCATCTCGCGGAGCAGGGCGTGCCGTGCGTCGTCACGACCCACCACCGGCCGCTGGCGGCGCTCGCAGAGGAGCACGAGGCGATGGAGAATGCCAGCGTGGAGCTCGACCCGCAGACGCTCCGTCCCACGTATAAGCTGACGATGGGCCTGCCGGGCAGGAGCTACGCGATGGACATCGCGGCGCGGACGGGGCTGGACGCGCGCATCATCGAGGCTGCGCAGCAGCGGCTCGGCCCCGTGCACCGCGAGACCGAAGGGTTGCTGACGGCGATACGCTGGGAACGCGCGCTGACGCGGGAGAAGCTCGACGAGGCGGAGGCGGAGCGGGCCCGCTCGGCACAGCTCTCCGCTGAGCTTGCCCGGCAGGTCGAGGCGCTGGAGTCGGCGCAGGCGTCGGTCGTGGAGGAGGTGCGGGCCGAGTTGCGCCAGGAAGCGAACCGTGTCCGTGCGAAACTGCGGCAGGCCGAGTCCGCGGCGGAGTGGCAGACCTTCCGCGGCGAGCCGCCGCCTCCGCGCGTGATGGAAGCGGCGTCCGCCGACGTTGCGGACGTGCAGCGCGCGCTGCGTTCGCGGGTCTGGGGGAAACGCGCCGCGTCAACTCCGACGGAGCGTAAGACGAAGCTCGCGGTTGGCGAAACGGTGGAGGTGGGCGCGCTTGGCATCAAGGGCTCGGTGCTGACCGAGCCCGACAACTCGGGACGCGTGGAGGTGCTCGTGGGCTCGGCGCGGCTACAGATGGACGTGTCGCGCCTGCGCCGTACGGGAGAGCCGATCGAGGAGGAGCGTCCTGCCCGTCCCAGCGTCTCGATGCCGCTCTCCACGCCTGCGCCCGGCATCGAACTGGACGTGCGGGGCGAGCGCGCGAACGAGGCGATCGAGCGGCTCGACGCCTACATCGACAGCGCCCTTGCCTATGGTCTTACGCACGTTCGTATCGTGCACGGGAAGGGGACGGGCGCGCTCCGGAATGCGGTCTGGCGGCGGCTCGCGGACAGCAGCACGGTGGCGTCGTACGCATTCGCTCCCCGCGAGCGGGGCGGGGACGGCGCGACCGAAGTGGAGCTTCGGTAGACCCACGCAGCCTCACGGTTGCACAGGCTCACCGTTATACTGAAGCGTGATGACACCGCCGTGCGGGGGTGAGCGATATGCAGAACATCGGGTTGGGGCTGCTGCTGCTCGGGCTGGTTGGGTTGCTTGGCGTCGGGGTCTACTATGCGCTGGCGGAGCTGTTCGCTGCCGACGAGGTCCCGTTCCTGATCAGGCTCTCCATCGCCGCTGTCATCGTCGGGTTCGTGGTGTTGATGGCCTCGGTCGTCCGCGACCGGATACGCGAGAGCAAGACGGAACGATTCGAGGAGGTTGACCGATGATCCTTGCCACGTCCGACTCAGTCCCGGGGAAGCGCATCACCGAAGTGAAAGGCCTCGTGCAGGGCAACACGATACGGGCGCGCAACATCGGACGCGACATCGTCGCCGGCCTGCGCAACATCGTGGGCGGCGAGGTGACCGAGTACACGCGCCTCATGTCGGAGTCGCGCGAGCAGGCCATCATGCGCATGGTGGAGCAGGCGGAGAGCATGGGTGCCAACGCGGTCGTCGGCATGCGGTTCGTCACGTCGATGGTGATGCAGGGCGCGTCCGAACTGCTCTCCTACGGCACCGCGGTCGTCGTGGAGGACGAGGGGTAGGGGTCACACCTCCGCCAGTTCCTCCTGTATCTGGGCGATAGTCTCGTCCACAGCCGTCGCCTTGCGGCGTGCGTATTTGAACAGCTCTTCCAGGGCAGAGTAACGGGGGTCAGTCCGCGTAAATGCTGTGCAAGTCTCGATTTCCTCTCCACTATCGTTCTGGATGCTTAGGACGTAGTCGGGAAATACTGTTGGCCCAGCCCTACGTATCGTCACCGAGGAGGAAGAGAACGCAACACTGTAGGAGAGCGGTGAGGCCGTGGTGAACCAAGGCAAACGCCCTTCGCGAGTCTTCACGAGCAGCGAGTTGATTAGATTATCAAGTCCTTTGCCTGGGGTCGTCATGCTGTCCCTCCTACCTGGTACTCGTTCGCTAAGGAGTCCCTAGCTTCTTCCAAGCGTTCCTGGATCCCGTTGAGTGTCCTGAATAGGCGGGGAGCATCGGGGTCCCTGCTTTCGTACAAAGCTTCCACAACTTCGTCTTCCATACTGCGGATGAGAGTCACGGCCTTTTGCAGTTGCATCTGTTCTTCCTCAGTCAGCCTAGGATGGCGTTTGCGAGCTGCAAGGACTAGCTGGCGCAGGGGTGTATACCTATCTAGTGCCCGTTGCCACTGCTGTGTTGAGTGTAGCTCCTTCAGTAGTTGGATTTGCTCAGTCGCTTGTGTCAGGTCGGCTATCGCTGCGTTCTGCCCCAACAGGCTCTTGGCCTGCTCTGCTGCACTCTGTGCCCGGCAAGAAGCATACAACCCCCAGAGCGCAATCAGAAGGCTGATTCCGCTCATTGCCATCGCCGCTATCTCCATGCTGAAGTTCTAGCGGCCTTGGCGAGCAACGCGCAACAGGGCGGTGTCACACTATGCGTCCTGCGCCTTGCGGTAGTCCGCGATGGCATCCTGGAGCGTCGTCCAGCCGAGCAGCGCGCACTTGATGCGGATGGGGAACTCGCGCACGCCCTGCAGCGCCACGATGTCGCCGAGCGCGTCCTCTTCCTCTTCGGTGAGTTCGTCGCCCTGCATGACGCCCTTGAACGTCTGCACGAGCGCCTCCGCTTCCTCGATCGTCTGACCGCAGAGGTGCGTCGTGAGCATCGAGGCCGACGCCTGGCTGATCGAGCAGCCCTCTCCCTCGAACCCGGTCTTGCTGATGCGCCCGTCGCCGTCGAGGCTGATGGTCAGCACCACCTGGTCGCCACAGAACGGGTTGAACCCCGTCGACTGCAGGTCCGGGTCGGGGATCAGGCCCTCGTTCCGCGGGCGGCGGTAGTGGTCAAGGATGATGTCCTTGTAGAGGTCATCGAGCCTGTCGGGCATCTGCATCGCCGAAGTACTCCATCGTCTGCCTGAGCGCGGAGATGAGCACGTCCACCTCCTGCTCCGTATTGTAGAGGTAGAAGCTCGCCCGCGCGGTCGCTGGAACGTGCAGCTTGCTGCGGACGAGCGGCATCGCGCAGTGGTGCCCTGCGCGTATCGCGACGCCGAAGCTGTCCAGCACCTGGCTGATGTCGTGCGGGTGGATGCCGCTCATGTAGAACGAGACGACACCCCCGCGCACCGATAGGTCGGTCGGGCCGTACGTCTCCACGTCCTCCAGTTCGTGGAAGCGTTCGAGCGCGTAGCCGGTGAGCGCTATCTCGTGCTCCCGGACCTGCTCCATGCCGAGGCCGCTCAGGTAGTCGACCGCCGCGCCGAGGGCGATGGCGTCCGCGATGTTCGGCGTGCCGGCCTCGAACTTCATCGGCGGGCGGTTCCACGTCGCGCTCTCGTACGTCACCTCCAGCACCATCTCGCCGCCGCGCAGGAACGGCTCGACCTCGTCGATGACGTCAGGCGAGATATACAACCCGCCGATGCCGGTGGGGCCGGCCATCTTGTGGCCGGAGAACGCCATGAAGTCGCAGCCCATCTCCTGCACGTCCACGGGCATATGCGGGACGCTCTGCGCCGCGTCGACGAGCACGCGCGCGCCGACCCGGTGCGCCGCCTCCGTTATCTCCTTCACCGGAGTGATGGTGCCGAGCACGTTGGACATGTGCGTGAGCGCAACCAGCCTCGTGCTGGGGCTCAGCAGTTCGTCGAGGTCGGACAGGTCGAGCGTGTAATCGGGGCCGACGGCCATCAGGCGCAGCTCCGCGTCGTTCGTGCGCGCGACGTGTTGCCACGGCACGAGGTTGGAGTGGTGCTCCATCTCCGTCGTGACGATGCGGTCGCCAGCGCCGACGCGCTCCGCGGCCCAGGTGTGCGCCACGAGGTTGATCGCCTCGGTCGTGTTCCGCACGAAGACGATGTTCTCCGGCGACGGCGCGTTGATGAACGCGGCGACCTTCTCGCGCGCCTCCTCGTAGGCCATGGTCGCTTCCATCGCGAGCGTGTGCGCGCCGCGGTGGACGTTCGCGTTGTACTGCTCGTAGTAATCGACGAGCGCCGCGATGACGGAAGCGGGCTTCTGCGACGTGGCCGCGTTGTCCAGGTAGACCAGCGGCACGTTGTTGACCATGCGGTTGAGGATGGGAAAGTCCTTCCGGACCTGCGCGATGTCGTACATCACCGGCTCCCGCTCAGGCACTCAGCGACGGCCTGCTCGACGTGCTGCCGCACCGCCCCGTCCTCTATCGCGTTCAGCACCTCGCTCACGAAGCCGTGCACGAGCAGGTTGCGCGCCACGTCCTCGCCGATGCCCCGGCTCTTCAGGTAGAAGAGAGCGTCCGCGTCGAGTTGCCCCACCGCCGCGCCGTGCGTACAGGTGACGTCGTCAGCGTATATCTCCAGCTTCGGCTGCGTGTCCACCTCTGCGTCGGAGGAGAGCAGCAGGTTCTTGTTCACCTGGTGCGCCACGGTCTGCTGCGAGTCCGGCCTGACGAGCACTCCCCCGGCGAACACGCCGTGTGACGCGTCGTCGAGGATGCCCTTGTAGACCTCGTTGGACGACGCACCGGGCGCGGCGTGGTCGACGAACGTCTGGTTGTCCACGTGACGCTCGCCCGCGCCGTAGTACAGCCCGCAGAGGTTGACGCTCGCGCCTGAAGCACCGAGCAGCGTCGCGACCTCGCGGCGCACGAGCCGCCCACCGAGGTCGACCGCGACGGATGCGACGCGGCTGTCGCGCGCCTGGTCCATGCGCGTCGTGGCGATGTGGAAGGCGTCGCTGCTCTCGCACTGGAGCGTGCAGAGACGGAGGTTTGCGCCGGGGGCGGTGACGACCTCCGTGAGCGCATTCGTGAGGTACGTGCCGCCGTCCAGGCTGTGGAAGCTCTGGAGGACGGTTGCGCTGCTGTCCGCGCCCGCGGCGATGAGCACGCGGGGGTGCGTGACCACGGCCTGCGCGCCGGTGGAGATAAAGAGCAGGTAGATCGGCTCCGGCACGAACGTGCCGTCCGGTATCTGGACGAACGCGCCGTCATGCAGGAACGCCGTGTTGAGCGCGGTGAACGCGTTCTCCGGCGCTGGAGCGAGCCGTCCCAGGTGCTCGCGCACGAGCGGCACGCGGTACTCAATGGCGTCGGCGAGCCGTCCCACGACGGGGCCGTCGCCGTGGCGTCCCAGCACGTCGCTGTGCAGGCCGGCCTCGGTGACCGGCTCTGTGGAAAGCCCCGGCTCGTAGTGGCCGTCCACGAACACGAGTTGATGGACGCGCGGGCAGGGGAGCTCGTACGCGTGGTAGTCGATACCTGCGCTTGCGTCCGGCGCGTGCTCCGCGAGTGTGAAGCTCGTGTCGGCTATCGGGCGGATGTTCGTGTACTTCCACGGCTCGTTGCCCCTGCGGGCGGTCGGGAAACCGAGGCGTTCGAAGTCGCCGAACGCGCTCCTGCGGACGTCGCGCAGCCACGCCGGGCTGATCTCCGCGCCGTTGTGCTCGAAGCGGCGGAACTGCTCGGACCAGGATCCGGTGACAGTCGCGTGCTGGGTCATCGGAGCGTCAGACGCCTGCTCCGGCCTCGAGCCAGTCGTAGCCGCGCTCCTCGATCTCCTTCGCGAGCGCTCTGCCGCCGGAGCGCGCGATGCGGCCGTCGATGAGCACGTGGACGTGGTCCGGTTCGAGGTAGGAGAGGATGCGGTCGTAGTGGGTGACGAGGATGGTAGACGTGCCGGGGACGCTGAGGTCCGTGATGCCCCGCGCGACCTCGCGGAGCGCGTCCACGTCCAGGCCTGAGTCGATCTCGTCCAGGATGCGCAGGCGCGGCTCCAGCACCGCCATCTGCAGCACCTCGTTCCGCTTCTTCTCGCCGCCGGAGAAGCCCTCGTTGACGGCGCGTTTGGTCATCGTCGGTTCCATCTCGACGGCCTTCGCCTTGCTGCGGATGAGCCGGTCGAACTTCAGCGGGTCCAACTGCTCCTCGCCTGCGCTCTTGCGCAACTCGTTGTAGCCCGCGCGCAGGAAATGGTCCATCCGCACGCCGGGTATCTCCACGGGGTGCTGGAACGAGAGGAACAGCCCCCTGCGGGCGCGCTCTTCCGCCGGAAGCGCGAGCAGGTCTTCGCCGTCGAACGTCACGCTGCCGGCGGTCACCTCGTAGCCCGGACGCCCCGCGAGCACGTAGGCGAGCGTGCTCTTGCCGGAGCCGTTCGGGCCCATGATGGCGTGCGTCTCGTCGACGCCGACGCTCAGGTCGACGCCCTTCAGTATCTCGACGCCGTTCACCTCGGCGTGCAGGCCGCGTACTTCGAGCATCAGCCGACCGTCCCCTCCAGGTTGACTTCGAGCAGCCGGTCCGCCTCGACTGCGAACTCCAGCGGCAGCCGCTTCACCACGTCCCGAACGAAGCCGTTCACGATGACGGACTGCGCGTCCTCGCGCGCGAGCCCGCGCTGCTGGCAGTAGAAGAGCTGGTCCTCGCTCACCTTCGTCGTGGACGCCTCGTGCTCCACGCTCGCGGAGCGGTTCTGCACCTCGATGTAGGGCACCGTGTGCGCGCCGCACTGGTCGCCGATGAGCAGCGAGTCGCACTGCGTGAAGTTGACCGCGCCCTCCGCCTTCGGCATCACCTTCACGAGGCCCCGGTACGTGTTGTTGCCGTGGCCTGCGGAGATGCCCTTGGAGATGATGCGGCTGGACGTGTTCTTCCCGATGTGGGTCATCTTCGTGCCGGTGTCCGCCTGCTGGCGTCCCTTGGCGAGCGCCACCGAGTAGAACTCGCCGGTGGAGTGGTCGCCCTGCAGCAGCACGCTCGGGTACTTCCACGTGATGGCGGAGCCGGTCTCCACCTGCGTCCAGGAGATGCGCGAGCGGTCGCCCGCGCACTTCCCGCGCTTCGTGACGAAGTTGTAGATGCCGCCCTTGCCGTTGTCGTCGCCGGGGTACCAGTTCTGGATGGTCGAATACTTGATCTCGGCGTCGTCCAGCGCGACGAGCTCCACGACCGCGGCGTGCAGCTGGTTCTCGTCCCGCATCGGCGCGGAGCAGCCCTCCAGGTAGCTCACGTACGAGCCCTTGTCCGCGATGATCAGCGTGCGCTCGAACTGCCCCGACCCCTCCGCGTTGATGCGGAAGTACGTGGAGAGTTCCAGCGGGCAGCGGACGCCCGGTGGGATGTAGACGAACGAGCCGTCCGAGAATACGGCCGAGTTCAGCGTCGCGTAGAAGTTGTCCGAGTGCGGCACGACGGAGCCGAGGTACTTCTTCACGAGCTCCGGATGCTCCTTCACCGCCTCCGACACGGACGAGAAGATGACGCCGTACTTCGCCAGCGTCTCTTTCGCGGTGGTCATGACGCTCACGCTGTCGAAGATGGCGTCGACCGCCACGCCCGCGAGCCGCTTCTGCTCTTCGAGCGGGATGCCCAGCTTCTCGTAAGTTTTCAGTATCTCGGCGTCGACCTGGTCGAGGCTTTCGAGTTCCAGCTTCGGCTTGGGCGCGGCGTAGTAGCGTATCCTCTGGAAGTCGATGGGTGGGTGAGACACGTTCGCCCAGGTGGGGAGTTGCGCGTCGCCGAGCAAACGCATGAAGTGCCGGAACGCCTTCAGCCGCCACTCCAGCAGCCACTCCGGCTCACCCTTGCGCTCCGAAATCCACCGCACGATCTCCTCGCTGAGGCCGGGCGGTGCGGACTCCTCCTCGACCTCGGTGGTCCACCCGTACTTATAGGACTGCTCGGCGAGTTCTTGGACGGTGCGGTTGGTCATTTCCTCTGCTATGAGGGCCTATTGTTGACCTCTGGGGTCAACAATAGGCTATGGCCGCGACCCCTTCCTGTCAAGGACGCCACGCTCACGCGCCCCGATTGAGGTACGCCTCCAAAGCCTCCCGCGAGGTATGCCGGTACACGTAGCCTGTCTCCCTCCCCAGCTTTCCCGTATTCACCGTCCACGGCCACCGGATGAAGCCCAGCCCTGCCGATGGAGAGTCGCTCTGCAGATGGGTGCGCCACGCCAGCTCCGCCAGTGCGGAGGCGAGCGGGCCCGGGAGCCGGATGAGCCGCTTCCCCGCAAGCGACACGGCCTCTCCCCAGCGCACGCTGCCGGCCCCCGCGACGTTGTACACGCCCGGATGCCACTGCGTTGTGAACCGCAGGAGTAACTCCGCGAGGTCGTCCTCGTGGACGAACTGCATCTGCGGGTCGTTGCCCCGGACGCCGATGAGCAGGGGCTTGTCCAGCGCGGCGGTGATGAAGTTGGCTGCGTTCGGTCCCATCACGACGCAGCCGCGCAGGATGGAGACGCACGACTCCGGGTGCTCGCTGGCGAACGTTCGGAAGAGCGCCTCGCACGCTGCCTTGTCCTCGGCGTAGGCGAAACCCTTCGGCGGGCGCAGCGGCGCGTCCTCGGTCAGCGCGGGCGGGTTGTCACGGCGCGGACCGTAGACGGTCGCGCTCGACATGAGAACGATGCGCCCCACGCCCGCGTTCGCGCAGGCGCGCAGCACATTCCCGGCGCCGCCGACGTTGATCCGCCTGCCCTCCGCGCGCTTGCGGAGCTGCCGCAGCACGAACGCCAGGTGCACGACCGCCTCCGCACCCGCGAACGCTTCGTCGAGCGGCCCGGTCATGTCCTGTTGGACGTGGGCGTAGCGCTCGTGCTCTATCGTCGAAGGAAGTACGTCCACGCCTGTGACACGCTCGATGTCCCGCGTTTCGAGCAGGCGCCGCACGAGGCGCGTGCCGATGTAGCCTGACGCGCCGGTGACAGCCACGGCGCGCGGCGCGCTCACCCCGCACCGCGCTCCGTCGCGGCAGCCTCGTCGGAGAAGTCGAAGCCCAGCTCCCCGAGCCCCGCGACCTCGAACCCCAGACCTACCTTGTGCGGCCCCGGCGCGACTGCCCCGCCGCGGTAGGAGATGGTCGTCGTCTTGTTCATCGCGAGTGTGAACGGCACGCTCTCGGACACCGCGTCGAAGGAGGTCTCCTCGCCGTCGATCTCAAACGTGGACGCCGCGAGGTCCAGCGACTCGCCGTCCAGTGTCAGCGGCAGCATGCGCTTCGCGTAGCCAGAACCCAGCTTGTTCTGCAACTGGAACGTGAAGCCGTCAGCCGTCGCGGTGAGGCTGCCCTTCACGTACAGCCTGCGGAGCAGGAACGGGGGGACCTTCATGCGCTCTCCACCTTTCGGCTCATGCGGAACAGCGTCGTTTCAGTAGCGATAGCTTCGTCCGGCAGCGGCCTGGGCGTGCCGAGCGTCTTCGCCGCCACGTAGATGTGTGCGACGTGCTCTGCCAGCTGGCAGACGTGCAGCGCCTCCGCGAGGTTGCTTCCGACGCCGACGAGCCCGTGGTTCCGGATGAGGGCTGCATTCCGCTCGCCGAGCGCCGCAACGACCGCGTCGCCCAGCTCCTCCGTGGCCGGGAACGCGTAGTCGGATACCTGGATGCTGTCGCCCAGTACGATGACCATCTCGTCGATCAGGGGCGGAAGCGGCTCTCCGGCGACAGCCAGCGCGCTCGCGTAGACCGAGTGCGTGTGCATCACGGCGCGGACGTCCGGGCGGGCGCGGTAGATGGCCACGTGCATAAGCATCTCGGTGGACGGCAGGCCGTCGCCCTCGACGGCGTCGCCTTCGAAGTCGGTGACGACCACCTCGTCGAGCCCCATCGTCTCGTAGTCCTTGCCCGCCGTCGTGATGGCGAGCAGCTCCTCGCCTCTGACGCGCGCGCTCACGTTGCCGGACGAGCCCACGACGAGCCCGCTGCGGTGCATCGCACGCGCGCTCTCGAGCACCTCGAGACGCAACTGCTCGTATGTCGTGCCGTTGGAGGTCATCCTGGATTAAGCATAGCAGCGGATAGCTCAGGTGTGGGGTGTTGTCATGTTGAGCGGAGCTGTAGCGGAGTCGAAACATCTCTCGGGGGAGTGCTGGTCGACTGCGAGGCGCACCCGAGAGATTCCTCGGCTCCGCTCGGAATGACAATGAACCGCTTAAAGCTCCTCGGTCAGCGCGTCGAGCTGCTCCCGGAGGCGTAGCCAGCGCTCGTACGATTCCCCGCACTCCCGCGAGCGTGGCCCCGGCTCGACGCTCGCCCCGTTCGCGGCGAGGTCGGCGCAGCGTGCCGCAAGTTCACTCGCAGGCGTGGACGCCAGCGACGCTGCGCCGGTGGCGGTCGCGTTGCGGTGTACGCTCACCGGCTCGCCCAGCACATCGGCCAGCAGCTGAGGGAAGACGGCGCTCTCCGCCATCCCACCGCTGAGCGCGACGTCTCGCGGCTCCGTCCCTGCGACACTGCGCGCAAGCGCGAGGCTCTCGCGGATGGCGAACGCGGCATTCTCGAACGCGGCGCGGGCGATGTCCGCTGCGTCCAGTCCCCCGTGGGTGATGGGGGCGGGCATGAGCACGCCGCCCATCGTGATGCCCGGGTTCGAGAGGTCGATGGCGCGTGGGCCGAGGAACGCGGTCACGGGGCGTCCGCTCTCGAAGGCGGATCGCGCCAGCGCGTCGAACCGCTCGAGCGATGCGCGGGGAGTGAGCAGGCGCCGTACGGCGTCGAGCATCCGCCCCGTGTCGCCGGGGGTCGCCTCGACCGTCCATCTGCCGCTGACGCCGTGCAGCGACGTCCACGTCCGCGCTTGCGGATCGAACGCTGGCGACGCCGTCGTCACGTGCACCGGCGCACTCCATCCTGCGGCGCAGGCAGCCGTGTCTTCCGACGCTGCGCCACAGCCGACCGCCGCGGCGTGCGAGTCCGGCCCCGCGAGGTGGACCGGCGTCGTGCGCGGCAGTCCGGTTGCCTCGGCTGCTTCTGCCGTCAGCTGCCCCACCGGGGCGTCCGGGGGCAGCACGTCCGGCAGCAGGCCGAGCGGTACGCCGAGCCGTCCCAGCAGCGCCTCCGCCGGCTTCCCGGACGTCACGTCCAGCAGCCCCGACTCCGCCAGTCCCAGCCTCGTCTCCGCGACCGTTCCGGTGAGTTGCAGCGCGGCCCAGGCGTCGAGCCCCGCCGTCTTCGCGATGCGCCGCGCCGTTCGTAGTCGGCTCTCCCGCCACCACGCGTACTTGGCCGGCGCGAACAGCATGGAGGGCAGATGGCCGGTTGTCCGGTAGATGAGCGGTCCGTGCGCGTCGTCCATCGCGCCGCTCTGGAAGACGGAGCGGGTATCGTTGTTCGCCCCCGCGCTCAGCGTCCCGAGGTTAGCGTCGAAGAAGCAGGTCGCGAGCCGCTGCGCCGTCACGGCGATGGCGGCCACATTGCCCGGCCCCGCAGCCTGCGCTCCTTGCGCCAGCACGCGCAGCAGTCGTTCCCGGAGCAGCCGTGGGTTGTAGGCGTGCGCCAGCGCTCCGGCCCGATCGTTCGTGACGGGGTAGGGGGCGCGCGCGGCCTCGACGGGCTCACCGCCGCCTTCGAGCGGCACGAGCGCGCACCGCAGGCGGCTGCTGCCGAGGTCGAGCACGAGTATCACGCGCGCCATAACGCGCGGAAGGCTACCACCCGCCGGACGGCGCCGCATTGACCGCTGCGCGCCTGTTCCGGTAGAAAGACGCCATGAAGAACGGGTTCAAGGTCCTCGACAGCGATATCCACGTCATCGAACCGGCCAGCCTCTTCGAGGACTACCTCGAAGCGCCATTCCGCTCCCGCATGCCCGTCATGCAGCGCAGCGACGTCACCGGCGTCGACACCTGGGTGATTGACGGCAAGCCGTTCCCGCTGTGGAACGAGTGGCCTGAGTTCGCGAAGGCCAACGCGCTGCTGAAAACGAAGAAGGAGCGGACGCCGTTCCAGGTGAAGGCGTTCGAGCACGGGTTCGACGCCGCGACCACGCTCGAAGCGATGGACATCGAGGGCGTGGACGTCGCCGCCCTCTTCCGCACGAACGGCGGCACTTGGATCGTCGGCCTGGACGATCTCGAACCCGAGTACGCCGCCGCCCTATGCCGCGCGTACAACAACTGGATGCGCGACTACTGCGCGACCGACCCCGACCGGCTGAAGGGCATCGCGCTCCTCCCGCTGCAGGCGCTCGACCTCGCCGTTGAGGAGGCACGCCGCGCCGTGACGGAGCTGGGCTTCGTCGGCGTCACCGTCCATACGGAGCCGGTCAACGGCCGCCTGCTCTACGACGAGGAGGTCGAGCCGCTCTGGACCGAGGTCGAGCGGCTCGGCGCCGCGGTCTGCCTCCACGGCACGTCGACCGCCCCCGGACGCGAGGACATCAGCCGCAAGTTCCTGCGCCACCCGTCGCCGCGCACGATGACGCACGCCCTCAGCTTCCCGACCCAGATCATGGGCGCGATGGCCGGACTGACGATGACCGGTGTGCTGGAGCGCCACCCCGCGCTGCGCGTCGCGTTCCTGGAGGCCAACTGCGGCTGGCTGCCCTGGCTCCTCTACCGCCTGGACGACCAGCACGCGAAGTACGTGGAGACCGACCTGTCGCTCCAGCCGAGCGAGTACTTCCTGCGCCAGTGCGTCCTCTCCATGGAGGCGGACGAGGAGTTGGCAGCGGACGTGATGGAGCGGTACGGCAACGACATCATGGTCATCTCCACCGACTACCCGCACCCCGACAGCGCCTTCCCCCACGCGATGGACGAGTTCTTCGAACTCGACCTCCCGGACGAGTCCCGCCGCAAGGTGCTCTGGGACAACTGCGCCCGCCTCTACGCGCTGGAGTCCTAGCCCCGCAGCCGTCCCCACACGTCCGGGTTGACCAGCCGCAAGGGCTGCTCGCCGCGCGCGAAGCGCTCGAAGTCCTCGGCCACCATCGCCGAGTGCCGCTCGATCGTCTCCTGCGTCGCTCCGCCGATGTGGGGCGTCAGCAGCACGTTCGGCAGGCCGAGGAAGGGTGAATCCGGAGGGATGGGGTGCGCCTCGTGGACGTCGAGCGCCGCCCCGGCGAGCCCGCCCGAAGCGAGCGCCGCCGCCAGCGCCGCCCGGTCCGCCACCGACGAGTTGGTGACGTTCACCAGGTATGCGCCAGGCTTCATCGCCGCGATGCGAGACTCGTTGAGCATCCCCATCGTTTCGGGTGTGTCCGACACGTGCATCGACACGAAGTCCGACGCGGCCAGCAGCGCTTCGAGGCTCGTCATCTCCACGCCTTCCGCATCGCTGACGTAGGGGTCGTACGCGAGGACGCGCATCCCGAACCCGGCGGCGATGCGCGCCACCGCGCGCCCTATCGCGCCGAAGCCGACGATCCCCAGTGTCGCTCCGGCGAGTTCGCGGCCCCGGAAGCGGACGTAAGGCTCGGTGGGGTCTTCCCACTGTCCCTCGCGCACGTAGCGCTCTCCGATGCTCGTGTGACGCGCGAGCGCAAGCATCTGCGCGACCGCGAACTCGGCGACGGCCTGCGCGTTCCGCGCGGGCGTGCGCACCACGGCGATGCCGCGCTCGGTCGCGGCGTCGAGGTCGGCGTGGTGGAGGTCGCCGCGGCAGATGGCGGCGATGCGCAGTCCGCGCGCGGTGTCGAACAGCTCCTCGAAGAGGAAGTCGGCCTCGACCACGAGCGCGTCGAACCCTTCGTTTGTCAGCCGTGCGCCCAGCTCCTCCGGGTCCCAGAGCGTGCGCGTCTCCGTCCACGGCTCGTGCACCACGCGTCCGAGCGCTACGAGGCGGATGATCCCCTCGTCGGAGAACGGCGCAAGAACGAGCGAGTTCATCGGGCGTTGACCTCGTCGTTCCTGCGGAGGCAGGAACCTCGCTCCCCACCTCTCCCCCGGGGAGAGGTCGACGCGCGGCAACGCGGCGGGTGAGGGCCCTCCGGTGTGGGGCAGGGAGGCTTGTCATTCCGAGCGAAGCGCAGCGGAGCCGAGGAATCTCTCGGGGCGGAGCTCGGCTGTTGGCCAACGTTCCCCTGAGAGATGCTTCGGCTGCGTCTCAGGCTGCGCCTTCGACTTTGCTCAGCATGACATGCTGCTATCGCGTACGTCAGCATTCCTCCCCACGGCCTCCGCGGCGATGTTGCCGCTGCGCACGGCGCTCTCCATCGTTGCAGGCCAGCCGGTGTCCGTCCAGTCGCCCGCGAGGAAGAGGTTGGGCAGGGGAGTGGCGGACGGCAGGCGGTTGTCCGCCGCATCGGGGAGCGAGCGGAACGTCGCCCGCTGCTCCTTCACGATGACGAACCGCGTGATCTCCGCGTCCTTCGCTGCGGGGAAGAGCCGCGCCAGCTCCGGGATGAACTTCTCGCGGAGCGCCTCCTTGCTCATCGGCCAGAACTCCCACGCCCCGGACAGCGAGACGGTGATGTACTGCCCTGGGCCCTCCAATCCGGCTATCGCGGTGCGGTTGAACACCCACTGGACGGGGCTGTCCACGAAGGCGAGGAACTCGAATTCGGCGATCTGCCGGTCGTACCAGACGTGCAGGTTGACGATGGGCGACCACGTGTGCGTCGCGGCGGGTGCGAACGCGGCGTGCTCGCGCACCTCCTCCGGCAGCAGCCGCAGCAGGACGTCCGGCGGCAGCGCGCTCACGCACGCGTCCACGGGCAGCGTCTCATCCCCTGTAAGACGAACGCCGGTAACGCGTCCGTCCTCCACGACGATCGCGTCCGCTGTCCTGTCGAGCAGCACGTCGGCGCCCGCGTCCGTGAGCCGCTCCCGCACGGCGTCGCCCATGATCGCGGAGAGGCCCGCCCTGGCGAACCCGATGTTCCCGCCGTTCCTGTCCCGCAGCAGCGCCTCCTGGAAGAGCATGAATCCGGCGCTCGCCGAGACGTCCTCCGCCGAGTCGTTCAGGGCCGGGATGATGAGCAGGTTCCAGAACGCGTCGATGGCTCGCTCCGACTGCCAGTGCGACCGCAGCCAGTGGTGGAACGACTGTCGCCTGAGTGCGGGACGGTCGCGCTTGCGTTCCAGCCACATGAGCAGCAGCGCGGGTATCGCTCGGAGCCGCTCGCCGATGCTGACATGCGGGTAGCGCAGCAGCGACGGCAGCAGGTGGAACGGCGCGGGCAGGGGAAGACCGGAGAGGATGCCGCGCGCTCCGTCCGGAGCGCGGACCTCGACGTGCAGCCGCTTCTGGCGGCTCGTCAGTTCGAGCGAGCCGATCTCGTCGAGGAAGCGCCTGTAGGCGTCGCAGCAGCCGAGGAAGACGTGCTGGCCGTTGTCGATCTCCTGACCGGTCTCCCGGTCGACGAACGAGTACGCCCTGCCGCCGAGGTACGGCCTGCGCTCCACGAGCGTTACGCGGTAACCCGCGTTGACGAGCCGCCATGCTGCGGCCATGCCCGCCAGCCCGCCCCCGAGCACGGCGACGGAGGTCAGCGCTTCAGGACGCTGCGGAGCCGGGCCGTTGTCCAGAGTCTGCATGTCAGGTTGAGTTTCTCCCAGGACGAGAGGCTCACGCGCTTCGAGAAGACGTCCCAGCCGCGCGAGGCCATCCTGTTCAGCAGGCGATTGTAGAGGTGGTGCAGTCCTTCCGCACAGCCGCGCGACTCCGGCTCCAGGAGCGGCATCAGCCGCGACGCCGAGTCGAAGTAGCGTTGGGCGCGGTTGGCCTGGAAGCGCATCATCGCTCGGAACCGCTCGTGGACGACGCTGTCGCGCAGGTCGTCCTCCGTGTAGCCGAAGCGTGCCATCTCGTTGAGCGGCAGGTAGACGCGGTCGCGCTCGATGTCCTCCCGCAGGTCCCGGAGGATGTTCGTCAGCTGCATCGCCAGGCCGAAGTCCACCGCCGTCTCCTGCGCGAGCGGGACGTCCCGGTAGCCGAAGATGCGGATGGAGACGAGCCCCACGACCGAGGCGACGTGGTAGCAGTAGTGCCGCAGTTCGTCGAAGTCGGCGAACCGCCTCGGCTCCAGGTCCATCTCCACGCCCGTGATGATGTCCTGGAAGAGCGACTCCGGGATGTCGTACGTGGCGGCGGCGTCCACGAGCGCGGTGAGGATGGCGCCCTCAGGGCGTCCGGCGTACGCGTTGCGCAGCCGTTCGCGCAGTGCTGCGAGTTCGCTCCGCTTCTGCGGTGGGGCGCCGTCGCCGTCCGCGATGTCGTCGGCGAGACGGCTGAAGGCATAGGCGGCGTAGATGGCGCGCCTGCGCGGATGGGGCAGGGTGAGGAAGGCGTAGTAGAAGTTGCGCGCCTCGCGCTTCGTGACGGCCTGGCACTCCTCGTACGCGGCGTCGAGCGCGGCGTTGTCCGTCGAGGTCGTCATGGGCGGCGCAGCAGCGTCAGGCGGGCGGCCGTGGCAAGGATGAGCCACAGTTTGCGGGAGCGCGTGACGACCGGCCGCCTGCTCAGTACGTCGTAGTCCTGCTTGCGGATGGCGTCCAGCACGCGCATGCCGCCTTTACTGAAAAGCGCGATGGCCAGCCGGGCCCGTCCGCTGAGTCTCGTTGCCAGCGGCAGCCCTTCCTCGAACAGCGCCTGTGCACGGTCTACCTCGGACCGCATCAGGTCGCGGAATGCCCTGTCCGCGACGCCGTTCGCGATCTGCTCCTCCGCGCAACCGAACGCCCGGATGTCCTCGAGCGGGATGTAGATGCGGCCCATCGCATAGTCGCGCGCCACGTCCTGCCAGAAGTTGGCGAGTTGGAGCGCGGTGCACGTCGCGTCGGAGAGCCGCACGTTCTCATCGCTCGCCTCGCCCAGGACGTGGAGCACCATGCGTCCGACCGGGTTGGCGGAGTGGTCGCAGTAGTGGAGGACGTCGGCGTACGTCTCGAAGCGCCCCGATCCTTGGTCCATGCGGTTCGCCTCGATCAGTTTGCGGAACGGCTCCTCCGGTATCTGCGCGCGCCGGATGGTGTCCTGCAGCGCCACCATGATGGGATGGGTGGGCTCGCCGTTGTAGGCGCGATCGAGCTCGGCTTCCCACTCGTCGAGCAGCGCGAGCCGGTCACCCTCAGCCTCGTCGCCGAGGTCGTCGGTGTGGCGGCAGAAGGCATAGACGGCTTCGAGCGCAGGCCGGTGCTGTCGGGGTGTGAACCGCGAGATGACGGTGAAGTTCTCGTAGTGCGAGCGCGCGAGGTCGGCGCAGTAGGCGTAGGACTCTACGAGGGAAGGGGGCTTGGCTGAGGCATGGGACAGCGCCATGCGAGGCCTCAGCTGCCGTAGACGCTGATGATTACCTCTCGCGTCCGGGGATGGTCGAGCTCGACCAGGAACACGCTCTGCCAGGTGCCCAGCGCAAGCTCACCGTCGATGACGGGGATGGTCTCGCTGGATGGCAGGAGCAGGTGGGCGCAGTGCGAGTGGCCGTTGGCCACCTCGTCCGGGGTCATGTTGACGGTGCGCACGGCGAAGTCGTTGTGGGCGTAGTAGGCGTCTTCCGGCGCGATGTTGCGCAGGAATCGCTTCATGTCCTCGATGAGCAGCGGCTCGTGCTCGTTGATGACGACGGCGGCGGTGGTGTGGGCGCAGTAGACGCACAGCAACCCGTCGCGCACGCGGGAGTCGGCAAGCGCCCAGCGTACGTTCTCGGTGATGTCGTAGAACTCGGGAGCGGCGTTCGTCTCCATGCGCAGGCGGGTTACGGTCGTGCTCGTCATGCCCTCATCCTCTGGAGTACGGCCAATCTGCGACTGAGACGGCCGGAGTTGATACGACTCTAGCAACGTAGCATCAAGGGCATTTCCAAGTCAATGCCTTAGCGGCCCCGTGAGGGATGTTGAGAGAACGGGCGGGCGGATTCGGCAATACGGGAGGCGTTACTGCCAGCCCCCGAGTATCGCGCCTCCGAGCAGCATCTGGAGGAGCGGGTAGCCCGCGTCGATCACGAAGAGCTTTGCGCCCCGGTACTGGAAGGCGTAGTTGGGGATCTGCCCTACTCCCGTAACGATGATGCCCACGATGAGACCCACCAGCAGACCCTCAGCCGCATCCGCCGCGCCGGTGGCCTGCACGAGGATGGCGAGCACTACCGCTCCGATGACGGAGGCAAGGGCCGCCAGCCCGTAAGCCGTCTTGTTGTCGCTCCCTTCTATCTGCTCGCGTGTGAGCTTCGCCGCGGCCATCCACGGCTTCGCAAGCGCCATGTAGTAGACGGCGCCGAGTACATAGGCGGCAACCGCCGCCACGACGACGGCCAGCCAGTTCAGTTCTCCTAGGTCGATGCTCATGCGTTCTCCTCTCTAACTACATGTCTCGTGTCGCGAAGAACTCCGCAACCGCACCGAGCAGCTGCTTCGACTCCTCCGGGATGTTGAGCCCGTCCACAGCGGCGGTCGCCTGGCGGGCCTGCTCCTCCGCGATGCGCTGCACGTATGCGTCGCCGCCGAGGCGGTCGAGCATCGCCATCACGCCGTCCAGCCGCTCGCCCTCGATCTCCTCGGCCCGGTACGTTTCCTCCAGCCACGGACGCTCCTCGTCCGAAACGTTGTCGAACAGGTAGACCGCAGGGAGCGACTTCTTCTTCCTGCGGATGTCCGCGCCTACCGCCTTGCCGGTGAAGGCCGGATCGCCCCAGACGCCGAGCCAGTCGTCCCGCACCTGGAAGGCGAGCCCGAGCCGCATCCCGCACTCCCCGAACCCCTGCGCCGTGGCATGGTCGCCGGTTGCGACGAGCGCGCCCATGTGCATCGCGCTCTCCAGCAGCGCGCCGGTCTTGCGCCCGATCATGTCCAGGTAGTCGGCGACGGAGACGCGCTCGGCGGCCTCGAAGGAGAGGTCGAGGTACTGCCCCTCGATCATCTCCAGGTACCGCTTCGTCAGCTCGGCGATGGTGCCCTGCGCGACATCCGGCGTTGTGCCTCCCGCGGTGAGCGCCCCTGCGGTGTGGTCTGCGATGACGCGCATGGCATTGCCGGCGGTGAGCGCCGTCGGGACTCCCCAGAGGTGCCACAGGGTGGGCGTCCCACGGCGGGTCTCGTCGCCGTCCTGGATGTCGTCGTGGACGAGCGAGAAGTTGTGGATGAGTTCCAGCGCCGCGGCGGCGGGAAGCGCGTCGCGCCAGTCGCCCCCCGACATCTCACACGCCGCGAGGCAGAGGATGGGGCGCAGCGCCTTGCCGCCTCCCCGCGTGGGCGCGCCTTCGAGGTTCTCCCAGCCCATGTGGTAGCGCAGCATCGGGGCGAGCTCGCCGCCCGCTTCCACCGCCTCACGGAGGCTGCGCTCCACGTCCGGCAGGAAGCGCCTGGCCAGCTCGGCTATCTGCTGCTCGGCGTTCGCCTCCATGAGCTAGAGCGTTACGCGCCGAGTTCCGTGATGAGCTCCGCGGTGTGGAGCACGCCCAGGCGGAAGTAGTCGAGCCGGATGTTCTCGTTGGGTGCGTGGATGCGGTTGCCCGGGTAGTCGATGCCGCACGACGCCACCGGGACACCGAGGATGTGCTGGACGGGATGCTGCGGCCCCGTGCCGGTCATGCTGGGCACGATGTACGGCTCGCTCTCGTAGACGCGCCGGGCCGAGTCGGCCACCTGTCGCACGAACGGGTCCTCTATCGACGTGCGCGCCGGGTGCTCCGAGGTGAGGCTCGATATCGTGACGTCGCTGAACCCGTTGCGGTCCAGGTGCTCACGCAGGTTCTGCAGTATCTCCTGCGGGTCCTGGTTCGGGACGAGCCGGAAGTCGAGCTTGGCCCGCGCGACGGCGGGCAGGATGGTCTTGGCGCCCTGTCCGGTGTAGCCCGCGCCGAACCCCGCGATGTTCGCTGTGGGCTCCATGATGAGGCGGCGGCGGAACTCGTAGCCGGACGCTTCCCCGACCGCCATCTCGACGCCGAGGTCGTGCAGGAACTCGCGCGACGTGTCCGGTAGGGCGGCGATGGCCTTCGTCTCGTTCTCGAGCGCCGGCCGTATGCGGTCGTAGAAACCGGGGATGGCGATGCGCTCGCTCTCGTCCTTCAGCGTGTTGAGCGCCCAGATGAGCCGCCAGGCGGGGTTCGGCACGACGGGGGCGTAGGAGGAGTGGGAGTCCGTCTTGGCGGAGCGGCACTCCAGTTCCACGTAGAGCAGGCCCTTCACCCCCAGCATGACCATGGGACGCCCGTCCCAGTTCACGCCGCCGCCTTCCCAGATGCAGACGTCCGACTTGATGCGCTCTGCGTTCAGCTCCACGAACTCGTGGAAGCCGGGGCTGCCGATCTCCTCCGCGCCTTCGAGGCACCAGCGGATCGTGATGGGCAGCTCGCCCATCGTGTCGCGCACTGCCTTGATGGCGGCGAGCCGGGCGGCGATCGGTCCCTTGTCGTCGGAGATGCCGCGCCCGTACAGGTAGCCGTCGCGCTCGGTCGGCTCGAAGGGAGGCGTCTCCCACTCGTCGAGCGGGTCGGGGGGTTGCACGTCGTAGTGGTTGTAGAACAGCAGCGACCTGTCGGATTTGCCCTTCAGCTCCGCGATGATGCCCGGGTAGCCGGGGTCTGCGGTGGGGACGAGGCCGGCGTCGAATCCGGCGTCGCGCAGCATCTCGACCACCATCTCTCCGCACTCCAGGACGCCGAGCCGCTGCGCGCTGATGCTCGGTTGACGGGTGAGCCGCTTCAACCCCTCGATGGTTTCGTCCAGGTGGCTGTCTACGTGGTCGGTGATCGCTTGCTGCATCCCTGTTCCTTATCCCCTCTCCCTTCAAGGGAGAGGTCGCCGCATGTCAGGCGACGGGTGAGGGTGGATCGAACTGCACCGTCCTGCCTTTGCGTTAGGTCAGGCCTTCGCCCGCTGCTGTCTGCGCCGCTCGGCGCGGGTCTCATGGATGATGGGCCAGACGGACTCCGCCTCGCACTCCTCACCCTCGCCGACCTCGCGGAGGTCGGTCAGGTAGATCTCGCGGGCAGGATCGCCGGTGGACTTCACGTCGTTGACGTGCATCCACGTGTGGACGGCGCGGTGCGCCTCCGCGATCTGCTCGTGCGGGCCCTTGTACTGGGCGATGGCGAACTTCCCGCCGGGGAGCGCATTCGGCTGCACACGCCCGTTGCCTTCCACCTCCACGCCTACCGGGTAGCCCACCTCGACGTCCACGAGGAACGCGCCGACCTCGTAGTACACCCCGAAGCCGGGGCCGGTGGGCTGCACGCCGACCGACTCCAGGTAGTCCGCCGTCTCCTGGAGCAGCTGGACGACCTTGGGTGTCACCTTGTTGATGGTCGTCTTCGCCCGCACCGCCGCTATCTTCTGCGGTTTGATCTCCCGTATCTGGATGCCGAAGTCCACGTCGATCTCCTTAGCCGCCTCCGCCCGACGCGCCCTCCACGATGCCGGGGGCCGTCATGCGCGCGGGGTCCAGCAGCTCTTCGAGTTGCTCGTCGGTGAGTCCGGCCTCCGTCTTCGCCAGCTCCCGTATCGTGGTCCCTTGTGCGGCCGCGGTCTTTGCGATGGCCGTTGCCTTGTCGTAGCCGATGGCGGGCGTCAGGCCGGTGGCCATCATCAGCCCCTGTTCCACCATGTCCGGTCCCTTGCTCGTGGCCTTGATGCCGCGCAGGCACTGCTCCTCGAAGTTCGCCGTCGCGGACGCGAGGAGCGTGATGGACTGGTGCAGGTTGTACGCCGCGACCGGCCAGTAGGTGTTGAGCTCGAGGTAGCCGCCCTGCGCCGCAGCCGCGACCGCAGCGTCGTTGCCGATGACCTGGCAGACGACCTGCACCACGGACTCCGGGATGACCGGGTTCACCTTGCCCGGCATGATCGAGGAGCCGGGTTGCACTGTGGGAAGTTCCAGCTCTGCCAGTCCGGCGCGGGGCCCCGACGACAGCCAGCGGAGGTCGTTCGCTATCTTCTGCAGCGACACCGCGGCGCTCCGCACCGCGCCGCTGGCCGCGAGCATCGTGTCCTGCGTGCCCTGCGCCTGGAAGTGGTGCGCGGTCTCGCGGACCGGCAGGCCCAGCTCCTCGCCCAGCGACGCGCAGGTGCGAGCGGCGAACTCCTCGTGTGCGTTGATGCCGGTGCCGACGGCGGTGCCGCCCAGCGCGACCTCGCACAGTGCCTCGACATGCGGGCGCAGGCGCGCGATGCTCAGCTCCAGCTGGCTGGCGTAACCCGCAAACTCCTGTCCGAGGCGGATAGGCGTGGCGTCCTGCAGGTGCGTTCTGCCGGTCTTGATGATCTCCCAGAACTCACCGGACTTCGCCGCGAGCGCCGCCCCCGCCTGTTCGAGCGCGGGGATGAGCTCGCCGTTGAGCGCCTCGGCGGCGGTGAGGTGGCTCGCCGTAGGGATGACGTCGTTGGACGACTGTGCCATGTTGACGTGGTCGTTGGGGTGAACGTTCACGCCGGGCGTCAGCTCGCGGGCGCGGCGCGCGATGACCTCGTTCGCGTTCGTGTTGGTCGACGTGCCGGAGCCGGTCTGGAAGAGGTCAACGACGAAATGCTCGTCCCAGTTGCCGTCGACCACCTCGGTCGCAGCCGCCTCGATGCTGTCGGCGACGGCCTGGTCGAGCAGGCCGAGGGCGGTGTTCGTACGCGCCGCGGCGCGCTTGATGCGGCCGAGCATGTGGATGAACGCGGGAGGGTAGCGCAGGGTGCTGATGGGGAAGTTGAGCACGGCGCGCTGGGTGGACGCGCCCCAGTAAGCATCCGCCGGCACCTCCATCTCCCCCATGGTGTCTTTCTCGATCCGGGACGCTTTCGTTTCGGTCATATCGACGACAGGCTCCTTCGTTTGGCGGGCGTTTTCGCCGGGGTGTAACCCCGTCGTTCTCGCGCTTTAGCGCGCAACCTCGCCTTCTGGTTCTGACGGTGCATCATCTTATCGCCGCCGCCGCCTCGCTGCCAGATGGAAACGCCGTTTCAGGCAGGGGAGGGGGTCGCCCGCAATAGCCTCAAACAGGGAAGGCTGACGCCTTCTCGCTGTCGTACGGGGAGAGTAAAGTAGAGTCTCTGAGAATACCTCGCGGCAACGGCCGCTTCAGTGTGAACATGACCGAGAAGTCTCCTGCCCGACAGGCAACCTCCGTGATCCTGGCCTCGATAGTTCTCTGGGCATTGCTGCTCCTGGCGATGTGGTTCGCAGAAGGTACGGACCGTACGCTGGGGCACGGCCCGCTCCCGAGTGCGCTCAGCGGTCTGGCCGCGTACCTGCGGACGATACTCGTTGGAGTCATCGGGATCGTCGTGGGCGGTGCGATGATCGTGGGCGTTCGAGGCAGCGCGCAGTTCGGCGCGCGGTACTCGTGGCTCATATACGTTTTCGTCGTAACGCCGCTGGTGCTCATGCTCTTCATCCCGCTGGAGCGCTTCAACTCCGGCACCTTCCTTGGCCTGCCTTCCTTCCTGGTCGGCATCCCCGGACGGATGGTCATCGCGACGTCGCTGGGCGCTCTGCTGTTCGGAACGCTGGGCCTGCGGGTGCTGCTCAAGGCTCCGCCTGACGAGGGCGCTGCCGCAGCGCTGACGCAACGCTCGAGTGGCGGTGGCGCTGCACGGGACGCTGCTCCGGGCAGGTTCACGGGCCTCGCGTGGCGCGCGCTCTCCTTCATGCAGGAGGAGGCGAAGCGTTTCGAGCAGTCGAACATGGGCACCGAGCATCTGCTCCTCGGCGTGTTGAGCGACTCGCGCTCACAGGCATCGCGCATAGTGTTGGAACTCGGGGCCGACCCCGCTTCCATCAGGCGCGAGATCGAGAACATCATCAGCAGGCGCGGGCCGCTCTTCGGCGGGACCGCGAGCATGACCCAGCGCTGCCAGCGCGTCATCGAACGGGCGGTGCGCATATCCCGTAACGGCGGTCTTCGCACCGTCGGCACCGGCCACCTGCTGCTCGCCCTGGTGGAGAACCCGGAGGACGTTGCGGGACAACTGCTGGACAGCTCCGGCGTTACCTCCGACCGCGTGGCTTCCGTCATGCGCGGGATGGCCCCGGAAGCCGACTAGGCCTCCGTCATTCCCGCGCTTTGGCGCGCAACCTCGCCTCCGACTTCTCCTGGGAGAGAGCCTGCCTGGGCTTGTCGAATGGGTCGCCGCGCAGCGCATATACTAGTGCCCTGGGGCCGGTAGCTCAGTTGGTCAGAGCGGACGACTCATAATCGTCTGGTCGCGGGTTCAAGTCCTGCCCGGCCCACCACTTCCGGCCACGGCATACAGTACTGCGGACTTTCTCGCGCCGATGCGCCAGCCCCGATTTCGGGTCCTGCCGACGGAGGGTCAAAGGGCCGGTTCCAGGGCAGAAGTATTGACATGAAGTATCAATACTGCTATGCTCGGCACTCGTAAACAGGCGTTCGGGAGGCAGGGTCGCATGAGCAACAAGGGCACACTACCGCGGCGGAACCAGGCCCCGAAACGGTCACGCCGCCACCAGGTCGCGATCGTGGGCGCGGGACCGGCCGGACTCGGATGCGCGGTTGCCCTCAAGGAGTTTGGCGTCGACGACGTCATCATCCTCGATCGCCATGAGGTCGGCGCCTCGTTCCGCCGGTGGCCGCAAGAGATGCGCTTCATCACGCCGTCGTTCACCTCGAACGCGTTTGGGTTGCTCGACCTCAATGCGATCGTCCCCCACACATCGCCCGCCTACACGCTCGACCGCGAACACCCCGGCGGGACCGCCTACGCGATGTACCTCGACAACGTTGCCCAGCACTTCAAGCTCAAGGTGAAGCCCGGTATCGATGTCTGCGCCGTTACAGTCGAGGATAACGGGACATTCACGCTCACGACGTCTGACCGGCCGGTGCGGGCGCGGCATGTCATCTGGGCAGCCGGGGAATTCCAGTACCCGAACCGCAATTCGTTCGCGGGCGCAGAGTCCTGCTGCCACTCATCCGAGGTCCGCACGTGGCGGGAGCTCGAGGGTGACCGTTTCACGGTGATCGGCGGCTACGAGAGCGCCGCAGATGCGGCCGTCTCCCTGGTGCAGTTGGGGAAGAACGTGACCGTGCTGGGGCGATATGCGACATGGGACAGTGAACACCCGGACCCCAGCATCTCCCTCACCCCGTTTTCCCGCGAACGTCTGGCATGGGCCGGGTCCACGGGCTCCGTGAACCTCGTCGGCGGTGTCGACATCACGTCGGTGCGTGTGGACGGTGACAGATGGGTCGTCCAGGCTTCGGACGGCTGCGAGTGGGTGAGCGAGACACGCCCGATCCTGGCCACCGGCTTCAAGGGGTCCCTGGGCCACCTCGATGGCCTGATCGAGTACGATGAAGACGGCGCCCCCGTCGTCACGGAAGAGGCCGACGAGTCCACGCTTGTGCCTGGCCTGTTCATCTCCGGCCCCATACTCGCACACCGGGGCGTGAACTTCTGCTTCATTTACAAGTTCCGCCAGCGCTTCGCCATCGTCGCCGATGCGATAGCACAGCGCCTCGGAAAGGACACCACGGAAGCCGTTGCGGCCCACCGAGCGGTGGGGATGTACCTGGACGACCTCTCTTGCTGCGCGGAGTCCTGTGCGTGCTGACCGGCAGGACATCGATGTCGCGGCGCCTCCCGCCACGTTGCTCATCGGGCGTGCGGTAGCAGGTCCAACGACAGCGGTCGTCCTCCTGGTCCTGCCTGCTCTGCTCGCAGTGCTCGGCGCGAACCAGGCCGCCGCCTGGCTTGATCCGCTGGCCGTGGCGAGCACGACACCCCTGGCCGAGAGGATAGAGGGCTGGCCGGGACCGCTCGGGGCTGTGCTCGCCGGTGACTACGGGCTGCTCACGATGGGACCGTTGCTGTTCGTATGGGCGGTCCCGACAGTGCTGGTCTACTCGGTGCTGATCAGCGCATACAAGGCGAGCGGCCTCGCCGACCGCACCGGGACGGCGCTCCACCCCCTGTTGCGGCCGGTCGGCCTGCACGGGCGCGACGTGACACGAGTGCTGATGGGATTCGGCTGCAACGTCCCGGCGATCGTCGCGACACGCTCCTGCTCTGCCTGCACCCGGCCGACGACCGTCGGCGCAATCTCCTTCGGGTCCGCCTGCTCGTACCAACTCGGCGCGACGCTTGCGGTTTTTGCCGCCGCTGACCAGAGCAGTCTCGTTGTGCCGTACCTGGCGCTGCTCGTCGCGGCGACGCTCGTCTACACGCGCCTCATCAGTCAGCCTGACGCGCGGTCGACGCTCAACACGCTGCTCATCGAACCGCGCGCCTTCCTCACCCGGCCATCCTTCGCGGCAGTCGGGGCGGAGGCGCGAGGAACGGTTGGGGCATTTCTCCGCACGGCGCTCCCGATCTTCTTCGCGATCGCCATGGTTGCCTCGCTCCTCGACTGGTCGGGCGTGCTCGATGCGGCGGAGGGCTTGCTGGCGCCGGCGATGGCGGTGTTCGCACTGCCGGCGGACGCGGCGATGCCGACCGTGCTCGCAGCTGTCCGTAAGGACGGCATACTGCTCCTGGCTGAGGCCGGCACCGTCGCCTCGTTGAGCGCGGCCCAGTTGCTGGTTGCAACATTCCTCGCCGGAACAGTGCTGCCATGCCTGGTCACCGCGATCACGATCGGACGCGAACTCGGACTACGGTTCGCGGGCAGGCTTGTCGTGCAGCAGTCCGCCTTCGCCGTCACGGTCGCCGCCGCCGTCGGCTGGGCCTCAGCCGCGTTCGGTGGGTGACGGTGTGGGCCTACCTGACCGGACCTGGGTGGCCGCGGGCTGTTCGGCCCTTTGATGCTCTCCGCCAGACCGTCACTCCACCCAGCGCGTCGAGCGCGGCAAGCCCGCGCCCGTCAGGCCGCCAGTACAGTTCGGCCACGGCGCTCGCCACAGCCGCGCCCCCTATCGGACCGCCTTCTCCGTCTCTCCGAAGGGACCACACCACCACGGCCCCATCGCGGCCCCCTGATGCCAGGCGCATCGCGCCGGGAGCGAAGGTAAGGGCCGTGACGGGTTGTCTATGAAATTCCAGAACGCCGGGCTCCGTGCCTTCGGGACCCCTCCCGTGGAAGCTCCAGACCGTTATCGCTTCCCCGCCGCCGGTGGCCAGAAGGGTGCCGGTGTCATCGAAAGCCAGGGCCGACGGCTTGGTCGGATACCCTGACATCATGGAGTCCTCCTCCGTGGAGCGACGCCAGAAGTGCACCGTGTTGTCCTGGCTGCCGCAGGCCACGA
>VXQP01000076.1 GCA_009838965.1 Chloroflexota bacterium | reverse complement strand
GTCTGGGTTGGGGTTGGGGTGGGGGTCGGCGCGGGCTCTTCTTCCCGGGAGGCGTCGTAAGCGAGTACCAGCGCCAGCACAAAGATGGCTGCAAGGATGATCAGGGTTGGGATGCGCAGGGATTTCCGCATGGTCTATATAGGGGCAGGGACGGCGGACACGCTCGCCCCACTTCAAGCAGACATCAGTTAGAACGCGAGGTTCAACTCCACGACAGACCCTGCGGGCCGGTCGTAGGACCCCGTTGCCCCGGCGAGTTTGCCATTCGTCCAGAACTCTACAACAGCTCCGGTGTAGTTGTTGTTCGGAGCGGACACTTCGATGAGGAAGAACCCCAGCTCATTCGTCGGCGCCGACTCCCAGTAGTCGGGCTGACCGGACTTCTTCAGCCGGGCGTACAGCTGCGTCCCGGACGGTGCGTCTGCGCCGTCTATGGTGAAGTGGCCCTTGAAGATGATGGGGAGAGTGGGTGGGCTGTCGCCCGGCCCATCGGTTGAGGTTGTGATGTCTCTTATGACGATGCGTCCGGTCCTCAGTGCGGGAATGGCGGCTGTCCCAACTTGCGCTGCGTCGACGGCGCAGACCTCGCCCGGGTTGCATACCTGTTGCTGCAACAGCCACAGGCTAGGCATGCGGATGCCCTGGATCTTCCCGACGGCGTTGATCAGCATCGCTCCGTCTGCCGTGGAATCCGTGGCCTGTATCTTGATGTAGCTGTACCCGATGGGGGAGGAGTTGTACCCGTTCACGCGGGTGATGCGCTGGTCCAACGCCGGGGAGAAGCTCGAGTGCTGGAGCAGCCCGAGCTGGTCTCCTATCGTGGGAGGAGTGGCCGAGAGCGAGATGGTGTCGTACGGGGGCGAAGGGTTTACGGGGCTGAGCAAGGCAAGCCCCAGTTGGTCGTCCCTGCCGGTTACCCACGCCTGCCCCTGGTTGCCGTTACTCAGGACGAAGTCGGCAACCGGCGCGCTTCCCAGTGCGGCGGAGGTCGTCAGTATCTCCCCGCTGTCGTTGATGACGGCGCCTGTCCAGACAGTCTCGTTCGCCAGCAGCCTGACCATCGCCTTGCTGGAGAAATCAACGACTTCTCCGGCCGTGGGCGTGGCCGTGGCGGTAGGCGTTGCGGTCGGCGTGGGGGTGTGGGTTGCCGTAGGGGTCGGCGTGGGAGTGAGGGTTGCGGTGGGAGTATGCTTTACCGTGGGCGTTGCCGTGGCGGTAGGGGTAGGCGTAGGCGTTGCCGTTGGGGTAGGCGTGGCCGTGGGCAGCGGAGTGGGCGTCGCGGCGACGGGCACAACCACCGGCTGCGGGTCCTCGCAGGCGACGGCAACCGTCATCGCAAGCGCGATGGCGAGGATGGCGAGCACAGGGGCAGTCGGAGATATCCGCATAAGCCTCATTCTGGGTAACAAGTTATGCCGTCCGATGCGGGGACAATGGAGCGATTCTATGCTGCCGGGGGGCTGTCTCCAATGAGTTAGGGATGCTTGTTTAGGACGCTATGCTATGCTGACTACTACGTTCCCGGGCCTCCCGGGGTTCCATTCCTGAGAGCACCTGCCATGTTCGAACGGCTCGATAATCTGTTGAAGCGCCGTGAGGAGATAGACACGCTCCTTGCTTCGCCGGAAGTCGTTGCCGACCCGGCCCAGTTGACGAGGCTGGGCAGAGAGCGTGCTGCTCTGCTGCCGGTGGTGAACGCGTGGGAGCGACTCCAGACCGCCCGGAATGAACTGGCGGAAGCGAAGGAACTTGCTTCCGATGAGGACCCGGAAGTTGCGGCGCTCGCCACGGAAGAGGCCGAGAGCCTCGATGCCGAAGTGGAGCGGCTGAACGAGGAGCTGCGGGAGGCCCTGCTCCCCAAGGACCCGAACGACAGCAAGAACGTGATCATGGAGATCCGCGGCGGGGCCGGAGGGGACGAGGCTGCACTCTTCGCGGGCGATCTCTTCCGCATGTACCAGCGGTACGCACAACGCCATGGGTTGCGTGTGGACATCGTCAACACGAGCGAGACTGAACAGGGCGGGTTGAAAGAGGTGGTCTGCGAGATAGAGGGAGCGGACGCCTACCGCCTCCTGAAGCATGAGAGCGGCGTGCATCGCGTACAACGCGTGCCTGTGACCGAGGCGCAGGGACGCATACACACCTCGACCGCTACTGTCGCCGTGTTGCCCGAGGCGGACGAAGTGGACGTGGATATCAAACAGGAAGACCTGCGCGTAGACATCTTCCACTCCGGCGGCCCCGGCGGGCAGAACGTCAACAAGGTCGCTACCGCCGTGCGCGTCGTGCATAACCCCACCGGCATCATGGTCGTCTCGCAGGACGAACGATCGCAGCTGCGGAACAAGACGAAGGCGATGGCTGTGCTCCGCTCACGCCTCTACGAGCAGCAGTTGCGTGAGCAGCAGGCCGCGACGTCGGCGACGCGGCGCTCCCAGGTGGGCGCGGGCGATCGTTCGGAGAAGGTGCGCACCTACAACTTCCCGCAGGACCGCCTCACGGACCATCGTATCGGCATGTCGGTCCACGGCCTGCAGGAGATCATGGCGGGACAGATAGACGCGGTGGTCGATGCGTTGCTGCGGGACGAGCAGGCCCGGCTGTTGGAGGAGGCGGAGGCAGCTGTCTGACGTCCGTTTGTCCGCGAGCGTACTACGCCGCCACCGGGTCGGCGGACCCCGCAGCCGTGTCGGAAGCCGATGCCGAGGGGAGCGTCTCGTCCCACTCCATGCCTCCGCGCTTCCACTCGTAAGCCCAGCCCGCGACCATCACGGCGGTGAAGAACAGGATGGCCCCGAATGCGGACCAGCCCATGACGCCTGCCTGAGACGCCCACGGAAACAGGAAAACGACTTCCACGTCGAACAGCAGGAAGAGGAGTGCGAACCGGTAGTAGCGCACGTTGAAGCGCTCCCAACGTCCGCGCTCCGGCTCCATGCCGCACTCGTATGGGGTGTACTTGATGGGGTTGGGCCGGAACGGGCGAGCCTTGATCCTGGTGGCAACCTGTGAGAGTACGAGCACGCTGGCAGGTATCACGACCGCAACCGCGGAGAGCATGAGTACGAGCCCGTACTGCCGGAGGTAGTCTTCCATGGACTCATGCTATGGAGGCCGGGACACAGGCGTCAAGCCGATGAGACGAGGGAGTGCGGCGCTGGTTCCCATCGCTTGCGTCGTAGGGAAGCGAAGTGCTAGCATGCGCCATTGTGTCCGCTTGTTCCGCAGGGAACTCCGCAAGCGGTACTTTCCGGAAAGGAGGGCTGCTTGATTGGAAGCGCTGGGTCGCCACGTTCTGCTGGAGCTTCGCTCCTGTAATCCCGCATCACTCGATGACCTTCCTCTGCTGGAAGGCATGATGCTGCGCGCCGCGGAGGAAACCGGCGCGACCGTTATAGGCAAGATCTTCCACCAGTTCAGTCCTCAAGGCGTTACCGGCGTTGTCGCCATCGCAGAATCCCATCTTTGCATCCACACCTGGCCCGAGTTCTCCTATGCTGCAGTAGACATCTTCACCTGTGGCGAGAACTTCGACCCCACCGAGGCGGCCAAGCTCATCATCGCCGACCTCGAATCGGCTGACCCGGAGATAACCGAGGTCCCGCGCGGCATCGATATCCTCTCCGTCGCCACCCCCGCCTGACATGAACGGACTCTCTCCCCGGACGCTCTGGTACATGGAGTACCTGACGCCTGATCTCGTGCAGGCATCCAGCGTCCGGCAGGTCATCTACGAGGGCGACACTCCCTATCAGCACGTGCAGGTGCTCGAAACCGGCTCCTTCGGCAGGATGCTGGTGCTGGACGGCAAGACGCAGTCGTCCGAATCTGACGAATGGGTCTACCATGAGGCGCTCGTCCAGCCAGTGATGCTTGCGCACGCGAACCCCCGGCGCGTCATGGTCGCCGGCGGCGGTGAGGGTGCGACCATCCGGGAGGTCCTGCGACACGACTCGGTCGAAGAGGTCGTCATGGTCGACCTCGACAAGGCCGTGGTCGACCTCTGCAAGGAGCATCTCCCCGAGCATCATCGCGGCGCGTTCGACGACCCCCGCGTGACGCTGCTGCACGAGGACGCGCTGGCGTACCTGGAGCGGCGGGAAACACCCTTCGACATCATCATCATCGACGTGCCGGACCCGCTGGAAGGCGGGCCTGCATACCTGCTGTTCACGGTGGAGTTCTATGAGCTCGTGCGGGCGCGGCTCGCGCCGGACGGACTGATGGTCGCGCAGTCCGGCCCGACCGGGCCCACGAACGTGCGCGAGGTCTTCACGGCTATTGCCCAGACGATGCAGCGCGTGTTCGACCACACGTCCGGCTATCACACGCACATCCCCAGTTTCGGGATGACGTGGGGGTTCATCGCCTGTGGCGGCGCGGCTGCGCCCAACGTCAGCGCCATGAGCGAATCGGAAGTGGACTCGCGCGTGTGCGAGCGCGTGGTGTCGCCGCTGCGCTTCTACGACGGCGCGGCGCACCGGGGGATGTTCGGTCTGCCGAAGTACGTGCGGGAGGCGGTCGCCGCGGAGACGCGCATCATCACGCGGGACAACCCCATCTACGCGGTCTAAGGGGGACCTACTTCCGTCCGTGCCCCCAGAAGCCACCCTTGCTGCGGTGGTGGCCACGTCCGAAAGCGGACTTCTTGTCGAACTTGCCGGACGCCAACTCCGGAGGGTTCAGGTACCAGTCCAGGTACTCGTCCGCCTGCTCCTGCGTAACCTTGCCGTCCTCGACCATCGCTGCCAGCTTGTCGCGCAACTGCTGCTCCCAGGCTGCCTTCCGCTCTGCCTGCAACTCCGCCTTCGTTTCCTCTAGCGCCGTCTGGACCCGGTCCTCGTCGATGCCCAGCTTCTCCGCGAGTATCTCCACGAAGCGCGACACCGAAGGAGAGTCGTCGTCCGATTCGCCCTGGGCGAACGCTGTTCCCGCGATGGCTCCGGTCAGGAGCAGGGCCGCGAGGGCCGGGATGATCAGCCATTTCCTGCGCATTGATGCTTCCTCCTCGATCTCCGTCGGTGTCCCTGGTTCCGAACGCGTGCTACAGGACACTACGCGCCGCATCTCCGGGCGGATTCATGGCATCAGGCGGGTTCCCCGAAGCGCGCAGCGCTACGTCGTTGAAGGCGCAGTGTGGCGGGTGCATAGTTGGGGCTCGATGAACGCGATAGATCTGCTCATCCTCGTACTGGTGGTAGGCGGAGGTTTCCTCGGCTGGGTGAACGGGCTCGTCAAGTGGTTGTTCACCTTCCTTGGGTTCATCGTGGGCGTCTTCGTCGCCAGCAGGCTCTATGGGACGCTCGATTGGGCCATCCCACTGGTCGACAGCGATGGCGTGCGGCAGTTCGTCATATTCATCCTCATCGTCGGCGCCGCATCGATAGGGGGGTGGATGCTGGGTCGCGCGGTCAAGATGACGTTGAGCATCCTGATGCTGGGGTGGGTCGACCGGGGCGCGGGGATGGTGATAGGGCTGGTCGTCGGCCTGCTTGCCTCAGCGGCGATCGCCCTTGCGGTGAACTCCATACCCGTGGACGAGGCGCAGCAGGTGGTCGAGGAGTCGCTCCTGGCGGACACGCTCCTGGATGTGACGACGCTCCTGCGTGGGCTCATGCCGTCGGAGTTCGACGTGAAGAGTTCGTTGTTCGGCGGTGCGGGCCGGGCGTAGCCCCCTGTGCCGGTTAACGGACAGAGGTTGCCGTATGCTCCGCCGCCCTCTTATGATTTGAGAGAGCGAGCCTCTGAACGGACGCGGGCTCGCTGGGGTGGACGCTCTGAGCGAGGCTGTTCTCATCCTGAACCAGAACTACGAGCCGTTGAACGTCTGCGGCGTGAGGCGGGCGCTGCTCCTTGTCCTGGGGCAGAAAGCACAGCCCCTCGAGTTGGGAAGCGGGGAGTACCACTCCGTGTCGCAGAACTTCCCCATCCCCTCGGTCATACGCCTGCTGTACATGGTGAAGCGGCCGCTCTTCACGCGCCGCCTCTCCCGTCGTGAGGTGTTCTGGCGGGACCAGTTCTCGTGCCAGTACTGCGGCAGGCAGACACGGGAGTTGACGCTCGATCATGTCGTGCCCCGCGTGCTGAACGGCCCGCACACCTGGGAGAACGTCGTGGCGGCCTGCGTGCCGTGCAACCACCGCAAGGCGGGGCGCACGCCCGCACAGGCGAACATGCGTCTGCTGCGCGAGCCATCGCCGCCGAGGGCGAACCCGTACTACCACCTGATGCACCGGAGCCTGCCCGACGAGTGGAGCATGTACCTCCCGTGGATGGCGCAGCCACGGCGCAGCACGGAGAGCGAGCTCATCCGGGTATAGGGACTGCTGCGGCCGACCCTTACCCATAGCCGCTGTTCACTCCCATCCTGACCTTCCCCCATCAAGAGGGAAGGGATCAGGCACCCGATTCCACCTTCGTTGCGCGTGCTTTCAGTAGCGGCGCTTCCAGCATGAAGACATCCAGCGCGAGCCGGACGTTAGCGTTGCGCTCCAGTGCCTCGATGGTGCGGGTCACGTTCTGCGCCCAACGGACGACGTCCGCCGGTTCCAGGGCGCCCGCGTGCCGCTCCAGCACCTCCCGCCAGGACAGGTTGGTGATGCTTGCCCCGTGCCCCTGCTGGATGAGCATGATGTCCCGCAGCCACCGCAGCCAGAGGAAGAGCTCTTCCCGGCCTGCGCCGCGGTCGCGGTCGATGCGCCTGGCGAGTTCGCCCGCATAGGTGAACCGCTCCTCCAGTCCGCCATCGATGGCGTCCACGATCTGCTCCATCCGCTGATGCACCGACGCATAGAGCGTGTCGTCTCCCGTTGCGGCGATGGCCCAGCCGATGCAGCCGCGTGAGAGACGGGCGAGCACCTGCGCCTGGTCTGCGCTCACGCCGTGTTCGTTCTGCAGGACGTGCGCGACCTCATCCACCGGCAGAGGGCGGAAGTAGAGGGTCTGGCAGCGGGAGCGGACGGTCGGCAGCTGGTTGTCCGCGCTGGTTCCCACGAGGATGAGCACCACGTCGTCGGGCGGCTCCTCCAGCACCTTGAGCAGAGCGTTGGCGGCGTCGCGGGTGAGAGAGTCGGCCTCGGTGATGATGAACACGCGGGTGCGTCCTTCATAAGGGCGCAGGTGGGCGGAGTTGATGATGTCGCGCACCGCGTCGATGCCGATGGACGCCGCGTTCTCGTCGAGGTCGATGAGGCGTACGTCCGCGTGATTGCCGTCGGCGATGCGCGTGCAACTCGGGCAGGCGCCGCACGGAGGCGTGCCCGCGTCGCAGTTCAGGGCCTGGGCGAACTGGACAGCGAGGGTTGCCTTCCCCAGGTGTGCGGGGCCGGTGAAGAGGTAGGCGTGGTGGATGCGGTCCTCCGCCAGTGAGCGCTCCAGGGTCTGGACGGGGAGTTGCTGGCCGTGCAGACGAAGCATGGGTCAGACGACGTCCTGCGCGATGAGGTCCTCGTAGGACTCGCGGCGCCGCATGAGAGTCGCCGCGCCCTCCGACGCCATGACGATGGCGGGGCGGCCATTCATGTTGTAGACACTGGCCATGGACGGGGCGTACGCACCGGACGCGGGGATGGCGATGATGTCGTTCGCGTGCACGGGAGCGAGGGATGCGTCGTGGATGAGCACGTCGCCGGACTCGCAGTACTTCCCGGCGATGGTGACGGTCTCGGTGGCGGCGTCGTTGGCTCGGTTGGCGATGGTGGCGATGTAGCGCGAGCCGTAGAGCGCTGGGCGGATGTTGTCGCCCATGCCGCCGTCGACGGAGACGTAGGTGCGGACGCCGGGCACTTCCTTGATGGCGCCGACGGTGTAGACGGCGACCCCGGCAGGGCCGGCGAGCGAGCGCCCCGGTTCGATGGTCAGCTCGGGCTGGGGCAGCCCGTTGGCTGTGCAGCCGTCCGTGAGCGCGCCGACGATGGCTTCAGCGTAGTCGTCTATGGAGGGCGGCTCGTCGTCCTCGGTGTAGGCGATGGCGAAGCCGCCGCCGGGACTGAAGCGGCGCATCTCCATCCCGTACTCGCCCATGCGCGCCGCGAACCGCAGCACGCGTTCGATCGCCTCTGTGTACGGCTCCAGTTCGAAGATGGGTGAGCCGAGGTGGAAGTGGATGCCCTGCATGTCCAGGTTGGGCGCGGCCATCACCTGCCGGACCGCCTCCTCGGCGTCGCCGGTCTCGATGGGGAAGCCGAACTTGCTGTCCAGCACGCCCGTCGTGGTGAGGCGGTGGGTGTGCGGGTCGATGGAGGGCGAGACGCGGATGAGGACGGGTTGCCTGCGTCCAACCGCGCCTGCCGCTTCGTCGAGCAGGCGCAGTTCGTGGAAGCTGTCTATCACGAAGGTTCCAACGCCCCAGGCGACGCCTTGTGCGATCTCCTCGGGCGTCTTGTTGTTGCCGTGGAAATCGACGGTGGCGAGGTCGACGCCCGCAGCGCGCAGCACGGCAACCTCTCCACCCGAGACGACGTCGAACCCGAGGCCGAGACCTGCGAGATAGCGCGCGAGCGGGACGTTGATGAACGCCTTGCAGGCGTAGACGACGCGGCTTTCAGGGTAGCGGGAGCGGAAGGCGTCCAGGAAACCCTGCGCCTGGTTGCGGAGCGTCGCCTCGTCGAACACGTAGAGCGGCGTGCCGAACTCGCGGGCGAGCGATGTCACGTCGCAGCCGCCGACCTCCAGGTGGCCGTTGCCGTTGACGGCGGTGGTGATGGGGAACACTTTCGACTCGAGGGGGACGGACATGGGGTTCTCCTACTGATGATGGAAGCGCCACGCTTGGCGAGCGGAGACGCTTCGCCAATTGTGCCATCTCGCGCTCCGGTGCGCCATCGGTGGCTGCCTGACTACTCGGTTCGACGGCCGATGGCGGCGTATATCCGGTGCGGCGCCGGGAGCGGATCGTCCGGGAACCGCTCAGCGAGCATGTCGGCGTGCGTCCGGTCGAACGCTGCCACCTGAGCGGGCGCGAGTGTCGCTCCGATCCCGGCGCTCGCCCTGATCCTGCCCCGCCAGGCTTCGTGCGTGTACGGGATGTCGATGTCGTACTCGAAACTGCGGACGTTGGAGAATCCTCCATGCTTCAGGTCGTCCAGCCATCCGGGGTGTCGTCCGGTCCCTCCGTAGAGGGTCCAGCCGGGGTTGGCCTGCCGTATCAGCTGCTCGGTCGCCTCCGGCACGCTTCCCGGCAGCGGAAGCCAGTCCAGCGAGGCGATTACGATATGGCCACCCGGCGCCAGCAGCCGGTGGGCCTCCATCGCTGCTGCTTGCGCTTCGAACCACCACCAGCACTGCGCAGCGATCACGAGGTCGAATGAGTCCGATGGCAGTCCGGTGGACTCGGCGGTCGTATGCACGTACCCCACCTGCACGCCGGCCGCCTTATCGAGGTTCCGGGCCTGGCTCGTGAGCGCATCCGACGGGTCGACGCCGATCACGCTGGCCGCTCCACGGACGGCGATCGTGCGGGCCACGGAGCCCGTTCCGGTACCGAGGTCGACGGCACGGGCCCCCTGGATGGGCATGACGTGCTGTTCGAGCAGGTCGAAGAAGCTGTCGGGGAAACCTGCACGGTGCGTGGCGTAGTCGGCAGCCGTGTGGCCGAAGTCGACACCCCGCATCTCGCGGGCGCGGCTGGCGGGGTCGGAATGATGGTGGGTCACGTCCTCAGACGGGGAGCTGGTCGGCGTCCGGGGCCGCAACGACGCCGAACGCGGTGTTGATCGCCGAGATGTACTGGTACTGGCCAACGGTGGCGGCGAGTTCGACGAGCCATCGGACGCCTTTGCGGTCCTCCAGCGCGTCGAAGAGGTCTTGCTCGACCTTGTTGTTCTGCAGGAGTTGCCGTACGAACTCGATGATGTCGCGCTCGTCCTCTTCGAGGCCACTGGTGTCCTGCCTGTGCCTGACGGCTTCGATGGCCTCTTCCCGCATGTTGGCGGCGCGTCCGGCCCTCACGTGCGCGGCCCACTCGTAGGTCGCGTCCTTCTCCCTGGCGACGGCGATGATGGCCAGTTCGCGCTCGACCGGGCTGAGGGTCGAGCCCAGTCTGACCTGCGCGCCGGCCTCCATGACTTTCCGGGCGAGGCCGGGGCTGTGCATGAGGACGGCGAAAGGCCCGCGCACCCCGTGAAGCGTTTCGACGATCGCGTCGAACTCAGCGTGCCGGTCCTCGGGGATTTGGGCCTTGTCGGTGATCATCTCGATGCGCGGCATGACTTCTCCTGGCGGGCCTCAGCGCCCGGTCCGTTCGGGAATCGCTCCGCTATTGTACTGGTGAGATTACTGACACGCGCCCATTTCGCAGTCGGAGGGTGGCCGCGTACGCTGGTTGCATGACCGTCGTACTGACAGCACCCATAGACCGCGTCTATAGCTCGCAGCCTCAGCCATCAACGGAGCCTATGGGTTGGGCGCAAACTTTTGAAATCGTTGGCGCCCTTGCGTCCTTAATCACTGGAAGCAGGCCACGGTCTGGGAAACGCCCCGATTAAGAGTGCCAAGAGTGCCAAACCGAGGCCTCGGTTTACTCGTGGACCGGCGATTAAGAGTGCCAATACCAAGGGAGGTTGGCATCCTTAATCGGGCAGGGCTGCGCGGCCTCTGGATTCCCGCCTTCGCGGGAATGACGGATATGGGCGCGCCGCCTGCGGCGTTGGGGTAGAATCGCGCCATCCGGAGTACGGGGAGGAGCGTATGAAGGCAGCGGTGTTGCAGGGCGCCGACCAGGACCTCGTGATCGAGGACTTCGAGTCGCCCGACGTTGGCGACGACGACGTGCTGATGGAGGTGACGGCGTGCGGCGTCTGCCACACGGACCTGAAGGTGCAGGACGGCTCGATACCGACGTCGCTGCCCGCGGTGCTGGGGCACGAGGTCTCCGGGGTCGTCGTGGGCGCGGGCAAGAACCAGCGCGAGCACTTCAAGGACGGCGACAACGTCACCGTGGGGATGCGCTTCCGCTGCGGGCGCTGCGAATACTGCATGACCGGGCTGTCGAACCTCTGCCAGCAGATGCCGCTCGGCTCGCCATACCGCAAGTCAGACGGAGAAACCGTGACGCGCTGGAACGTCGGCGGCTTCACGCAGCTGCTGTCGGTACCGGCGTACATGGTCTTCCACCTGCCGGACGGCGTGGGGCTGGAGGAGTCGTGCATCGTCGGCTGCCGGGTGACGACCGCGTACAACGCGGTGAAGAACGGCGCACACCTCGCTCCGGGCGAGTCCGCGATGGTCATCGGCTGCGGCGGCGTGGGGTTGAACATCATCCAGATGCTGCGGCTCTTCGGCGCGTACCCCATCGTGGCGGTGGACGTGGTGGGCAGCAAACTGGAGGCGGCGCTCTCCTACGGCGCGAGCCACATCGTGAACGCGACCGCCGACGACCCCGTCGAGGCGACGAAGGAGATCACGAAGGGCGGCGCGCGCAAGACGTTCGAGGCGATCGGCAACCCGGTGACCGCGGACCAGATCGTGCGGGCGACACGGCCCACGGGCACGGCCACCATCGTGGGCGCGATGCCTCCGGGCCCCATCACCATCAACGACTCGCGCTTCCCGTTCAAGGAGATCAAGGTGACGGGCGTGGCGATGCGCCGGACGAGCGACGTGACGGAGGTGCTCGACCTCGTCTCGCAAGGGCGCATCGAGCTCGGCTCGTTCATCACGAAACGCTACGGGTTCGAGCAGATCAACGAGGCCATCGAGGACGTGCACCACGGCAATGTGCTGATGGGTATCACGCTCTGGAACTAGAGCGTGTGCGGCGAAAGGAGGACGGTATGACGCAGGCTCTCAGGGCATACGCGATCGGCGCGGCGAAGGGCGTCGAGGAGCACGTCTCCTTCCTGGAGGCTACGCCCAAGCGCATCCGCGCGACGTTCGGCGGCGAGACGATCGTCGACACGACGCACGCGGTCATCATGTACGAGACGCGGCACCAGCCCGTGTACTACTTCCCGATGGCCGACGTGCGGATGGACCTGCTGGAGGAGACCGATAAGAGCACCTTCTGACCGATCAAGGGAGACGCTCAGTACTGGAGCGTCAAGGTCGGCGACCGGGTGGAGGAGAACGCGGTCTGGGCGTACCAGGAGCCGTTAGAGGGTTGCGTGGACGCTCGAGACTACGTGGCGTTCTACTGGAACCGGATGGACGGCTGGTTCGAGGAGGAGGAAGAGGTCTTCATCGGTCCGAAGGACCCGTACACCCGTGTGGACTGCCTGCAGAGCTCCCGCCACGTGCGCGTCGAACTGAACGGCGTCACCGTCGCGGAGACGCATCAGCCGGTGATGCTGCTGGAGACGGGGCTGCCGCACCGCTACTACATCCCCGGCAAGGACGTGCGGAAGGACCTGCTCCGCCCGAGCGAGCGCGTGCTGGGCTCCACGTACAAGGGGCTGGCGGGCTACTACCACGCTGACGTTGGCGGTGAGACGTTCGAGGACGTCGCGTGGACGTACCGCGACCCGACCGCGGAATCGGCGAAGATCGCGGGATACGTCTGCTTCCCGCAGGGCAAGGCGGACGTGTACGTGGACGGCGAACTGGAGCCGAAGCCGAACACCCGCTGGGATTAAGGGAAGGGGCGTCAAGGGGGAAGGGATCGTGCAGGCCAGCCCTACTCGTTGAACTCGCCGCGGAGCTCGCGGTAGAGGCGTGACATGAGCGGCGGGAGGCGGTCCTCCTGCCGCCCCCACTCGGAGAACGGACCGAGGTCCAGCGTCGCCAGCGCCTCTTCCTCGGAGCGCCCCTGAGCAAAGCTGCGCTCGCCGTGGGCGGTGATGCGCAGCAGGCACTCCCGCATCTCGTCCATGTCGGCGCGCGTCCCCAGCGGGCCGTGCCCCGGCACCACGACGTCGCACTCCACCTGCGCTGCGCGCTTGGCGGTGTCCGCCCACGCAAGCGGGAAGCCGTCGCGCGCGTTCGGGATGTACCGGTGGAAGGAGAGGTCGCCCGCGAACAGCACGCCCTCCGTCGGCAGGTAGACGGCGATGTCGCCCCGTGTGTGCGCCCTGCCGAAGAAGCGCAACTCGACGGGCCGCTCGCCGAGGTGGAGCGTCAGCGTATCGCTGAACGTGAGGTTGGGCGGCGTCTGGGGCAGGTCGCGCCACTCCTCGTAGAGCGCGGGGTAGAGGTCGCGCAGGAACTCACGGTGCGTGTCCCATTCGGTAGCGAGGTCGTCGCGACAGGTGTCGTGGGCGATGATGGGCGCCTGCGGCATGAGCGCGTTACCGAAGAGGTGGTCGCCATGCCAGTGCGTGTTCACGACGTAGCGCACGGGCTTGTCGGTCACACGGCGCGCCTCGGCCAGCAGCCGCTCGGCGAGCGCGGGAGTCATGAGCGTGTCGATGATGACGACGCCTTCCTCCTCAACGAGGAAGCCCGCGTCGGTCGCGCCGCCCGCCTGAATGAAGGCGTACGCGCCGGGAGCGACCTCGATGGCGCCGGTCTGGTAGTCGGACTGCGTCATGACCGCAACTCCGGCACGACCTTCGCGCTGAGGAGGTCAATCGTCCGCTGCACGTCAGCCAGGCTTCGCGCCTGCGGCAGGAAGACGAAGTGACTCACGCCCGCTTCGGCGTACTCCGAGAGGGTCGCCGCGATGCGCTGCGGCTCGCCGGTGAGCGCGCCGCGCTTCTCCGCGCCCGCGAGGTCCGGCTCGCTACGCAGGTCGACGAGTACGCGGAGCGAGAGCGCGACCGCGCCGTTGCCGCGTCCGTGGGTCGCCGCCTCCTCGTTCATGGCGCGGTGCGCTTCTGCGAGCGCCTGCGGCGTTGTGGCGAACAGCGGCGGGAACCACGCGTCGCCGAACTGCGCCGCGCGGCGCATGACCGGCTTCGTGTGGCCGCCGACCCAGATGGGCGGGTGCGGCGTCTGGGCCGGGTGCGGGTACGACTCGACGCCGCTCACATCGAAGAACTGCCCCTCGAAACGCACCTCCGGCTCCGTCCACGCCGCGCGCACGAGGCGCAGACTCTCGTCGAGCACGGCGCCGCGCCGGTCGAAGTCAAGGCCGAGCGCTTCGAACTCCTCGCGCAGCCAGCCCGCCGCGACGCCAAGGATGCTGCGTCCGCCGGAGAGCACGTCCAGCGTCGCCGTCGTCTTCGCAACGGCGAGCGGGTGGCGGAGCGGCAGCAGCGTCACCGCGGTGCCGAGCTTCACCCGCGACGTGAACCCGGCGACGTATGCGAGCGTCGTGAACTGGTCGAGGAACGGCATGCCGGGCGCTATGAGGAACTCGCCGTCGGCGCTGTAGGGGTAGGTGGAGGTGTGGCTGGTCGGCAGGACGATGTGGTCGGCTGCCCAGACCGAGTCGAGCCCGGACGCCTCGGCCTGCTCGGCGACGAGCCGCACGGCGGAGGGGTCGTCCATGCCGATGGTGGGCAGCGACACGCCGAACTCGATCATGGGGCGCATGGTACAGGAGGAGGCGGCGTCTCGCGTATACTCTCGCCCGCACCCCTCACCATACGGAGGCATATCGATGGCGCTCGATACTAGGGAATTTCTCGCCGAGATGCAGCAGCTGCAGGAGCGGAAGCACAGCCGCAAGCACCCGCTGTTCGAGATGATCGAGGAGGGGCAACTCACCCGCCCGCAGCTCAACGGGTTCATCAAGCAGTTCTACCTGCTCTTCCCCAAGCCGTTCCCGAAGCCCATCGCGGCGATGTTCGCCCGCGCTCCGCAGGACACGGAACTGGAGCGGATGTGGTTCGAGAACCTCTCGGAGGAGGCGGAGGGCGGCGAGACCGGCACGGCGGGCCACAAGGAGCTGTACATCCGCTTCGCCGAGGCCGCCGGCATCCCGCGCGACGAACTCAACGCGACGCAGCCGCTGCCCGAGACACGCGGTCTGCTGAACTGGCGGGAGCTGCTGATCGGCCAGCGCTCGTGGCTGGAGCTGTACGCATCGCAGGGGCTCGCACTGGAGGGCACGGCCAGCGGTCGGATGCACCGCGTGGTCAACGGTCTCGTCGACCACTACGGCTTCGAGCGCGACAGCGACGACATCCTGTACTGGACCCTGCACATGTCAGTGGACGAAGAGCACATGAAGGTGGGGCCGTACGTCATCGAGAAGTACGCGGTGAGCGACCTGGAGCAGCAGTCCGTGCGGGAGTCGCTGAACGCGACGCTGGACATCTTCTGGCTGGTCTACGACGGCATTGTGCGGGCGTTCGTGAACGAGGACCCGCTGTACGAGGAGTGGCGGTAGGGGATCAGGCAGAAGGATGCCGTTGGCATGCTTGCTACTATGCTGGTAGCATGCTATAGTCATCCCATGACGAACCTGCAAGTGAAGAACATTCCCGACGGTCTCCATGACCGGCTGCGCCGCTATGCACAGCGGAAGAACTGCACCATAGGCGCTGCAGTGCTTGCCGCCATCGAGCACGAATTGGCGATGAGCGAATGGAAGGAACGGTACGCTGAATTGCCTGAGACGCAACTCAGTGCACCAGCCGCCACCCTTATCGCCGCTGAACGCCAGTTGCGCGATGACGAGCTCTCTAACCTAGGCATGGAGTGAGCAGCTACGTCGTAGATTCATCGGTCGCGGTCGAATACCTTCTCAAGACCCCACGCGGCCTCGCGGTTGGCAATGTCATCGGAGACGCCTGGCTGGTGGCACCGGAACTAGTCGATGCCGAAGTGCTCTCCGTGCTGCGGCGTGAGGTCCTAGGTGGACGCCTCAACCCGGCCAGGGCCCGGGCGGTTATCGAGGTGATATCTGCTTGGCCCCTAGAGAGGATCCCTCACCGCGTGCTCGCTCCCCTTGCGTGGGAACACCACAGGAACGTAAGCGCCTACGACGCCTTCTATGTGGCTACTGCGCAGTTGTACCAACTCCCGCTCATCACTGCTGATGGCCGCCTTGCGCGAGCACTGGAATCGACTGCCGCAGTGCAGTACGTACACGTCGGGTAGGCGCGCGCGTTCGTGGACGAGGACCCGCTGTACGAGGAGTGGGGGTGGGGGGCAGTCCCACTCAGGCGATCCAGGTTCGCCCGGCTACCTCGATGCGGTGGGTCTAACGCCGGCGGGATATCTGGCGACCACCTGGGACCACTCGCAACCGGCGCACTCGAAGACCAGCTCGACCCACAACGTGTCCTCCCAGTCCAGGAGTTGCCGGGGCTCCGTTTCCCGCTGGGTCACGGTCGTCTTCCCGCAGCGAGGACACGCATAGGCGATGACCGGCTTCGTACCCTGCGGCATCGGCTGGTTTCCTCCGAAGGGCGACACCTCAGCGTACCGCGCCGTAGACCTCTTCGACCCGCCGGTGCAACTCCTGCACGAGCTCGTTTGCGGGAGCGTAGCGGCCCACGTCGTCGCGCCAGTAGCCGCGGTGGTACTGCTCGCGGTAGCCCCCGATCCTGCTGCCGATGCGCCGCACGGCCTCCTCCTCGTCCCGGTAGCGGACCTGCGAGACGATTTCCTCCATATGTTCTGGGTCACGGAACACGTTGAGGGGGTCGCCGCCGTCTTCCACGATGCGCATGTTCTCCTCCAACTGACGCCGGAGGAAGACGATGGGGATGTCGGTGCGGCCGAGGTTCTCGGCGGTGCGGTCCGTTATGTCGCCCTGCGACCACCACGCGATCATGTCCTGGGTAAACGTGTGGTCGAGGATGGCCTTCCCCTGCCGGTCCCAGAGCGGGACCTCGTAGAAGGGGACGACGTCCTGCGGGGGCGTGTCGACGCCCTTCGGTGCTGCGGCTATCTCGTAATGGATGTAGTAGGTGCTGGTGTCGTCGATGGGGACGCGCACCTGGGTTCTGTTGTACATGGTGTTGCCGATCTCACCGCCGGTCATGACCGGGAAGATGACGGTCGAATGTCCGGCCTCCCCGTCGAAGTCGGCGCCGAGTGCTCTGGAGTAGGTGATCCCCTTCTCCATGCCGTAGGGGGTGGGCCGGGCGTAGAGGTTTTCTATGCCGACCCCCGAACGGATGGAGGTAAAGGCCCGGTGCATTCCTTCGTCCGTAACCCGGTCCTCCAGCAGGCCGTCCTTCTCGAGCGCGTACTTGAAGAGCTCGCCGTGCAGCCACGGGTTGTGAGCGGGGTCTCCGGTGTTCTCCCAGCTCTGGAGCCAGTTGCAGGGCAGGACCGTGCAGGCGACCTGGCGGATGGCGTTGGGCCATACGAAGACAGGCCAGGGCGGCAGCAGCGGCGCGGGTTCGGGGCCAAGGTAGGCCCAGATGAGGCCGCCCATCTCCCGGACCGGGTAGCCCTTGAGCTTGATGCGGCTCGTAAAGGCGCTGTCACGCGCCTCCAGGGGGGTGTCGAGACATCGCCCGTCAGCGCCGTACAGCCAGCCGTGGTACGAGCAGCGCAACCCGTCCTCGTCCGGAATGCCCCATTCCAGCCCCATCGAGCGGTGGGCGCACCTGTCCCCGATGAGCCCGATCTCCCCGTTGAGCGTGCGGAAGAGCACCAGGTCTTCGCCCAGAAGGCGTACCTTCATGACCGGCTCGGAGAGGAGTTGGGCGTAGGGTCTGAGCGGCAGCCAGTAGCGGCGCAGCAACTCGCCGCCCGGAGTCCCCGGGCCCACCCGAGCCAACCGCTCGTTGGTTTCGGCCGTGAGCATGCCGGCCTCCTCCTGGCTTTGGGCTATGCCCGGACGGCCCCCCAGCGGTGCGTGGGCTGCTTCTGCCAGACGTCCTCGTCGATGTTGGTGTCGACGATGGGGTGGTCCGGGTCGCGGATGACGCCCATCGGGTCCTCGCCACGGGCGACGCGCTCCATCTGCTCGAACATCGTCCGGCGCAGCAGGACGACGCCCCGGTCCGAGTACGAGAGGTGCTCGACCGAGCGGTCGGTGATGGGGCCCTGCGTCTCCCACGCCATGTGGTCCTGCGAGAGCACGGAGCGGCGGTCGTACCACGCGTGCGGGTGGCTCTTGTCCGCGGGCTCCTTGTAGGGCTCGATGTACTCGACGGGCGGGTCCCACGTCGTTTCGTCGGGCTGGCCGTCCTCGTTGAGCCAGAAGTTGATGTGGACGTGCCAGGTGTGGGTGTCGTCTATCGGCGTGCGGAACTGCGTGCTGGGCCCTTGGCGGAGGATGGACGGGAAGAGGACGGGGTGCTCGTCGACGACGCCGTTGGTGTAGGTGCGCTTCTTCATCATGCCGTAGCTGGTCGTGTAGAACTCGAACGAGTCCACGTCGTCGGTGAAGCCGCGCGTCGTGTTGACGGGCTCGCGCAGCCCGCGCGCGTAGTACTCCTGGTGGAGTATCTGCAAGTGCGCGGGGTCCATGGAGTTCTCCATGGCCTGGAACCAGTTGCAGTCCAGCACGGGGTGGAGGTTGATCTTGCGACGTCCGTCCTCCCGAACGAGGGTGTCGAACGGGGTGAAGACGGGCGCGGGTTTCGGCCCCATGTACGCCCAGACGACGCCGAGGTAGACCTTGCAATCGTAGGCGGGCTGCTTCACGGAGCGCATGATCGCCTCGTTCTTCTCGGGCGGCGTCTCCAGGATGTTGCCCTCCGTGTCGTAGAGCCAGCCGTGGTAGGCGCAGGCGATGCCACGCTCCTCGACGCGCCCGTAGACGAGCGACGCGCTGCGGTGCGCGCAGTGGTCGGCGAGCAGCCCCCACCGGCCGGACTTGTCGCGGAAGATGACAAGGTCCTCGCCCAGGATGCGGACGGCCTTGGTTGGACGCTCCTCCGTTATCTCGGAGGCGATGGCGATGGGGTGCCAGTAACGGCGGAGCAGTTCGCCCGCGGGTGTGCCGGGGCCGACTCGCGTGAGTTTCTCGTTGTCCTCTCTCGTCAGCATGACGCTCTCCTCCCGGAGTCCGGCTAGACGCTCTGCCCTACCATCTTGCGGCGCTCGATGGAGTCCTCGCCGCCCTCGACGCCGCGCTGGTTCAGGATGGGGCTGTACTTGCTCGCCATGCCCTGGCGCCTGATGCCCTTGTCTCCTTCGCCGCGCTCCTGGTACTGCTCATTCCGGCGGGACTTGTGCTCCGTGTCCATGCCGAGGTAGACGTTGGACGCCGGGTCGCGGAACGTGTTGATGGGGTCGCCGCCGTCCTCGACGATGCGGACGTTCTCCTCCAGCATGCGCCGGAACATGATGATGCCCTTGTCGGAGCGTCCGAGCGACTCCTTGGTGCGGTCGGCGATCGCGCCCTGCGTGATCCACGCGGCGACGTCCTGCGCCGAGTTGGAGTCGAGGATCTCGAAGCGGACGCGGCCGTCCTCCGCCAGTTGGATGAGCGGCGGGAAGAACAGCGGCACGTCCTCGTCGCGCTGCTCGGGGTCGTCGGGGGACAGCTTCGGGTGGCACATCACCCACCAGTGGCCGGTGTGCGTGTCGTCGAGCGGCACGCGGATCTGGAACGACGGCCCGACACCGGCGTTGCCGCCGCCGCGCCTGCCGTCCCACGTGTCGATGGCGGTACCGCTGCCGCCCTGGCGGAGGAAGTAGGGGAAAACGATGGGGTGGCCCTGCGCCCACTCGCCGTCCTCGTAACTGCCGCCCTTGACGAGCCTGCGCTTGTAGATGCCGTACTGGAACTTGTCGAAGCCGATGCGCTCGTTCTCATACCGCGCGCGCACCTTGTCGCCCTCGCCGCGCATCTCCAGGACGTAGTTCGCCCACTCGCCGTGCAGCCACTCGGAGTGCACCGGGTCGAGCGAGTTCTCCTGGCACTGCAGCCAATTGCTCGGCAGTTCGGTGTAGCCGATGTCCCGCACGACGTTGTCGAGCGCGAACACGTCCCAGTTGGGGAGGAGTGGAACGGGAGAGGGGCCTAGGTAGGCGAAGATGAGGCCCGCCTTGACCTCCAGCGGGTACGCCTTGATGCGCACCTTGTCCTTGAATCGGTTGTCCGGAGCTTCGGTCTCTTCGTAGGGCTGCTCCAGGCATCGCCCGGTCTCGTCGAACATCCAGCCGTGGTAGGGGCAGCGGATGCCCTCGTCGGTCGGGATGCCGTAGACCATCCCCATTCGCCGGTGGGGACAGTAGTTGTCCACGAGACCGAATACGCCCTGCTTGCTCTTGTAGAGGATGAGGTCCTCGCCAAGGAGCCGGATGGGCTTCGTGGAGCGGTCGTTCATCATGGCGACAGCGGCGATGGGATGCCAGTAGCGGCGCATCAGTTCGCCCATGGGCGTGCCAGCCCCTACCCGGGTCAGGCGGTCGTTCTGCTCAGCGGTCAGCATCGGTGTTCCTCCTCAGTTGACGTTGCTCCGATGGTGTTCCTATCCGGCGGCTCCGGCGAGGACGGGCGACTCGACGGTGATGCCGTAGAAGTCGAGGGCGTTCTGCCCCATGATGTCGTCGATCACGTTCGGTGCGAGGCCGCCCTCCTCCTTGATGATGCGCATCGCCTCGATCTCGCTCGACTGGTCCTGGTGGCCGTAGTCGGTGCCGATGAGGATGTGGCGGTGGTTCACGTACTTCAGGACGTCCGGCAGGTTGTCGTCGGTCTGGGCGGTGACCCAGATGTTGTACGCGCCGAGCACGTCCTCCTCCAGCTCGCGGCCCCGCGTCTCCAGCCTGCGGCGCAGGTCGTGGATGGCGTAGGGGAGCCACTGGCTGCTCGCCTCGATGTAGCCCCAGCGCAGGTCCGGGAACTTCTTCGGGGTGCCCGTGGTGATGAGCTGGTGGAAGCTGGCGACGGACATGAGGCGCAGACCCCCGAACGTGCCGCCGATGCCGTCGTTGGCCATGAGGTTGCGGATGTAGGCGTTGGAGTTGCCGATGTGGATGGCGATGGGCTGGTTCAGCCGCGCGGCCTCCTCGTACACCGGGTAGAAGTACTCGTCTATCAGCAGACGCTCGTCCTCGATGGTGCGCATCGTGACGCCGCAGGCGCCGTGCTCGGCCGACCAGCGCAACTGGTCCAGTGCCTCGTCCATGGTGGCGAGGGGGAGGATGGACGTCCAGCGGAGGCGTCCCTTGCTCTGCTCCCAGATGTCGGCGAGCCAGCGGTTGTAGCTCTTCGACAGCGCGACCTCGGTGTCCGGGTTCTCGCACATGCGCCCGATGTACATGGTGGGGTAGAGCACCTGCACGTCGATGCCCAACTCGTCCATGTGGGCGACTCGTCCGGGGATGTCCTCCATGTAGCGCTTGGCGTCGTCCGTCACCATGTTGCGCTTCACCTTGTCGGAGAGCCCGAACGCGGCGACAGGGCCTCTTGCGCGGCCGCGTATCTCGCCGTCTATCTTCCAGAACTTCCCGCCGCTGCCGTCGTCCACGATCTGTGGTCGGTACTTCTCGTCCCCGGGGTCCATGTAGTCCCAGGTCTGCTCCGTCTCTACGACATGCGCGTCAGAGTCGATAACCGGCATGGCAGCCCTCCTTGCGGTTCCTGTTTCCGGCACCCGCTCTGGAGCGGATATACACACTTCGACATATGGGACGCTAGCACCGCGAGGACTGAGTGTCAAAGGATATGCGCATGCGCGCGGGGTGTTGCGGCCTACAATGCGCACATCAGCTATCCAGGAGGCTGCGCCATGCTCGAACTGCCCGCACGGGAGACGCTTGCATACGTCTGCCACGACATGCAGAACGACTACCTGAAGGAGGGAGGACGGACGCCCGAGGCGGGGCGCAATCCGCGCACGCCGCAACTCATCGAGAACCACGTCCGCCTGCTGACGGCAGCCCGCGCGGCTGGCCTGCCGGTCTTCTTCACCGGCCACTTCCTGCGCGAGGACTACCTGGACGCCGCGCGGCACGGGCGCGCCCGTTCGCTCGGCTCGCTCCGCGACGGCACATGGGGTGCGGAGGTCATCAGCGAGCTCGCGCCACTGCCGGGCGAGTTCCTCATCCGCAAGGGCGGCGGGATGAGCGCCTTCACCGGTACGGCGCTGGAGAAGTGGCTGCGACGCCTCGGTGTCTCGACGCTCATCGTGGCAGGTATCGCCACGCAGGCTGGCGTCGAGAGCACGGTGCGGGACGCCCGCGAGCGGGACTTCGACAGCATCGTCGTTGGCGACGCCTGCGACGGGCGCACCGAGAACCACGAGGCGTCGCTGCTGAACATGGGCACGTTTGCGCAGGTCGTATCGACGGAGGAGGTCGTCGCAGCGCTCGGTTGAGCGGTCACTCTTCGAGGCGGCTGAACCCGTCCAGAGCAGCCGATACGTAGGCTTCCGCCAGCGTCGGGAAGCTGGTGACAGACTCCACGAAGTAGTCGAGCTTTCCGCCGTGGGCGATGACCGCCTGTCCTACCTGGACCAGCTCCGCGGCACCCTCGCCCGCGATATGGACGCCGAGCAGTTCCCGCGTCTCGATGTGAAACAGCAGCTTCAGGATGCCGGACTCGTCGCCCTCTATGACGCTCTTCGCGATCTCCCGGTACTGGGCCCTGCCTACCTCGTAGGGGATGCCCTCATCCGTCAACTGGGACTCCGTCTTGCCGACCATCGCGACCTCGGGGGTCGTCTTGACCGCATACGGGAAGAGGCCGGGGACGCTGTTGGTGGGGATGTCGAATGCATGGTACGCGGCCAGCCGTCCCTGCATCTGTGAGGTCGACACGAGGTCGGGGAAGCCGATGACGCCCCCTACCGCGTAGATGCCCTCCACACTCGTCTGGTAGTTCTCGTCGACGCCGATGCGCCCTCTCTCATCCGTTCCCAGTCCTGCAGCCTCCAGATTCAGCCCCTCCGTCGCGCCGGTGCGCCCCACGCAGTACATCACCGCATCGCTCATGATCTGCTTGCCGCTCCTCAGTAGCACGCGCACGTGGTTGCCTCGTTCGCCAGGGAGGTACTCGATATCGAAGACATCCTCGTTCAGGCGGAACGTCACCCCGCTCTCCCGCAGGTGGTAGATGAGGGCGTCCACGATCTCGTCGTCCGCGAACGGAAGCAGTCGCGGGCTCCTGTCGACGAGCGTCACCCGCACGCCAAGCGCCGCGAACGTGCTGGCGTACTCCAACCCGATCGCGCCGCCCCCCACCACGGTCAGGATGCGCGGCAGGTCCGGCAGGTCCATGACGTCGTCGCTGAGGAAGATGAGCCTCCCGTCCGTGTGGATGGTCGGGGGCTGGGTCGAGTGCGACCCGACGGCGATGATCACCTTGTCCGTGGTGATGGTGGTGTTGGGGTCATCCTCGGTGGCGATGTTGATGGTGTGGCGGTCGACGAAGGACGCCTCCGCGTGGAACATGTCCGTCCGGTCCCGGGCGAGCTGGCTGCGAAGCATCTCCGCCTGCTGGTGCATCACGTGGTTCGTGCTGACCATGAGGTCGCTCATCGTGATGTTCTGCTTGACGGTGTACGACTCGCCGTAGAGGGTGCGCTCGCGGAAGCCGCTCAGGTGCAGCGCGGCCTCGCGCAGCGCCTTGCTCGCGGTGCCGGTGGTGACGTTCAGGCCGCCGATGTGCGGCAGGCGTTCGACGACAGCCACCCGTTTCCCGATCTTCGCGGCCTGGAGTGCGGCTCTGTGACCAGCCGGGCCTGACCCGATGACCACCATGTCGTAGTCGTAGCCGCTCATCGCGGTGTTCTCCCTCCGGGCGCCAACGGTGGGACCATAGCAATCCTGTACCAGCGCGAGAGTCGCGTCAAGGTCGCTCACCGAAGGTCCGCTCCGCGCCGGGGACGAACCAGCGATAGAGCAGCGGGAAGAGTATGCCCGCGGCGACGAACAAGGCTCCTGCGACCCAGAAGCCCGCTTCGAGCCCGAACGCTCCCGCCAGCGCGCCGAACCCTATGGGCACGAGGACCTGCGCGGTGCCCCAGTAGAGCCCCACGTAGGCCATCGCCATGCCACGCTGGTCCGGGGCACTGTGGTCCGCCGCCGCGATGGGGTAGAGGATACCGAGCGCGGACCGGAAGAGCCCGTAGAGCAGCATGAGCGGGACGAGTGTCAGATACGCTTCCGCCCCGACCGACATCCCGAGCATCGTGAGGCCGACCATGACGAGGGCGATGATGTACGTCCAGCGCCGTCCAAGCCGCGCGAGGACGAGGCCGAACACAATGCCGAGCGCAACGCTTCCGCCGACGCTGACGGCCTGCATCCCGCCGTTGACCGGCTCGCTGTACCCGAGTTCACGGAGGTACGGGATGAAGAGGACGCTGGACATGATGATGGAGGTGGAGGCGGCGAATGAGGCGAAGCCTCCGAGCCCCATGCCGCGGTGCCGCGCGATGCCCCGCAGTTGCCCGAGCGGAGCGCGGAAGCCGCGCCTCGTGGAACGCATCGCGAGCGGCGGCAGCGCGAGGCTGCCGAGGAACCCGGCGAGCGCCACCGCCCCGGTGATGCCGAATGCCGCGCCGTAGCCCAGCGCGGCGACGAGCACCCCGCTGAGGAACGCGCCGATCAGCCCGCCCGCGTTGCCGGCGCCGTTGAGGCGGCCGTAGATCTCGCCGGAGCGGTCCGGGTTGATGCGGCTCGCGTACGACTGCGTCGCCGTCCAGTACGTCGCCCGCGAGTAACCGACGAACGACTGGCCGAGGATGAGCATCCAGAAGTAGCCGGAGGCGATGAAGAAGACCATGCCGGAGACCATCGTCACGAAGCTGGCCCAGAGCACCCATCGCTCGCCGAACTGGTCGGCTATGGCGCCTGCGAACAGCCGGAGCATCAGGCCGAACACGGCCTGCGACGCCACGATGACGCCGAGTGTCGTGAGGTCGTAGCCGAGGTGCAGGGCGTAGAGCGGCACGAGCACCTGGATGAGGCCGAGGGTGATCTGGTACGAGAACGCCGCGCCGTATATCAGCAGGATGGCGCGGGACTCGGTGCGCTGGTCCAGCTGTCCCTGCGCCTGTGCGCTCATGCGGAGAAGCGGCCCGGCGCGTAGGGCGCGAGATCAAGCGCCGCCACGCCTCCGGCGACAAGGTCCGCCGTCGCCCTGGCCATCCCCGGTCCCAGCATGATGCCCTGCCGTCCGCCGCCGGTGACGACGTACGCGCCGTCCGTGCCGGGGACCTCGCCGAGCATCACCACGCCGTCAGGGGTGACCGGGCGCAGGCAGGCCGTCTGCAACACCAGCTCCGCGTCCTCCAGCGACGGCAGCATCCGCAGCGTGGACTCGATGATGGCGTCGCGCGCCTCCGTCGTGCGGGACTCGTCGAAGCCGGCGTGCTCTTCCGTCGTGCCGCACCAGACGAGACCGTCGGCCGGCTTGGTCATGGCGTAGTTCCCGAGATGTCCGACGCTGATCGCGTATGGAGCGCCCGGCGCCTGGAGGCGGATGATCTGTCCCTTGAGCGGATGGACGGGCAGGGGCACGCCGAACCAGTCCGACGCCTGCGCCGTCCACGGCCCCATCGCGACGACGACCGTGTCGCAGGCGATGCGCTCCGCGTTCCCCGCGCCGGTCGCGATGCTGACGCCGTCGACGCGCCCGTCGTTCACGTGGACGGCGGTGACCTCGCCGCTGCGGAGCGTGACGCCGCGCTGCTCCGCGGCCTGCCCCAGCGCCAGGGTCAGGCGGTATGGCTCGACGTCCGACGACCCCTCGACGTGGAGCGCGCCTACGGTCTCCGGCGAGATGCGCGGCTCGAGGGCGCGCGCCTTGTCCGGCCTCAGCCACTCGACGGTGTAGCCGGGCAGCGCCTGTTGCCAGTCGAGGTGCCGCGTGAGGGCAGCGGCCTCGTCGTCGGAGAGGGCGAGCCGGAGCAGCGGGCGGGGCTGGTACTGGATGTCGACGTCCGTCTCGGCGGTGAGTTCACCGGCGAGCGCGGGGTAGAGCGACATGCTGTACTCGATGAGCGGGGTGTTGGCGTGCGGGCCGTTCGTGACGCCGCCGGAGAGTCCGCCGTAGGCGAACCCTGAGGCGTGGCTCGCGATGCCGTCGCGCTCGATGACCGTGCTGCGGACGCCCATCGCCGCAAGGTAGTACGCCGTGCCGATGCCGGCGATGCCTCCGCCGATGACGACGACGTCCCGCTCTCCCGAAGTGGTCATGCGCGCTACGCCGCGCCGAGCTTGCGTACGGCGTCTCCCACCCGCACGCCGCCGGACTGCACCACCTTCGCGTTGATGCCGCGCAGGCAGAGCTCCTGGCCCGCCGCCGAAACGACGAGCCGCAGCGCATCCGCGCCGAACCGCCCGCTGAACTTCGCACAGCCGTTGTGGGGTTTGGCCGAGACCTCCAGCACCGCCGTCCCGATAGCCAGCCGCGTGCCGGGCGGGAGGTTCGTCCAGCCGATGTCCATGTCGACGAAGAGCTGGTCGCCCGCCAGATGCCAGCGCTCCCTGCTTCCCGCCACGAGGTCGGCGACGCGGGAGTTCATGAGCGTGACCTGCAACTCGGGGTCGGCCGAGCCGTCCGGCGTGCCGGTGCTGCCGCGGGTCAGCCAGTTGTCGCCTACCAGCCCTGCGTCTACGTCGAGCGTGCCCTCGTCGACCAGTTCGCGTTCCAACCTCTGGGGACGCCGCACGATGAGTTCCAGCGTACCTTCGTCCTTCGGCGAGCGACGAACGTCATCGAGTCCCGCTTCCAGTTGCGCCATCGTCCGGTGTTGTGCTGCGGTTGCCACGGCCTACACCTTGTAGCCGCCGACGAGGGCGAGGGAGAGGTTCTTCCAGAAGCACTCGACGTGAGTGAAGCCGGCGGCGTGCAGCCATTCCAGGTGACGCGCGAGCGTGGCGTTCCGGTGGTGGTGCATCGCGTCGTGGGCGAGCTGCTCCGGCGTGCGGCGCTCTTCGCGGGGCGGCCGGTTCTCGTCGCGCCGTCGTGCGCCGCGCATGGCATTGCGCAGGAAGTCCGTCTCCGGCGAGGCGGTGTCGAGGTTGAAGAAGACGCCGCCCGGGTTGAGCACGCCATGGACGCTGGCGTACAGGCTCGCCATCAGCTCGGCGGGGAGGTGATGGATGGCGCGCGCCGAGACAACGAGGTCGTACGGGCCGGCGTCGATGACGTCCTGCGGGAGTACGCCGTCAGCGAAGTCGCCGTGCATGTAGGCGAAGCGCTCGCCGAAGCGGGCCATGCGCGGCCTGCCCGCTTCCATCATCGCCTCCGACACGTCCATGCCGACCGCCGTGGCGTTCGGGAAGGCGTCGAGGCAGGCCGTAGCGACGGGGCCGTAGCCGGTTCCTATGTCGAGTATGCGGACCGGCGCATCCGGTTCGGCCTGCACGAGCCGCGTCAGGAGATCGAAGACGGGCTGGCGTTCGTCCTGTTGCTCGTCCATGCGCTCGACGTAGTCGGCGACGCGGTCCTCCTCCTTCCAGGAGTGGCCCCACCGGAGCCCTTCGTGCTCGCCGTGGCCGCGATGCTCGTGTTGGTGCGTTGTCATAGTCCTCTCTCCTTCCATGGGCGCCCACGAGGGGACGCAGTTCACCCTCACCCGCGCGCTGAAGCGCTTTGCCCTCTCCCCAAGGGAGAGGGGGGCAGACAGGGCACCCACAAGGGATGGCCCTACATCAGGCGCCTCCCACCTCCGCCCCTGTTCACCCGCTGGATTCCCGCCTTCGCGGGAATGACGGTGTCAGCCGGACTGGCGCATGGCGAGGTTGCCGCCGTCGACGGGCAGGTCTGCGCCGGTGATGAAGTCAGCGTTGTCGGAGACGAGGAAGAGCACCGCCTGCGCCTGGTCGCGGGGCCTGCCCCAGCGCCCGCGCGGCACGCTCGCGGGCACCTCGTCGTCGGGGCGCGCGGGCTTGCCGCCCACCGGCATGCCGGTCTGCGTTGGTGTGAGCGAGTTGACGCGGATGTTGTGCGGGGCGAGCTCCATCGCGCAGGCGCGCGTGAAGTTGAGGATGCCCGCCTTGGCCGACTGGTACGCGATCGCGCCGCTCTTGCCGCGGTGGCCGGAGGTGGAGGCGACGTTGACGATGGCGCCGCCCGTGCCCTGCGCCACCATCTGCCGCGCGACGTGCTGCGTGCAGTTGAACGTGCCCGCAAGGATGACGTCCACGATCTTGCGGAACGTGCCGAGGTCTTCGTCCAGCAGGCCGGGACTGCTGGTGATGGCCGCGTTGTTCACGAGGATGTCTATGTGGCCGAAGGCGGCGAGCGCCTGCGAAACGAGGTTCTCCATGTCCTCCGGCTTCGTGATGTCGCCGTCGACGGCGATGGCCTCGTAGCCGCGGTCGACGACCTCGCGTGCGGTGGCCTCCGCCGCATCCCGTCGTATGTCGAGGCAGACGACGCTTGCGCCGTTCTGGGCGAGCGTGCCCGCTATCTCGCGTCCGATGTTCGGGCCCGCGCCCGATACGATGGCAACCTTTCCTTCCAGCATGTGCGCCTCCTTCAACGTTCCTCCCGCGCTCCCCTCCCCACGCCTGCGACACTATGACGGGCAGGTTGGTGTGTCAACTTGCGGGCGGGCAATCAACATGGATGGACAGGATGAACAGGATAGTGCTTGCAGAATCACTCGTACGGACAGCCCTGGCAGAGGCGCGCCGCGAAATCCGGGTCTCATCTGGTCTCATTCGGTCTCAATGCACTCCTACAGCCACGTTCCCGCGCACGGTCGAAAGCGCCCTCAGCCGTTCCAGCGGTGACATTTGGTGCCATTCGGTGCCACTGCACTCCCAAGGCAAGGGGGAGGCTGCTGCGACTGTGGGAGGCCGCTGCCGGAACCATGGTAGGTCGGGCAGGGGCGACTGCGTAAGGGGCGGGTGTCACACGCTGCTCCCGTGTGGCTGGCCACCTGGATACCAGCCTCCGCTGGCATGACGGGTGAGGGGCGGATGGTTCGTCAGGCGCACCATGAACGGAAGGCGAGGTTCCTGCCTGCGCAGGAACGACGGACCCGCTGACATGACGGGGATTGACCCTCCGCGCCGTATCCCATAGGTTGCGGGGGCAACCCTCACCGCGCGCTGAAGCGCGTTACCCCTCTCCCGGAAGGCGAGGGAGCATCAAGGAGGCGCACGATGCTGAAGGACAAGTCCGTGGTGATCACGGGTTCCGCGAAGGGGATAGGACGCTACATCGCCCACGGGTTCGCCCGTGAAGGGGCGAAGGTGGCGATAGCCGACATCGACGAGACCCGCCTGCAGCAGACGCTCGGCGAGCTGGGCGAGCTCGGTGCGGAGGCGATGGCCGTTCCCACCGACGTTACGAACGAGGAGACGGTCGCGTCGCTCATGGCGCAGGTGAACGAGCGCTTCGGCGGGATCGACGTCCTCATCAACGACGCGGCCATCGTGCCGCACTTCAACTGGAACGACAAGCCGCGCTGGCCGAAGATCCAGGACATGGAGAAGACGTGGTTCTGGGACACGGTGATGGGCGTGGCGCTGCTCGGCTCGTTCCTCGCCTCCAAGCACGCGGTGCCGTACATGGAGCAGGGCGGTGGCGGGAACATCGTGAACCTGCACGGCGGCGGTGGCCTCACCCCGCCCGGTGCGCTGGCGTACGCAACCGCGAAGGACTCGCTCATCACGTTCACGAAGTTCCACGCGGAAGAGGTGCGTGACTCCAACATCAGCGTCGTCATCATCTCGCCTGGCGCGGCGATCGCGACGGAGGACGCGCCGGAGGAGGCGCGCAACCGGATGCCGGGGCCGGACTACGCCGGGCCTCGGTTCTTGCTCGCCGCCGAGGCGTCGATGGAGCTGTCCGGCCACCTGCTGGACTACAAGGACGGCGAGTTGGTGGTCCTGCAGTAGCGATGCTGACGGTGACGGAATCGGCGCTTGCCGAGCTTCGGCGAGTGGGGAACGCGCGGGCGCTGGAGCCGGGCAGGCTGCTGCGTCTCGCGGTGCCGCCGGTGTGGACAGGGCAGGGCGACTGGGGCATCGTGATCGACCAGCGCGGCGCGGCGGACGTCGCCTACGCGCACGACGGGGCGACGGTGCTCGTCATCGAGCAGATCGTTGCGGACGGGCTGGCCAACGCGGTGCTGGACTACAAGACCAGCGGCGTGCCGAGCCCGCGGTTCACGCTGGATATCTACTAAGGGGGAACGCTGGGCAGACGCGGCTCTTCCCACCCACCACGACGTACCGATTGCGAACTCCGCCGGGCGGCTCACCGTCTATGGCGTTGGTTCCCATAACACCGCCCCCCGTTGTACACGGGCCAAGTCAGGCCCCGGAAGGTCTCGGCGCGATGGTTGTCTCCGCAGGGCGCAACAGCGAGAATGGGGTTGCGCTGCCCTCGTGCCCGCTATTGGTGCGAATAGGGCCATCCAGCGCAGGCTCTTGGCGTTGCGGAGGCAACAATAAAATGGAGAACGCTATCTACACCCCGGAGGGCTACACGGATCGCATACGACGAGATCTTGGAAACTGTCTCATTGAGACGAATCTCTCTCAAGGTAAGAAGTTCAAAGGCAAAGTACGGGATCGATACGATCTTGGGGATCGTATCGCACTCATCACCACTGACCGGCAGAGTGCCTTCGACCGGGTGCTGGCCGCTATCCCCTTCAAAGGACAGGTCCTCAACATGACGAGCGCATGGTGGTTTGAACAGACCCGCCATATTGTGCCAAATCAGGTCCTATCTATCCCCGACCCAAACGTCACAATTGCCAAAAAGTGTACCGTCTTTCCGATCGAGTTCGTAGTGCGTGGATACATCACGGGAACTACGAACACCTCCCTCTGGACGGTCTATCAGAGTGGTCGGCGCCGCTACTGTGGTATCGATTTGCCCGACGGCCTGACGAAGAACCAGAAGCTCCCGACGAATTACCTCACACCGACCACCAAGGATGAGGACCACGACCGTCCGATCAGCCCAGACGAGATCGTGTCCGAGAACTGGATGACGACCGATGATTGGGAACAATGTAGCCGCATCGCGAACGAACTCTTCGCTTTCGGTCAAGCAAAGGCAGCCGAGCATGGCCTCGTTCTCGTGGACACCAAATATGAGATGGGCCGTGATGAGAACGGTGAGATCCTACTGATCGACGAGATCCACACCCCTGACTCCAGTCGCTACTGGATCGCCGACTCTTATGAACAGCGCATGCGGGAGGGGCAGGAACCCGACAACGTCGACAAAGAATTCCTCCGGCTCTGGTTCGCGGAGAACTGCAACCCCTACGAGGATGAGGTCCTGCCACCGGCACCGCATGACCTTGTAGTTGAGCTCTCAAGGCGCTACATCTACCTTTACGAGAAGATCACTGGTCGCTCTTTCGATTTTCCAGAGGCGGACCAACCGATCGAGACACGTTTGGTAAGCAACCTCGAAGGAGTCACATGATCGTAATATTGAATCGAGCATAACAATGAAGAGATACATCCTTTTTGACCATGATGGGGTTTTGGTCGAAACGGAGAATTGGTACTACATGGCAAATAAACGAGCCCTAGCATCTCTCGGAATTGATCTCCAACGAGACGCATACCTGGTGAATATGGCTAATGGAGTGTCCGCGTGGGAGGCGGCACGAGTTTCAGGAAGATCCGGATCCGAAATTCAACTTGGTCGAGAACTGAGAGACCGATACTATCGGGAATATCTGATGAACGAAAAAATCGAGATCGAAGGCATCCTGGAAACACTAGCCGAACTAGCAGATACGTACAGGATGGGCATAGTTACTACATCCAAACGAACTGACTTCACCTTGATACACGAAAAACGATCTATTCTGGACTATATGGAATTCTATTTGACCGTGGAGGACTACGAGCGAGCCAAACCACATCCCGAACCCTATCTGAAAGGGCTCCAATGCTTTGGTGCTACAGCTGCTGAAGCGGTGGTTGTTGAAGATTCGGCGAGAGGGTTGAAATCGGCAATAGCGGCGGGTATTGACTGCATCGTGGTGGCAAACGCGTTCACTGCATCTCACGATTTGTCCGAAGCAACTGCCAGGGTCGCTGCGTTCAGGGAATTGCCATCTGCCATCGAGGGCCTAACAGGTCCAGCCAGGCGACGCTGAGAAGCGCTCCCCCCACCGGTTCGCCCTCACCCGCGCGCTGAAGCGCGTTCCCCTCTCCCCTCAAGGGAGAGGGGAACAGACGCCCACACCGGGGTGCCGCCCCGCCGGCCTGACGGGCACTCTGGATTCCCGCCTTCGCGGGAATGCCGGAGAAGGGCGCGGGAATGACGGGCGTCACTCGACGACGGCGACGACCTCTATCTGGATCTTCATACCCCCTGGAGGGGGCTCATACTTGGACGTGTGGCGGGAGGGGCGATCGTTCTCGTCGGGGAAGAGTGCGAGCCAGGGCTCGTTGAGCGCCTGGCGGTCGCCAAGGTCGGCGAGGAAACAGGTGAGGCGGACGATGTCGTCCGGCGTCGCGCCGGCGATCTCCAGGAAGGTGTGCATGTTGCGGAAGCACTGCCGCGCCTGCTCGTAGACGTCCTCGGAGAGCTCGCCGGTGTCGGCGTTGATGCCCTGAATCGCGGAGCTGTAGATGACGTTGCCGACGCGTGCGCCGTAGGGGATGGGGGCGCTGTGCTGTACGCCGGGGATGTGGATGGTCTGCCGTCTGCCCATAGTCTGGTCTCCTGCCGTTCACGCGGCGGTTGGTTGTCGTGGGGATGGTACGACAGCGCGGCGCGACGTGCGCTACTCAGTGCTCAGGCCGAACTCGCGGGCGACGAGCTCGTAGGAGCGGATGCGGTCCTCGACGCGGTAGGTGATGGTGACGACGCCGACGTCCGTGGTCTCGTAGCGCTCGGCCATCGCAAGCAGCGCCTCCTTCACCTGCGCAGGGTCGCCGTCGATGTAGCCCTCGGTGAACTGCGCGACGTAGTCCTTCGCTGCGGGGCCGAGGTCGACCTGCGACGCCTCCTCCGGCGGGGCGAGGCCGTGCATCTGCTCGCCGCCCTGCGCCTGGATGGCGCGCCGCGCGCGGTTGAGGTTGCGGCTCGACGCGAGGAATCGGGCCTCCTCCTCGGTCGAGGCGCAGACGACCTGCGCGGTGACGTTGACGCGCGGCTCCGGGCAGAGCGGGGAGGGGCGGAAGTTGCGCCGGTAGATCTCGGCGACGGCGGGGCCGTGCTTGCCGGTGTGGCCGAAGAAGTCGGCGAACGCGAACGGCAGCCCGACGTAGGCGGCGAGGTTCGCGGAGTAGTCGCTGGAGCCGAGCAACCAGACCTCCGGCGTGGAGTCGGGCGGCGGGCCGGGGCGCGCTTTCACCGCAGCGAACGGGTGGTCCGGCTGGAGGCCGTCGTGCAGGTAGCCGATGAGGTCGACGACCTGCTGCGGGAAGGTCTCGATGTCCGCGGGGCGCTTCGGGTAGGCGAGCGCGAACATGGTGGTGTGGTCGCTGCCGGGTGCGCGCCCGATGCCGAGGTCGACGCGTCCGGGGTAGAGCGACTCGAGGACGGAGAACTGCTCCGCGACCTTGAGCGCCGAGTAGTGGGAGAGCATGACGCCGCCGCTGCCGACGCGGATGCGGGAGGTGTTCGCAAGGAGCTGGCCGACGAGTATCTCGGGGCTGGTGCCCGCGTACGTGCCGGTGTTGTGGTGCTCGGCGACCCAGTAGCGTTCGTAGCCGAGGCGTTCGGCCGCCTGCGCCACGGCCACGGTGTCGCGGAGAGCATTGGCCGGCGACTCGCCGCGGCGCATCGGCGACTGGTCGGTGACGCTGAGCGTGAGCTGCATGGGCTAATGCTTTGCGAGGAAGGCGAGCACTTCGCGGGTGATGGCCTCCGGCTGTTCGGGGAGCAGCGCGTGGCTGGCGTCGGGCAGGTCGACGACCTCGACGCGGTCGGCCCCCAGCTGGTCGCGCAGGACGTAGCCATTCTCGGGGGTGGCCATAGGGTCGTCGAGGCCCTGGATGGCGAGCACCGGCGCGGAACCGGCGTACCCCCACTCGGCGTAGGGTACGGAGTCGCGCGCGTCCCACTGCATCTTCCGGGTGGCCGGGAACCAGCCGTCGAGCCAGATGGAGGCGTCGCGGCCGGGCGCGAAGAAGACGCGCTGCACGTCGGTGAGGCGGTCGGCGGCGGGGCGGTCGAGTTCGAAGATGCGCATGAGCGTGGGAGGGATGTCAGGCGCGGGAGGCGCCTGGCCGCCGGGGGCGATGAGCGTGACGCTGCGGGTGAGGTCCGGGCGGTCGGAGGCGAGGCAGCGCACGATGCGGTTGCCGAACGCGTGGCCGATCAGGTGGGCGGGAGCGCCGCCGACGTGCTCAATGGCCCGCGCCACGTCGTCGGCGAAGTCGCGGAGGGTCAGCCCGTCGACAGCGGGAGAGCTGTCACCCACGCCGCGATGGTTCACTCCAGCCACCCGGTATCCGGCCGCTTCGAGGTCCTGCGCAAGGGCGTCGAAGTCTTCGATGCCGCGCCCCAGCGAGGAGACGCAGACCACGAGGTCGCCGCTGCCCTGCTCGATAACTTCGACCTCACCGTTTTTCACCGGAACGCGCACGGGGATCCTCCTTTGGATGGGGTGGGCGGAGTATAGCGCTACCCTCACCCACGCGCTGAAGCGCGTTGCCTCTCCCAGAGGGCGAGGAGAGCAGACAGGGATCAGTAGCCGCGTTGCCAGTCGACCTCGTTGATGAGGGGCTCTCCGGCGAGGAAGTAGGCGATGTTCTGCTTGAGCACGTCCATGGCGAACGAGGTCGCGACGTCCACGTGGCCGGAGTTGTGGGGCGTCATCAGGACGCGGGGATGCGCGAGCATCCCGGGATCGGGCGGGCGGAACCACTCGTCGACGTAGACGTCGAGGTACGCCCCGCCGACCTTGCCGGAGCGCAGACCGTCCTTCAGGGCGCGCTCGTCGATGAGCTCGCCGCGCCCGACGTTCAGGAGCACGGCGCCGTCCTTCATCGCGGCGACGGCGTTGTCGTCGATCATGTTGCGCGTCTCGTCGGTGAGGGCGGTCGTGAGGGTGACGTAGTCGCACTGGGCGAGCATGTCGTGGAGGTCGGCGGGCGGGTAGAGGGTCTCGACGCCGTTCTCGCCGGGTTGTCGTTCCGCGACGGAGAGGCGGGAGGCGACGACGCGCATGCCCATCGCGCTCGCGAGCCGCGCGACCTCGAGGCCGATGCCGCCGAGACCGACGACGCCCATCGTCCTGCCCGCGAGCATGCGGAGGTCGTACCCGGCGGCGTCCATCCCGCCCGCGACGGCCTGGTCGACGGCGACGCGGAGGTCCTTCGCGAAGTGGAGGGCGGCGGCCATGACCATCTCGGCGATGGGGGTGGTGTCGACGTAGCCACGCGACGAGGTGATGCGGACGTGCCCGCCCCAGAGATCGGAGTGCTGGAGGTCGGAGATGCCGGCCCAGAGGTACTGGGCCCAGAGCAGGTTGGGCATACGGGGGAGCAGCCGCTTCGGGTAGGGGAGGGTGAGCACGAGGACGTGGGTGTCGTGGAGAACCTGCTTGCACTGCTCCGGGGTGAGGTCGGTGCTCCAGGGTCGCGGCTTCCAGAGGCCGGTGGTCGCCGGGAGCATCCCGGCGGCGTCCACGAACGCCTGGGCAGGGGCCGCGGTGACTTTCAGACGACCCGGCGCAACGGCTTCCAGTTCGGCGATGGGGGCGTTCTCGGTGTCCATGAAGAGGAGGAGGTTCAGGGGGGTTGGGAGATCCGTCATGCGGGCGATTCTACACAAGGGCGCTGCCGGGGTTTATAGTGCCACCGTCCACTGCGAAAGGGGTAAGAGTGCATCAACCGTCGATACCTGTCAGGGTCATGATCGTGGATGATCACGGGATCATACGGGACGGTCTTCGAGAGTTGCTGGAGAACGCGGGCGACTTCGAAGTGGTCGGCCAGGCCGAAAACGGCGCGACGGCGGTCAGGGTAGCCCAGGACCTCAAACCTGACGTGGTCGTCATGGATGTCCTGATGCCGGTGAAGAACGGTATCGAGGCGTGCAGGGAGATCACGGACAGGCTGCCCGATACGCACGTGCTCATCCTGACCGTCGCAACCGAAGAGGATGCGGTCATCGAATCGGTCGCCGCCGGAGCAGCGGGATTCCTCCAGAAGTACGCCGGGAAAGACGAGTTCCTCAGCGCGGTCCGGGACGTTGCCGGCGGCGAATACCGCATACCCGGTGACGTGATAAAGCGCGTATTCACCGGGATACGCGCGACAGCCCGCCGGGCCGCCCCACCGGACCTCGAGAAACTGACCGCCCGGGAGCAGGAGATACTCACACTGTTTGCGAAGGGGTTGTCGTACGCCGCGATCGGGGAAGTCAGGGGCAGCCGCCCATTGACCATCCGCAACGCCATCTACGGCATCCAGAACAAGCTGGGGACCAAGACGAAGCAGGAGATGGTGGTCTGGGCGGTGCGCAGCGGCCTGCTGGATAACGGCTCCAAGGATTAAGCGGCGGTCCAGCCCAGTGAGGAGTCCCGCGATGAGCGGCGAGCACGAGCACGACCATCACCACGGTCATCACCACGACCACGACGGCGAGCACGAACACCGGCGGCGACGGGGGTGGAGGGACGCCTTCTCGCCCGAAGCCTGGTCCATGACCCTGGCCAACTTCCGGGAGAGCGACCTGCCGTGGCGCAGGAGGTTCCTCGTCGCAGGCTCCAACTACTGGCGGAAGGTGCGAGGAGGGCACGGGCAGGAGTGCTGCGGCAATCCCGGGCAACCGGGTTGCTGAGTGAGGTAGTCTTCGCCGGGGTGCCCGGCGATCGCGAAGGGACGACAGAACACGTGGGAAACGTCATGCGTTGGACAGAGAAGCGGCTCGGCGGCTGGTCCCTGCTCCTGGGGACCGCGGCAATGGCGGTGGGCTATGCGCTCTCGCCGGGCCGCGGCGCGGTGGACACGGTGCCCTCCACGAGTCTCAGCAGCCTCACGCTGGCGATGGCGCGCAACGAGGCGCTGTCCTACACTGTGCCGATCGTCATCATCTTCGGCGCTGTGCTCATGCTCCACGGCCTCCTGACCCTGCGACGGTATGCGGCCCCCGTGCCACGGCTCGGCCTCCTGGCGCTGGTCCTCGCCCTCGCGCTGCAGATGGTGATGCGGGGTTTCGATTACATGATCACCGGTATGGGAGTGGCGTCGCTGGAGAGCAGCGGGGCGGAGTCGGAGGAGTGGTTCCGATCGGCGGTGCAGCTGCAGCGGGTGGTATGGGGGTTCCACTTCACCTCCGGCGTCGCCGGCTTTTCCGGGACGGCGGTCATGGCGCTGGGCTTCGCTTTCCGGCGTGAGCCCCTGCACCTGCCGTCCGTGGTGAACGTCGTCTTTGCAGTACTGGCCGTTGCGGCGCTGGCGGTGTTCATCGTCGCGTGGCATTCGAACGAGTTGGAACTGGCGCTCGCGCCGGCATTCGCAGCGATGCCCGTCATCGGGATCGTCTACATGGTGCTGTTGGGGTGGGGGCTGGCGTCGTCGAAGGACAAGCCGACAAGCGAGCCGGACTCGGAGGCCCTTTAGGCGCTGGGGCCCAAGGGCCCTCACCCACGCGGTGAAGCGCGTTGCCCTCTCCCCCAGGAGAGGGGGTCAGGCGGTCCACCCGAGAGATGCTTCGACTCCGCTGCGCTGCGCTCAGCATGACAAGCCCCGCCCCGCCCGCAGGGCCCTCACCCACGCGCTGAAGCGCGTTGCCCTCTCCCTCAGGAGAGGGGACTAACGCCCCGTGCACACCACCCCTGTTTGCGCTCCACTGTCGCGCATGCTGGATTCCCGCCTTCGCGGGAATGACGGGTTTAGGCGCAGGAACGACGAACTTCCCCAGTTCCCTTCGAGGGTCTAGTCCTCTTCGAGGGTGGAGGTGTCGCCTTCGTCGAGGCCGAGTTCGCGGGCCTTGAGGAGGCGGCGCATGATCTTCCCGCTGCGGGTCTTGGGGAGGCCGGGGATGATCTCGATCTCGCGCGGGGCAACGGCGGCGGCGAGCTTCTGGCGCGCGAAACCCATCAGCTCGCGGCGCAGCTCGTCGCTCGGCTCGTAGCCGTCCTTGAGGGAGACGAACGCCTTGACGACCTCCATCGCGATGGGGTCCGGCTTGCCGATGACGCCGGCCTCTGCGACGGCGGGGTGCTCGATGAGCGCGGACTCGACCTCGAACGGGCCCACGAGGTGTCCGGCAGTGTTGATGACGTCGTCAGAGCGTCCTATGAACCAGTAGTAGCCGTCGGAGTCGCGAACGGCCTCGTCGCCGGTGATGTACCAGCCGTTGACGAAGCGGGAGTCGTAGCGCTCCTGCTGCTGCCAGTAGGTCTGGAACATGGAGGGCCAGGGCGTGCGGACGGCGAGGTTGCCCTCCTGGCCGTCCGGCTTCTCGTTGCCCTCGGCGTCGATGATGCCGGGATTGATGCCGGGGAGCGGCCGGCCCATGGAGCCGGGACGGATGTCCATACAGGCGTAGTTGGCGATCATGATGCCGCCGGTCTCCGTCTGCCACCAGTTGTCGTGGAAGGGCATGCCGATGGCCTCGACGCCCCACTCGACGGCCTCCGGGTTGAGGGGCTCGCCGACAGACGCGGCGAAGCGGAGGTTGGAGAGGTCGAACGTCTTCGGGAGTTCGACGCCGGACTTCATGAGCATGCGGATGGCCGTGGGGGCGGTGTACCAGACGGTGACGTTGTAGTCCTCGAGGATCTGGTACCACTTGCGGGCGCTGAAGCCGCCCTCGTAGATGACCTGCGTGACGCCGTTCGTCCACGGGGCTGACATGCCGTAGGACGTGCCGGTAACCCAGCCGGGGTCGGCGGTGCACCAGTAGATGTCGTCCGGGTGGAGGTCCAGGCACCACTTGCCGGTGAGGTAGTGCTGGATGACGGCGTTGTGGCGGTGGACAGCGCCCTTCGGCTTGCCGGTGGTGCCGGAGGTGTAGTGCATGATGGAGTAGTCGTCGCGCGTCGTGGCGATGGGGCCGAAGTCGTCCGATGCCTCGTTCATGAGGGCGTAGTAGTCGAGGTCGCCCTCGGCGAGCGGCTCGGCGGAGCGCCCGTTCTTGTTGACGACGATGATGTGCTCGAGGTCCGGGAGCTGCGGGAGTATCTCCGCGATCTTCTTGCGGAGGTCGGGCTGGGTGACGAGCACCTTCGCGCCGCTATCCTCCATGCGGTCGCGCACGGGGTCCGGGCCGAAGGCGGAGAAGAGGGGGCCGATGACGCAGCCGGCCTTGAGCGTTCCGAAGACGGTGAAGTAGATCTCCGGCACGCGCTCCATGAAGGTGAAGACGCGGGTACCCTTCTCGACGCCGAGCGCGTCGAGGACGTTGGCGAACCTGTTGGTCTCGCGGCGCATGTCGTCGTAGGTGTAGGTCTCCTTCTCGCCGTTCTTGCCCTCCCAGATCATCGCGGGCTTGTCGCCGTTGCCGCGGACGACGTGGCGGTCGATGGCCTCGTAGGCGAGGTTGAGCCCGCCGCCGGGGAGGAAGTCGATCTCCTTCTCGACGTCGTCCCAGTCGAACGAGGCCCGGGTGGCCGCGTAGTCGGCGAGGTTGGGGTCGTCGCGGGGGGTGGAGGGTTTGGTGATGGTCTCGTGGCGTTGCATGGTCATGTCGCGCCTCTCCGGTGAGGGAGTCTTCGAGCAGTCATGGGGCAGGCGCAAGTGTATGGAGGGGCGGTTGGAGTGGCAAGGGGTGGGGGTTCGACAGCTCACCATGAGCGGCCTTCCGATTAAGGTGGCCAACGCCTCGGCAATCTGGCCCCCTTAACCGCCGATCTACGAGTAAACCGGCCTGCTGGTTTGGCCACCTTGGCCACCTAAATCCGGGGTGTTTCGCAGGCCGTGGCCTGCTTCCGGCCATTAAGGCGGCCAGGTGGCCAACGAATTCAAAGTTTGCCGCCGGACCCATAGACCAGATCGATAGCTGAGGCCCCGAGCCATAAACGCGGTCTATAGGTGCTACGCGTACGACGGTCATGCAACCAGCGTACGCGGCGACCCTCCGACCGCGAAAGGGGCGCGTGTCAGTGGTACAGGGAAGGATACTCCAACCACTCGCGGTTACTGGTTCAAATCATAAATCCAAGGGAGTCTACGTTCAATTCCCGGTACTTTGTTAGTAATCCGACGCACCTCTTCCACAAAATCAGAGTAATCCCTCGCCAAGGTCCTCCAATTATTGATGGCTCTCACCAAGCCGTCTTGATCATTCAGACCGGCAAAGGAAATAGCCAACCCTCGATAAACTTGATATCGCGAAATGCGTACACTTGCGTGACTAGGAGCCTCTAAGGATCGCTCAAACCATTCTACCGCGGTTCGGTGTGCGCCTTGAGCTAAAGCGAACTCGTTCAAGTGGTCGTACGTCCCTGCTTGTCGGCTTCTGATGTAACCAGCTTGTTGGAATAGTATGTCTATTTCACCGCATTTCCCCAATGCCATTTCGACTGCGTGCATCGCATTCTCCCATAGAGTCAGAAGATTACGTTCTGGTATCTGTTTTACTGCTTGCTCAGCAATTCTTTTCTCCATATCTATCCAGTGCAAATATGTTTCAACATGCTGTGAACCTAACTTACACGCCTCTTCAAAACATTCTCTTGCCGTACCTGAAACACCTCCTGGTTGAGAGTAAATCCATCCCAGAGCACCATGAAGATCAGCACTATGCGCTAGCTCACCGGTCATTCTGGATCTGAGTTCTCCCGCTGCGGAATCGATTCCATTGGCGCGTAAGGTCTTCTGCGCATACGAAATAGCGGTGGCTATTGCCTTACGCTTTGCCTCAGGAATACGCTCGCCTGTCAATGTAGCCACCGCAGTGCACATACCGATATATTCGGGGTCTGATTTAAATACCAGTTCCGTCAACCTCCTGGTGTTTCCATTCATGCTAAACGCCGGGACATTGTCTTCCTCTCGAACCGCCCGATACAATAAATGCCATTTGAGAAGGTTCCTTACACCTGCTTCGGCGTCGAGGTCGGTGACTCCAACCAACTTGCCTATTTCCGCAAGAGTAAGAGGATGGCGGCTAGCTGCTACACCTTTCAGCACTTTACCACCCACACCCTCTTTTTGCAGGTGTGCCAACTGCCTGCTTAGCGCATACTCTCTTGCAGCATCACCTTGTCGCTGTTTCCAATCTTGAATTGCGTCATCCATGCCGACAAGTATTGAATAGCGAAGAAGATCGTCGACAAATAGTGGATATCCTCCCGTAACAGAGGCGATTGCTGTGGCGCGGTTACAGGCGTCCTGAGCATCAAGCTTATATTCTAATCCACGTTGTCTGATGAATTCCAAGAGCTCATCGCCTTCAAAGCCTGGGACTTCAATGTATCTTAAACCTTGAACCTGTTGCCTAGACGTGTATAGAATGGAGCTTTTGCATGCTCTGAGTTCATGCAATAAAAAATCGGCAGTTTCAACATCATCCAATACCGTATCTAAGTCATCTACGATTATCAAACACTTCGTCTTGTTCAATTCATCGATTAGCTGCTCTGTTCTATTATCTCCAAGTACATTGTTAGGGACGTCACCATACAGCCCTTCCCATATGCTCTTGCAAAAGGTAAATGTGTCAGTGAAGTCTGGCACGTGTTGGCGCGTAGTACCTTCTACAAATTCCAATCGCTTAGCGGTTAGCCAAATGACCGCATCAAAACCGTCAGGAGCAGATTCCTGCACCTCTTTTGCGAATTTGTATGCTAATGCACTCTTACCTGCGCCACCATACCCCCATATTACAATAGGCTTTGCATCATCCATAAACCAGGCCCCAAGGTTGCGTAGCTGCTCAGGCCGACCAATGAATTCATCATATATTTCGTCCAAGTGAGGTAGCCGTCCCCCTAGTGGAGTGCCCCAGGGTTTCCCGCCTTGAGCCAACGCATCAACAACGCTAGAGAAATGACTTGCTTGGGTTGATCCCACAGCTTCTAGTAGCCGGCGAGCGTTTTGCGTAAATCTTATGAGGTCCTCGAGCCGAACGAGGTGGCGCCTACGGCGATGTGCAAGGTTGTGGCGCAGCTCGGCTATTTCTCCCAAGTACACCCTTGTCCTGTCGATGTCCTGAAACAAAGGCCTAAAGATTTTCCTGTTCCCATCAACTATCTTTGCCAAGTGCTCTACACCGTATAACTCTTCTGGCTCACGTGGCATGTCTACCGCTCGCATGGGTGAACTCAGCATCTCTTCCGTTCTTGCAAAATACTCTGGATTGAAATGTCTCGACACACCTGTCTCAAGCCATCTATCTCCATATTCTAATTTGAGTAGCCTAACTAGCTCGTTGTGAAACGCATCCAAGAAATCTAAGAGTAAGTCATTGGTGTAGTTATTGATGTCCATCCTTCACCTCTTGCCGCATCGTTTGTATGAAGGCCACGGTTGCGACGTGTAAGCTTTGCCGCACACGAGCCGCAACCCTACTTACCGCTTCCTACCTCGTCAACCCCCAACCTCAACCCGACCCACAGCGAACCGCTCGCCCTCTGGTGGTGTTGCTTGGCCGTGTTCATCGTAGCCCCAGCAGACAGCACTACCATCCGGGCGTAATGCACACGTGTGGTATCCCCCGCTGCTGATTGCCCCGAACCGCTCACCTGCAGGAGGTGACGCTTCTCCGTGAGGATTGGTCCCCCAGCAGGCAGCACTACCGTCGGCACGAAGCGCGCACGTATGGTATCCCCCGCTGCTAATGGCCGAAGAACGCCCTGTAAGCGGCGATGTCGCCTCTCCGCGACCTCTCCAGCAGGCGGCGCTACCGTCTAACCGTAGCGCGCATGTGTGTCGACCGCCACTGCTGATGACCAAGAACCGATCATGCTCTGGCGATTCCCTTATGGCACCCCAGCAAACCGCGCTGCCGTCAGGACGCAGAGCACAAGTATGCCCAGTGTGTGTTGAAAAACCGGGGTCACCGCCGCTGCTGATTGAGGCGAAACGCTCAACCGTCGAGTCTAGTTCATGATACCCGCCCCAGCAGATGGGGCTGCCGTCGAATAACAATGCGCATGCCTGGTTGCTTCCGCTGCTAATGGATGCAAATCGCTCGCCTTCCGGCGGCGATGCCTGACCGCTACGATTATCCCCCCAGCAGACCGCGCTACCATCGGGTCTGAGTCCACAGGCATAGGCAAGGCCGCTACTGATAGACACGACCTTTTCCCCCTCTGGGGGTGGCTGTATACCGCCCCAGCAAACAGGAGTCCCATCAGGTCGCAGTGCACACGTATGCTGGAAACCGCTGCTTAACGTCGTGTGCTGTTCGGCTACCTGAAAGTCAGGGTACGGGGTCGCCGTGGGCGTAGGCGTATGCGTGGGCGTCGGAGTCGGGGAAGGCTTGAGCCTCCACCAGCCGCAGGACTCGGAGGCGCGGAAGCCAGCGTCGGTCGGGAGGATGGCGACGGTCGGAGGGGCGGTCGTCGAGTCCTCGAAAAGCAAGTCTGCGCCGCCGGCATCGAGCCTGCTGAGGCGCGCCCACTCGCACGTTCCCGATACCTGGGTGGCCTCGTAGACGCCGGGGACGATCTGCTCACCGACGAGCCACGAGCCGGGCGGGAACGCGGTCCACGGGAACGGCGCTGGGGTCGGCGTCGGAGTGGGCGTGGGGGTAGGAATAGGTGTTGGCGTCGGCGTTGCAGTTGGCGTCGGTGAGGGAGTAGGGGTCGGAGTGAAGGTTGGGGTAGGCGTGGGCGTCGCGGTCGGAGTAGGGG
>VXQP01000063.1 GCA_009838965.1 Chloroflexota bacterium | reverse complement strand
CTGCGGCTTCGTCGAGCGGATAACGGGCACCGACGCCTGCGGCGAGGGATAGCCCTCGCAGACTCTGCCGAGTTCGAGGGCGGGATCGGCGAGCGCAGCGCCGAAATGCCATCTCCAGCCGACGAACCCTCCTTCATCGACGGGGCGGATGGAGCCGAGGCGCACATCCTCGGCGTAGACGTCGAGGTCGTGCGTTCTGCCCGGAGCCGTCGACTCCTCCAACCGGATGGTGGGCTCTACCACGGCCTGCTCCTCCGTCTCACGTGTTCTGCGTCCATCTCAGCACGGTTGTGCGAGGGGCTCTGGCGACGAGCTTTGCGCCACCCAAGAATGCCCTGAACCTCCCGGGCACCGCTCTATTCGATGGAGTTCTTGCGAGGCATTCCGCGCTGCCGACCATCCGTCGCCCAGAAGTAGACGGCTTCAGGGGTCCGCCGGAACTCCAGTCGCTTCCCCAACGCCTCCGCTGCCGCACTGAGCCTGCGATGCATCGCCTGCGTCGTTTCAGCAGCATCGCGCGCTTGCCGGTCGCGCTCCTCGCGCGGGCCTCGGCGATGGGTAGTGTGCTGAAGGTGGGCATTGGTTTCACCTCCTTACGGGCGGACAGATGCACATCAAGGGCTCATGCGCGACCCCAACCGGCCCCACGCTCAGTGGATAATCCGCTGAGCCCCCTTCTTCCGCAGCCTGCTAGCATCGTTCTACCGCGAGCACGATGCGACTTATGTTGCAATCATCGAGCGCAACGACACTCCACGAATTTGTAAGGTGATAACACTCCACCAAACGCCCTGATTCTAGCTTCGTTGAAACCGTTTATCGCAGAAAACGCGTCGTCCTTGGATACTCGCATCGTCCATGTCGAAGGTTCCCTATAGTTACCCGACCATCTAGAAATCAGATTACCGAGGAATGATAGGCGCGGAGGCCGGCATGCCGTATCTGCACCATGCAAGGTCAGTGTGTGGGTGTAGTTGTCAATCTCAATGACGTAGTCATAGCCCAAAGGGTGCATGGTCACTCTCGCTTCTAGCGGAACATCCGAATCCTACCACAAGATGGGTTGGGACCTACATCCCTACCCCCATAGGTAACAAAGAATTCGGGGGCCCATAGGGGGAGGGAGACGCGATGGATGAGCCGGCGAGGTGGGTGTCGAAAGACGTGGCGGCGCGGGAGTTGGAGGTATCGCTCTCGACGCTGGACAGGAAGATCAGGAACGGTGAGGTCGAAGTGCTGCGGGAGGGTCGTCGCGTGTACGTGCAGGTGGATGGCCCGGAGTACCTGAGCGACGAGGAGCTGCTGCCGCGCGCCAAGGACAGGACGGGACGAACTGGAGGATGCGGTGCGGCGGTGGGTGCGCATCGCGTTGGAGTTGGAGCGGGAGCACGACGAGGCGAAGCGTGAGGTTGCTGGCTGGGAAGACGGGTACGAGAAGCTGGAGGAGGAGTACCTGAGGGAGTGCGCGGAGCACGAGCGGATGAGTCGATGGGGGGGCAGGCTGGCCGTCGCCTGCGCTGTGCTGGTCGTCCTGCTGGCCATCAGCCTGCTCGCGGCGTGGCGGCTGCTCGCGTAGAGGCGACGGCTGAATTCCGTTGGCTCTCACATGCGAGGTGGTTGGAACGTTCGCATAACCACCGTCTCGGCCTTCCCTCCCTGCGGTACGGCACCTCTCGGGGAGATGGCAGCACCCATCTCGCACGAGGAGAATCAATATCCGAGTCCACACTCGACCCAGGGCCGCTATACTGCCCGTAGAGGAAATCGCCTCTCGCTAGGAGTCGGGTAGCCTGCGGTCGAAGGCTTGAGGTCGTGCGGATCAGCAATGCCTGTCCTTCGCGACCCGCACAGGGAGGGACTGCCAATGACCGTCCCGCAGAAGACTGACTATTACGAACTGCTGGGGACGCACGCCCTGCGACTCAGGGGGAAATCCTGCACGCCTACCGCCTGAAGGCGTTGCAGTACCACCCTGACCGGAACAAGGCGGCTGATGCGACGGAACGGTTCAGGGGAATCAACGAGGCATATCGGATCCTGAGCGACCCGGAGCAGCGTGAGCGTTACGACGCGGAACGGATCAAACGGCTGATTGCCGAGTGGGCTGTCATGGAGCAAACCGAACGGCGCGAGCGCACTCGGCCTGCACCGCCATCACGCCGCGAGGCTGCGCCAAAGAAACCATCGGGAAAGAGCAAACGGAAGCGAAAGAAGACGTAAGGGCGAGTGTCAGGCAGGGATGGGAGGGTCAATATGGAGAAGACACCGGACTACATACGCGAGCGCATCCTGAGTGATCCTCCAGATGACTGCTGTGCAGTCCCTTGCACGGTACCTCAGATCGGTGAGGGCTACGTTGAATGCGCCACCATAGCCACTGTTGGCATCAACCCTCATGGCGCGAGGTCTCGCAGAAGGTATTCTCCGCTGGGGGAATGCACGGTGGACGACGCCGGTGTTGCTGCGGCGTACGAGGACAAGCGCAGGTACTTCGAGAAGCAAACCTACGGCTACTTCACCCACTTGGAGAAGATTCTCAATGCGTGCGGCGCCACTTATGGAGGACTCTACGCCGAGGCCGAGTCTCACTTGGATCTGGCTGCCTCGCTGGACGTGGTCCAGTGGCCCACCGACCCGCTGTGGAGCAAGCTGCTGGGGAGGTGCTTTCCCGGTGCGCAGAAGAGACTGCTGGATGATGGCGTACCGTTCTTTCGAGAGGCGCTCCGCAGGAACACTCGCATCGGCTGTCTGCTTGGAAACGGCAGATCGGTCGTTGAGCAGCTGGAACGCGCGTTCGAGGTGAAGTTTCGCAGGTGGCGTGAGGCGGAGCTAGGCACGTACCTGTACTGCGGGGAATTGCTGGGCAGACAGTTCATCGGCTGGAGCACCTTTCTGTCCAACTCGCCGATGAACAAGGCGCAGCGAGCCAATCTAGCCCGACGCGTTTGTGAGTTGCACCGCAACGGTTGAATCTGACAAGCCGACGCCGGTCCCCTGAGCAGCCCCCGACTCCCACGGCGACACCGACGCCTGGCTGGCCGCTGCTGTCAACCGCTTTTGGACACGCCTGGAGCGATTGAGCCGCAGGTGGACGCCGCGCTCCAGGAGGGCCTTCGCTGTATTCGAGTTGGTCTGGACGACTCGGGAACGCTTGCGGTCGCCGAGGCGTGCCGCCGATGCTGCCGCATTCGAGGTAAGTCTGAGATAGACAGGCACCTCGTGGACGCGCATCGGCTGGAGCACGAGGGTGTCTCGGCCAGCACGTGAGCATCAGTCGGGTCGTCTGGCCCCGGTTCCAGCGTGAGTTGCTGGTCGAGGCCGTCAGAGCCACGCGCCCGGCGCCGCGTGCTAAAGCCTGCTGGCCACGCCCACTCCCACCGCCACGGCTGCACTTGTCACGGATTGGACGCGCCTCAGGCCCGCTGACCTCCACACGCCGGACCGCCGCTGTACCGTTCCTACAGCCCGAACAGGGCTGCAACTTCCTCCAGCGTCGCCCTGTGCTCGATTGCTGGATGAGCGAATAGCGAATACACGGCTGCATCGAGATCAGAGAGCCGCAACTGCCACAAGAACCCGCCGCTGGCCAGATCACGCCCCCCGCAGATGGGCCAGTCCACGCACATGATTCCTCGCTCGGCATGAGTGGCACGATAGAGGATATGGAGAGCTTCGTGCATAGCCGACTCTCGCGAGTACTCCGGCGGGATACGAGCACCACGGTGCTCGTCGCGCAATTGCACACTCCCATCCCGGTGATGGGCGCAGGCAACCCACGTCTTCTCGCCCGGCAGGCATTCGGGACTGTCCGCCCCTCCCACATACGGCGGCTCGTACAACCAGATCAACGCCGTGAATGCGGCTGGCCGCTCATCAGCTTCCTCCCATGAAATCCCCATCCACTTTCCCAGCGTCGGCATCGTGTCCGACACAATCACGTCCCGCAAGGCGGGGGGCATGTCTGGGGACACCCAGTACCTCATATGGTCAAGGATTGGGCTCTTGTACACCGTCCCGTCGCGGAACAGGCCGCTGCAAGCCACATCGAGCATACAGCCGAGCACGGATTCATCCGCCGGAACCGGCGTGGGCGTTGCCGTGGGAACCGGCGTAGGCGTTGCCGTGGGAACCGGCGTAGGCGTTGCCGTTGCTACACAACCGGCAGCAGCCAGCACCAGTGCGATCAGCGTGACCGTGACGGTCACAAACTCGGCGGGGCGGCCAATACCTCGGGATGTCAGGAAGCGGATCATCAATCTCGGTGTCCTGTATCGGCGCACGGCCAAGCGCACGATGTCGTGAGCATCACTCAGGCCGTTCTCCCAGCGCACGACCGTACTTGTTCGGGCCTGCCTGTCCCGGCATGAAAGCACCTGGCAGAGTAAGGGCCAGCCACGCCAGTGGGCTCAGCAGAAGCATCCACCAAATCGCATCCTCAAACTCAAGGGTCAACATGACGTTGGCGAGGGTCGCCAACACCCCCGCAGGCAGCGCCGCTAACCAGCCCAACAACCCCATGTCACGCAGCCGCCCGATCGTCAGCACCAAGAGCACTAGGAAACCGCCACACCAGATTCCAATCCCCACGAGTATCGCGACGAACGCAAGCA
>VXQP01000026.1 GCA_009838965.1 Chloroflexota bacterium | reverse complement strand
ACAGCAGGATGTGCTGGTATACGGACGGGATACAGGCGGTGACGGAAATGTCGAACGGGATCGAACTACCGTCGCCCTGCGGCATCTCGGACGTTATCGCGTTGCCGCCAACCTGGTCTCGGGCCTCGAACAGCCGAAAGTCGAAGCGGTCCGGGTGGTGATGCAGCGCCCACGCGGCGCCCAGGCCGGAAATGCCCCCGCCGACAATGGCGATTCGTCGCGGCCGTGCGTTCGTTTCGTCGCTTGCCATCGCCTGCCGTCCCGCCGCCGTCGTCGGCTCCGCGCGCTCAGGATACGAGAGCGCCGCGTTCCCCGCATGGCTCGCCGGAGGCCTGCCGGATCTCGCCTTGCGAGCCCTGACCACGTGACCTACACTATTTTGAAGATGGGCTGCGAGGAAGACAGATGACTCTCTCTACCGACCGCGTGACGACTCAAGCGCTGAGTCTGCCCGAAGAACTTGTCCTGATGCTCCTTAATGAGGACAGTGGGTACTTTCACCAGGTACCGGGCTGGCATTTGAACTGCGCCGTCGTCGGCGCCGCACTTGCAGAGCTGTCACTCATATCTCGCATCGATACAGACATGGATTCCTTGATCCTTCTGGACCAGACAGAAACGGGTAATCCTGTTCTGGATCCTATCTTGAATCAAATCGCAACTGAACCGACGCAACGGAACGCGCAATACTGGATCGAGCGACTTGCTCCCCGCGCCGAATCGATTATCGATCTGACCCTGGAGCGGCTGGTTGATCGACAGATCCTGGAGCATCACGAAGGCGACTTCTGGACGCTCGCTCATCGAGCGTGGCAGACCGATATGTTTAGCAGCGAGGGAGAAGGCACTGCTGCAGAGTTCGTGAAGACTCGCATCAGCAAGGTGCTCTTCAACAACGAGATTCCCGACCCTCGTGACGTGATCATTGTCGCCCTCGTCAATACCTGTGATGTGTTCCGCTTCATGTTCCAGCTCGACGACGAGCTGGAGGAGCGCATCGAGCTTGTCTGCCGGATGGACCTGATCGGCCGGGCGATCGCCGAGGCCGTCACCCAGAACATGAACGTCCCGTTGATCGGGCGCGCCGCCCTCACGAAGTCGATTCCCCAGGTTCCGCTGCTCAAGTTTGCGCTGCACCGGCATCTTCGCGACGGCAATCTCCCCGCACTGTTCGCGGATCTCGCGGAGCAGTACGGGCCCGTGTACCAGCTCAACCCGCCGTTCCAGAAGCCCATGCTCGTCCTGGCCGGGCCCGAGACGAACTACTGGGCGCATCGGCAGGGGCGGACGTACCTGAGGGCCCGGGACTATCTCCAGGACTTCGAGAAGGTCTACGGCGCATCGGGGATTCTGCCCGCGCTGGACGGCGCCGACCATTTCCGGTTCCGCAAGGCCATGGCGCCGGGGTACTCGCGTGCGAGGCTTGAAGGGCAACTGGAGGATCTCTACAACCACACCCGGTCGCACATGGCGACATGGGAGGTTGGAGACACCTTCCGCGCGGTGGCCATGTGCCGGCAGCTGATCAACGCCCAGATCTCGCCCCTGATGATCAGCGTTGACTCGCAGGACGTTCTGGACGATCTGGTCAAGTACAAGACACGGGCGCTGTCCACGCACGTCCTGGGTGTCATGCCCAAGTTCATGCTCAAGACCCCGGGAATGCGGCGCAAGGCGAAGAGCATCCAGGTGCTGCTGGAGCGCGTCCAGAGCGTCCATACGGCCGCCCAGCGGGCGGGTTGCCCTCGCGATCTCGCCGACGACCTGTTCAGCCTGCACTCGAGCGACCCTTCATTCCTCCCGGAGTCGAACCTGCGCTTCGTCCTCTCGGCGCCGCTGATTGCCAGCGTCTACCTCGGCGATGGGCTGAGCTTCGCGCTCTACGCGATGGCGTCCCAGCCCGAGCTCTACGCCCGAATCCGGGAAGAGGCCGACGCCCTCTTCGATGGCGGCGACCCCGGGCGCGAGAGCTTCACGCAGGAATCGATCGACGTCACGCACCGCTTCATCATGGAGTCCATGCGCATGTACTCGATCGTGCCGATGTCGGTGCGGAACGTGATGAACGCCTGCGTGGTCGAGGGCTACGAGATTCCCGAGGGGTCACGGGTCTTCATTGCCCAGGCGGCCGCGCACTACATGAGCCACGTCTTCCCCGACCCCTGGTCGTTCGACATCGACCGCTACCTGCCTTCGCGCAACGAACACCTCAGTCCCGGGTACGCCCCGTTCGGGTTGGGCACGCACACCTGCCTGGGCAACCGCTGGATGGAGCTGCAGCTCGCCGTCAACCTGCTGCTGCTCGCGCACCACTTCACGATCGAAGTGGCGCCCAGGAACTACAAGCTCAAGATCGACCCGTTCCCGTCGCTCTCGGTGAGCAAGAAGCTGAAGTTCCGCATCGCCGAGCAGCGGCGCGAGCTGCCTGTGTGACCCGCCATCGCGATTCGGGGTTGCCGCGTTGTGGCGCACGCGCCACCTGGCCGCGGCTGGCCGCGAACACGGGATCCGGTCGGACGGGAGCCCAATGCGGCTAGCCAGACTCCTCAAGGAAGTCAAGCGTTCTTACCGCGGATCTGACGTTACACGTCGTGTGCGGTCCTTCGACGACCGGACCGGACTCGAGACGGCCGAGGGCGCTGGCGCGAGCGTCTTCGATCATGCCGAGACGGCGAACGAATACTACGCGCTTTGCACTGCGTTCATGGTCTGGGGCTGGGGCGAATCCCTGCACTTCGCACCCCTCAGACCCGATGAGAGCCTCGAGCAATCCAAGGCCCGGCATCAGCGGTTGATGATCTCCAAGCTGGAGTTGCAGCGGGGTATGACGGTGATCGATGTCGGGTGCGGGGTCGGCGGACCAATGCGCCGCGTCGTGCGTGAGGCCGGTGTCCGGGTTACCGGAGTCAACATCAACGAACTGCAGTTGGAGATGGCGAAGAGATTGAACACCGAGTCCGGGGTCGACCACATGGTCGATTACGAGGCGTGCAACTTCATGGATATGAGCGCGATCGGAGACGCTACCTTCGACCGGGGCTATGCCATCGAGTCAACCTGCCACGCGCCGGACAAGCAACGCGCGTTCGAGGAGATATTCCGCGTGCTGAAGCCCGGAGCCCTCTTGTGGGGCCAGGAAATGTGCCTGACGGAGCAGTTCGATCCGGACGACAACCGGCACCAGGCCATCAAGCTGGATCTCATGCACGGTATCGCGCTGAATGACATCGCGACATTCAAGGAAGTGAATCACGCGCTCACGGAGGCAGGATTCGACGTTATCGAAGGGCTAGACCGGGAAGTCACGGACGGACCGTCCACACCCTGGTATCAACCCATGGAGAGTCGTCATGGGACGTTGGGTAATGCCTTGCACAGACTTCCGTGGGGCCGCAAGGCGGTCATCGCGGGACTGCGGGCGGCGGAGGTGGTGCGGCTGTTTCCGCAGGGCTCGGCGGAAGTCGTTCGGCTGCTGGATCGGACCGCCGACGCCTACGTCGCGGGCGGCAAGACCGGCATCTTCACGCCGCTGTACTGTTTTCTGGCTCGGAAACCCCTCTAGGAGACTGCTGTCGCGCGCCCCAGCATACCCCGCGCGCAGGAACAACGCCCTCGCAACCCCCCAACCGTGCGCCCAGCTCCCGCTCGTGGCGCCGGTGCACAGCGTCGATCGCCTGGTCGAGCTCCTCCGACATGCGGTCCACCATCGAGCGGAGCCGCATGTTCTGGTACGCGCCCCAGACGGTCATCGCGGGCGGCACCACGAGGATGGAGACGATCAGCGAGTAGACGATGGTGATCGCCGCCGTGAGGCCGAACTGCTGGGACGCAAGCAGCGGCGAGGCCACCAGCACTCCCAGCCCCAGCGCCGTCGTCAGCGCAGAGCCGAGCAGCGCTGAGCCGGTGGTGGCCAGGGTCCGGATCGCCGCCTGCTCCGGATTGCGCACGCGCGTGAACTCCTCGCGGTAGCGATGAATCACGTGGATGGTGTAGTCCACGCCGATGCCGATCGAGAGCGCCGTGATGATCGAGGTGACCAGCGTGTAGGGAATGTCCAGCAACGCCATCGTGCCCAGCACCCAGATGAGGACAAGCACGATCGGCCCGACCGCGACCACCGCCAGCAGTGGCTGGCGCTGCGTCACCCAGAAGAAGATGGCGAGGATCCCGAGGGCCACCGCGATGGTCGTGGTGATCGCCTGCGTCTGCCGGCCGGTGATCTCGTCGGTGACCGCGACCGCGACGATGTCCAGCGATGTCACCGTCACTGCGCCGTCGTCGCCGAACCAGAGGGCCTCGATGTCTTCCTGCAGCTCTCTCGTGACCGCGGGATCCCCGGTGTAGGCCGGGAACTGGACCAGCAGGGCGTCGACGCCGCCCGGATCGTTCACCAGCGCGCGCACGAGGGTGGGATCGCGCGCTGTGAGCTTGTCGAGGAACTCCTGCATCACGACGGGGTCGAGCTGCACTCCCGTGGTGGCTTGCTCGAAGAGCGCTGCGAGCTCCGGGTCGTAGTTGTCGCCGGGCGCGCCGCTGTCCTCGGTCCAGTCGTTGACGAGCAATTCGTAGGAGACCTGGATCGGTCCCGCCGCCGCCGGCGGGCGGCGCGTCTCGTCATCGAAAGCGGTCCTGAGATCGTGCAGGTTCAGCAGCGTCCGGGTCTCGGTGGCCTCGGCGGTGACGAGCACGCTTGCCATCTCCGTTGAGCCGCCGACGGATGCGTCGAGCGTTTCCATGTCCACCAGCACGGCGCCGCC
>VXQP01000090.1:39655-47753 GCA_009838965.1 Chloroflexota bacterium | reverse complement strand
CAGCAGCGCCGGAAGACCCGACGCTGCTGTACACGGCCGCCGCCGCAACGCCCCCGCCGGGGTGGCGGGCGAACGGCACGGCGAATGCGGCCATCTACCGCAGCGAGGACGGCGGGGCGCACTGGCTCCGGCTGGAGAGCGGCCTGCCCGCTTCCTTCGAGGCGATGGTCAGGACGATGGTGGCAGGCCCCGGCGGCGCGCTGGTGGCGGCTGCGGCCACCGACCTCTACGTGAGCGAGGACCACGGCGAGCACTGGAGCCTCGCGAAGTCCGGGATGCCCGCTGTACGGTCAATGGTCCTGGTATAAGCCTCGCGGCGCACGGCAAGCGGCCTGGATAGACAGGAATGACGAGGGGCGGCTACAAGAGCCGCCCCTTCCGTGTCCTGGTTGCGATGGCTGGCGCTAGCGGCTGTTCCGGAGGCCGATCACGGCGCCCTGCTCCTCGTCGGCGCGGTAGCCCCACTTGAAGTCGGGGTTTGTGTAGGCCTCGTGCGGCATGAGGCTCTCCAGTCCACGTTTGTCGAGCTCTTCCTCGAACTTCTCGCGGATCCAGGACTCTTCGTACGGGTACTCGATCTGGTCGCGCCTGCGGTCCTCCACCTTCTCGCTGTGGCCACTGAACTGGGGCAGCGGCGCGAGGGCGAGGTAGCGGGCGGGCTCCACGCTGACGTTGAAGTGCTGGTGGAACCAGCGGTCGGGCGGGGTGAACATGCTGCCCTCGTGCCAGGGCGCGATGACCTTCTCGCCGCCCTCCGGCCACATGATGGAGTAGCCCTCACCCGCCGGGATGACGATGACCCGTCCGGGGCCGTGCCGGTGACCCTTCTTGTAGGTGCCGGGCGGGAAGACGGACATGTGTCCACCCATCTGGGAGTTGGGGAAGGAGACGTCCACGACGTGGCCGCCGCCGCCCCGCTGGCGGTGTGGGACGAGGTCGTTCCACGCGGCCATGTCGGTGAAGTAGTTGCCGTACCAGGTAGCGCCGCGTCCCATGTCCGGCGCGCGCTTGGCGACGGCGTACAGCTCTTCTTCCCGGGGCTGCAGCAGCTCGGGGTGGGGGTAGGAGTTGTTGAAGTAGAAGTCCGGGTCCGGCTCGAGCGACATGGCGACGGGGAGGTAGTTGTTGTGCACCATGCGCAGCGGCTGGTCGCCGCGGGCATTCGCGAACTGGCGGTGGGCGCCGCGCGGGATGAGGAAGAGGCTGCGCGGGCCGAACTCGAAGCTGTGCTTCGGCACGCCGTCCGTCCAGACGGTGGCGATGCCGTGCCCAGCGAGGGTGTAGACGACCTCGTCGAGTGCGAACTTGAACGGGGGAGCGCTCGCACCGGGCGGGAGCTCGGTGATGCGCGCTTCGGCGACACCCTCCATGCCGGATACCTGGATGAACGCGCCGTTGCACTCGCGCTCGTGCCACGGGGCGACCTCCACGGTGCGGAGATCTTCGATGAAGTAACCGCGGTGTATGGGGAGACCCTGCGCCTCCATCCACCTGTCGTAAGCGAACCTTCCGTCGCCGCCCCCGCGCGCGATCGCGTCCCGTGGTGTGCCGTTCTGGGTCATGTCATTTCTCCTCCGTCGATGCTGGCGTACTCTTGCTGTGCTGATGGTACCTGATTCAGGAGGGGTTGTGGGGCGCTGGGCACGATTGCCGAGCCCTGTTGCCATCAGAACGAGCCGTTTGGCGTAGAATCGGCGCGGCGTTATGCCGCCGGAGGAGTGCGATGGCGGACGTTTTCGGCTACGAGGGGTTCCAGTACGAGTACGTGCCGGGGTGGCCCACGATCCCGGATGGATACAGCCTGCTCGAATGTCCGGGCGTTGCCGTGGACTCGCAGGACAATGTCTTCCTGCTCACGCGGGGCGACCACCCGCTGATGCAGTTCGACAAGAACGGCAATTTCATCAAGTCATTCGGCGAGGGCTACTTCAGCAACCGCACGCACGGGCTGTACATCGCGCACGACGACACGCTGCTCGTCGCCGACGACGGCATCCACACCGTGCAGCAGTTCAACGCGGCGGGCGAGCAGTTGTTCGAGCTGGGGAACCGCAACAACCCGTCACCGAAGTGGGGCGGCGAGCCGTTCAACCGTCCGACGTCCGCGGCGATCCGCCCGTCGAACGGAGACTGGTACGTGTCGGATGGCTACGGGAACGCGCGGGTACACGTCTACAGCAGCGCGGGCGACTACAAGTTCTCGTGGGGCAGCCCCGGCATCGACGCCGGTGAGTTCATGCGTCCGCACAACATCGCCATCGACGGCGAGGACAGGGTCTACGTGGTGGACCGCGAGGCGCACCGCATCCAGGTATTCGATGCGGAGGGGCGGTTTATCACGATGTGGAACAACATCCACCGGCCCGACGCGATGGTGCTCTGGCAGGACCACATCTACGTGGGTGAACTGAACGGGATAGGCGGGTTCGACTCGCCGAACATGGGGCACCGCGTGGAAGTGTTCGACCTGACGGGCAAACTCGTCTGCCGGTTCGGCGCCGCAGTGGAAGGCGAAGGGCCGGGCGAGTTCGTCGCGCCGCACGGAATAGCCGTGGACTCGGAGGGCAGCCTCTACGTTGCGGAAGTCTCGTACACCATCATGGGCCGCCAACTGGACCCGCCGCGCGAGATGCGGAGCATCTCCAAGTACAAGCGCCGCTGGTAGCCGTCCGTGCTGCGTCTGCTTGCTCCCGCGAAGGTCAACCTGACGTTCGAGGTGCTCGGACGCCGCGATGACGGCTACCACGAGGTGCGGACGATCCTGCAAGCACTGAGCCTCGCGGACGCGTTGACGTTCGAGGCGTCCGACGACCTCACGCTGACAGTGGAACCGGAAGGCGCAGCGCCGATAGAGGAGAACCTCGTGCTGGCGGCGGCGCGCCTGCTGCAGCGCGAGGCGAGCATTTCGGCGGGTGCAGCGATCCACCTGGCGAAGCGCATACCGATGGCGGGTGGGCTCGGCGGTGGCAGCAGCGATGCTGCGACCGCGCTCCTCGGCCTGCGACGGCTGTGGGGGCTCGACATGGATGCGGACGCGTTGCGCGAACTCGCGGCGCAGTTGGGCAGCGACGTGCCGTTCTTCGTCTCCGGCGGCACCGCGCTGGGCGAAGGACGCGGTGAACGGCTGACATCGTTGCCCACTCCGCGAGGCGAGGCGGTCGTTGCTGTACCGGATGCGTCCCGGCCACGGGACAAGACAGGACAGATGTACGGTCTGCTGAAGCCTGAGCACTATACGGACGGCAGTGCCACGGCGGAAGCCGAACAGCGCTTGCGCAGCGGGGAGCCATTCAGCGAGGGAGTCGTCAACGCGTTCGATGCAGTCGTTGTGCAGGCGTACCCTTCCTACGCGGCGATGCGGGCAGCGTTCGAATCGGTGGGGCTGCGTCCGGTGCTGTGCGGGGCAGGGCCGTCCATGTTCGCGCTCGCGGACGAGGGAGAGGGGTTTGCTCTGGCTGGCCGCCTCGCGACACAAGCAGGCTGCTCTGCGTTAGCGGTGACCTTCAAAGGACCGTGGGAGCTGGAGGGCGTCGCGGCGGAGTAGCCGGACGAGCAACCGGACCTCAGAGCAGCAGCCTTGCTCCGGCAATGAGCAGACCGGCGCCGATGACGCCGAGCACGAGCCGTCCGCTGACCCTTGGCGCGAGCCGCACGCCGATCTGCGCCCCGAGCATCGCACCCACGCCAGTGATGCCCGCCCGTAACCAGAGGCTTGCCTCATCGCCGCTGAATGCGATGTGGACGGCCAGAGCGGCCGTCGCAGCAGCGGTCAGTTCGAGCTGGGAGGTCGCGACGGCGACGGCCTTGGGGATGCGGATGACGAGCATCATGATCGGGACATTCATGACGCCTCCACCGATGCCAAAGAATCCTGCGAAGAAACCGGCCACGGGTGCGATGGCTGCAGTGAGCGGCTCGTTCACGCGGTAGTTGTAGATCTGGCCGGTCTTCTCGACGATGGTGCGAGCTCGCCCGCGTGTGGACGGCTCTTCTGTTCGTGACTCGAGTGCGCTGCGGGCGATGAGGTAGGACGCTCCCAGCAGGAGCGCCACGGCGAAGATCGTCTCGAATGCACTGCGATCGGTGACGCGGTTGAGGAGCGCGCCTCCCGCCGCAGCCGGGACCGCCAGCGTGATGAGGATGCCGGCGGTGCGGAAGTCCTGCAGGCGCGAGAGACGGAAGCCGACGCTCGCAGAGGCGGCGGTGAAGAGGACAGAGGTGAGGGAGATGGCAGTTACAGAGGCGGGGTCGGCGTCGGGAAAGATGAACAGCAGCACCGGAACGAGCAGGAACCCTCCCCCGACGCCAGCGAGCGCTCCCACCGTGCCGACGGACAACCCCAGCAACGCGAGAACGAGGGCCTGAGCGGTGGTCAGCTCCGGGAGCATGGGATGCCGCTCCTACTGCGTTTCCGGTTGGGGGCTCCGGGGTACGAGCGCAAGGCCGAGTTGGTCCAGCTGGACCTGGTCGACGGGCGAGGGTGCGCCGAAGAGCGGGTCGGCGCCGACCTGGGTCTTGGGGAAGGCGATGGTGTCGCGGATGGACTCGGCGCTGTCGGAGAGCAGCATGATGAGCCGGTCTATGCCTCCCGCGAAGCCGCCGTGCGGTGGCGCGCCGTACTCGAACGCCTCCAGGAGGTGGCCGAACTGCGCTTCGACGTTCTCCGGGGAGTGGCCGAGCGTGCGGAAGATGGCCTCCTGCTTCTCGCGTTCGTGGATGCGGATGCTGCCGCCCGCGAGCTCGTAGCCGTTCGCGGCGAGGTCGTAGGCCTTGGCGATCATGCTCCCCGGATCGGTGTCCATCCGGTCCCAGTGGTCGTCGAAGGGAGCGGTGAAGGGGTGGTGCACCGAGTCCCACCGCTGCTCGCTCTCGCTCCATTCGAAGAGGGGGAAGTCGGAGATGACGCAGAGGGCGATGGTGTCGGGGTCGGCGAGGCTGAGCCGTTCGCCCATGTGCAGGCGCAACTGGCCGAGGGTGGAGGAGGACTGCGGCTCTTCCCCTGCTACGATGAGGATGAGGTCGCCAGGCGCGGCGCCGGAAGTGGCTGCCATCGCCTTGATCTCGTCGAGGGCCAGCGCGCGGGCGGGGGTGCGGACGTGTTTGAGCGTGAGCGCGTCGAGCGAGCCAGCGGACTCGTCCAACGCGATGGTGACGAGTCCGCGTGCTCCGTAGCGCTTGGCGAGCTCGACCAGTTCGTCGGCCTGGCGGCGTGGGATCGAGGCGAGGCCGGGAGCGGCGAAACCCTTGACCACGCCGCCGCCCGCAACGACGCCGGAGAAGACCTTGAACTCGCTGCCGGCGACGATGGGGGAGAAGTCGGCCAGCTCCAGTCCGAAGCGGATGTCGGGCTTGTCGCTGCCGAAGCGGGCCATGGCCTCCTCGTAGGTGAAGTGCGGGACAGGCAGGGGCACGCGCTTGTCCGGCCGTATCGCCTGGATGAGGGCGGTGTAGAGATCGGACATCAGGGCGATGATGTCGTTGTGGTCGACGAAGGCCATCTCCAGGTCGAGCTGCGTGAACTCAGGGAGGCGGTCGGCGCGGGGGTCTTCGTCGCGGAAGCATCGGGCGATCTGGAAGTAGCGGTCTGTCCCCGCGATCATCAGGAGCTGCTTCAATTGCTGGGGGGACTGGGGAAGGGCGTAGAAGCTGCCCTGGTGGATACGGCTGGGGACGAGGTAGTCCCGCGCGCCTTCCGGCGTGCTCTTGATGAGGATAGGCGTCTCGATCTCGACGAAATCGCGCTCGTCGAGGTAGTCGCGTATGAACTTGACAGCGCGGTGGCGCATGCGGAGGTTCTCGCGCATGAAGGGGCGCCGCAGGTCCAGGTAGCGGTAGCGCATGCGGAGGAGTTCGTCGACAGGGGCATCCTGGCTCACGTCGAACGGCGGCGTCCTGGCGGCGTTGAGGACGACGGCGGCGCTCGCCAGTACTTCAACGTCGCCGGTGTCGAGGTTGGGGTTGGCGGTCCCCTCGGGGCGCGGTCGCACGGCGCCCGTTATCTGGGCGACCCACTCAGCGCGGAACTTTTCAGCGACGCTGAATGCCTCCGGCGCTTCCTCCGGATGGAAGACGACCTGCACGAGGCCGGTGCTGTCGCGCAGGTCGATGAAGACGAGGCCGCCGTGGTCGCGGCGTCGGTGCACCCATCCGGCCAGAGAGATAGTTTGTCCTGCGTGTTCAAGGCGTAGGCTGCCGCAGCCGATGGATTTCAGCAAAGCACTCACGAGTCCCAGTCGGTTGATGGGGCGGCTGGGGAGCGTTTGCTCCGTTCCGAGATGGAAGCCACCGTCCGATTACCTTATCGCAAGCGTGCGGGGCGGCGCTATCGGCGCAGGGCAATGCAAGCGATGCGCTCCTATCGTGGACAAGGTGTACACTCCGCTCAGATGTTCGCAGGAGGTTTGTGATGGCAGAGATCGTTCTCGGGATGGCCTCCTCCCATGCTCCGCAGTTGGAGATGCCGCCAGAGAATTGGCGGACCTACGGAGACCGCGGACGCACGCAGGCCGTGCACTGGTTCGCAGGCAACACGTATTCTTTCGGTGAGCTCGCGGAGCTGCGCGCCGATGAGCACTTCGAGAAGGAGTGCACCGACGAGAAGTTCCAGACGCGCTGGGACGCGTGTCAGAGCGCCATCGGACACCTCGAGAGGACGCTGGCGGCGGTCAAGCCCGACGTGTGCATCATCCTGGGCGACGACCAGAAGGAGTCGTTCGACGACGAGAACATGCCCGCGCTCTCCATCTACTACGGGGACACGGTCGACGACATCCCCAGCCTGAGCGGCGCGCGGGGCTCCCTCAGCAACCCGGAGGTCGCGCGGCGACCATCAGGCCAGTTGACGCACCCCGCCGACGCCGCGCTCGGCGAATACCTCATCGAGACGTTCATCGAGAACGAGTTCGACGTGGCGCGCTCGAACAAGCTCCCACCGGGACGCGAAGGCGACGGCTCCATCGGCCACGCCTTCTACTACGTTTACCGGCGGCTTATGAACAACGTCGTTACTCCCAGCGTTCCGGTGCTGGTCAACACCTACTACCCGCCGAACACGCCTACGGCGTCCCGGTGCTACCGGTTCGGGCAGACGCTCCGGAAGGCCATCGAGGACTGGGACTCCGACAAGCGTGTCGCGGTCTTCGCCTCGGGCGGGCTAAGCCACACCGTCATCGAGGAGGAGCTGGACCACCGGATCATCGACGGGCTGAAGCACGACGACGTGACGAAGCTCACCGACTATCCGGACGTGCGCTTCCGCGCCGGCACCTCCGAGATCAAGAACTGGATCGCGCTCGCGGGCGCGATGTCCGGCAGCGGACTTGCAATGAACATGGTGGACTACGTTCCCTGCTACCGCACGGAAGCGGGCAACGGTTGCGCCATGGGCTTTGCCGAGTGGACCTAGGAGGAGACATGCCTGTCAAGGACAAGGTCGTCATCATCACCGGCGGCGCGATGGGGATAGGCCGCTACAACGCGCGCGTCTTCGCTGAAGCGGGGGCTCGGCTGGCCATCGCGGACATCGGGCCGATGGAGACAGTCGCCGCGGAGGTGGCAGAGCGCGGAGCGGCGGTCTTCCCCGTCCAGGTGGACATCCGCGACGAGGAGCAGGTGCGCCGGATGCTGGAGCGGGTGCACGAGCACTACGGGCGCATCGATGTGCTCATCAACGACGCGGCCATCGTCACGCACTTCCAGGCGGGCTCGCCCCGGTGGCCCCGTATCGCGGACATGGAGTCGTCGTTCTTCGAGAACGTCATCCGCACGAACCTCATCGGCACCTTCCACTGCACCAAGCACACCATCCCCTACATGCGGGAGCAGGGCAGCGGCCACATCATCAACTTCGGCCAGGGCAACGTCCGCAACGACCGCATGCCGGACTCCATCGGCGCGTGCGTCTACCGCACTTCAAAGGTCGCGATACGCGCGTTCACCGCCGACGTGGCGATGGAGGAGCGCGAGAACAACATCTGCATCGTGAGCATGGGGCCGGGCGGGGCGCCCCCCCGCCCCCGCCCGCGCGCCCAAGCCCCCCCCGCGCCCCCCCGCGGGCACCCCGCGCAGATGGCCAGGGGGGGGGGCAATGTAACGAGCC
>VXQP01000090.1:10582-39645 GCA_009838965.1 Chloroflexota bacterium | reverse complement strand
TTACGCTGTTCCCCCGCCGCGGGGCGTCTGTTGTAGCGATATACAAAAATCTCAAGTGGAGTCTGGGGCCCGGGGGGCCCCCCCCCCGGCAGCGGCCTGCGCGCCATCGCCACCGACGAGACGCCCGTCGAGAACCGTGCGAAGATGCACTGGGTCGGCGACATTGTCCAGGACCGCTATCTCCTCGCCTGCGACACGCCGATGGAGCTCACCGGCAAGCAGATCACGGTGCAGGACGGAAAGATCGTTCCCCTGGACGACTAGCCGTCCTGTCGGAGGGCACGCGCCCTTGCGCTCAGGGAGCGGGGGGCTAACATTGCGCGTACCCGGCCTGTGAAGACCGGCGCTATACGGGCACGGATCGCAGGAGGTGTCGGATGGCAGCAGTGATCGACGCCGATACGCACGTGATCGAGTCGGAGCGGGTCTGGGACTTCTTCGACGAGGAGCTGGCGCACCGGAAGCCGCAACTGGTCCCCGGGGCCGATCCGCACAACGGAGCAGTGCGCAACTTCTGGATCATCGACAGCCATTTCGTGCCGCACCCGCCGGGCAAGGGCGGGCAGGCGCTGGCGACGCCGCCCATCGAAGACGAGATACGCAACTCGACGGCCTGGCACAAGCGCGCGATGACCGATATCGACGCACGGCTGGACGACGCGACGAACATGGGCGTCGACGTGCAGGTCGTCTACCCCACGCTGTTCATCGGGTTCCTGACGCACGACGTGGAGCTGGAAGTGGCGTTGGCGCGGTGCTACAACCGGTTCATGGCCGACGCCTGCTCCCGCTCCGGCGGACGTATGCGATGGATCGTCGTTCCGCCGTTGCGCGACCTCGACAAGAGCATCGAGGAGATGCACTTCGGCAAGGAGAACGGGGCGTGCGGCGTGCTCTTCAAGGGCGTCGAGAAGGACCGTTCGCTGGCGGAGCCGTACTTCTTCCCGATCTACGAGGAGGCCCAGCGACTGGACCTGCCCATCTGCATCCACACCGGCCCCGGCTCTCCGGTGCTGACGGAGTTCTTCGACAGCCGCCTCAGCTTCGTGTTTCCGGACGTGCGGCTGCTGCCCGTCATGGCTTTCTACGACCTCGCGTGCAGCAGGATACCGGAGCGCTTCCCCGACCTGCGGTGGGGGTTCATCGAGGCGAACTCCTCGTGGATACCGTACCTCGTCCACTTCCTGCACCGGCGGCTCAGGGTCCCCGCTGCGGATTTCGGGCCGTCGTACTTCCAGGAGAACCGGCTCTTCGTCGCGTGTGAGGCAGACGAGGACCTGCCCTACATCCTGCAGTACCTGGGCGAAGAGAACATGATCACCGGCTCCGACTACGGCCATGGCGACCAGTCCGCCGAGCCGGAACTGGTGCACCTGCTGCGCGGCAGGGAGGACATCTCGCCGCAAACGCTGGAGAAGGTGCTGTCGCACAACCCCGCCCGCTTCTACGGGCTCCAGCGCTGACCGATGGCCGCACCTCGAATACCGGAGCGACCGTCTCTGTGGGTCGACCTCCTCGGCGCCACGGTGCGTGTGGTTGCCGACACCCGGTACAAGACACGCGTAATCGAGGCCGGTTCGGGCGACCCCCTGATCCTCATACATGGGGTGGGCAGCAGCGCTGAGTTGTTCGCCCGCAACGTCATGCGGCTGGCGAACGATTTCCACGTCTACGCGATCGATGCGCTCTACCACGGCTACTCATCGCTCGAGCCTTACGACTCCGAGCACCGGGTCGAGCGGCAGGCAGAGGCGGTGCTGGACTTCATGGACGCGCTCGGCATCGCCTGGGCGCATATCGAGGGCGAGTCCATGGGAGCGGGTATGGCGTTCCACATCGGCCTCAATCACCCCGAGCGATGCGGCAAGCTGGTGCTGAACTCGGGCTCGTACTATGTCAACTTCAAGCGCGAGTTCCCGGATACGCCGGAGGGCAACCTGCTCGTTCCGCTCTGCCGGGACTCGGTAACGAACTTCAGCCGAGAGACCGTGCGGCGGCGGATGGAGTACCTCGTCGCGAGCCCCGACCACCTGACCGAAGAGCTGGTGGACGTGCAGTACCGGATGTACGCCGTGCCGGAGATACGCGAGTCGATGGCGAGGGTGTACGGGATATCCGCACCGAGACCCCGGCTGATGCACTACGAGGAGGAGGTCGCCGCCACGCTCAAACCTCCCGTGCTCGTGCTCTGGACCGACCGGAACCGCGGCGCAGGACCGGAGGTGGGCGAGTACTTGGCGAGCGTGATCCCCGGAGCCCAGTTCCAGCTCATCGAGAATGCGGCCCACTGGCCCCAGTGGGAGCAGCCCGAGCAGCACGACGGGGTCGTCGCGGCTTTCCTGAAGTCGTCAGCCTGAGATCGCAAAGCGGGCTGCCGCTCGTAGCGTGAGGGAACGGGCGCCGGTAGACTCCACGTTGCCAGCAGCCCATGAGCCAGGGGTGTAGCCATGACCACTTCACCAGCGCCAGCGTTCACTATCATCGGGAGGCCTATCCCTCGCATAGAAGGAGTCGACAAGGTCAATGGCTCGGCAGCCTATACCGCCGACGTCACTCCACCGGGCACGGTCTGGGCGAAGAACGTCCGCAGCCCGTATCCCCACGCACGCATACTGTCCATAGACGCCTCGCAGGCCCGCGCCATGCCGGGCGTGTTGGCAGTCGTTACGGCGGCCGACATCGCGAACGGCCGCACGGGCCGGAACATCAAGGACGTGCCGCTGCTGTGCGACGACAAGGTCCGGTTCATCGGAGACAAGGTGGCGACGGTCGCGGCGGAGAGCCGTGAAACCGCCGCCGCCGCGGCCCAACTCATTGAGGTTGAGTACGAGGAGCTGCCCGCCGTCTTCGAGCCGGAGGAGGCGATGCAGCCCGGAGCGCCGGTGCTCCACGAGGACACCGGGAGCTACACCGGGTTCCCGGTGGTACCGGAGGACGTGCCCAACCTCTGCGGCTACTCCCTCTCAGAGACCGGCGACGTCGAGCAGGGGTTCAAAGACGCCGACGTCATCGTGAAGCGCCGGTACGTGACCCAACTGTCGCACCAGGCATACCTCGAACCGACCGCCTGGGTGGTGGACGAGCAGCCCGAGCGCGTGGAGGTGTGGGCGTCCAACAAGGTGCCGTACACGACGCGGAAAGAGCTGGCCAGGCTGATCGAGCGTCCGGAGGATGACATCCGACTGAACACGGTCGTCATCGGAGCGGACTTCGGGAGCAAGAGCGCAACGGGTGACGCTCCGGTCGGCTACCACCTGTCGCGCATGCTCGGTAGGCCTGTCAAGTTCGTCAACAGCGCCATCGAAGACCTGACGACCGTGTCGCCGAAGCACGCGTTCATCGTCGACCTCCGCACAGGAATCAAGCGCGACGGCACGATCGTCGCGCACGACGCCCGGGTCGTCATGAACCGGGGTGCGTACACCGGCCAGAACACGTCCGCGAACGGCCTCCTCGGCGGCGCGGGGCGCGTCGGCAACTTCTACGCCATCCCCAACGTGCGCATAGAGGCGTTCGCCGTCTACACCAACCGTGTTCCGTGCGGGTACATGCGCGCGCCCGGCTCGCCGCAGGCGCTCTTCGCCATCGAGGCGCACATGGACGTGATCGCGACGGAACTGGGCATCGACCCCATCGAGCTCAGGAAGCGCAACGTTCCCGCAACGACTCCAACCGGAACTCCGCACCTGGCCCCGCGTGTGCTGGACGAGGCCGGAAGCGCTTTCGGATGGAGCGACCGGACGCGCGCCGGCTCGCGCGAGCGGGGGAACAACAAGCTCGCGGGTCAGGGGGTCGGCATGGCGGATCGTGGCCATGGCGCGGGCCAGGCCTCGTCGTCGATCAGGGTGAACCCGGATGGCTCCATCACAGCAACGACCTCGCTGCCGGAGAACGGGACCGGTGGGTTGACGGTAGTTGCCGCCATCGCTGCGGAGAGCTTCGGCGTGCCGCTCGACCGCGTGCGCATCGTCCATTCGGACACCGACGAGTTCCCCATAGACGTAGAAGCTGGCGGGAGCAAGACGACCAACAGCTCCGGCACCGCGGCGCTGACGGCGTGCGACCAGGTGAAGGAGCAGCTTGCACCGCTCGCCGCGCGGGCACTGGGCAGCGACCGGGTGGAATGGTGTGCGGCGCAGTGGACCGGCGATGGGGAGCTGTCTCCGGGAGGCTGGCAGTCAGGGGACGGGCGATCCATATCGCTGGAGAGCCTTGCCACCGAACTGATCCGCGAAGATGAGGCGCTCGCGACTGCCACGGTGACGCTGCAAGCTCCGCGTACGCCCGACCCGGGGATCTGTGTGCAGATGGCTGAGGTGGAGGTAGACAAGGAGACCGGCCAGGTGACTCTCCAGCGCCTCGTCACCGCGCAGGACGTGGGGACAATCATCAACGAGCTGGGGCACCAGGGGCAGATCAACGGCGCGATCGTCCAGGGCGTCGGCTATGCGCTGATGGAGGAGCTGCTCGTCGAGGACGGGCGTGTAACGACTCCCAACTTCGCCGACTACAAGATACCGACGGTGCAGGACATCCCCGAACTCATCACGGTCAACATCCCGGACTACGGCGATGCGCTGGGGCCGTTCCACGCGAAGTCCATCGGAGAGATACCCACCATCCCGACAGCCGGGGCTATCGCCAATGCGGTCGCCGACGCCATCGGCGCGCCTGTCGTCGAGTTGCCCCTGACCGCCGAACGAGTGCTCAGGGCGCTCTCGACGAAGGGCGAGAGCTAAGGGAGCACTGGGGCATCGTCTATGTGCCGGTCATGGCTCTCCCGTACTGCCTCGGTTCTCCGTAGAGGGCATCCGTGCTAAAATGTCAGGTGCGCGTCCGGGCGCAGCCCCCAACGGAACATTCCGGCGGGGATACGAGCCAAGTGTGAAGATATCCACTGAGCAACGCGAACCCCGCGAAGCGGTTCTCACCGTAGAGCTGGACAACGCCGACATCGAGCCTTATCTCGACCAGGCGTACCGCCGGGCAGTGCGCCGTCTCTCCATCCCCGGGTTCCGTAAGGGCAAGGCGCCCCGCCGTATCGTCGAGCAGATGTTCGGGCGGGGCTATCTGCTTAACGAGGCGTTGGACACGGTCATCCAGGAGTTCACCTCCAAGGCCGTGCTTGAGGAGGGGCTGGACATCGGCGGAGTCCCCTCCGTGTCGCTCGATGAGTTTGACCCCCCGCAATTCACGGCAACCGTTCCCCTGCAGCCGGCCGTGGACCTCGGGAACCTGGACAGTGTGCGCCATCCGAAGGAAGAGGCTTCGCTGACGGATGAGACTGTCGACGCGACGCTGGAACAGATGCGGATGGAGTTGGCGGTCTGGGAGCCGGTGGAAGACACGGTGCAGATGGACGACCTCATCAACCTGACCATCGTCGGCTGGATCGAGGAGGATGGCGAGCGTCGCGAGATCGTGCATTCGGAGGAGACGGACTACATCCCGAGACCCGGGTCCACGTTCCCCGTGCCGGGACTCGATGAAGGGCTCGTGGGATCGCCGGTCGGCGAGCAGCGTACGTTCGACGTCGAGGCCCCGGAGGATGCGCCGAACACCGAGGTCGCGGGGAAGACGGCACACTTCGAGGCGACGATCCATTCCATCAAACGCAGGAGTCTACCCGAGCTGGACGACGAGTTCGCCAAGAGCGTGGGCGACGACTACGAGTCTCTGGAGGCTCTGCGCGAGAAGATACGGGAGAACCTGCTGGAGCGCGAGAAGCGCCTGGCGGACATAAAGCACCAGGATGAGACGCTGGCCAAGGTGACCGAGGAGGCGTCCATCGCCATATCTCCGCTCATCATCGAGAACGAGATCAAGTACTACGTCAATGGCCGGGAGGACGACATCAAGGCTGGCCGCGTCGGTTTCGAGGAGTACCGCGAATACCTGACGTGGCAGGGCATGTCCGACGAAGAGGTGCTCGAGCAGGCGCGTCCGAAAGTCGAAGAGCGGCTGAAGCGCGCGCACGTGATACGCGCGGTCGCCCAGCGAGAGAACATCGAGGCCACCGACGCGGACGTCTCCGATGAGATCGAGCGGTTGCTCGAAGGCTCGGGCGAAGTGGCGGAGGAACAGCGGAAGCAGTTGGAGGACCCGGAGACCCGGGAGTCCATCCGGCGTATGCTGGTCCAGCGGCGGACGTTGGAATACCTGAGCAACCTTGCGCTCAGGGATACGCCTGCGGCAGCGAAGCCAAAGGCAAGAGCGGCCGCAAGCAAGAGCGGCGGCGCCAAACCCAGGCAGACGAAGACCCCCGCCAGGCAGACGCGGGCCAGGAGACAGCAGGGAGGAGCGAACGATGCGTGATTGGCCTATCCACGGCCCGCTGAGCGCGGGCGCGATGCAGCAGCCGGAGAACATCATTCCGATGGTCATCGAGACCGGCGCCCGCGGCGAGCGCGCCTACGACATCTACTCGATGCTGCTGAAAGAGCGCATCGTCTATCTCGGAACCCCGATCAACGACCAAGTGTCCAACCTCATCGTTGCGCAGTTGCTCTACCTTGAGCGCGAGGACCCGGACAAGGACATCAACCTGTACGTCAACAGCCCGGGCGGGGTCATCACGTCCGGCCTGGCGATCTACGACACGATGCAGCTCATCAAGCCGGACGTCTCCACCATCTGCGTGGGGATGGCCGCGAGCATGGGGACGGTGCTCCTGTGCGCCGGTGCGAAGGGTAAGCGGTTCGCGCTGCCCAACTCGACGATCCACATGCACCAGGCGCTGGGCGGCGCTCAGGGCCAGGCCGCGGACATTGAGATCGCGGCGCGGGAGATCCTGCGGATGCAGGACAAGATCCGGACGATACTTTCGACGCACACGGGCCAGCCCTACGAGAAGGTAGCCCGCGACAGCGACCGCGACTTCTACCTTCCAGCGGAGGAAGCGAAGGAGTACGGTCTGGTGGACGAGGTGCTTGGGGTACCGCTGGGATCAACGAACGGCGCGATTCTCAACTAGGACGGTCAACCGATGCCGAGCAACTCCGGAACGTTACCGCCCCACGGCGAGCATGTGTGCAGCTTCTGCGGGAAGGCACAGAACGGAGTCAAACGTCTCATCGCCGGCCCAGGCCGGGTCTTCATCTGCGACGAGTGCGTCCGCCTATGTCAGCAGATCATCACGGAGGAGAGCACTTCCGGCAGGGACGAGCATGCGAACCTGCCGGGCAGCCCCTCGCCGAAGGAGATGGCGCGCCGCCTGGACGAGTACGTCATCGGGCAGGACCGCGCCAAGCGGGTGCTCAGCGTCGCGGTGTACAACCACTACAAGCGCATCCGCTCCAACTCCACCGCCAACGACGTAGAGATAGAGAAGAGCAACATCCTGCTGGTCGGGCCGACAGGCTCGGGCAAGACGCTGCTGGCGCAGACCCTGGCTCGCATCCTGGACGTGCCGTTCGCCATCGTCGACGCGACCTCGCTGACCGAGGCGGGGTACGTCGGGGAGGACGTTGAGAACATCCTGCTGCGGCTCATCCAGGCGGCGGACTACGACGTCGCCAAGGCGGAGCGCGGCATCATCTACATCGACGAGATCGACAAGATAGCGCGGAAGAGCGCGAACCCCTCCATAACACGAGACGTTTCAGGCGAGGGCGTCCAGCAGGCCCTTCTGAAACTCATCGAAGGCTCCACGGCCAATGTGCCGCCACAGGGCGGCAGGAAGCATCCCCAGCAGGAGTTCCTTCAGCTGAACACAGCGAACATCCTGTTCATCTGCGGCGGGGCATTCGACGGCCTGGAGAAGGTCATCGCCCGCCGCGTGATGTCGAACCATCGCATCGGTTTCCACGCATCGGGTACGGGCACCGGTACGGATGACGAGATACGCGAGGCGGTGGAGTCGGAAGACCTGCTGGAGTACGGGTTCATCCCCGAACTGATCGGCAGGCTGCCGGTGGTAGTGGGTCTGCAGGGCCTCGACAGGGACTCCCTGGTGCGTGTGCTTACCGAGCCGAAGAACGCGGTGGTGAAGCAGTTCCAGCACCTGTTCGCGCTGGATGGCGTGGAACTGGGCTTCACGCAGGCAGCACTGCAGGCCGCGGCAGAGCAGGCACTGGGACGGCAGACCGGCGCACGAGGCCTGCGCTCCATCATCGAGGACGCGCTGCTGGACGTGATGTACGAGTTGCCGTCGCTCGACTTCGCGGCGCGGTGCGTCATAGATGCAGACGGTGAGGGCGGCGTAGGCCGCCCTGTTCTGTACTCCAAGGCGGACCAGGTCATCACCATCCAGAGCATCGAGTCGCTCAAGACGGCCTAGCCCGGACTATTCCCCTCTCAGTTAATCGTGCTATACGCGGGGCTTGCGAACGCGCCGGACCAGCTTGTTCAGCGTCGTATAAACGTGGACGAACGAGCCCGCAGGTGTCTCGGTGAGGACAGCCTCGGTAAGCGCCCGCCTGAACCCCTCGGGCGTGCCGTCGAACTCCGGAAACTCGGTGAACGTGCGGCCCAGTTCGCGCGTCGTGTGCGCGTCGCTGACGGCGGTGACGGGAAAGCCGTGCTCTGCGGCGAAGCGGCGGGCTTCGACGTTGTCGCTGGCGCGCATGGTGCGGGCGTTGAAGCCTTCAACGATGTCGATATAGGGGAGCAGGTCGGCCGCGGTGGCCCTGTCGAGCGCTGAGCGGCCCATGCCGGTGAAGGGGTGCGGCACGGAGACGAGCGCGCCCTGCTCCTTGATGCGTCGCGCGGTCTCGACCGGTTCCAGCCCCGCGGGGACATCTTCCTGCAGGAAGAGGCCAGTTATCTCTCCGGCGGTCGACTTGATCTCCGCGCCGACGATGACGGTGAACGGGGCGATCGTTTTCACCGTGCGTCCGCCTTCCAGCGAGTTGTGGTCGGTCACGGCGATGCAGTTGAGCCCGACCCGCAAGCACCGCTCCACGAGCGCCTCGGGGGTCGTGAGGCAGTCGTGGGAGAAGTGGGTGTGCATGTGGAAGTCACCGCGGAGCGTCATCGAACATCCCGAAGTCTTGCTGGGGGGAGGCCATGAGTGATTCCGGCTCATCGGCCTTATCGGCCTGTCCCTGGAAGTTGCGGCGGATGCGGCTCACCTGCAGTTCGGCCTTCGCGAGCAGGTCGTTGCACATCCTGGCGAGTTCAGCGCCGCGCGCCAGCAGGCGCGTGGCCTCTTCCAGCGAGACGTTGCCCTCCTCCAGCGTCTGCACGGTCTCCCGGAGTTGGGCGAGCGCCTCCTCGAAAGAGGGTTCGCGTTCGGTATTCCGGACCTGCTGTTCCATGCGGTTCACTTCTTTGCGGTTACCATCGCTTCGAGCTCTCCCTGATGCAGCGTGGCACGGATGAGGTCTCCCTGCGAGACGCTGCCGGCGGAAGTCACCGCTCTACCGTCACGCACCGAGGTTACCATCGCGTAGCCCCGCCGGAGGATGGCGGCCGGGTCAAGCGCGGCGAGTGTCGTGCGGAGGCTTTCGGTCTGCTCCCGGCGCAGGCGGATGAACGTGTCGAAGCCGGTGTAGGCGCGCTCCAGCAACTCGTCCACGCGCTGGCGGTGCGTGGCGGTGTCAGGGAGAAGGCGCTGCATGCGACCGATCAGCGATTCAACCTCGTTAGCCCGCTGTGCGGCGTAGTACGCGATGGCATTCCCGGACCGAGCCGTCAGACTCGCGATCTCCTCGCTGAGTATGCGCACGTCCGGCGCGACGGCTGCCGCAGCCGCTGACGGCGTGGGAGCGCGGAGGTCGGCCGCGAAGTCGGCGATGGTGTAGTCGGACTCGTGACCTACGGCGCTGACGACGGGGATGCGGCTGGCATAGATGGCGCGGGCGACCTCCTCCGAGTTGAAGGCGCGCAGGTCTTCCAGCGAGCCGCCGCCGCGGGCGACGATGATGACGTCCACGTCGGGTAGCCTGTTCAGCGTGCGGATGGCGCTCGTCAGTTCGGCAGGGGCCTCCTCGCCCTGCACACTGGCGTCGCAGAGGACGAGATCGCCGAGCGGATAGCGGGCGCTGAGGACAGTCTGGATGTCGTGGATCACCGCGCCCTGCGCGGACGTGACGACGCCGATCCGGCGTGGGAAGGGCGGCAGCGTTCGCTTGCGCGCCGGGTCGAACAGGCCTTCGGCCTCGAGTTGGGCGCGCAGACGCTCGAACTCGGCGGCGAGCGCCCCTTCACCAGCGGGGACGACGGAATCTGCGTAGAGCTGCGTTTCGCCCCGGTTCGAGTAGAACGAGACGCGACCGTGGGCGATGACCTGTGCGCCGTTCACAAGGTACTCGCTGCCGAAGTAGCCGCTGAAGTGTACGGCCTTGAGCTGGTGCTCGGCGTTCTTGAGCGTGAAGTAGCGGTGACCCGCGCCGGACGCAAACAGGTTGGAGACCTCTCCAGTTATCCAGACGTTGCTGAGGTATACGTCGCGGTCGAGTACCGCTCTGATGTACTCGGTGATCTGGCTGACGCTGTAGACCTGCATGAGGATGCTCGCGGGCCCTATGCCGGGCGGCGCTAGTCGTTCACGCGGGTGACGTACTCGCCGGAGCGGGTGTCCACACGCACCTTGTCGCCGATGGCGATGAACATGGGCACGGTGACGCGGATGCCGGTCTCCAGCGTGGCGGGCTTGCCGCTGCCGGACGCGGTATCGCCCTTGTAGCCGGGAGGAGTCTCGCTGACGATGAGGTCCACGGTGGTCGGCATCTCCACCATGATGGGCTTGTCGCGGTAGAAGACGAGCTCGCAGTCCGTCTGGTCGACGAGATAGTCCGAGGTGTCGCCAACCACGTCCTTACCGACCTCGTACTGGTCGTAGGACGTGGTGTCCATGAAGTTATAGACGCCGTCCGCCTCGTAGAGGAAGGTGCACTCGCGGTTCTCGACAGGCGCCTTGGTGAGCTTGATGCCGTACCCGGAAAACGACTTGTCGAGCAGTTGGCCAGTGAGCAGGTTGCGCATCTTGATGTGGTAGACCGGCGCGCGCTGCTGCATCTTCTGCTGGTAGTAGTCCTCCACCTTGAAGGGCACGCCGTCCATCTCGATCGTCGTGCCCCGGCGGAGGTCTCCGAACTCCATGACCATGTGTAGAACTCCTTTATACGGGGATGACGTCGCGCTTGTGGGCCTTGGTGAGGATGCGCGGCTTGCCGTTCTCCATAACTACGAGGTCTTCTATGCGAACGCCGCCCCAGCCGTTGAGGTAGATGCCGGGCTCGACGCTGAAGACCATACCGTCCTCTATCGGGTCATCCGACGTGGGGCCGACGCGTGGCAATTCGTGGACGGCGATGCCGATGCCGTGGCCGAGGCTGTGGCCGAAGTCGTCGCCGTAGCCCGCCTCTGCGATGACCGCCCGCGCGATGCCGTCGATCTCCCCGCCGGTCATGCCGGCCTTGGCGTTCGCCTCGGCGGCCTCCTGCGCGGCCAGGACGAGGTCGTATATCTCGCGGAACTTCGGACTCGCCTCGCCCAGGACGAAGGCGCGGGTGATGTCGCTGCAGTAGCCCTCGTAGAGTGCGCCGGTGTCGATGTAGACGCCGTCGCCGTACTCGAGGACGCGGTCGGTAGGGCTGTGGTGGGCCTTCGCGCCGTTAGGCCCAGAAGCGACGATAGTGGGGAACGAGAGGCCGTCTGCTCCAAGACTGCGCATGGCGCGCTCAATGTCCCAGGCGATCTGCCGCTCCGTCATGCCGGGCCGGATCCCGGCGGCGACGGTCTCGACGGCCTCGTCCGCGATCTCGATGGCTTTGATGAGCGTTTCGAGTTCCGCCGCGTCCTTCACGGCGCGAAGCTGGTCGGCCATGTCTGCGGTGGAGACGAACTCAGGCGCGGGGTCGAGCGCCTGCAGTTTCTCGGTCAGCGCCTTGTAGGCGGCGACGGTCACCGACTCGTCCTCGATGCCGATGCTTCGCGCACCGGAGGCCGAGACGACCTCCGAGAACCAGTCGTAGCCCGCTGCCATGCGGATCACGCGGTAGTCCGGGGCCTGCTGCGCGGCCTGCTCGGTGTAGCGGAAGTCCGTGGCAAGCGCCGCGTCGTCCGCCGTTATCCAGAGCCACCCGTGCGTGCCCCGGAACCCGGAATAGTAGGCGACGTTCTTGCTGAGCGAGCGCTCCGTGTTGAAGATGAGCATAGCATCGAGCCCATCCTCTGCCATGCGGGCGCGGAGCCGTGAGATGCGTTCGGTGGTGTTCATGCTGCGTTTTCCTCCGCAACGAGATATTCCAAGGCCAGGGTATAGCCGCGCGGGCCGAGCCCGCTGATGATGCCACGTGCGACGGGAGCCGTGAGCGACGTGCGTCGGAACTCCTCCCGCGCATGGATGTTCGACAGGTGTACCTCGACAACCGGGAGGCTGATGGAGGCGATGCAGTCCCGCAGCGCAACGCTCGTGTGCGTGAACCCGCCTCCGTTGAGGATGATCCCGGATGCTGATGCGGCGTTGGCCTGCAGGTAGTCGATCAGCCCGCCCTCCGAGTTGGACTGGAAGAAGTCGACGGACGCCCCGAGCTCGCCCGCCCGCTCACTTACAGCGCGTTCGATGTCGTTGAGGGTTGCGCTGCCGTAGATAGCGGGTTCACGCTGGCCGAGAAGGTTCAGGTTCGGGCCGTTCACTACGAGGATGGTCATTCGGAGTCCTGGTGCTCTGGGGCGGGCGCGTGCGCCAGGGGGTGGGCTGCAAGGTACACGCGTCGCGCTTCCTGTTGGCTAACGTGAGTGTACACCTGCGTGGCGCTGGGCGTGGAATGACCGAGCAGTTCCTGAACGATGCGCAGGTCTGCGCCGCCGTTCAGGAGGTGGGTAGCGTAGCTGTGGCGGAGGGTGTGGGGATGGACGTCCTCACGCAGTCCGCTGCGCTTCGCGTAGTTGCGGACGATGCGCTGGATGGACCTTGCGCCGAGCCTCTCGCCACGCGCGTTGCGGAAGAGCGGACCCCTCTTGTCGTCCGGCGTGTTCTCCGAGTTGAGGTAGGCCTTCAGGGCGTTTTTCGCCTTCGCGCCGAGCGGCGTTTGCCGTTCCTTCGCTCCCTTGCCCCACACGCGGACGGTGCGCTCTTCCAGCGAGACGTTCTCCCGATCCAGATTGGCTGCTTCGCTTACGCGCAAACCGCACCCGTAGAGCAACTCCAGGAGCGCGGCGTCCCGCAGTCTGTTCTCTCCATCATCCGAGCGAGAGGGGGCTTCGACGAGACGGGTTGCCTCGGCCACGGAGACGAGGTCGGGAAGGCGACGCTCCAGCTTCGGCGTGAGCCTGCCCATGAGAGTGGACCTGGGGCGCCAGAGCGGCGCGTCCGGCAGGAGGCCGCGTTCGATGAGGTAGCGCATGAACGAGCGGAGCGACGCGAGCATGCGGTGCACGCTTGCGCGTGAGTGGCCCCGGTTCCCGGCAGCACGCCCGCTCTCCACGGCGCGGCGCTCCAGCAGCCATGCGACATAGTCGCGAACAAGGCTGCGGTACTCGCGCGAGACGTTCGTTTCTCCGTTCCGGCGCACGAAGTCGCGAAGCTCCTTCGCGTCGGACCCGAGCGGGCAGGACTGCCCGTCCAGGTATTGCTGAAAGGGAGCGAGGTCGGCCACGTAGTTCCGGACGGTGGCATCAGAGAGCGCTCGAGTGGTGCGCAGGGTGCGCTCGTACTCAGCGATGAGCGGCTGCGCTTCAGAGCGGGGCTGGTCTGTGTTGGGGGTTTCCATGCCAGGGCGCTAAGCAACGCTTGCCGGCTCTCCCGCGGGGAGAGGCCCCTTCCAAGCGCAGTTGGTGCAGTTCGCCTGCTGGCGTGCTCCCACCACCATCAGACCATCGCATTCCGGGCACGGCTGGGGAAGCGGCTGCCGGTTCACGAGGAAGTTGCAGGTGGGGAAGTTGGAACAGCCGTAGAAGGGACCGCGCCTGCCTCGGCGTTCCACGAGGTTGCCGCCGCAGCGGGGGCAGGGTACACCGGTATCCCTGGGCGCTGCCTTGGGAAGCCGCCTGGTGTTCTTGCACTCGGGGTATCCGGTGCAGGCGTAGAAGGGCCCGAAACGCCCGCGCCTCAGCGCCATCGGCTTCCCGCAGAGGTCGCAGGTCTCTTCGCTCTCGTTGTCAGACTGTTCCCCGGAGTCTCCCGCAGCCCTGGGGATGTCCCTGCTGTTCTTGCAGTCCGGATAGCCGGTGCAGGAGAGAAAAGCGCCGAAGCGCCCCAGTCTGACGATCATCGGCCTGCCGCAGACGTCGCAAGGCTCGTTGGTCGACTCGCTTGCTGCCTCCTGCGTTGCTTCCTTGATCGCCTTCCTTGCCCTGCTGAGGTCTTCGCTGAAGGGCCCGTAGAAGTCGTGGAGGAAGGCTATCCACTCCTGCTTGCCGTTGGCGACCTCGTCCAGTTGGTCTTCCATCCGTCCGGTGAAACTGATGTCCATGATGTCTGGGAAGTGAGAGATCAGCTGCTCGCAGACGAGCTTGCCGAGGTTGGTTGACCTCAGCACCCGCCTGTCTCGGGTTACGTATTTGCGATTGACGAGGGTGTTGATGATCGCGGCGTAGGTGCTGGGGCGGCCGATGCCCTGCTCCTCCAGTGCGCGCACCAGGCTTGCCTCTGTGAAGCGGGGTGGAGGCTGGGTGAAGTGTTGCTCCGGGGTCAGTCCCGTGCAGTCGAGCGGTTGGCCCTGCTGTAACGGAGGCAACACGCGAGAGTCATCGTCTTCCCCGTCGCGCGCGTTGCCTTCGTCGCGCTGCTCGATATAGAGCGCGCGGAAACCGGCGAACCGCACAACGGAGCCGGTTGCCCGGAACAGGTAGGCGGGTTTGCCAGATGCGGTCGCACGTACGTCCACCCGGGTTGAGTCCAGCACCGCGTCGGCCATCTGGCTGGCCACCATCCTGTTCCAGATCAACTCGTAGAGGCGGGCCTGCTCGGAGGTGAGATGCTGACGGATCTCCTGTGGCGTGCGTCGTATCGCCGTCGGCCTGATCGCTTCGTGTGCCTCCTGAGCGACCTTGGAGCGGGAGGTGTAGCGCCTCGGGGTACGCGGCACGTAGTCCTTACCCCACCGCTCCTCGATGTAGCGGCGAGTCTCCTGGATAGCACCCGGGGTGACCTGCGGCGAGTCCGTCCGCATGTAGGTGATGAGTCCCTGCCTGCCCTCGGAACCGATGGCGATGCCCTCGTACAACTGCTGAGCGATAGCCATCGTCCTCGTGGCGGAGAAGCCGAGCCGCCGCGACGCTTCCTGCTGCAGCGTGCTCGTGATGAACGGCGGAGCCGGCCGCCGGTTCACCTGGCGCGTGGTGACGGAGTCGACGCGGTACGCGGCCCCGTCCAGGTTCGCGAGAACGGCATTGGCGGCGGCTTCGTCAGGGAGGGAGAGTTCGTCTTTCTCACCAACGAGACTGCGCAGAGAAGCGGTGAATGCGGCGTTCTCTCCGGTAAGGAGAGCGGCGTCGATGGACCAGTATTCGACCGGGACGAAGGCGTCTATCTCCTTGTCCCGCTCCGCCACGAGGCGCAGCGCGACGGATTGCACGCGGCCCGCGGAGAGAGAGCTGGTCGTGTCGAGGTCCTCTGCTGTCAGGATGTTGCGATTGCGGTTCAGCTCCTGACCCACCAGCGGTTTCAGCAGCGGGCTGAGCTTGAAGCCGACCAGCCTGTCCTCGATCCGGCGTGCCTGCTGCGCGTTGACGAGCTCCATGTCGATGTCACGTTCGTGGGCAAACGCCTCCTTGACAGCGTCTTCCGTGATCGAGTGGAAGACGACGCGACGTACCGGCTTGCTTCGCCAGCCTGCAGCTTCCATCACATGCCAGGCGATCGCCTCGCCTTCGCGGTCAGGGTCGGTTGCGAGGTAAACGTCCTCTGCACGCTCTCCGGCTGCGCGTATCTCGTCGACGACCTTCCGCTTGTCCTCCGGCACTTCGTACCACGGGATGAAGTCCTTATCAGGGTTCACGCCGAGTTTGCGTTCCGGCAGATCTCTGACGTGTCCCATGGACGCTTTCACGGTGTAGTCACGCCCGAGGAACCTGCCTATGGTGGCTGCCTTGGCAGGCGACTCGACGATGACGAGGTGGCGTGATGTCGATCTGCCGTTGCCTGCGCTTGAGGTCTGCGCTGCGCTGTTGCCGGCGCGTCTCTTTCGGGAAGACGTTCTTCCAGTGGTGGGTGTCTTTGCCATGCTTCCAACATACGGGCAGAGGCGATGCCCTTGTCAAGTGAGTTAGCGGACGGATGCGGTTCTGGCACGGATGTAGTTCATGCGTCCCACCTGCAGAACAGAGCCCTTGATCTCCATGACGGCGAGCGTCCCACTGGCCTGCGTGATGGACACGCCGGCGCTACGGCTGAGCTCGTCTATGTGCTGCGGCTCCTGGGTGAGTACATCGAGCAGTCGCGCCTCTTCTTCCGTATCGGCGGCGATGTCTGGAAGCGGCTCCTGCCTGGGCGCCCCTCTGACGTGCAGCTCCTCCAGCACGTCCTCAACCCCCATCACGAGCTTTGCGCCTTCCTGGATAAGAGCGTTGGTCAGTTCGCTCTCCGGCGAGTAGATGCTGCCGGGGACGCAGAGTACCTCCCGGTTCTGCTCCAGAGCCGAACGAACGGTGAGGCGCGCGCCGCTCTTGAGGCCGGCCTCGATGACGACTGTCGCGGCGCTGAGGCCGCTGAGCAGCCGGTTGCGGCGAGGGAAGTGCTGCGCGTCCGGCTTGGAACCGAGCGGGTACTCGGAGAGCACTGCCCCGTTGCCCAGGATCCGTTCGAACAGCGACCGGTGTTCGGGCGGGTAGACGATGTCCAAGCCGGAGCCGATGATCGCGACCGTCCTGCCTCCCGCCTTGAGGGCAGCGTCGTGTGCGACGCCGTCTATGCCCCGCGCGAGTCCGCTCACGACGGCCACGCCCGACTCCGCCAGTCCGCTTGCAAGCTGGCGGGTGACTTCCTTGCCGTACGGGGTGGGGCTGCGCGTGCCGACGATCGTGGCGCGCACCTCGTCATCGGGCTCCAGCGTTCCCTTGACGTACAGGATGGGAGGAGGGTCGTCTATGGTGCGGAAGGCGCGCGGGTAGTTGGAGTCGTGCCACGTGAGCACCCTTACATTGGCGTTGCACACCTGTTCGAGTTCGCGTTCCGGTTCGACGACCCGACGCACCTGCTCAATGGCGCTGACGACGGTGGAGGTGAGGCCCGATGCGCCGAGCTCGCTCGTGGAGGCTTCCCACGCGGCCTTGAGCGACCCGAACCGCTCTTCCAGCAAGCCAATGCGGACGCGCCCGACGGAGGGCACGCGGGAGAAGGCTATCCAGTAAGGGAGGTCGTGTTCGATGGTGGTCACTGCGCTCTCTGTCATCGGATGCCTCGCATCCGCTTGATGCGCCGCATACGCCGCTCCGCGTGACGCCGCTGGGATAGGGGTAGGTTGTCGACTGCGAGGACGCGCTCGACGTCCTCGACGGATACTTCCTTGGCATGGCGTACGTCGCTCAGCAGGCGTATGGAGACGCGGGCCGGGTGCGGCTCGACGAGAGCCGCCTCGTCACCTGCCTGTATCAAGCCTTCCTCCAGGACGCGGTTGTAGAAGCCGACGCGGCCGCTGCGCCGGAAACGCGCCGCGAAGTAACGTATCCCCATCTTGTGGTCCAGCTTGTAGCAGGGCGAGCGCGGCTCCGTTACCTGCAGCAGTGCTCCGCCAACGCGCCAGATGTCGCCGAAGCACATCGCGTCGGATGAAGCGCCCTGAACGGTAAGGTTCTCACCGAACCACCCGAAGGAGGCGAGTTCACGCTTCAATTGCGTCGTCCAGAAGGCGTAGTCCTCGAACGCGTAGACGTAGACCGCAGCGTCCGGGCCGCCGTGGACGGTGGGGTCGCCCTGGGCGTCGCCGTCCACGTTGAGGCGGCGCACCATCACGGGGCCTTCGACAGGCCGCTTGTGGATGGACGACATCACGTCGCCCCTGGCGGTTCCCGTCAGGAGCCGGGGCCTGGCGACGTTTACCGAGATGAGTTGCATGAACGTCCGTCCGTGGATAGTGGGGCTATTCTTGCGGATTCCGGAGCGCAGGTACAGGGGCTGATGTCACAAGCTGGCGGAGAGGGCGGGATTCGAACCCGCGAGAGACTTTCGGCCCCTACACGATTTCCAGTCGTGCCCGTTCGGCCACTCCGGCACCTCTCCGCGCTGCGTGAGCCGAGCCGGACGCAGAAATCCATGCGGCTCGTAGCTTTGCAGTACCTGGCGGAGAGAGTGGGATTCGAACCCACGGTGGAGGAAGCCCCCACAACGGTTTTCGAGACCGCCGCCTTAAACCGCTCAGCCATCTCTCCGTATCCAGAGATTCTATCATGCCCGCGGGCACCGGCTGCGGCAGGCCGGTCATCGTTTCCTTGACACTCCATTAATCCCATCCGTACCATCGCAGTGTCTGGCGAAGCTATTCCAGCGGCATCCCGGGCGCGTCAGAGGGGCCGCGTGGCAGGACGGCGGAGAGAGTCCGTCCGTAGAGGAGAAAGAGGGCTCGCGACCGGAGTCGGTCGCCGATGCACACAAAGATGGGTGCTTGGACAGCCATCGTGCTGGCAGCGGGCAGGGGCACTCGAATGAGGTCGTCCCGGCCTAAAGTCCTGCATACCGTAGCGGGCGTTCCGATGGTCTCTCACGCAACTGAAGCGGCGCGCTTCACGGATGCGAATGACGTAATCGTTGTGGCGCGCCCCGCAGACCGTGCAGAGGTCTCGTTGGCGGTCGGTGGGGATGTGGAGTGTGTCGAACAGCCGGACCCCCTCGGTACCGGCCATGCGCTGGCTACGGCGGTTATCGCCGTCCCTCCTGAGTCACAGCATGTACTCGTGGTCAATGGCGACGTGCCGCTCGTTCGTAAGGAGACGGTGCAGGCGCTGGCTGCGTTGCACGAGCGCCGGAGGGCAACTGCTACGCTGCTCTGCTGTTCGATGGAAGCAGCCTCCGTTCAGCAGATCGGACGCCTGCAGCGAGGCGCGCGCGGCAAACCGATAGGGGTGCTGGAGGCCGATGACGCTCCGATGCCTCGGAAGGGCGAAGTGGAGGTGAACGTCGGGGTGTACGCCTTCGAAGCCCGGTGGCTTCGCCGGGCCCTGGGGCAGTTGAAGCCGCGTCCTGGTGGAGAGTACTACATGACAGACCTGATCTCCCGCGCTGTTGCGGACGGTAAGCGCGTGGAGGCGTACGTTACGCAGGACAAGGACGAAGCGCTGAGCGTGAATGGCCGCCAGGACCTGGCACGCGTGGAAACGGCGGCCCAGCGCCGCTTGCGGGACGCTGCGATGGCCGGGGGCGCTACTCTCGTCGATCCGGCGACGGTGTATCTCGATGCGACCGTGCAACTGGGACAGGACGTTACGGTGTATCCGAACACCTCTATCCGCGGTGCATCGAGAGTAGCGCGCGGAGCGTCGTTGGGGCCGAATGCGCAGCTACGGGACGCAGAGGTCGGACCCGATGTGCATGTGGGTCCCGCTGTTGTAGAGGGATCGATACTGGGGCCACGGGTCAATGTAGGGCCCTTCTCACACATCCGTCCGGGGTGTGTGCTGGAGGAGGATGCGTACGTAGGATCGCACGTGGAAATCAAGGCGAGCCGCATCTGCTCCGGAGCGCACGTGGGGCACTTCAGCTACATCGGCGATGCGGTGGTCGGCGCGCACGCAAACATCGGAGCAGGTACGGTTACATGTAACTTCGACGGAGTGCTCAAGCACGAAACAGAGATAGGAGAGGGCGCCTTCATCGGCAGCGACAGTCTTCTGATCGCGCCGGTGAAAGTGGGGGCGGGAGCCGTTACCGGAGCAGGCGCGGTCGTGAACAGAGACGTGCCTCCCGGAGAACGGGTCGCGGGGGTGCCCGCGAGACCGCTGGGCATGAGAAGCGGAAGGGCGCTTGTACAAAAGGAGGAGGGGATATCCCTTGGATAGTGGCGATACGGCATTAGCGATCCTGTTGGTTCTTTCGGTAATGAGTTTCATGGGGCTGCACGCGGGAGTTGCGGGGCTGCCCCTGCTGAGGCGCGCAGGAGTGCGCGATGCCCTGCCCAAGTGGGGCCCCAGCGCGTCGGCGGTGCGTCATCTTCGTACCAGGCGTCAGGCGTATGAGGAGCTGATCTCGCTGCTGTTGCTCATGAGCGCAGCAGCCATCTCGGCGTCTGCACTGGCCCTGGTCATGCGGGTCTTCTCTCTGCACTGGACGGCTATGGCCGGAGTGCTCATCGGCCTGTGGCTCCTGCTGCTGTTGCTGGTTCCCCTGGTGAAGTACATGGTGGAGCGCCTGCCGGTGACGCAGTTGCTCATCTTCTGGGCGATAGGGCAGACGCTGCTCTGGCCGCTGCTGCCCATCCGGCGGTTCTTCCGCTCCGGCCTGCGTTTCGCCGGCGGTGAGCAGGAGGCCGAGCAGGGCGGGAGCAACGGTACTGAGAATGGAGGCGTCGTTCGGGACGTGCACGAGGAGATAGCGGAAGAGCCGCTCGAGCACCACGAGCAGGAGATGATCCACGCGATCCTCCAGCTGGACGAGACGCTGGTGCGGGAGATCATGGTTCCTCGTGTCGACATCGTCAGCGTGGAGGCGGGCACGTCCATCGAGCGCGCCGCGACGCGGATGCTGGACAGCGGTCACAGCCGCTTGCCGGTGTACGAGGGCGTTCCGGACAACATCATCGGCATCCTCTACAGCCGGGACCTGCTCGCGGCCGCGCTGGCCGGCGTTCAGGACCAGCAGCTACGCGACCTCATGCGGCCCGCCTTCTTCGTCCCGGAGAGCAAGCGGGTGGACGAGATGCTCACCGAGTTCCAGGCGCGCCGCATCCACATGGCTATCGTCGTCGACGAATACGGAAGCACCGTCGGCATCGTTACGGTTGAGGACCTCATCGAGGAGATCGTTGGGGAGATAGAGGACGAGTTCGACAAGGGGCAGCCGGACATCCAGTGGCTGTCCAACGACGCCGCGCTTGTCGAGGCAAAGATGCCGGTCGACGATTTCAGCGAGACGTTCGGCGTCACAGTCGAGGCCGACGGATTCGATACCGTCGGCGGTCTGCTGTTCAGTCGTCTGGGGAAGGTTCCGGCGGTGGGCGACCTGGTGGTGGAGAGTGGATTGGAACTGCGCGTGATGACGACGATCGGCCGCCGCGTGAAGCGCGTTAAGGTCGCACCCGCTCCCGTAGAGGTGTCGATGGAGGACACCGACTAGGGGCTTGAACGGCAAAGTGCAACAAGAAGAGGCCTCGGACGCATCCGGGCCTCTTCTCTGTTGTGCCTTGCTCGCTCTACGCGGGGGTTACTTGACGAAGAGCGCAGCGCTTGCCTTGCCGCCGCCGTCGCCGACAGCCTCGACCGCGTATACGCCCGCGCCCAGACCGTCGTGCCTGACGTCGACGGATGCTATTCCACCGGCGCTGGCGGTTGCTGAGCCGAGGGATGTCGAACTGTCGTCCTCGGCCACAAGGGTTACTTCGATGCTCTCGCCGCCTTCGAAGCCGGTGAGCACGGCAGTCGTGCTGACAGGCAGGTCAGCCGAGAAGTTGTTGCGCATCAGCGTGACGCCAGCGGTGGACGAGTCACCGTCAACGCCGGGAACACCGGGAACACCGGGAACACCGGGTGTGCCAGGAGCGCCGTCCGCGCCGTCGCTACCATCCGCACCGTCTGCGCCGGCAGCACCGGCAGGGCCTTGAGCGCCAGCAGCGCCAGCAGGGCCAGCGGGACCGGCGGGGCCTTGCGAACCGGCAGGGCCTTCAGGGCCCGTGCATGCGGCCAACAGCAGGCCGAAGATTGCCACGAGGATTACCAGGGACATGCTCTTGAGGCTGAAGCGGTTCATCGAACCCCCTTTCCGAATCGTACGAGGTGGCCATCCGGGGGTCAGCTTCGTGTGTCTGAAGCCCACCACCATCAAGTCCTTTACGAACAACCGTCATGAATCATAGTAAGGCGATACTCTCAGGTCAATAGTTTTCGACGCGCATGTAAGGCGCTTCCGCGCAACCGCCGTGTGCGGCGTCGTCGGGGAGCGCACGCGGTAAGCATACACGGCGACGCCCTGTTTGGCGATACGCCGGTGGCGCGACTGTAGGCTATACTTGACGCATGCCCCCGTAGCTCAGTGGATAGAGCACCGGCCTCCGGAGCCGGTGGCGGGAGTTCGAGTCTCCCCGGGGGTGCCACCGTACCGCTCCGATTCCACCGGAGCCGCAAGAGGTTCTTCCATGACCACGACGCCGTCCACACGCCTGCCGGAGAACGTCCGTCCGGTGCACTACCGCCTTATCCTCGAGCCCGACCTCGATACGTTCACGTTCGCGGGACAAGAAGAGGTTGAAGTAACCGTTGAGTCGCCCACGTCCGAGGTGACGCTGAATGCGTCCGAGTTGAACATCTCCCGCGCCGTCGCGGAAGCGCCGGGTGGAGAGGTAGCGGCCAGCGCCATCGAGCACGATGAGGTGCAGGAGCGCGTAACGCTGCGCTTCCCGTCGCCGCTTCCGGCAGGACGCGCCGTCCTCCGCCTCGATTTCACCGGCGAACTGAACGATCAGTTGCGGGGCTTCTACCGCAGCACCTACGTCGACGGCGAAGGCGTCGAGCGACGCCTCGCCACGACGCAGTTCGAGGCGACGGACGCCCGCCGCGCGTTCCCCTGCTGGGACGAGCCCGCTGTGAAGGCGTCGTTCGATGTCACGCTCGTCGTTCCTGAGGAGTTGGAGGCGATCTCCAACATGCCCATCGCTTCCACCGAGCCTGCCTCGGAAGGACGGAAGGCCGTCACGTTCGAGCGCACGCCCGCGATGTCCACCTACCTGCTCGCGTTCATCGTAGGCGACATGGCGTGCGTTCAGGGCAACGCAGACGACGGCACGCTCGTGCGGGTCTGGGCGACGCGGGGCAAGGAGGAGCTGGGCCTCTTCGCACTGGAGAACAGTATCGCCGCACTCCGCTACATGAACGACTACTTCGGCATCCCGTATCCCCTGGCGAAGATGGACCACATCGCCGTGCCGGACTTCGCCGCAGGCGCGATGGAGAACTGGGGTGCGATCACCTACCGCGAGACCGCGCTGCTGTACGACCCGGAGAACTCCGCGCCGCAGGCGAAGCAACGGATACTGGAAGTCGTCGCGCACGAGATGGCGCACATGTGGTTCGGCGACCTCGTGACGATGGAGTGGTGGGACGACCTCTGGCTCAACGAGTCGTTCGCATCGTGGATGGGGGACAAGACGGTCGACCACCTCTACCCGGAGTGGGAGATGTGGACGCAGTTCGTCTCCCACGACACGAACGCCGCGCTCGGGCTGGACGGTCTGCGCAACTCCCACCCCATCGAGGCCAACGTGGACGACCCTGCCGAGATACGCGAGCTGTTCGATGCCATCAGCTACAGCAAGGGCGGCTCCGTCCTCCGCATGCTGGAAGACTACGTCGGCGCCGAGACCTTCCGCAAGGGACTGCACGCCTACCTGAGCGACCATGCCTACGGCAACGCTCGTGGCGCGCACCTGTGGGACGCGATCAACACGGCGGCGGAGGCGGAGGGCCTCGGGCTGGGCGTGCCGGTCGTTCCGCTGATGGAGGCCTGGATCAAGCAGACCGGTTACCCGGTCCTCACTGCGGAGATAGCGCGGGAAACGGAGCAGGCTGAGGCCACTGTTGCGCAGTCCCGTTTCCTCTACGACCGCCTGCTCGGTGAGGCGGCGGGTGCCGCGCTCTGGCCGGTGCCCGTCTCGATAGCGCACGGCGGGAACGGAGCGCCCTCCAAGCACGTCCTCTCAGGCGAGAGTGCACGGCTCGCGACCGGCGCGGGCACGGACTGGGTGAAGCTCAACGCGGGGCAGACCGGCTTCTTCCGCGTCGCCTACACGGAGGACGAATGGCGCAGGCTCGGGGAGGCGATCGCCGCAGGTGCGCTACCGCCGGTCGACCGGCTCGGCCTGCAGAACGACGCCTACGCACTGGTGAAGTCGGGCCATCTGCCCGCGACCGTATTCCTGGAGCTGGCCGAGTCGTTCGTCGGCGAGACGGACGCCATTGTGTGGGGGGACCTTGCGGCAAACCTGCGCGGGTTGGAGAGCCAGCTCGCCTCTACGCCGCACCTGGACGCGTTCCGCGCTTATGCGCGTTCCCTATTCGCTCGTATCGCTGCACAGGTGGGTTGGGACGCCCAGCCCGGCGACGGCCACCTGGAGTCGCTGCGGCGCAGCATCGTCATCAACCAGTTCGGGGGATACGGGGACGAGGGGACGCTTGCCGAGGCGCTGACGCGGTTCCGCAAGCATGCGAGCGGCGAGCGGACGCTCGTGCCGGACATGCGCGCGGCAGCCTTCGGGTTATCGTCGCAGCAGTCGGGGCGGGATGTCGCTGATGCGCTCTGGCGTCTGTACGACACCGCCGAGCTGCACGAGGAGAAGGTGCGCATCCTCGGCGCGCTGACGCGCACGAGGGACAGCGCGCTCCTCGCCGACCTGCTCGACAGTTCGCTGAGTGACCGCGTGCGTTCGCAGGATACCCCCATCGTCCTCATCCAGGCGGGGGCCAGTCCCGATGGTCGTGAGCAGACGTGGAAGTTCGTGCAGGACAACTGGGCTGAGTTGGACCGGCGCTACGGCAAGGGCGGGTTCGCCATCATGCGCTTGGTCGGCATCGCGGCCGGGTTCGCCAGCGCCGAACGCGAGGCAGAGACACGCGAATTCTTCGAGACGCACCCCGCGCCGTCTGCCGCGCGCTCCATCCAACAGTCCTTGGAGAGCATCCGGCTCAACACGAAGTGGCTGGAGCTGAACGCGGACACAGCAGGGGCCTGGCTCGCATCGCGCGCCTGACGCTCGTTGTTCGTGGAAGGACGGCTTTGCTATAGTGGGTAGGACGTTCCGAGATTCCCAAGGCAGGTGATAACGACATCCATGGTTGACCATGACGTTCTGGTTGTGGGGGCGGGGCTGGCTGGTATGAGGGCTGCGATCGCAGCGCACCGGGTGGGCGCGAACGTGGCGATGATGAGCAAAGTACACCCGGTGCGGAGCCATTCGAATGCGGCCCAAGGCGGCATCAACGCAGCACTCCGCGGTGAAGACGACTCAGTTGATTCCCATATCTTCGACACGGTGAAAGGCTCCGACTACCTCGGAGACCAGGACGCCATCGAATACATGTGCATCGAAGCGCCGGGCGAGATCATCGCGCTGGAGCACATGGGCGTTATCTTCAACCGCGACGACGAGGGACGGCTGGGAACACGCGCGTTCGGCGGTGCAAGCTACGCGCGCACCTTCTTCGTGGCCGACATCACGGGGCAGGCGATCCTGCACGTCATGTACGAGCAGATCATCAAGGCGGGCGTCCGCTCCTACGAGGAGTGGTTCGTTACCGACCTCATCGTTGAGGACGGCCAGTGCCGCGGCGTCATCGCCATGGAGATGCTCACGGGCAAGCTGCGAGCGATCACTGCGAAAGCGGTCATCCTCGCGGCCGGCGGCGTTGGCCGAGCGTTCGAGCCGAGCACCAACGCACTCATCTGCACCGGCGACGGCATGGCGCTTGCGTACCGCGCGGGCGCGACGCTGCTGGACATGGAGATGGTGCAGTACCACCCGACCACGCTTGCGGGCAACGGCGTGCTCCTCTCGGAAGCCGCGCGCGGCGAAGGCGCGTACCTGCTCAACTCCAAGGGCGAGCGCTTCATGGAGCATTACGCTCCCAAGATGAAGGAACTCGCCTCTCGCGACGTCGTCTCGCGCTCGGAGCAGACGGAGATTGAGGAAGGGCGCGGCGTGGACGGCTGCGTCCTGCTGGACCTGCGCCACCTCGGACGGGAACTGATCCTCACGAAACTGAAGTACATCCACGAGGCCGCGCGGGACTACGCGGGCGTCGACATGGTGGACGAGCCGGTGCCCATCCGGCCCGGGCAGCACTACATCATGGGCGGCATAAAGACGGACGTGGACACCCGTGCGTGGGACATCACCGGCAGCGCCGGTTGGGACGGTCCGCGCGGGCTGTTCGCCGCAGGCGAAACGGCGTGCGTCAGCGTGCACGGCGGGAACCGCCTCGGCGCGAATTCGCTCTTGGAGACGGTCGTCTTCGGGAAGCGCTCCGGCGAGGTTGCGACGGCTTACGCGCAGGAGACGCCGGACTTCACCGTCTCTGAATCGCACCTGCGGGAAGCCGAGGGCCGCATCAAGGCGCTGATGGACCGGCCGGATAGTGGCGAGATGACGGCCGCGCTGCGGCTCCGGATGGGCGAGGTGATGAACGAGCACCTCGCCGTCTTCCGCACGGAAGAGGGGATGCAGACCGCGCTCAGCAACATCCATCTGCTCAAGGAGCGATACGCGTCGCTGCCGGTGAAGCACAAAGGCAGTGTCTACAACACGGACCTCATCTTCCACATGGAGCTCGGCTACATGCTGGATGTGTCGGAGACGATCGCGGCGTCCGGCCTGCTCCGCAAGGAGAGCCGTGGGGCGCACTTCCGTCGGGACATCCCGGAGCGCAACGACACGGACTGGCTGAAGCACACCACTGCGCGGCTCGGCGACGGGGGCGCGGAAGTGGGCACCCTACCCGTTACGGTCACGCGTTGGGAACCCCAGGCGAGGGTGTACTAGGTGCGACACTTCCTGCTCTGGCGGCGGGATGATCAGCCAGGCAGGGCAGGTTCGCAGCCGGTGTTCAGTATAGAGGGAGGAAGCGATACCACATGCAGGCGAAGATACGGGTTCAGCGGTACGACCCTGAGAGTTCCGATCAGCCCCATCTGCAGGACTACGACGTTGACGTGCCTGAGCACTTCTCGGTGCTGGACGCGCTCGTCAAGGTGCGCGAGGAGATAGACCCCAGCCTTGCGTTGCGCTGCTCGTGCCGGGCGGCGATCTGTGGCTCCTGCGCGATGCGCGTCAACGACCGCGCGCGCCTCGCCTGCAACACCCGCCTCAGTTCCGTCGTAGACGACGGCGGCGAGGTGAAGGTCGAGCCGATGGGCAATCAGCGGGTCGTAAAGGACCTGGTGATAGACCTGCAACTGTTCTGGGGCAAAGTGCGTGCGGTTGAGCCGTACCTCCAGCCGGACCAGGAGCCGGAAGAAGAGTTCATCGCTTCCAACGAGTCCATGCTGAACCTGCTCACCCCCATGGGCTGCATCATGTGCGGCGCGTGCGTGTCCGACTGCACTGCGCTGGAAGTGGACCAGAACTTCCTCGGCCCCGCGGCGCTGGCGAAGTCCTACCGGTTCGTCGCCGATCCGAGGGACGACCAGGGCAAGCAGCGCCTGAGCACGCTCAATGAGTACGGCGGCGTGTGGGACTGCACGCGCTGCTACATGTGTGTCGAGGTCTGTCCAAAAGGCGTTGCGCCGATGGACCGCATCATGGAGTTGCGGGAGTCGGTGATGCAATCGGGAGCCCCGAGCACCCCGGGAGCGCGGCACGTCGAGTCATTCACGAAGTCGGTCGCGCGGACAGGCTGGCTGGACGAGGCGATGCTCGCGGTGGACTCGTGGGGCAAGTTCAACGTGCCGAAACTGTTGAGCGAGGCGCCGTTGGGCATCCGTGCCCTGCGCAGGCGCAAGTTCCCGCTGCCCGCCCCGTTCCACCACAAGCGCCCCGGACATGAGAACGTGCGCCGCATATTCGAGCGCGCCGAAGCAACCAAGGAGTGACGATGAAGTACGCCTTCTATCCCGGGTGCGTATCGCGCGGGGGAACACCCGAGCTGTACACGTCCACCATAGCCATCGCTGGGGAACTCGGTCTGGAACTGGAAGAGATACACGGCGCGGCCTGCACCGGCGCCGGCGTTCTGCAGGAGAAGGGCCAGAAGCTCGGCGACACGCTCAACGCCCGCACGTTCGCTATGGCCGAGCGGATGGGACTGACGACCATCCTCAACATCTGTTCGACCTGCCAGGGTGTCATGGCGCAGGCGAACCACCGGCTTCTGGCCGACCCTGATTACCTCGCCGACGTGAACCGAGAACTGCGGTACGAGGGCTTGGAATACACCGGACGGGTGGTTATCAAGCACCTTGCATGGGTGCTCGTCGAAGAGGTGGGGCTGGATGCGTTCAAGAACCTCGTGCGCAACCCGCTGCGGGAGTTGAAGGTCGCGCCGTTCTACGGCTGCTACATCCTCCGCCCGTCGTGGGCGCTGGGTTTCGACGAGAATCCCGGACGCGAGCACTACCTGGAGCAGATCATCGAGGCCTGCGGCGCGGAGCCTGTGAACTTCCCCGGACGTACGAAGTGCTGCGGTTTCCCCATCATGCTCATCAACGAGCGCAACTCCATGAGGATGGTCGCGAACCACACGACGAGCGCCCGCGAGCACGGCGCCGACACGATGGTGACGCCGTGCCCGCTCTGCCACCTCAACTTGGACGGCCAGCAGCCCAAGGCGTCCGCCCAGCGCGGCGAGAAGATCAACATGCCCATCCTGCACCTGCCACAGATGATCGGCCTTGCGATGGGGCTCTCGCCGAAGCAGCTTGGCATGGGCCAGCACATCATCAGCACGAAGCCGTTGCTGGAAAAGGCCACCGTGCATGTTTAGTCCCGTCGTCCCCGCGCTTTAGCGCGCAGCCTCGCAGCCCTGGAGCAGGCGAGGGGAGGACTGGGTGAGGGCAAGAGAGGGTAGACGATGTCGAAGGTGATCACTGGCGTATCCGTAGTTGTGGCCGTCGTGGCCCTGGCCGTTGCGGTCTTCGCCCTGACGAGCGACGGTTCCGAGGACCCCGCCCCGACGAAGGCCGACCGCGCCGCCTACACGGTCGCGTACGTGGACGAGCTGCTGCGCCGCTACGAGAACGACGGCCTCGACGCCACCATCGCCTATTACAACTCGCAGGAGAGCGTGGACGGGCCGTGGTACGGCATCATCATCGACGAGAACGGCTACACGATAGGCCATCCGCGCGAGGAGATACGCGGTCGTGACCCGAGCCTGCGCGTCGACGCGACAGGCTACTTCTACGGCGACGACCTGCTCGGTGTGGGTGAGGGCGGCGGCTGGGTCGACTACGTCTTCCTGAACGTGGCTACCGGCAATGAGGAGATGAAGCACACGTGGGCCGTCAAGCGCGATGGGCTCATCTTCGCCTCCGGCTGGTACGAGCG
>VXQP01000090.1:0-10482 GCA_009838965.1 Chloroflexota bacterium | reverse complement strand
ACACGTGGGCCGTCAAGCGCGATGGGCTCATCTTCGCCTCCGGCTGGTACGAGCGATACATCGCCGCGCCGCTGAGCAAGTCGGACCCGGCTGCCTACACGATCGCATACGTGGATGAGGTGCTGCGCCGTTATGAGGAGGACGGGCTCGACTCCACTGTCGCCTACTACAACTCGCAGGAGAGCGTGGACGGGCCCTGGTACGGCTTCATCATCGATCAGAACGGCTACACGATAAGCCATCCGCGCGAGGAGATACGCGGTCGCGACCCGAACCTGCGTGTGGATGCGACCGGCTACTTCTACGGCGACGACGTGCTGGGCGTCGGTGAGGACGGCGGCTGGGTGAACTACGTCTTCCTGAACGTCGCGACGGGCAACCAGGAGATGAAGCACACGTGGGCCGTGAAGCGGGACGGGCTCATCTTCGGCTCCGGCTGGTACGAGCGCTACATCAGCGAGCCCTTGGACAAATCGGACCCAGCGGCGTTTACCGTCGCGCTCGTGGACCAGGCGATAGACCGTTATGAGCGCGAAGGACGCGAGGCGTCGTTCGCCTGGTTCGACAGCGCAGAGAGCGAGGACGGGCCGTGGTACATATCCGTCCTGGAGGACGGGCGCATCGCCGCTCACCCGACCGAAAGCCTCCGCGGCGACGAGGTTGCCCCCCTGACCGACGTCAACGGGTATAACTTCGGGCCGGACCTCCTCGCAGCGACAGATGAGGGAGCCTGGGTTACGTACGTCTTCCGGAACCGGGAGAGTGGCCGGGACGAGCGCAAGCACTCCTGGGTCGTGCGCCACGACGGGCTGCTATTCGTGTCTGGATGGTATGAGCGTGATTACTAAGGGCGCGTAGGTCAGGCAGTGGCGAAGCCGATGTCCGCCTCGTAGGCGGCCATGATCTCCGCTGCGAACTCCTGCAGCGACTCGAACGGAGCCGGACCGGGAGGCATATCCTCCTCGTCCGGCTCCTCTTCATCGAGCTCCCGCACCGCCTCTTCCTGAGATCGGTTGAACGCGTTGCGGAGCACGAGCGCGGCCGACCGGCGGACGTGCGCAAGGATGAGGCCGTACTCGAAGCTCATGCTCAGCGCGTTCTGCGCCGTTTCGAGGTCGGCGTGCTCTGCCTCTTCGAGCGCCTGCAGCAGGTCGTCGATGAAATCCTCGGGCTCCAGCGGCTCGGTGGAGCGCCGCGCAGCGTCGGCCTGCTGCTCCAGCGGCTCGCGGCACTCTGCGATGATGTGCTCCACGACGTTCGGGTGCGTCTGCTCCAGCACCGGTTCGATATGGCCGGGGAAGTCCACGCCGACCGCGCACCCGAGCGCGAACGCGGCCACCGTGGCCTCGGAGAGCGGGCCGCTGTCGAAGAATGCTTCCCCGTCGTGGTCGTGCTGCGGCAGCCCCTCCAGGTAGAAGACGACGACAACGTCGGTGAAGGCGGCAGTGCCGTCGGGACCGTCGCCGCTGCTGACGGGCTCCAAAGGGATGATGCGGTCCGCCACGGCGTCAGCCAGCGGGCGCGTTGGCCATCACGTCAACGAGCTCGCGCACCGCGTCGGCGGACTTGTCGAGCAGTGTCTTCTCGTCCGTAGTGAGGTCGAGTTCGACGACCCGCTCGACTCCGCCAGCGCCGAGGATGACCGGCACGCCCATGTAGATGCCGTCGATGCCGTACTCACCCTCGAGCAGCGCTGCGCACGGCAGCAGGCGTTTCTGATCCAGCAGGATGGCGTCCACCATTTCAGCGGATGCGGCGGAGGGTGCGTAGAAGGCGCTGCCGGTCTTGAGCAGCGCCACGATCTCGCCGCCGCCGCCCTGCGTGCGCTTGATGATGCGGTCGAGCGCCTCGGGGTCCAGCAGCTTGCTGATGGAGACGCCGCCGACGGTCGTGTACTGCGTGAGTGGCACCATCTGGTCGCCGTGGCCCCCGAGCACGTACGCCTGCACGTCCTTGACCGAGACGCCCAGCTCCCACGCGAGGAACGTGCGGAAGCGTGCGGTGTCCAGCACGCCAGCCATGCCGACGACCCGGTTCTTCGGGAAGCCCATGCCGGAGGCGATGGAGTAGGCGTGCTGCACCATCGCGTCCAACGGGTTGGAGACGACGACGATGACGGCGTTCGGGGAGCGAGGCGCCACTTCCGACACCACCGACCCCACAATCTTCATGTTCGTGAAGAGCAGGTCGTCCCTGCTCATGCCCGGCTTGCGGGCGATGCCCGCCGTGATGACGACCACGTCCGAGTCCGCGGTCTCCTCGTAGCCGTTCGTCCCCACGATGGAGCCGTCGACGCCCAGCACCGGGCCAGACTGAGCGAGGTCCAGCGCCTTCCCCTGCGGCATGTCCTCGACGACGTCGACGAGGACGACGTCCATGTAGCCGCGCTCGAAGAGTCGCTGCGCGGTGGTTGCGCCGACGTTACCCGCGCCGACGACGGTTACTTTCTTTCGTGCCATCTGTCTCGCATCCTTGTTCGTGGGGTCTAGTTCGCGTAGACGTAGCCTTCCCACTTGCTCTTGAGGCCGGAGTCGCTGACGGTGTCGACGACGTAGTCGCCGAACTCGCCGGTCGTCGCGCCGGTGTTGCGGCCCGTGGTGACGGCCTTGCGCTCGTACTGGCCGCAGACGTCCAGCGCCATGTTCACCTTCTCGGCGACCGCGGGGAAGCCGATGTGCTCCAGCAGCATCGCGCCTGCGCGGATCATGGAACTGGGGTCGGCGTACTGGGCGCGTCCCTCCGTCACCATGCGCGGCGCGCTGCCGTGGATGGCCTCGAACATCGCGCTTGTCGTGCCGATGTTGGCCGATCCCGCGGTACCGACCCCACCCTGTATCTGCGCTGCCTCGTCGGTGAGGATATCGCCGTACATGTTGGGGAGGGCGAGCACCTGGAAGTCGCTGCGTCGCGCCGTGTCGATGAGCTTGGCGGTCATGATGTCGATGTACCAGGCGTCCCAGGAGATGCCGGGGTAGTTCTCCGCGACCTCGCGGGCGACGTCGAGGAACTTGCCGTCCGTCGTCTTGACGATGTTCGCCTTGGTGACGATGGTGACGCGCTCCTTGCCGGTCTTCCTCGCGTGGGCGAACGCCGCGTCGATGATGCGGCGCGAGCCCTGCGTCGTGATGACGCGGAAGTCCATGGCGAGGTCGTCGGTGATGTTGATGCCGTTGGAGCCGAGGGCGTACATGTCCTCCGTGTTCTCGCGGAAGAACGTCCAGTCGATGTTCTCGGCGGGGATGCGGACGGGCCGCACGTTTGCGAAGAGGTCCAGCGCCTTGCGCATGGAGACGTTCGCACTCTCGATGTTCGGCCAGCCGTCGCCCTTCTCAGGGGTGTGCGTCGGGCCCTTGAGCGTGACGTGGCACTCCTTGATCTCCGCGAGCACGTCGTCCGGTATGGACTGGAGCTTCTCGGCGCGGTTCTCGATGGTGAGCCCCTCGATGTTGCGGAACTGCACCTTGCCGCTCTTCACCTCGCCGTCCAGCAGCTGTTCGAGGACGCGCTGCGACTCGTAGGTGATGGTGGGGCCGATGCCGTCGCCCCCCAGCATGCCGATGACGATGGGGCTGATCTTCGAGTAGTCGGTGGGCGCCGGGGCCTGCTTCAGCCGCTCGACACGCTCCAACTGCTGCTCCACCAACCCTCCGAAATGCTCTTTCGCCCTTTCGATAACGCTGTTGTCGGCCAAACCGACACCTCCTTCTGCTGCGATAGGCCGGTTCCCGCGCGCCTGTCTGCATGCGCAGGCGTTGCCGCCAGAGGCTCACGGGGATCGTTGCTGCACTCGCCCGCCGGTCTCGCGCCGTTCCGGTCGGGCGCGGCGATTATACGGAGAACTGAACAAGGTGTCCAAACGGCCCCGGAATCTGGACACCTTGCTGCCGGCGTTACGAGTAAATCGCTCATGTCATTTGGACACCTTGGACACCTTGTGCTGCTGTGCGCAAGACCACGGCCTGCTTCCCACGAAAACTGAACAAGGTGTCCAACAATTTCAAGAGTTGTGTCGTCAACAGGTGTCTCATCCTGTTGCATCGTGTTGCATCGGGCCGGGGACGGGATGGGGGAACGGTGATTCAAACAGCGTAAGGGTTGCGAGGGCGACTACGTAAGGGGCGGGTGTCAGCAGTCCTACCGTCCGTGCTGCCACTCGTCCAGCAAACCCTTCCGCACTGCCCAGACCACCAACTCCTGCTTGGTTTCGATCCCCAGCTTGTCCTGGATGCCGTAGATGGCGTTGCGGACCGTCACCGGCTGGTTGCCCCGCACCTCCGCGATCTTCGCGTACGACAGTCCCTGTGCAAACAGCGTGAGGATCTCACGCTCCCGCTCTGTAAGCCGTCTGAGGTCGGATGTCTTCTCGTGCTGGGCCCATGCGCGGATCTCGCTGAACACCCGCCTGATCGCGCTGGCGGGTATGCGGTGCTCGCCATCCGCAACGTCGCGGACGGCGCGCAGCAACTCCTCCATGCCGGAGTACTTCTGCAAGTATCCCGTCGCGCCCGCGGCCGCCGCCTCTATCACCGCATTCTCTTCCGTTGCGGCCGTGAGGATCAGCACCCGTGTGTCCGGGAGTGTCTCCGTGACCTCCCTGCAGGCGTCGATGCCGTTCTTGAGAGGCATCATCACGTCCATGATAATCACATCGGGCTGGAGTTCCTGGGCCGCCCGCACCGCCGCCTCACCGTCTCCCACCTCCCCCACCACTTCGAAGCCGCCGAACCGGTACAGCGCCTCGCGCAGGCCGTCGCGCATCATCGCGTGGTCGTCCACGAGCATCACCCTCGTTTGTGCGGCCGGCGCCAAGTTACCCGCCTCCCCGGTGAGCGTCGTACCGAATCGTGCAGGTTACAGTCGTGCCACGTCCGGGCTCGCCGGTGACCACTTCGAGACGGCCCCCCATCCGCTCGGCGTCCGCTCCCATGTTCCGGAAGCCGTGACCGCGTTCCGCGTAGCCTTCCGGGAGGCCGACGCCGTCGTCCGATACGGACATCCGTAGGCCGTCATCCTCGAAGTCCAGGGAGATGGTGACCTTTCCGGGATGCGCGTGCCGGAATGCGTTGGTCATCGCGTTGTGGGCTATCGAGAAGAGCAGACGCCGGGTGATCGTGGAAAGCGGCGGTTCTCTGCCCGAGCGGACCAGTTCAGTGGGGATCGACGTGATCGTGGTGAACGTCGAGGCGTGCGAGCTCAGCACCCGGCCCAGCTCCCGCCCCTCGAAGATGGGGCCTATCTCTATGGGATGCCTCAACTCCCACATCGCGGCCTTCGACAGCGTATGCGTGGCGCGCAGCTTGGCGAGGAGCGCATCACGGTCCTCATCTTCCCGGGCTTTCGCCAGTTCAATGGCGGTCTCGATGCCGATGCCGATCATGTAGGTGGACTGCGCGACCGTGTCGTGCATGGTCTGCGCCAGTCCGATCTGCTCCCCCTGAAGCTCCCGTTCCCGTTCCACTGCCTCTCTCCTCCTGATGCGCTCGAACCGGGAGATGAGGTTGACCGCCATGACGACTCCGTACATGGCGACGATCCTGATGAACAGGACCTTCTCCTCCTTGATCTCGAAGTCCACGACAGGCTCCACCAGCAGGCTCACGGTCGTGTACATCGCCGCTACGAGGGTGACCGCCAAGAAGCTGATCATGGAGGACGTGAAGACGACGGCGAACATGGCGAGAGCAGGGTAGTAGAGCACGAAGAAGCTGTTCTGAAAGCTGCTGGAGACGGCGATGCCCGCAGTGAGCATGGTCACGTCCATCACGCTGAGCGCGAGCATCCAGCGCCACGTCACCGTACGGCCGGTCAGAATCCGGTAGTGGACGTAGCCGTTGAGCGCCAGCGTTGCCGTGGCGAACAGCGAGTTCGGTACGTAGTTGGGGTCGGCAAGATCGACGCGGTAGTTCATCTGCGCGAACCATGCGAGCAGCACGACCCATCGCACCCATACGGCGACCCTCGCTCCGTAGAGCAGGTCGTCCAGACTGACCCAGCCCAGAGTCCGGCGGGAATCGTCAACGGCATCGCGCGGCATGGTCCGCAACGCAATCCTCCCATGGTGTGTCGGGTCCGCCCTGCGGAACGGTAATGCAAAGGGCGCCTGATGCGAAGGTAGAAAAACACCCCACTGGTACGGGCAGACGAACCTTACGGCTGGTGACGAAAAGAAACAACATCGCCGGGCAGGCGGGAATGCCACACGAGTAACAGGAAGGGGGATTGGCGGATGGCAGCGCTGTTGTCCGGGAAATGTCAGCGCAGCGTAATGCCTTGCTCCCGGAAAGTCATCCTGGCGTTATAACTGGAAGAACGCACGAGCGACCCTGCGGCCCGCGACGGAAGAACCAAACCTCGCGTGGGCGGGTGGGAACGCCACCGAGCAGCAGTAAGGAGGCTTGGAGATGAAGAGGGCACAGAGTGGGACAACCTTGCGCAGCATGCTCTGCTGGGCGTTGCTGCTGCCGCTTGCCGTTCTGGTGATGACCGGATGTTTCCGCATCGAAGTTGCGTTCCTGGTGAACGACGACGGGTCGGGCGCCGTCAAATACACCGTTGCCGTCAGCGACCAATTCACGGCAATGATGGAAGCCGAAGGGATGGACGCCGAAGAAGGTTCCCTCGTGGAGGAAGAAGACCTGCCGCCGGGCGCTGAGGTCCGTGAATACAGCGAAGACGGCTACACCGGCGTCGTCTTTACCGTGCCGTTCACCGACTATGCCGAACTCAACTCCATCATGCAGTCCGTCGACGAGACGAATCAGGAAGGTGGAGTCGGACTCGACCCGCCCGATATCAGCCAGGATGAGAATGGCGACTGGCGCTTCTCCATGCTCATGCCTGCTGCCTCGGAAGACGACGGCTCCGAGGACCTGCTGGGTATGGATGCCCTCTTCGAAGAGCTCCTGGCGGACGGGTGGTTCCGTGTGCGCGTCAGGCTCCCTGGAGAGCTTGCCGAGCACAACGCTGACCGTGTCGAAAACGGCGAACTGGTCTGGCAGATAGGCCTTGACTCCACTGAGGAGCGCCAGTTGACAGCGCGCGCCACCTCGGGCGGCGGACTATCGATAGTCGCCATCGGCGCTGCTGCAGGCGTCGTGGTGATCGCCCTGGTTGCTGTCGCCGTCCTGTTCTTCACCCGGCGCGGTTCCTCAGGGAGAGCGGCAAGTTGACCTCGACGACTTGCCCCTTGCGGACTGCGGATAGGAGAACGGAATGTCGAGAACGGTAGTACATCTGCTGAGCGTGAGCGCCGGAGCGCTCGTCCTGCTCCTGGCGCTGGCGGCCTGCGCGGTCGCGCTGGCGCAGAGCAGCACCGACTACGACGCCGATGACGACGGCCTGATCGAGGTAGGCAGCCTGGCGCAACTGAACGCCATCCGCTGGGACCTGGACGGCGACGGCGCGCCCGCTTCGGCCAATGCGTCGGACTACTCCTCGGCGTTCCCCAACGCGGTCATGGACATGGGCTGTCCGCAGGCGGGTTGCACCGGCTACGAGCTGACCACCGCTCTCGACTTCGACACCAATGGCGACGGCAGGACCGACATCGCCGACGAAGGCTACTGGAACGGCGGCGCTGGATGGGAGCCGATTGGGACGCACTCTGCGACTGGGTGGTTCGGGGCCACATTCGAAGGAAATGGCAACACCATATCCGGTCTGTTCATCCATAGAACAACGTCCGACTACGTTGGACTGTTTGGCACGGCGGGGATAGGTGGCAGCGACGGTGGCACGGCGACGATCCGTAACGTGAGGTTGACCGGCATGGACGTCACTGGCCAGGGCAAAGTCGGCGGACTGGCTGGAACGATGAGGGGCACGATAAGCACCAATCACGCTGAAGGAAGGGTATCCGGCAGCGGGGACGACGTTGGTGGTCTGGTGGGTCGGAGCGGGGGGACGATCACTGCCGGCTACGCCGCTGTGTCGGTATCCGGCAGATCCAGGGTTGGCGGCCTTGTGGGCGCTAACGAAACCAACGGAGGGACGATCACTGCCAGCCATGCCGCGGGGACGGTATCCGGCACCGGGGACAACATTGGCGGACTGGTGGGCGCGAACTTCGGCCCCATAGGTGCTGCCTACGCAACCGGGGCTGTGTCCGGCTCGTCCTATGTCGGCGGATTGGCAGGTGCCAACGCCCTCGCAACGATAGTTGCCAGCTACGCAACGGGCGCGGCGTCCGGTGCATCCTATGTCGGTGGGTTGGTGGGCGAGAACCACACGTCACCCGAGTTACCAGCGACGGCAACCGCCAGCTACTGGGACACGGAGGCATCCGGTCTGTCCACCAGCGCCACCGGCGAAGGCAAGACGACCTCTGAGCTCCAGTCGCCCACGTCCAATGGCGGCATCTACGCCACGTGGGACAGCGACGTGTGGGACTTCGGTACGTCCAGCCAGTACCCGGTGCTCAAGGGTCTTGGGATAAGCGTTGCCGAGCAACGCAAGAGCACGACCCAGGCGACCCCCACCCCCACGCCGACTTCTACGCCTACCCCTACACCGACGCCGACTCCTACGCCGGCGGCAGCGGACCGTGATGCCTTGGAGGCGCTCTACCGCGCCGCCGGCGGCGCCAACTGGACGGACAACACGAACTGGCTCAGCGACGAGTCACTGGGTGATTGGCACGGCGTAACGACGGATGCCCAGGGGCGCGTTACCATTCTTGACCTCATTGAGAACGGGTTGAGCGGAACGATACCAACGGAACTGGGAAGCCTTGCCAAGCTCGACTACCTGAGCCTCCATGACAACGACTTGAGCGGGACGATTCCGACGGAACTGGGCAACCTCGCCAACCTGCGCCTTCTGGACCTCTCTGACAACGGGCTGACCGGAGCGATACCTGCGGAGTTAGGCAATATCGCCAACCTGCTCTTTCTGCATCTCTCCGGCAACGGGCTGACCGGATGCATCCCCGCAAGCCTGCAAAGCGTGATGGACAACGACCTGGACCAGCTCGGGCTGGAGTTCTGTACAACCCGCAGGGAACAGGAGGCTGTGACGCCAACGCCTACACCGACCCTGACTCCGACGCCGACACCGACGCCCACACCTACGCCCACGGCAGCATCGACACCTACACCGATGCCCGACGCCACCCGGGGGATACTGGAGGCGTTCTACCGCGCCACTGGCGGGGACAACTGGAGGAATAACACGAACTGGCTCAGCGGAGCCCCCCTTGGTGAGTGGCACGGCGTATCCACGGACGCCGAAGGCCTGGTTACCAGACTCAACCTCGTTGCCAACGGGTTGATGGGGGAGATACCCAGTGAGGTTGGGGGACTCGACAACCTTGAGTTTCTATCCTTACACGTGAACGAGTTGAGCGGAACGATCCCGCCGGAACTCGGCAGCCTTGCCAACCTGAAATATCTGCACCTCGGCAGCAACGAGTTGAGCGGAATGATCCCAAAGGAACTGGGCAACCTCGCCAACCTCGAAGATCTGTGGCTCAACCAGAACTCCTTGGAGGGAGGAATACCGAGGGAACTGGAGAACCTTTCCAGCCTGCGGGCGCTGGTCCTCGCCCAGAACTCCTTGGAGGGGAGGGTCCCGGAAGAACTGAGGCGCCTCGCCAACCTGCGAACGCTGAGCCTCAATAGCAACCAGTTGAGTGGAACAATACCGGATGAGTTGGGCGACCTTGTCAACCTCGATTTTCTTGGCCTCGGTGGGAACGAGTTGGGCGGAGGGATTCCAAAGGAGTTGGGTAATCTCGCCAACCTCGAATCACTTGGCCTCGGTGGAAATGAGTTGAGCGGACCGATCCCGAAGGAACTGGGCAACCTCGCCAACCTGGAAAACCTGAGCCTCCACAACAACGAGTTGAGCGGACCGATCCCGGGGGAACTGGGCAACCTCGCCAACCTCGAATCGCTGCGCCTGCAAGGGAACGAGTTGAGCGGTGGAATCCCGGGGGAACTGGGCAACCTCGCCAACCTCGAATGGCTACTCCTCGATAACAACAGGTTGACTGGCACGATTCCAGGGGAACTGGGCAATCTCACCAACCTTGAACGGCTACGCCTCCAAGGGAACGAGTTGAGCGGTGGAATCCCGAGGGAACTGGGCAATCTCGCTAGCCTGGATACTCTGGATCTCAGCTCCAACCAATTGAACGGGACGATCCCGCCGGAACTCGGCAGCCTGACCAACCTGATAAGGCTGTACCTGTCGGGCAATGCATTAACTGGGTGCGTCCCTGCGGTGCTGCAAGGCGTAAGGAACAACGACCTGAACCGGCTTGGGCTGCAACCCTGCACAGCCCAGGGGGCTCCCACCCCCACTCCCACGCCAACCCCCACGCCTACTCCAACCCCTACGCCCACTCCTACCCCTGCGCCGGGTGGGGGTCCCACGGTCGTTCCTCCCTCGCATCCCGTACCGCCCGGCCTTGACGTTGGGGCCCCCCCGCCCGACCCAAAGCCCGCCGCCGCGCCGCGGCCCCCCCCCCCCCGGGTGATATTT
>VXQP01000105.1 GCA_009838965.1 Chloroflexota bacterium | reverse complement strand
GAGTGGCGGTGGCGGTCGGACTCGGCGTAGGCGTTGCCGTCGGCACCGGAGTGAACGTAGGCACCGGCGTGGGCGTCGGTGTGCTCGTGGGAGTCGGCGTCGGCTCCGGGGGAGGCGTAGGGGTCGGCTCTTCCGGCCTGCATGCGGCCAGCGCGAGGAGCGCCGCGCACACGCACAGGAGCGCGGCGCAGGACATTGACCGCCCCGAAAGCATCGTCGCGAGGCGGGAGATGGGGAGGGTGCGTGAAGGCGACATAACCCTCAAGGAACATTAGCGACGCGCCCCCGCTCCGTCAACGAGACAGCGCGGCCTGTTACACTCAACCCCATGCCGGGGCCAACCGGCAACAAGTGCGTCCCTCGATATCTGAGCGTGGGGCGCTTGTCTGCGTCTATCGCGACAGCACGGAGGGATCGCTTGAGTCTCACGGGACTGCTGGATGTGCTCGGGCAGGCGTCGGCCTACCGGCGGACGACGGAAGCGATGGCGTCCGGCGGCGCCCATGCCGCCGTTGCACCGGACGCGGCCAAACCCCTCGTGATCGCGGGACTGTGGCGTGACCTCCAACGCCCGGTGCTGGTGCTCTGTCCCCATCCTGACGACGCGCGCCGCTTGCTCGACCAACTGGAGGCGTACTGCGGCGAAGATGCCCCGCTGCTGCACTTCGCGGAGGCGGAGGTGCTGCCCTACGAGCGGCTCTCCGTGGAAGCAGGGACGGTGCACGAGCGCATCCGCGCCCTCGGTGCGCTGCACCAGGCAGCCGATGCGCCTGCGCTCATCGTCGCGTCGGTAACGGGGCTCCTGCAGAAGACGCTCCCGCCCGCCGTGCTGCGGGACGCGATGCACACGCTCACGCGCGGACAGCACCTTGCCGTCGAGCCCATGCTGACCCACTGGGCGCGCCTGGGCTATGGCGTCGGGTCGATGGTGGACCATCCCGGCACCGTGGCGAGGCGAGGCGGCATCGTCGACGTCTACGGGCCGGGGCACGACCGTCCCGTGCGGATAGACCTGTGGGGCGACGAGGTCGACTCGATCCGCGCGTTCGACGCGAACACGCAGCGGTCCGGCGAGCACCTGGACGCGGTTACGGTGCTCCCCGCTGGAGAGACGCTTCCCCTGCTCGCTGACCACGAGCGGATCGACGAACTCATACGCGGTCTGGACTTCGCCAACACGGGCACGTCCGAGCGCGACCGCATCCAGGACGAACTGGCCGACCTGCTCGCCGGGGTGTCCCTGGACAACGCCTCGTTCTACGCCGGCTTCCTGTTGCGTCACACGCTGCTCGACCACCTGCCGGACGACGTCGTTGTGGTGATGAACGAGCCCTCCGAGACCGTCGAGGCGGCGCGGCACGTGGAGGGTGGCGCGGAGAAGATGCGCCTTGCGAAGGAGGAGCGCGGGGCCCTGCCGATGGGCTTCCCCGCACCGCTCGCCGACTGGGACACGGTCTCGCAGATGCTCGAGGGGCTCACTCGACTGGAGCTCAGCCGCTACCACCAGGGAGAGACAGGCGCCGCCGCCGTGGCGCTCCCGTTCGACGCCGCGCCGTCCTATCAGGGCGCCATCGAGGACCTCGCCGAGGCCGTGCAGGCTGGACATCGCGGTGCGGTCGTGATCGCGACGCAGCACTCGCAGCGGCTGCGGGAACTGCTCGCCGAGGCGGACGTGGGAGCCGGGGAGGAGCGGACGCTGGACACCGCGCCGGAGCGAAGCGTCACCGTCGTGCACACAACCGTCGCGGGAGGGTGGACGCTCGCAGCGGAGGAAGGCGGCGAAACGCTCGTCACACTGCTGTCGGACGCGGAGGTCTTCGGTGCGCGCAAGCAGCGCGTTACCCGCGCCCGGAGGCATGCGCAACGCTTCCAGGCGACGACGGTCGAGGAGTTGACGCCCGGAGCGTACGTCGTGCACGTCGACCACGGCATAGGACGCTTCGCCGGCACGGGTTCACGGTCGGAGGAGACAGACGCACCCGGTGGACGCGAGTACCTCATCCTCGAATACGCGGGCGGCGACCGCCTCTACGTGCCGATGGAGCATCTTGCGCGGCTCTCGCCCTACGCCGGAGGAGAGGAGAAGCCACCGTCGCTGACGAGTCTCGGCGGGCAGGAATGGACGCGCGCAGTATCGCGGGCACGGGAGTCCACCAAGCGGCTCGCGATTGACCTGCTGGCGCTCTACGCCCGGCGCGAGTCCTCGGAGGGCTTTCCGCACGGCAACGACACGCCGTGGCAGCGGGAGATGGAGGACGCTTTTCCGTTCGTCGAGACGCCCGATCAGCAGCGGGCGATAGACGACGTCAAGGAGGACATGGAGATCGCGCGCCCGATGGACCGGCTTGTCTGCGGCGACGTTGGCTACGGCAAGACGGAGGTCGCGCTGCGGGCTGCGTTCAAGGCGGTGATGAGCGGGAAACAGGCGGCGGTGCTGGTGCCCACGACCGTCCTTGCGCAACAGCACTACCGCAGTTTCACCGAGCGTCTGGGCCCCTTCCCTGCACGGGTGGAGATGCTCAGCCGGTTCCTCACCCCGAAGGAGCAGGACGAGGTGGTGCGCGGACTGAAGAGCGGCGAAGTGGACGTGGTCATCGGCACCCACCGGCTCGTGCAGAAGGACGTGGACTTCAAGGACCTCGGCATCCTTATCATCGACGAGGAGCACCGCTTCGGCGTGGCGCACAAGGAGCGGCTGCGCGAACTACGGAGCGAGGTGGACGTGCTCACGCTCACGGCAACGCCCATCCCCCGCACGCTCCACATGGCGATGTCCGGCATACGTGACATCTCCACCATCGAGACCCCACCGGAGGAGCGACTCCCCATCAAGACGTACCTCGCGGAACGCTCGGACGACCTCGTGAAGGAGGCGGTGCAGCGCGAGTTGGACCGGGGCGGGCAGGTCTTCTTTCTCCACAACCGTGTGAAGAGCATCCACCTGGCGGCAGGAGCGCTGCGCGACCTCGTGCCGGAGGCGCGGATACTCACGGGACACGGGCAGATGCCGGAGGACGAACTCGCGGAGATCATGGAGCGCTTCGCCGACGGCGAGGGGGACGTGCTCGTCTGCACGACGATCATCGAGTCCGGCCTGGACATCCCTAACGTGAACACGCTGGTCGTGGACCACGCGGACCGGTTCGGGCTGGCACAGCTCTACCAGCTGCGCGGGCGCATCGGGCGGCGATCGCAGCGCGCCTACGCTTACCTGCTCGTGGAGCGCGGGCGGCGGCTGACGGATACGGCGAAGCGCAGGCTGGAGACCATCATGGCGGCAACCGAACTCGGCGCCGGGTTCCGCATCGCGATGAAAGACCTGGAGATACGCGGCGCGGGCAACCTGCTCGGCGGTGAGCAGAGCGGGCACATCCAGGCCGTGGGGTTCGACCTCTACACACGGCTGCTCTCGGAGGCCGTGGCCGAACTGCGGGCGATGCGGGAAGGCGGCGCCCCGCCTCCGCCCCAGACGCCTGACCCGATCATCGACCTCGGCCTGCCCGCCTCGATCCCGGAGGAGCTCGTACCGCACATGCCCGCGCGGATGGCGATGTACCAGCGGCTGGCGCGCGCCACGACCATCGAGGCTGTCGACGACCTGCCGCGCGAGTTCATGGAGCGCTTCGGCCACCGGCTGCCGGACGAGTTGCACAACCTGCTCTTCGGCGTACGCGTACGCGTGCTGGCAAAGACGGCGGGGGTGGAATCGGTAACGCGCCGCACCGACCGTGTCACGCTGAAGCTGGTCGACGAGGTGGGAGGAGCGCGCATCGCGCTGGAGCGCGCGCTCGGACACGGGACGACGGTGGGGAACCAGCAGGTGCACGTCCCGCTCGAGCAGGGACGGACACCCTGGGGACAGGCGCTGCTGGAAGTGCTGGAGGAACTTGCTGCGTTCCGGCAGCGGGCCGGGGAGTTGAGCGAGATACTCGCTCAGGCCTCGACGCGGTAGCGTTCCCGGCTCAGCCCTCGATGCGGTAGGCGCGTCCGTTGGAGGGGCCACGGCGAGGACCGCGGCGCCCGCCGCCACGGTTGAAGTGCTGCCGGGGTTGGGGTTCGTCCGCTATCGCGGGCCAGGGCGTGGGACTGCCGCGCAGCTCTTCCAGGAGCTTGGCCTCGTCGGGCTCGATCTCCCCCGCCTCTTCCTTCAACCGAAGGAGCGTCATGGTGAGCCCGCGGTTCTCCTCGGTCAGATCTGCGAAATAGACCTGGTATGACATATGCCTCGCCTCAGCGTGCTTGCGCCGCTGCGTTCTTGAGCGTTCACGCCGGTGGGGAATCTCCACCATTATCGCAGGCGATGGCTTGCCCGCCAAGTGGACAACGGCGCGGGCAAACGTCTGCCCGCCGATGTGACATCCGCCTCTTACGCCGAAGCCCATGACCGCGTACTCTGTCTCCAACCGGCAGACGGAGCACGCCCCATACCTGTTCCGCCCCCGAGCGGCTGTTTCATCCGGTTACATCCCAGGCACATCGGGTTACAAAGGAAGGACAGAACGTAACGAACGGGTTGCAGGACCTACAGAAAGTCCACGAGTGAAAGTGACAGGATGTAACACGATGAAACGCTTAAAGAAACGTAGGCGAACACCATGACGGACCTGCCCCACGCCGACGTGGTCGGCAGCATGATCAGGCCGGCAGAGTTGCTGGCCGCGCGCGAGGACTTCGACGCCGGGCGGATCGGGCCCGCGGAGTTCAAGCGAGTCGAGGACACCGCAGTCGATCAGGCTGTCGCCGCACAGGAGGAGGCGGGGCTGGAGACACTCACCGACGGGGAGATACGCAGGCTCTCGTTCCAGAGCCAGATGCCGGAGGCGGTCGAGGGTTTCGGCGAGTTCGACCTCAACGCGTTCCTCTGGGGCGACTGGAAGGGCGACGAACGGGTCGGGGACCTGAACAGGGAGCGCCCATCCACGCTCGGGGTCACCGGCACGCTCCGGCGCAAGCGTCACCTCTCAGCCGAGGAGTTCACCTACCTTCGAGGCCGCACTACCCGCATCCCGAAGATAACGCTGCCAAGCCCCAGCCTCTTCGCCAACTTCTGGTCTCCCGCGAAGTCAGCAGCGGCCTACCCGACCCTCGACGCGTTCCTGGCCGATGTCGCGCAGATACTCCGGGAGGAGATCGAGGAGCTCGTCAGGCTCGGCGCAACGTACGTCCAACTCGATGCCCCGCAGTACCCGCTCGTGCTGGATCCCACGTGGGCTGAGTTCTACCGGAGCCGTGGCTGGACGGCGGAGGACTGGGTCGCGCAGGGCGTCGAGCTGGACAACGCCGTCATGGCCGGCTTCCCGGATGTGACGTTCGCCTTCCACCTCTGCAAGGGCAACCAGGGAAGCCGCTGGCTGGCCGAAGGCGGCTACGACCGGCTCGTGGAACCCGTGCTGCGGCGTGTGAACGCGCAGCGGCTCATGCTGGAGTACGACGACGAACGCTCAGGCTCGTTCGAACCGCTGCGCTCCGTACCCGACGACAAGACGGTCGTGCTCGGGCTGGTGACGACCAAGTCGCCCCGTCCCGAGACGCCGGAAGGGCTTGCGGAGCGTATCGCCGAGGCCGCGCGGCACTTTCCCCGGGAGCAGCTTGGGATCAGCCCGCAGTGCGGCTTCGGGACGTCGATCGTCGGCAACAAGCTCAGCATCGCGGAGCAGAACGCGAAACTCCGTGTGGTCGCGGAAACGGCGCGAGCAGTCTGGGGCTGATGGCTGATGCAGGGGCATCCCTTGTGGGTGCCCTGAATGGGAAAGGCCCCGCCAGCTAGGAGCCGTTGCGCGACCAGAGCGTGTGGTAGGGCCCCTGCCCGCGGATCATAGCGATGGTGGAGCGCCGCTCCCACTGCCGCAACTCGTCCAATGCCTCATCGTACTGGCGCTGCACCGAGTCGAAGCCGGAGCCGCTGACGCGGCGGTACAGCATGTCGCAGACGCCGGACTCCTCGAGGCTCCGGATCGAACCGACCCAGGGGATGGCAGCGAGCTCCCGTGCGTGGGGCATGTTGGGGCGGGCGCGGTTGACGTGGCGCAGGCGGCGCTCAGCCGAACCGAGCGGCGGCGAGACCGAGATGCGCGGCGGGTCTTCCGCCGTGCTCCGGTTGTCGTAGACCAGGCACTGGTTGATGAGCGGAAGGATGATGCAGACCACCTCCGACGTCTCGGCGTGCTCGATCGCTTCAGCCATCTCGCGGTCGTATTCCTGGTCTGCCATCGTCCGACCTCCCTCTCGCTTAATCCTACCCCATCAGCTCGTGCAGTTGTTCCATGAAAGCGGGCAGCACTTTCTGCCAGTCTCCGGCGACCCCGAAGCGGGCCTCCTTGAAGATGTTAGCCCCGGCATCCTTGTTGATGGCCACGAGCGTTCGGGAGTTGCTGCACCCGGCCATGTGCTGGCTCGCCCCGGATATCCCGACAGCGATGTACAGGTCCGGTGTCACCGTCTTACCCGTGAGGCCGACCTGGTAACCGGAGGGGACCCAACCCGCGTCACAGGCCGCACGGGACGCGCCGACCGCACCGCCGAGCATGTTCGCCAGCTCCCGCAGCGAGTCGAACGGCTCCGGCCCGCCGAGTCCACGCCCGCCGGAGACGACGACGCGCGCATTCTCCAGGCGAACACCCTCTCCTGCCTCCTCGACACGTTCCAGCACCCGGGTACGCACGTTCGCCTCGAACTCCAGCGGCAACACCTCGCCGGAGCGCGAGGCGTCCGATTCGAGCGCATCCACGCTCTTGGGCCGCAGCGAGGCGACAGCAACACTGCCGAGGCAGGCAACCGACGCCTCCGCGTTGCCGCCGTAGACCGGCCGGGTCGCGATGAGGCGTCCCGAGTCGTCGAGGGAAACGGCGGAGCAGTCGGACGCCAGCGCGGTGCCGAGCCGGAAGGCGAGCCGCGGCATCACGTCCCGTCCGGTGAGCGTCTTCGCGCCGATGACATAGCGTGCCCCGCTCAGCGTGACGGCGGCCTGTGCCGCGTCCACCAGCGCGTCGAACTCGCCGTCAGCAGCCGGGCCGTCGGCGACGGTATAGACGATGTCCGCACCACCCGCGATGGCGGCGGAGGCTGCGCTCGCAGAGTCCGCGCCCGGCATCAGGACGGCCACCTGGTCGACCCCCAGGGCGCGCGCCGCGGCGATGCCTTCCAGCGTCGCAGACGCGGGTGCGCCGTCCGAGACCTCGCCGATGATGAGTGCGTCAGCCATCAGAGCACCCGCTCCTCGCGGAGGCGGAGGGCGAGCTTGCGTCCAGCGTCCGCGTCGTCGTCGCCGGCAATCATCTCGGTCTGCACCGCGCGCTCCGGTTTCTTCAGGGACACGAGTTCGAACGCAGGAGAGGCCGTGCCGTCGAGGTCGAGGTCAGCAACGGTCCAGACGGTGGGCTGCACGCGCCGCGCCGCCATGATGCCGCGCATGTTGGGGTACCGGGGCGTGCCCAGCTCGTTCGACACGGTTACGACTGCGGGCAGCGGCGCCTCGACGGTCTCGTGGCCGTCCGGCAGGACGCGCTCGACGCGAGCCGTACCGTCCTGCACGTCGACCTTCCGCCCGATGGTCGCGACCGCCCATCCGAGGGACTCCGCAACGCCAAGCGGCACCTGCGCGTTGTCCCAGTCGCTCGCCTGCCTCCCGGAGATGACGATATCCACGTCGCCCAGTTTGCGGATGGCAGCCGTGAGCGCCGCGACCGCCATGGTGGGATCTATGGAATTCTCGAAGGCAGCATCCTGCAGAAGAACGAGCTCGTCCGCCCCCATCGCCAGTGGCTTCTTGATGACGTCCAGGGCGAAATCCGTACCGCAGGAGAGCACAGTGACTTTCGCGTCGCCGTGGGCTTCCTTGATGCGCAGGGCCGCCTCGACAGCCTGCTCGTCGTACCCGTTGACAACCGGGGGGATGTTGCCCGCGGTGGAGACGGCGTTATCGGCGACGTTGAAGGCGGATAGCGGGGTTTCGGGGTCGAGCACTTGCTTGGCGGTCACCACTATGTGCAGCGTCATCCGTGCCTGACCTCACTATATCCGGGATCGTCAGCAGAAAGATTGAGAAAGAATGCACAATCGGATGGTAGCACCCCTAACGGTACCCGGCAAGAGAGGCTAGAGGATTGCAGATGAAACGATTTCGGCAGAGTTCGGAGAGGCGACTAGTGGTGAGCGCGGAGGTAGTGGAGGATCTCCTGCATCACCTTGCAGTCCACTTCGTTGTAGGCGGCGATCTCTTCCATGAGCGGGGTGTCGATGAGGCAAACACCACGCTCGGCAGCCTCGTCGTCGCAGCGCCACGCGCCGACCATCGCGCCCATCCCGTCCACCTTGGAGCTGCCCCAGTCGGTCTCTATGAGTCCGTGGCTATGGAACGCCCGGGCGACGGACTTGAGCCCGAAGCCCATCGAACCACGGACGACGACCGGTTCCTTGCGAACGACCTTCCGCAGCAGGTCGAACCAGTTGACGGTGGGCCAGCCTTTCGCAGGATGCCGCTTCCGCGCCGAGTTGTACGCCGTCTCGTAGTTGACCTCTTCCGCAGGTGCCCAGTGGAAGAGGCGCGGCTCATCCTCACCCCCGAGCCGGGCCTGGGTCTCCCGCATGTGGGCGAGCCACGCGTCTATCGCACGCGCCTCGCTGGGTTCGTCCAGGCGATCGGTGGTGAACTGCGCGAACTTCCACTCGCCGTTCTCCATGTGCCCGCAGCCGATCATGAAGATGATGGTCTGCCCGCCGCGTTCGGGGAACGTGGAGAAGTCATCTTTCAGATCGGTGACGTACTCGAAGTCCACGAAGAACTCGAGCGGAGGCTGCGCACGCCATTCGCTCTCCGCGGCGCGGACATGGGTGGGGCGAACAACCGGGCCGTCGTTCCGGTGCACGTCGAGGATCGCCTCCAGTACCGGTTGCGTGCTCGGCCCCGTCACACCGAGCGATTCGGCGGTAGCCTGCGGGTCATGCCAAGAGGTGATGCCGTTGCGCACAGCCTTGTCACGCCTCTCAGTGCCGACCTGCCAGAGTTGCGTGAGGTCTTCCAACCTCTCTGTGATGTCCTTGACAGCTTTCTCCCAGGGCCAGTCCCCACCGGAGGGCCACAGCTCGGGTACCGTCGGCGTCGGCAGCGGCTGCCACTGCGCGCCCTCCGAGCGCAGTCTGCGCACCCACGCAGCCGCAGCCTCCACTTCCACTTGCACTTCCGCGCTCATGGAAACCTGGCCGAGCCGCTTCATGGCATTGGTTACGCGCTCCGAACTCTGCTCCCAACTGCGCCCGAGCAGGAACGCCCGACGCGGTGCGTAGCCCTGCAGGCGGGCAAGCGCGTCGTTGTAGACATACAGCTGCGCCTTGTAGGCGGGCGACGAGCCGCTGTTGCCGACCTCGCCCTGTTTGGAGGCGTGTACCGTGGTGAACTTGGCGTCCACCACGACGTAGTGCCACGACCCTCCGAGGTCCGGCGCGGCGATGGCGGCTTCTCCCGGCGCGAGATGCCCGGGGAACAGCGCGTCGAAGACGTCGGAACGGATGAGGAAGTCGGCCGCACCGTAGGTCCTGGATTCCGGGTTCCAGAGCACGGCCTGGTGGATGATGGGCCTGCCATCCGCGAGTGCCTGGAAGGTCTGCCGGGCGACCTCCAACTCCCGCACGTCGTCCGCTTCGCGAGAGATGGTCGTGAGCTCGTGGAGGGAGTTGAGGTGCGCGGCGACTGCTGTCTCGAACCTGCCCCCCTGTCCCATGATGAACGGCGCGAAGACGAGTCGCTCATCGTAATCTTCTGATGCGTCGTCACGCTGGAATCCGTTGGCCTCGCCGTACAGATTGAGCCAGTCGCCGAGCGTGTTCTTCAGGAGATAACCCCTCAGCCGCGTGGCCGAGACCCAGTCCCCCCATGCTTCGGGAGAAGCAGGGGCGGCAAAGATTCCTGCGTCACTATGGGTGAGAGCGTCGATCCCCACGAAGGGAGGCTACCAGTCCGGGAAGGTCGCTGTCGCACCGGACGTGAGTTGCTGCTGGCCGTCTGCGTCCGCGATGAAGAGCGCCGTCCGGTCCTCCGGGCCGGAAGGGAAGACGAGGCTGCCGTCGGGCCCCCATGCAACCGACAACTCGTTCACGGCGTTCTGCGTGATCATCACCAAGCCGCCTCCGTTCGGGGCGATGGTATAGACGTCGGCATTGCCGGAGCGGTCGGAGATGAACGCGATCCTGCTGCCGTCCCGCGACCATGAGGGTCCGTAGTCGTCAGCGCCATCCTGGGTGACCCGGAGCGGTTCCGAGGTGGGACCGAGCGCGCTGACGTTGATGACGTAGATGTCCTTTTGGCCATCGTTCTGGGTAGAGACGTAGGCGATGCTCTTGCCGTCCGGCGCCCATGTGGGGAAGTGGTGGGGGCCTGCGGTGAGCTGGACGATATTCACATTCGAAGGGTCACGGAGGAAGATGCCATCGGACTCGCCGTTCTCCTTGAGCTTGGCAAAGACGATCAGGTTGTCAGTGGGAGACCACGCAGCGTCGGTTTCGCCTTCGCTTCCGAATACAACGGCGGTCGGGACGAGCTCGTTGAGCGCAACGTGCTGAACGGTGCGCCTCCCCTCATGGTCCTCGGACGTGTACGCGATGCGATTGCCATCTGCGGACCAGGAGACCTGGGATTCGTCGAACTCTGAGTTGGTAATCCGGTAGAAAACGGGCGCGTCCTCGGAAGCCACACCGACGTAGACCTCGATGTTCCCGTCACGGTTGCTGAGGAAGGCGATACGCTGGCGGTTGGGGTCCCAGACGGGTTCGAAGTTGTCGGAAGAGAGCCCCTGAGGATCGTCGGTAAGTATGAACGCGTGGCCGCCATCCGGCCGGACGACTGCGATGTCGCGAGCACCCGGGAGTCCCGACGTGTAGGTGATGTAGTCAGGTTCCGGGAAGGGGGTGCACGCAGGCAGCGCCGTCCCCAGAAGGAGGACGACCGTGAGTACAGCGATAGGAACGCGAATGAAGTGATATCGCATGAGAGAAACCGTGTTTAAGGATACACGGCCAAAATGGCAGGTGCGACGCCTTAGCGACGGCAGTTGCGCGGAATCCGCCGTGCTCTATTCGCTCTCAGAAGGGCAGCCATGGAGACTCCGCCCGAGGCGTGGAACCGCGTGCTCTGCGCCCTGGTGAGGCTATGCCGTAAGCAAGGCCTCCAGCCGCGCCAAGGGCTGTGCCCCCAACCACCATGATGACGGGCAGCCAGACCGGTGGATCGGTGAACTCGTCAGGACAGGTCAGCGTCACATCGCCTCCCGCCTCGGCCATCTCGATGGCCTCGATGCACCGCTGGGCCTCGCCGACGAATATCGATTGGATGAAGAGGGCCGGGACGCCGCTGAGCCCGGCGCCGGCCAGACCAACGATGAGCGCGAATGCGAACCCGCGATAGAGCCGCCGTCCGATGCCGGGGGCAGGACGCGCCTCCGGGTTGTTCGTCATCAGCCGAGTACCTGTCCGCGCTGGGCAGGCCGTAGCTTGGTAGCAGCGGTCTGGAGGATGAGGCGGGGGCTCTGCTCTCTCCATTCCATGAGGAACTCGACAACGCGGTCGGATTTCAGACGAGTCGCCTCCATGAGCATCGTACCGACACCACGCTGTACTTCCTCGCTGTCGTCTTTCATGACGACCTCGGCGACTTCGAGTGCATCCGTCATGAAACGCCCTTCCCGCACGAGCGGGCCGAACGCGGAGACGGCTGCGCGCCGCTTGGAGGGATTCGAGGAGCGCGCCCACTCGCGCATCGTCTTGACGAGGGAGGGCTTGGCAGCAAGGGCCGGGCTGAGGCAGTTCGCACCCAGAGCATCAGCCGTTTGCGGGGCGGTCAGCGTATCCCCCCACGGTTCGATGCGCTGGAAGTCGTCGCCAGTGATGAGGCGCGCCAGCGCGCCGACTATCTGCGCGCCGACGAGTCCTTCCTCGACGTTGCCGGTGCGGAAGAGGTTGTCCGCGATAGCGATGGTGGCGGGAAGCCCCACGGAGCGCAGCCGCCGGACGAGGTCTAGTCCGATGCGATAGACCTCGGCAGACGGCACTCCATAGCAAGGCGCGTCCCGGCCTGCCTCCTTGCGGATGCGTTCGGCTACGTCCTTACGGCCAGCCTGGCGCAACCGGCGGCGGACTTCATTCGCGCTGCCCTCCACCAGCGCGGGATCAGGAGGAGGCGCGGGTGCGGAACGTTGATAGCGACGGTTCGTCATGACGTGAGGTCATTCTAACCGAGCCGGTGCAGTTCGGTATCGCGCGCAGAATACTAACGAGGGCAGGAGAATCTCCTGCCCTCGTCGTTACGTCCAGTGGGGATGGACGCGCTACCAGGTAGCGGTCTGCAGGTTCTTGATCTTCTGGTCGTGCACCCAGTTCTCTTCGGGAGAGAGAAGGGTGTCTCCCGCACGAACGTAGTAGACACTGCCGTGGGATGCGGAGTAGGGCTCCTCTCCGTCCTGCAATGCAGTGGCCTCTTTCAGCAGACGGCGGCGGGACTTGATGATGCCGATGTCCGTGGTGCCGAGGTGCTCCTTGTTGCGTGGGGTGATGTGCCCCATGCCTTCCTGCACGGAGAGGTCCTGCTCGCCAGTGCCGGTGATGCCGGTGAAGGTGAGCCGCTTCTGGTAGTCGCGGCTGATGAGGTAGTCGTTCTCCTTGTTGCGGAGCGGGAAGTGCTCCGCAAAGATGGGAACGGAGTCGGCGGTGGAGCCGATGCGGAATTGGCCGGGGAGCGACGCAGCGTGCAGGCCCGCGCCGTTCCGCCATTCCTCGATCGAGCCCGACGGCAGCGCGCTCTTGAGGTTCCACACGAACGTCCAGCGCATGTTGTGGAGGTCGTCTATGGGCACGAACGCGTGGAAGAACTTCTGGGACGGGGCCGACGGCGGCATGGTGTAGAACGGCAGCAGGAAGAGGTTGTAGCGCCAGTAGAACTCCCCTTCGCCGGTGTCGCGCCGAGCGCCCGTGATGACGCCGTAGTCGGTGTCCTCGGCGAAGAACTTCGGGTGCTGGTCGCGTGCGTGGTACTTGTCGCGGAGGTTCTGGGAACGCTGCCACTGGTCCTGCCAGGCGTCGGTCATGTGGTATGCATCCAGCGTGGCATGCAGGTAGTTGGAGTGAGCGGAATCGATGCCGCCTTCGATCGCCTGGGCGTAGTTGGTCTGCTGCCAGTTCCATGAGGCGAACCGGTGAGACTCCGGCACACGGAGGTACTCGAAGTCAGGCAGCTCAGGGGTCAGGTCTTTCGGCCCCATGTACGTCCAGAGAAGGCCTGCGACTTCCTCCACCGGGTAGGCCGCTATCTTGATCTTGTCCTTGTAACTGCTCTCGTCGGTCTCGGTCGGCATGTCGACGCAGTTGCCCTGCGCGTCGTACTTCCAGCCGTGGTAGGTGCAGCGGAGGCCGTTCTCCTCATTGCGCCCGTAGAACAGGTCAGCCCAGCGGTGCGGGCAGTTGCGCTGGATCAGACCGACCTTCCCGTCCGTGCTGCGGAAAGCGAGCAGATCTTCGCCCATGAGACGGACGCGCACAGGTTCGCCGTCCGCCTCGGGGACGTCGCTGGAGAGGCGGAAGGGCATCCAGAAACGGCGGATGTAGTCGCCCATCGGCGTCCCGGGGCCGACCTGTGTCAGTTTCTCGTTCTCAGTTATCGAGAGCATGGTCTCGTTACCTCCTGATGGAGACGTTGTCCTGCTTGCCTTACTCCCAGGGAAGGATGGATACGTGGATGGCGTCGTCGTAGCCCTCTCCGGCCACTGCCCGGATGGCGGTGTGGACATCCACCAGCCCGAACGTGTGCGTCCGCATGAGCTCGAGCGGGAAGCGGTGCGACGCGATCTGGCGCAGTGCAAGCTCTACCGCCTCGAAGCTGTGGCCGCGTGCGCTGGCCAGGGTCATGTACTTGCGCGTGAGCCTGCCGATGGGGAAGTCAGGGAAGATCGGGGCTTCCGCCTGCGCGACCATCCTGCCGCCCTTGCGCTTCGTCGCCTCGATGGCGAGGAGCGTCGGCCCCTTACCTGCATGGGAGGTGCAGTCCACGACCACGTCCACACCGGCTTCCGGTCCGCCGCCGGTTATCTCCTTGATACGGGGGAGCGGGTCTTCCTCGTCGATATCGATAGTGAAATCGGCGCCGAGGGCTCGTGCAACCTCCATCCGCCGGGCATCCTTTGCGCCTTTGCCGGTGATGATGATGCAATCTGCGCCCGCCTGCTTCGACGCAACGACGCAGGCAAGCCCCTGCTGGCCGGGCCCCTGGATGAGGACGCTCTTGCCGTAGCCGACCTGGCCCTCGATGAGTGCCCACTGGATCCCGTTGCCCATGGGCAGGGCCATCGCGGCCTCCTCGGCCGTGATGCCGTCAGGTACCTTGTGCAGCGGCGCGTTCGGGGGAACGTAGAGATACTGCGCGTAGCCGCCCCACAGTGACGGTGCCACTTCCACAGACGTCGAGCCGTAGCGGATGGCGGAGGCGTTCGCGGAAGCGTCGGTGGCGAAGCAGTGGCGGTACTCGCCGACGCGGCAGAACTCGCAGCGACCGCACGGGAGGTACTCCTCCAATGCGACCATGTCGCCTTCCTTCACGCCCCAGCGGTTCGCAAAGACGTGGCCGACCTTCGCGAGGTAGCCGACGTTCTCATGACCCATGATGACCGGGCCCCCGCTCATCTCCCGCTCGTAACCGCCAACGTCGCTGCCGCAGACTCCCGCCGCCTCTACCTTCAGAAGCGCGCCGTCTACCGGGATGTCCGGCAGATCAAATTCCATCTGCTCGGTCTGGTTCGGGCCCACCTTCGCTGAAACCAGTGCCTTCTCTGCCATCGCGCCTCGCCTCCACTAGAGGTTCTTCTTTCAATCCTGCCAGACGCGTCCGCGTGCGGACACGTACGCCGACAAGATACCCCCAGCGGGAGAGAGGGTCAATGTTTAACGCGTGTGTCCAGCAGCCGACGCGACCTCATCTTGAACAAGGTGGCCCACCAGGGAGAATTCTGGCCACCTTGTTGCCGGCGTTACGAGTAAATCGTCCATTCGATTTGGCCACCTTGGCCACCTTGTGCCGCTGTGTGCAAGGCCACGACCTGCTTCCCGCGAAAATTGAACAAGGTGGCCAACGAAAACAAGTTTTGCGCCGGAGCTATAGACTCCGTCGATAGCTGAGCCTGAGAGCCATAGACGCAATCTATGAGTGTTGCCGGTACGACAGTCATGGAACCAGCGTACGCGGTTGGAGCACGACTGCGTAAGGGCCAGGTGTCACCGTCGCCTGTGGTACAGGGGTGAGGGACGGGTTGTGCAAAGGGGACGGGGGCCCTGCCTCACGTGCTTCTGGGCGAACACACGGCACCGTTCCTTGTGGCGCCCATGACCGGGGTGTATGCTCGCGCCGGTTGGCACGAATCGGCTGTGTAAGGGTCAGGTCCACAGTCCTCCGGCAGTGCGTGGGGGAGAGGTGTAATGGCAGAGACAGTCCGTGCAGCAGTGGTGACCGAGTTCGCCAAGCCCCTTTCGGTTCAGGACGTTCCTCTGCCTGACATGGAACCCGGCAGCGTGCTTGGCCGCGTCGATGCGGCGACGCTGTGCGGCACGGACGTGCACATCTGGGGCGGACACAGCTTCGTAGGGCCCGAGAAACTGCCCTACATCCCCGGTCACGAGACCGCCGTCACCGTTGTAGACGTTGCAGGAAACCCCAGGGACGTCTTCAACAATCCGGTCCAGCCGGGTCAACGCATCATCGGGAACTATCCGTTCTGCGGTCACTGCTACCACTGCTCCGTAGCGATGCAGCCAAGCCTGTGCCTTGAAGGGGCACGGTACGGCAGGGAGCGGGTCGACCAGTACCCCTACCTGCTCGGCGGCACCGCCGACTACCACTACTACCCTCCCGGGGCTGACTTCATCCCCGTTCCGGACGGCGTGCCTGCGCCGCTCGCCGCATCGGCCGCCTGCGCCTTGCGGACGGCGATGCACGCTGCTGAGAGGCTCGGCCCCATCAAGAGCCACGAGACAGTGCTGGTACAGGGCGCAGGGCCCGTGGGGCTCTACTGCCTGGCGGTCGCTCTTGCCAAGGGCGCAGATCAGGTGTTCACGTTCGGGGCTCCAGAGTCCCGTCTCGAAGTCGCGAGGAGTTGGGGCGCCGCGGGCACCATGGACATCGAGCAGACGTCGATGGCAGACCGGAAGGCGTGGATCGCGGAGCGAACACGCGGTGTGGGAGTGGACGTGGTTATCCAGGCCGCCACCGCGCACGCCATCCCCGAGGCGTTGGACCTCGTCCGCAGGGGAGGCCGGGTCATCAGCATCGGTGGGGGAGGCGGCACGCTCGAAGTGCCGATGTTTGCGATGACGACCAAGTACCTGACCATTACGAGCGTCCTGCAGGCGGAGGCCAGGCACTTCCTGCAGGCAGTGCAGTTCCTGTCGACCCAGAGCAAGCATTTCCCCTTCGAGTCGATGATCACCGGCACCTACTCTCTGGAGGGCACCGGCGACGCATTGCAGGCGATGTCCGAGTTCCGAGAAGTCAAAGCGGTTGTCCTGCCACAACCTTCGGCGGTGTAAGCGAAGCTGAACGCGGCGAGAGGAGCAGGGGCATGGTAGTCCAGTCAAAGATAGGGATAATCGACGGTGACGGACACGTCCTCGAAGACGAGCCTGCCATCGCCACCTACTTCCCGAAGGAGTACGGGGAGTACCTGAGCCGCCGCGTAGGGAAGGTGTTCCCAGCGCTGGACCACCTGCACGAAGGGCTGACTATCCGCCCGCCAGGCTCGTTCATGCCTGCACCCGTCGACCGCTGGGTGGACTTCCAGGACCGCGCCGGCATCGAAGGCGCAGTGCTCTATCCGACGTCCGGCCTAGCGTGCGGGCGCATGGTTGACCTGGACTACGCCACGGCGGCGTGTCAGGCCTACAACGACTGGCTGTACGACACCTTCACACGGCACACACCCCGCCTGATGGGCATGGGGCTCGTACCCATGCAGAACCCCCCGGCCGCGGTAGCCGAGATGCGGCGATGCATCGAAGAGCTGGGCATGGCGGGCATCATGCTGCCGTCAACCGGCCTGGCGAACCACGTCGGCGCCAAGGTGTACTGGCCCGTGTACGAGGAGGCCAACCGGCTGGGCATCGCCGTCGCCTTCCACGGCGGCTGTCACATGGGCCTCGGCATGGACAACCTGAACCTCTTTGCACCGATCCACGCGATGGGGCACCCGTTCGGCATCACCATCAGCTTCGGCAGCCTGCTGTTCAACGGGGTGTTCGACCAGTTCCCCAACGTGCGTTGGGGCTTCCTTGAGGGCGGCCTGGCCTGGTTCCTGCTGGCGCTGGAGCGCTTCAACGGTTCCCACAAAGCGTTCATCCCCGCTGACCCGCACTCAGCGTTCCTGCAACTGCACAAGGGCGAGAGCATTGCCGAGTACATCCTCCGCCTGGTGAAGGAGCGCCGCCTGTTCGTGGGCGTCGAAGGCGACGAGGGCGCCATCGGCTACGCCGTGAGCGTCGCGGGCAGCGAACCGTTCATGTTCTCCTCGGACTTCCCGCATGAGGTGAACGACGACACGATCAACGAGGAGATCAACGAACTGCTCGAACGAGAGGACATGTCCTTCAAGGACAAGGAGGGGATCCTCCGAACGAACGCCCAGGTTTTCTACGGTCTCAAGGCATCATGAAGTAGCAACCCAAGACCACATAGCAAGGGAGGAAACCGATGAGAATGACAAAGAGACTGATGCTGATAGCACTGGGCGGGCTGCTGGCTGTGCTCGTCGCAGCGTGCGGCGCTGACCCAACGCCGACACCGACAGCCACTCCCGTTCCTGCCGCGACCCCAACCCCCACACCAGAGCCTGCACCCTACTACGAGGGCAAGACGATAAGGATGGTGATCGGTTATCGCGTGGGCAGCGGGGCGGACACGGAGGGCAGGTTCCTAGCCTCCAAGCTTTCCGAGTTCATCCCCGGCAACCCGTCGATAGAAGTCACGACCCAACCCGACCGGGCCGGGTTCGAGGCGTTCCTCAACGAGTTTCACGGAGGGTCGGACGACGGGTTGACCATCACGTACGGTGTCGGTGGGTACCCTGACAACGTGCTGAGCGTGCCCGGGGTCACCTACGAGTGGCAGGACTTCCGCCGGGTCTTCTATCTGAACCGCCCGAACATCTACATGGTCCACCGGGACGTACCGTACAACCGGATGCAGGACTCGTTCGGCGGGGACACTCCGGTCATACTCCCCCAGATCTCCCCGGCCGGTTCGGGCTTCGTCATCGACAGCATCCTCATCAAGGAGCTTGGTGTGCCTATCGAGCACATCTTTGGGATATCCCCCGCCTACAACGTCGGCGTGACCGTCATGGAGCGCGGCGACGTCGACGGCCGCACATTCAGCCCCTACTTCCTCCAGCGCCTGCGGCCGGGCTGGATAGAGAGCGGCGAGTTCCGTCCGTGGGCCATCGCATCGTCAGCGGACATCCCGATCCTGCCCAGCGCCGAGCTGCCTGAGTTGCCCGACGACCTGATGAACATCGCCGACATCGTTCCGAGTGAACTGCGCGATGACATCGTGACGCTGCAGAACGCAGGGTCGAACGGCATCTTCTTCGATGGGATGACCATGGCGCCGAGCACGCCTGACTCGATCGTGGAGATACTCCGTGCAGCCGTATACGAGGCCTTTGCCGACCCGGCCTTCGGAGCGGAGTTCCAGGAAGTCACGGGCAACCCGCCGAGCATCGTCGCCGGAGCGGACGCGGAAGAGGTTGCAGCGAACTTCGACCTGCGCCGCCTCGACGCCATCTACGACGAGTGGGTTGAGACGTACGAGTCGAAGTTCTAAGCGCACGACTCATCGTTGGTTGATAGAAATGGTGGCCCGCTCTTGCACAGGGCGGGCCACCATTGAGGTATAAGGAATGGAAGCTCTCGCGAAGAGCGTACCCCTGATAGCGGATTTTCTGACCAGCCCGCAGTTCTGGCTGATCCTGGGGATCGCGCTGGTGCTCGCCGGGCCGCTGGGGATGATCCCCGGCGTGGGCAGCCTGACGATAGCCTCCATCCTCGTCCCGTTCGCCATCCTGAACCTGGACCCTGTTCATGGCGTGATGCTCGTTGCGGCAATCATCTCGCTCGCCAACACCATGGACTCGGTCCCTGCCATCCTGCTGGGGTACGTCACCGCTCCCACGCAGGTCACCTTCCTGGAGGGGCACCAACTCGCTCAAAGAGGAGAAGCGGCTAGAGCCCTGGGGGCCGTCTACGCGGTGTCGACCATCGGAGGAGTGGCCGGCGCTATCGCCCTGGCCTTGCTGCTCCCTGTCATCAGGCCGTTCATCATCCGCTTCTCTTTCCCTGAGATCACAGCGATGGCCCTGTTCGGCATCCTCATGATCTCCGTGCTCTCGCGCGGCGCATTCCTGCGAGGGCTCGCAGGGGCGATGCTCGGGTTGGTCATAGCAACGATAGGGCTGAGCTCATTCTCAGCCCAGCCACGGTTCACGTTCGACATCCTCTACCTCAACGGAGGACTGCCCATCATCCCGGTCGTACTCGGGCTTTTCGCGCTCCCTGAGGTGCTCGACCTGACGATGACGGGCAAGCCCGTGTCCGCCCCCGGCACGAAGCTGTCCAACCGTCAGATATGGGAAGGCATCCAATACGGCCTCCGGCGCTGGCGCGTGGCCATACGCCAGGGGCTCTTCGGCGTAGGACTCGGAGTCATACCGGGAGTCGGCTCCGGGGTCATCGACTGGCTCTCCTACATGCTCGGCATCGTGTTCACGAAGGACCGGTCACAGTTCGGAAAGGGGAGCCTGGACGGCCTGCTCTTTGCCGAGTCTGCCCAGAACGCTCAGAACTCCGGCCAGGCGGTCCCGACGCTGGGGTTCGGTATCCCCGGCAGCCTTCCATGGGCGATCCTGCTCGCCGTGATCCTCGGATACGGGATCGCTCCGGGGTTGCCGTTGCTCGGAGAGCACCTCGATATCACGGTTGGAGTGGTGCTCTCGATCGGCATCGGCAACGTGCTCATGGTCATTCTCGCGCTTGCGATGACGCCGCTCCTGCTCAGGCTCACACAGGTGCCGTATCCCTTCATCGCCGCCACACTCTTCCCGCTGATGTTGCTGGCTGCTTACCAGTCCCGGTTCAACATGGCCGACATCTACGTGGTGCTGGCGATGGGGGCGCTGGGACTCGCGATGAAATGGCACGGCTGGCCACGCCCGCCGTTCATCATCGCCTTCATCCTCGGCCCAGTGGTCGAGCAGAACGCATGGCCGGCGCTCCAGATGGGCGATGGCGTACTTATCTTCCTCACGAGGCCCTTCACGCTCGGAATCCTCATCCTGGGCGCCGCGGCGATCAGCTTCCTGCTCTGGGCATTGCGGCCACAGGCAGAGAGCAACATCGAGCAGCCGATCATCGCCGGGGGATCAGACGATGAACGCGCGCAGGAAGCCAGGCGAACGGGGGTACTGGCATGGTTGCCATCGCTCTCTTTGAATCTCCGCTGGCAGTGGGAATACCTGCTCTGGGCCATCCTCATCGGCTGGGTAACGGTGGTCGTGCTGCGTGAAGCGCTGGGCCATGTCCCGAGCGCGGCGTTCGTGCCGATGTGGGCCACCATCGCATTCCTTTCGCTGATGGCCCTCCTGGCGGTACTGGAGTTCACCACGCGCAGAAGCGCGCTGCGGATCATGGACATCGGCATGCGGACCGGCACGGACACCGCGGCCGTACGACGCCTTCTCCCACTCATCGGGTGGCTCCTGGGGTTCATCGTGGCCATCGGCTTCATAGGCTTCCAGGCGTCCGCCATCCTCTTCCCGCTGTTCTACCTCCCCATCGCGATGGGTCTGCGGGGAAAGGGCTGGATCTGGGTACTCGTCTCCATGGGGATGATCGCTGCGGTCACGCTCGGGCTCATGGAGAACCTGCTCAACGTGTTCTGGCCCAAGCCCTTCATCCGGGACTGGCTGTTCAGCTGACGACCGTCCTGCGCCCGTTCCACTCGGAACGAGGTGCTATAGTGCGGCCGAGTCACCTACCCGTCCACCGGGAACGAAGCACATGCCTGATCTCCTCATCAAGGGCGGTTATCTCCTCCAGCCTGACGAACCACTCGTTCAGGCTGACGTGCTGGTGGCAGACGATGAGATCACAGCGGTCGGAGATGTGACGGCACCGCCCGGAGCGGACGTCCTCGATGTCACCGGAAAGGTCGTCATCCCCGGCCTGATCAACGCGCACACGCACTCGAACCAGTCCATCGAGAAGGGGCTGTGCGACAAGCTCCCGCTCGACGCATGGATGGTGCTCGCCTCGTACGGCGGCGCAGGAGCACGGCTGGAGCCTCGCGACCTGTACGTCTCCGCCATGCTGGGGGCGATAGAGATGCTCAGCACCGGCACGACCGCGGTGCTCGACTGCAACCGCACGGAACCCGCCTGGTACGACGAAGGCATGGACGCCGTGATGCAGGCGTACATCGATATCGGGATGCGGGCGAACGTCGCCACCCAGTACGCCGACCTCGATTTCTTCTCCTCCATTCCGCTGGGGCTGATCGACGCCCCCGAAGACCTCACGAGCCGTGCCCGACGAGCGAACGTCAACGACTCGCTGGACCGCGCGGAGCGCTTCATCGACAGGTGGAACAACCGACACCCGCTACTGACCCCGATGCTCGGCCCATCCTCCGTCCCTCGCTGTTCGCAAGAGTTGTTCGAGGGGTCGCTTGTGCTAGCGCGGCAGAAGAGCGTGCGTCTGCAGACGCACCTGCTCTCGGCGAAGTCGCAGGTGCCCGTGGCGGAAGAGCGTTTCGCCGGGTCGACCGTCAGCTATCTGCGAGCGCTCGGGGGGTTACAGGAGTGGACCTCGTTCGCACACGGCATCTGGCTCAGCGATGAAGAGGTTGCGATGCTGGGCGAGACCGACACCGGCATCGTCCACAACCCGGTCAGCAACCAGAAGCTCGGTGCGGGCATCGCTCCCGCTCCTGCACTCGTCCGTGCAGGCGTCAACGTCGCACTCGGCTCGGACGGGGCGTCGAGCAACGACAGCCAGAACATGTTCGAGACGGTGAAGTCCGCCGCAATCCTGCACCGCATCGCGAACCCTCCGGACGAATGGCCCAGGGCGGAGGACGCGCTCCGCATGTGCTGGCATGGCGGCGCTGCGGTGATGGGCAAGCCCCTAGGACGCATCGCTCCGGGCTGCAAAGCGGACCTGACGGTGCTCGCCACCGATTCGCTCCTCCTCGCGCCCAAGGAGCAGTTGATGAACCAGATCGTCTACTCGGAGTTGGGCATGTCCGTCGAAACGGTTATCGTGGGCGGAGAGGTCGTCGTCCGGGACCGCCGGATACAGACCATCGACGTGGACGCAGTGCTCGGCGAGGCGCAGGAGCTCGCATCGCGGGTATGGGCCAGCCTCCCCGAGCGCTTCACGCGGTTCGAGGAGACGGACCCCATACTCCGTCAGCTGGAAGAACGGGTCGGCGCGCTGGAACTGCGGTTCGCGCGCACGTGCGGATGAACGGAGGCCTACATGGCAGACCTCGTACTGGAGAACGGCAGGCTCGTCACCCCGTGGGGTGTGCTCGACGCCGGAGTGGCGGTCGAGGATGGCCGCATCACCGCGATCGCCGCGAAGTCCGACCTCCCATCCGCAGAGCAGGTGATCGACTGCAGCGGACAGTACGTGTTCCCCGGCCTGTTCGACCCCCACGTCCACATGGGCGGTCGGACTCCCTTCATGGAGAACATCATCACGGAGACGCAGAGCGCGGCTGCAGGGGGAGTCACCTCATTCCTGCAGTACCTGCGCTCCGACAGCATGGGATACGAGAACGTTACGGAGCGCATCGAACTGTCTGCCGAGCGGTCGCTCGTCGACACCTCGTTCCACTTCATCGTGAGCGGGATGGAGCAGGCGAAAGACATCCTCGGCTTCTCCGAACGGTTCGACATCAGGACGTTCAAGTTCTACATGGGCGGCTACGAGCCCGGGAACCCGATAGGCATCGTCACGGCGGATGACGGCGTGCTCTACGCGGGCATGGAGCGCATCAGGCATCTCGGCGACTACTCGTTCTGCATGGTCCACGCCGAAGACCACCCTCTCGTCCAGCTGTTCACGGCGGAGGTGAAGCAGACCGGCAGGCAGGACCTGCAGGCATATACCGACTCGAGGCCGGATTTCGTGGAGGAGCAGGACATTCTCCGTGCCATCTGGATGGCTGAACTGCTCGGCTGCCCGCTGTACATCCCGCACGTTACGGTCGGCGCAGGTATCGACGCGGCGATCGCCGCAAAGGAGCGCGGGGCGCGCATCGTACTCGAAACGTGTCCCCACTACCTGGGACTGACCGCCGACCACGAGGTGTTCCACGGCCACCGCGCCGGCATCGGCAAGGTGAGCCCGCCTCTCCGCGACACCGAGAACCAAGACCGTCTATGGGAAGGGCTGGTGAGCGGCGACATCACGACAGTAGGCTCGGACCACGTGCCTATCGAGAAGAGCGGCAGCGCGCTCTGGGAGGAGCGTCCGGGATTCGCCGGCATGGCGACGATCCTGCCCGTGCTCATCACGTTCGGCCTCAAGCAGGGGCGCATCAGCCTCGAGAAGATCGCCGAGGTGACCTCGCTCAACCCGGCCCGGACGTTCGGCTACTACCCGCAGAAGGGCATCATGGCAGTCGGCAGCGACGCGGACTTCGCCATCGTCGACCTCGATCTCGAGAAGACGGTGAACGCCGCTTCCACCCACAGCCGCTTCACGAGCGCCTTCGACGAGATGACGCTGACGGGCTGGCCGACGATGACGATCCGGCGCGGAGAGATCATCTTCCGGGACGGCGAGGTGCTCGCCGAGCCGGGAAGCGGGCGGGTCATCCAGCGCGTCAGCTCCTCGGCGGGCTAACGCACCACCGTCGGGCGCTGGTAGCCCTGCCCTGCCTGCTCGTACGCACGCGCCGCCCTGAGCACCATGTCGTCCTCAAAGGCGCGCCCCACCAGTTGCAGACCGATCGGCAAACCCTCCGAGGAGAAGCCGCACGGCACCGAGATCGCGGGCAGCGCCAGCGCGTTGAACGGCACGGTCAGCCGTGTCGTGATCCTGCCCTGCCCGCCCGGCGCTTCGACATCGACTGATCCCTCGCGGACCGCAACGTCTCTGGCGTCGGCGCGGTATGCGGGCGTGGAGTTGGTGGGCGTGAGCAGCAGGTCGGTCTCGCGCATGAGGTCCTGCACCTCGTGACGCAGCATGCTGAGTATCCGTGTGGAGCGCATCGTGTCCACGGTGTTGGTGAAGGCGCTCGCCAGGATGCGGTACCGGATGTCGTCATGGAGGAACTCGCCGCCGCGCTCCAGCGCCAACTCCAACAGCCAGCCCTTGTTCTCGCCCTCGAACGAGGACTCGATCAGCGGCCAGTGCTCCAACATCCCGATCTCGAGCTCGACGACCTCGGCACCCAGGTTGGCGAGGGTGTCGGCTGCCGCGCGCACGTTCTCCGCCACCTCTGGCAGCGTGTCGCTGTAGAAATAGTTCGTCACGACAGCGATGCGGAGCCCAGATACACCCCCGTCGAGTCGCGCAGCGTACTCCCTATGCTCCGCGTCAGCCGACGACGGGTCACGGGGGTCGTATCCGGCGATGGCATCCATCGTCAGCGCCACGTCTTCAACGCGCCGCGCTATGGGGCCGAGGGTCATGTACCACGAACTGGTCGGCGGGAGCTCCCCGAACCGGCTGACGAGCCCGTGCGTGGGTTTCAACCCCACCACTCCACAGTAGGACGCAGGGTTACGGATCGACGCGCGAGCGTCCGTGCCGATGGACATGAACGCCTGTCCCGCAGCCACGGCAGCCGCCGATCCGCCGCTCGACCCGCCCGTGATGTGGTCAGTGTTCCACGGGTTGTGCGTCGAGCCAAACACACTCTGGATGCAGCTGCCCGCGAGCGCCCATTCGTGCATGTTGTTCTTGCCGAGCACGACCGCCCCGGCACTCCGCAGGCGCTCGACCACGGCGGCGTCGAAGTCCGTGACGTGCTCCGCGAGGATGGGCGACCCGCAGGTCGTAACCCACCCCGCCACTGCGATGTTGTCCTTCACGCCCACAGGGAGGCCATGGAGCGGGCCTCGCCAGCGCCCCTGTGCGAGTTCGACGTCAGCGGCTTCGGCGGATGCAAGGGCCTCCTCGGCCTTCACTACGGGGAACGCGTTCAACCGGTTGTCCGTCTCCGCGATCTGTTCGAGTGCGGCGCTGACCAGCTCAACGGACGAGACGGCTCGCGTCCGCAACTGCTCGCCAATGGACGAGATGGGTTCGAAGAGCAGTTCGTTCATGGCGCCAGCCGCTTGTCGGAGATGTACGACACGAGCCGTGGGTCGAGGCCCTCCAGCGGGAATGCCGCGAGTCGCTCGCTCGTGGCCTGTCCGCGCCGGACATAGGGCAGCAGTGTCTCGACCTCTTCAGGAGAGAGCTTCCCGGCGAAGCGGGCCTCGATCAGCTGTCGGATGAGGTCGTCTGATGCTGGCATGGCCATATCCTAGCCCGCCCGGGGTCCGACGCCTAGCCAGTTCCCTCGCAACCGAACTCTTCCGAGCGCCGGGGATACCGCCGATGAGCCAGATACTATCGCTCGGGGCAGGCATCCACCCTCCGAGGGGTTACTGGCGCGTCGTCCAGTTGCCGGCGTGGATGCTGTCGATGATTGACTTCATCACGTCGTACATGAACTTGGCGCCGTCGGGACGGCCATCGTCGCGGCCGATGGTAGCGTAGGAGTAGCCCGTCCCGCTCACCATCACCTGGATCTTGCCGTCGGCCTCCGGTGGGGCCTGCCCGCCGATGACGGGGATGCGGAGGCTGGAGCAAACGTCGGCGTAGATGTCTGGCGTCACGTTCGTGAGGTCGATCATGGCGGCGCCCGCTTCTTCGATCTTGTGCGCCCACTTCTGGACGTATTCGTGGACCTCCGCCCCGCCCTGGATCCCGCGTGCTGCCCCCTGCGTGGGGAAGCCGATCTGGGGATAGGCGTGCAAGCCGACCTCCTGGACGGCGTAGACCTCGTCGAAGAGCTCTTCCTCGTGCGTCCGGATATCGATCTTGCACATGTCCACACCCGCTTCTTCCTTGAAGCGTTTGGCCGCGGCTGCCACGGCCTCCACTCCAGCAGCGGAGGGCACGGTGGGCATGTCCACACTCACGATAGCCCGCTCCCTGCCACGTACGACCGCCCGCGCGAAGGGGATCATGTCGTCCACGGTGCACTCATCGACGTGGTCGTGCCCGAGCATGTTCCGACCCAGGCTGTCGCCGACCGACAGCACGTCCACACCGGCCATCTCGCATATCTTCGTCATCTGGAACTCGTAGACGACCGCCGCGGCGATCTTCTGGCCATTGCGCTTCATCTCGTGCAGGTTTTCGACAGTGAGCATCGCCATTGTTCCCTCCTTCGTATATCCGAACCCTACACTTAGGGCAGGGGGAGGTCGACCCATCCACCCCGGGTGAGCGAGAGCGCGGACGCCTCCAGGAACTCCATGTTCTTCACACCGTCCCGGAAGGTGTCACTCTCTCCGACGTCCTCTCCGCGCACGAGGCGCACGAAGTCCTCTTCCGCGTGCCACGTCTCTTCCAAACCGGAAGGGACCGGCAGAGGCGCCAGCCCCTCTTCGCCCCTCCGGGCGCCCAACAGCTCACCCTTCCGCGGGTAGACCAACGTTCCCTCATCCCCGTATATCTCGACACGTTCCTCGCCGAAGAGCGTTACGCCGCTCTGGATGCAGGTCACGGTGGCGCCTCCCGGTATCTCAGCGACAACCGTCAGGGCGTCCGGCATCTCGACAGCGATGAACCCTCCGCCGGGCCCGTCGGCCCGCTGCGGCGTGAACGTGCGCCCCCACGCAAGGACCTGATCGGGGTCTCCGAACCAGAGCCTGAGCACGTCCCAGTCGAGGCCAAGGTGCAGGGGGTTGACCGCACCGAACATGCGATGGTCCTGTCGACGCTGCAGCGGGCCTGAGCCGTCCGCGTAGTCAGAGACGAGGTAGTAGGCAAACACCTGCCGGACTGCGCCAACGTAGCCGTCGTCCAGCAGGTGCTTCACGTAGCGGCGCGCGTGCTCGTACGAGGTCGGCGGTGCCAGACGAGCCTTCAGCCCCGTCTCTTCGGCCTTGGCCAGCATCTCCCGCGCCTGTGCGAGGCTCGTGGCCATACGCGTCTGGCAGAGCACGTGCTTCCCCGCGTCGAGCGCTGCCATAACGGCCTCGTGGTGGAAGTAGGGCTGCGTGCCGACGAATACCGCGTCGATATCGTCCCGCGCCACCAACTCCCGCCAGTCGCCCATCGGAGCAGGGATGCCGAACTCCGCCGCGACCCGCTCGGCGCTCTCGAGGCTGCGGTTGGCGACGGCCACCACTTCCGCTCCCTCGACAGCGAGCAGGTTGGGAAGCATACGGCGGCGCGTGAAACCCCCGGCCCCGACTATGCCGATACGAACCGTATCCGACATGCTCCTCCTGAACGAGCGGCGAGCCCGCTACTCGTGCCCGAGCCTGGCCCTGCCGCTGGTGTGGAAGGGCCGGCCTGCCACCATGGCGGACCGCTCCTCCTGGTTCATGTTGAACAGCCGCATCCCTTCTTCCCTGCTGAGGCCGGCGATGTTGTCGGACGTGATGCGGATGATGCCGTTGTCCTCGGGAGCACGGATGATCCCGATAGGGTCCTGACCCTCCTTCACCCGCACCATCTGCTCCCTCCAGACCCTGCGATTGAGGATGAGTCCCTCGTCGGTGGTGCCCAAGTGCCACTGCTCCCAGTCCGGGAGGTAGTTCCGCTCCGCGGGCCCCTGGGTCTGCTGGGCTACCTCATCCTCCCAGATGTTGCCCTGCCGCCACGGATGGCCGTAGTTCCAGTAGGAGCCGACCTGCTGCGCCCAGTCGGGCGGCAGGTCGCCTGCCCTGCCGATGCTCGGCAGCGGGCTGTTCATCGCGTCGATAGCAGCCTGCCCTTCCTTGGAGATCTTCCCGTCCTCGAAGGGGTAGAAGTCGACGGTGAACCAGCGAGTGTTGTAGTCGTCCACCGGCATTGCCCACTTTATGCTGCCCGCGTTGTCCTGGTTGCAGCGCTGGGTCGGCCATACGGTATGAGTCTCGTGGTACATGAACTGGCCGGGGTGCTTGGACATCTCCTTGAGCACCTTCATGCGCGTCCCCCACTGCGTGCGCTCGAACTTCACAGGCGTCGCAAGCTGGCCGTCGGGGCCCCAGTACATCGACCCGACCTTCGGCGGATCCCTGAACCAGCCGTGGGCAATCTCGCCGTGCCACGGGTCCATGTTGTTGTCGTGGAGGGCCTGGAACACGTTGCATCGCTCGACGTAGCCGCCGTTGCCGGTCACGCGGACACCGTCGTCGCTGAACAGCTGGTGGTACCGGGGGAAGAGGGGCTTCAGCTCCGGCGGCCCCATGTAGGCGAATATCAGCCCCCCGACCTCGAAGCACGGGTAAGAGAGGTGCGTGACCTTCTCGTTGAACCTGCTGCCGGGCGGCTCGCCGGGCATCTCGACCACGTTGCCGTCGCCATCGTAGAGCCAGCCGTGGTAGAGGCAGCGGATGCAATCGTCCTCCACTCGGCCATAGCTGAGAGAGGTGCCGCGGTGGCTGCAATGCTCGCCCATGAGGTGCGGCTCGCCCCGGGAGTCGCGGAACAGGATGAGGTGCTCGCCGAAGACGGTGACGCGGACGGGATTGTTGACACCGCGGTTGCTGCCGCCACCCACGTTCTGGGAGACCTCCACAGGCAGCCAGTAGCGGCGAAAGACATCGCCGGACGGTGTTCCCGGCCCCACCTGGATCATCTCGAGTTCTTCGTCGTTCCTCAAGGCCTACCTCCTTCGCGAATCCCGTACGCCCGTTCCCGCGCGCCAGCACCAGCCGGACGCAGCATGGCTATATCTTGAGCCCCATCGTGCTCTTGTCAAAGGTGAACTCCCCAGCCTTCTTGAGCCAGGGACGGCTCCATATCTCGTCCGTGTAGTCCGACTCCATACGCTCGATAGGGTCCGGCATGGGCTGACCGTACACCTTCGCCATCGTCTCGCCGAGTACTTTTCGCCGTGTCTCGGACGGCAGGTCGCTCAGGGTGAGTTCGATCGTGTCGTCCGTGTAGGGCCAGATGCCGCCCCCGTGCGGGTAATCGTTCGCGTAGACGAAGTTGTCGGCCCCCCACCGCTGGAGCAGATAGCCCCCGACCCCGTCCTGCATGAACGTCGAGTACACCTGCCTGCTGAAGTATTCGCTGGGGAACAGGTCGAGCCCTACGTTCCTGCCTCTGCCCAGCTTCCGGTCGAGGTCTTCGAGGTAGAACGGGATCCACCCCACCTCGAACTCGGAGAGGACGATCTTGAGCCGGGGGTGGCGCTGCAACACCCCGGAGAGGATCATCTCCGCTATGGCCTTCATGGCGACGACCTTGTGGCCATAGGCCTGACGCGTGATGACTCCGAACCGGTCTTCGTCGGCGCGCGTGACATAGGCGCCGAACCCCGTGTTGATGTGCCAGCCGATGGGCATGTCCATCTCTTCGGCCGCCGACCAGAACCGCTCGTAGTGGTCGCCGGTGAAGGGCAACTCATCCGGCGGGGCTATCCAGGTTGCCACTCCCTTGAGACCGCCATCTTTGGCACGCTGCATCTCCCTGATGGCATAGTCGATGTCCCAGAGCCCGATGAAGGCCTGGCCCCAGAGCCGGTCAGGGGCTTCCTTGCAGAAGTCCACCATCCAATCGTTGTAGACCTGTTCTCCCGCTTGGCCGAGCGGCAGGTCCACCGGCTCGAAGAAGAACTGCTCGAAGAGTCCCTTGGCCAACGTGGGGTAGAGCACCTCGGCGCTGATGCCGTCGGCAGCCATGTCCTTCAGCCGCTCCTTCGGGTCCCAGCCTCCTGCGCGCGCGTGGTTGCCCCGGCCGTACTCGGTGCGGGGAAAGCTGAGCGCGCGGTCGCGGTACTTCAGAGGCATCTCCTTCTGCCACAGATCCGGGGGTTCCGAAACGTGCGAGTCCCCCGATATGCGTATCTCCTGGTCACTCGCGGGTGATGTGGTCATGGCAACTCCTCATTCCGGACGTGCGCCAGCCTTCGAGATTACTCACGTTTCAGGGCGGTCAGCATCGTGCGGCCAAGGATGTTCTCCTTGTCCCGCTCGGTGATGCCGTCGAGGTCGGTCACAGCGTTCACGTAGTTGGGCAGCTTCATGAATTCCCCGTGGGGATAGTCCGAACCATAGAAGAAGTTCTCGCTCCCCATCATCTGGATGAGAGCCGGGATGTGTTCGGTGGACTCGATGGCCGTGAAGCAGTGCTGCTTGATCTGCTTGCTGGGCAGGTTGGGCGTGCGCGAGCAGTTGCCTTGGATATAGAAGGAGCGGTCGCACCCCATCATCGCGTACGGCAGCCATCCTGCTCCGGCCTCGAAGAAGCAGAACCGCAGATTAGGGAACATGTCGAATACGCCGCCGAGCGACAGCGCAGCGACCGTCAGGCTGTACTCGAGCCCGAACCCGACGTACACGCCAACGTGGAGCCGTCGCATGCGGTCGGAGCCGATGATGGGGTACCGGGGCGCGTGGTCGATCAGGGACCCGGCGCAGCTCTGCGGGATGTGGTGGACGAAGATGGGAACGTCCAGCTCATTGATGGTGTCCCAGAAGGGATAAAGTTCCATGCAATCGAAGTTCTGTCCCATCCAATTAGAGGGTATCTGGATAGCCTCGATGCCCAGTTCCCTGACGACGCGGACGGACTCCTTGCGCGACTCCTCCAGGTCGTCGAACGGGAGGATGGCGGTTGCGACGAACCGATCGGGGTACTGCCGTTGTATCGCGCCGACCGCATTGTTGTAGGCCTTGATCATGGCGATGCGGACCGGCAACGGCCGGTCGTCGCCCTCCGGTGTCCCACCGTAGAGATGGCCGAACGGCCCGTGCGGGATCAGCACCTGCGTATCGACACCGAGCTCCTCGTCGAGCACCTTCACCCGCTCTTCGGGGTCGCGGAGTGGGACACGTTTGACCTCCGCGCCTGCGCCGAACCCTCGCGTCGACGGAGGCTCGGCCCAGAGCCGCGCTTCCCTGGCATACATGTCGCGGGCCTGTGCGGTCAGCCCATCCGGAAGGAGGTCGCTCAGCGAATCGAGGTCTACGCGGGGGACGATGTGGCTGTCGCAGTCAACGATGCGCGTCGCGGTTCTCGCGGCCATAGCGGTCCTCCTCTGATGGCGCCCCTTGCCGTCCGTTCAACGTCCCCTAATGGTGCACGCTCATGCGCAAGCCTCGCCAGCGTGCGGCGAACACCAGCACAGTCGTGAACAAGGTGATGATTACGCTCACAATGGCCGCCTCTTCCAGGTAGTCGCCCGTCGCGTAATCGAGCGCGACGAGCGACAACGTCATCGTCTCGCGGCTCGCCAGCAGCACCACGCTCGAGGTGGCGCCCGCAGCGGATACGAAATTGATCATCGCGAGCAGTATCAGCGTCGGCATCAACACGGGAATCATGATGCGGACGAACGTCCTCGTCCAACTCGCGCCCGCTATGCGGGCGGCCTCCTCGATCTCCGCGCCCACCTGCAAGAGTACGCCCTTGCTGATGTTCACCCCGACCGTATTGCCCTGGAGCAGCACCACGATGATGAGCGCGAATACCGTTCCGAACAGGAAGCTAAGACCGGGCGTGCCCAGGAAGATGAGCAAGAGGCCAAGCCCGGAGAGGATCCCCGGGATCGCCGCCGACGTCCAGATGACGAGGTCCAGATAGATGCGCCCTGCGAACCTCGTCCGTACCAGGATGTACGCAAGGATCATGAAGAGGAGCGGGCTTCCAATGGCGGCGGCGATAGAGATGGTCAGCGTCGTGCGGAGACCCACCCAGAAGAAGTTGTCGGCCAGCACGAAGTCCCAGTGCTTCATGCTGAACAGCGGGTCGATGTTGAAGTAGCCGATGCGGTTCATGAAGCTGCCCACCGTCAGCGTCGCCGCGGGGAGGAGCGTCAGCGCGATCAGGAGCCCCGCCATGAGTCCGAAGATGACCCACTTGAACTTGCCCAGATCGAGCAGTCCGGGCTTGAACTGCCCGGTTATCGTCGTATACCGGCGGCGATGGCTCACCCAGCGCTGCACCGGTATGACCAGCGCGACGACAAGCAGTGTCAGGCTGGCCAGCACTGTGGCCTGACCGTAGAGCGGTGGGTTGTTCGCATCCACCAACTCATAGATCAGCGTGGAGTAGACGAAGAAGCCGATGGGCGTCCCCAGCAGGTACTCGATCTCGAACCCCGATAGGATGCGCAGCAGTTGAAGGGAGAAGACGAGCACCATGGGCGAGATCATGAGGGGCAACGTGACCCGCATCATGGTCTGCAGGTTGCCCGCCCCGCCCACGCGGGCCTGCTCTTCCAGCCGCGAGTCCATGTTGCGGAACGCGGGCGTCAGCAGCATGACCTTGGTGGATATCCCGTTGGCCATCAGGTGCGCCCATATGATCCCCGGCACGCTGAAGATGTTGAACGGGCCTTCTTCAACGAACGGGAGGCGTTCCAGCAGTTTGTTGAAAAGGCCGATGGACGGGTCCATCAGCATGATCCAGGAGAGCGTGGTGGCGAGCCCCGGCATCATGAACGACACCCAGAACACGACCTCCAGCGTGTTGCTGAACGGGATATTGGTGCGCGCGAGGGTCCAGGCGATAACTGTGGCGATCGGGAAGCTGATCACCACTACCAGGATCCAGACCATCAGGGTATTGCCCAGGGCCCGGAGAAGCCGTGGCTCCTCCCAGGCCACCCTCCAGTTGGCCAGGCCCCATTCCCGTTCTCCGAACCAGATGTATTCGGCCGTGTTGAAGCTGAGGCCAAGTATGAGGATGATCGGGTAGATGAGGAAGAAGCCCAGCACTACCAGGAGCACGGCCATGAAGTACGTGCTCCGTCGGGGGCGCAGGCCCCCGACAGTAGCGATCGCTCGTGCAGCTGCTACGCTTGCCATCTACCCGACCCTCCCTCGATCGGATCAATTGATGCCCTGTATCTCCTCGTATATTCCCTGTGCGTACTCGTATATCTCTATTGCCTCTATGTGCTCGTTCGGGTTGCACTCGATGCAGAGCTCGTAGATGACTCCCGGCTCCCGGCGCTGGTCCGGATCCGTCTTCCCTGGAGGCACGTCGTTCCGGAGGCTCGGCCTCGGGTACCTGTTGTCTCGTACGTTCGCGAGCTCATTGTTCGCGGTCTGTCCCTCGACAGAGAGGAGCCAATTGAGCGCGAGTTGCGCGGCATTCGGGTGAGGCGGGTTGATGGGTGCGCTGATCTGCATCGCGGACGAGCCGCCGCTCAGGAACGGCTCCTGGCCGGCCCCTGCCTCCATCTCGAATTCCGCTGTCGGCAGGCCGGACTCGCTCAGCTCGTCGAGGCACTGCGCCACGTTGGACCCGAAGAATGCCCACGCGTACTTGCCCTGAGCGACGAAGTCGCACGCCCGGCGGTTGTCTGTCTCCCATGCCGAGTCGAGCACCGTCATGAACTCCTTGAGGAACTCACGGCCAAGAGACGGGTGCTTGGCTATCGTGTAGTAGTTCCCTCCTCCCGCTGTGGAGTACGGGGGAGGCGCCATCATCAGGACGTTCCCCTTGAACTTCTCGACGAACCACGGGGCGACGAAGTCCTGGTCCACCATGATGCGCTCGATGTCCTCTTCGCTGACCATGTCCGTGTTGTAGCCGGCCGTGATGATGCTGTCACGGTTCACGATGGCGGCATATCCCAGCACGTACTTCCTGTCCACGTCAGCCCAGAGGTACTGGTTGTTGTACCAGAGCGACAGGTCTGTCACCTCCGGGTGGACCAGCAGAGGCTCCAGCTCCCGCAGCCCGTTGGCGTCTATCACCTGGTTCTGCTTGAGAATGTCCATCATGAACAGGTCAACCTCATAGCGTTGGGCCGACTGCTCGGCCAGCAGACGCTGGACAACCTCGTTACTGGTGCCCGTGGTGATGAGCACTTCGACGCCGAACTGGTCCTGGAAGACATCCCAGACGGGTCTGCTGTCACGCGCGCCGGAGCCTCCCGCGGCTATGACCAGCTTGCCTTCGTCCTGCGCCGCCTTGATCAGCGCATCCCACTCCGCCTGGAACTGCTCGTCCGCAGTGGGCGTGGAGGTTGGAGTCGCCTGAGGAGGGGGCGTCGGGGTAGGTACAGGTGTGGCCGTGGGGTCTGAGCCGCATGCGGCGGTCAGCAGCGCTGCCGCAACAGCCAGGGCCACCAGAGCTGTAAACCGCGCGAATCGATCGGTGAAGCTCATGTCGTTCCTCCCAGTCCCCTCTGCAAGGACCGACCGCTCCGCCGGTCTGCCACGCACGCCGAACGTGTCCCCTGCACTGCCTGCGTGGCCCAGGGACGGGCGAATCGTAGCCTGCTCTTCGCCGAAATTCAACGCGTCACCGGAAGTAGGGCGAGCATCTACACGAAAGAGCAGCGAAACTGGTTCGAGTTTCGGCGTCATGGTCGGAAAGATAAGCGGATTACGCTATAGGAAACAGACAGAACCAAACGTTGATTGACTAGCACCAGGCTCCGTCGTACCGTCCGAGCGGAGCAGAGGGGCGTCAACAGGAGGAGGTCCCATGGTCACAGAATCGGCCCTTCCCGAGGTGATCGACTTCTGGCGCAACCACGCCTACGACGGCTGGCTGGCCAAGCAGGACGTGCCGGTCCACACCGGCTACTACGTCGAGGACGCCCGCACACTGGAGCGCGGATGGTGGTCGCTGCGCGGATGCCCGGCTGCCGTCATCAGCCTCGAAGGCCACCGTGGCGTTGAGCACGTCCATGTGCTGGAGATACCTCCGGGAGAGACGATCCCCCCGTTCCGCATGGCCCTAGAAGAGGTGATCTACGTCTTCGAAGGCAACGGCATCGCGAACGTCTGGGCTGAGGGACAGCCGAAGATAACGTTCGAGTGGCAGAAACACAGCCTCTTCCGCGTCCCCGTGAACTACAACTACGAACTGAGCAACGCAAGGGGTGATCGGCCTGCGCTGACGCTCCACGTGAACCTGCTGCCGATGGCGATGGGCACGAATCCCAGCGAGGACTACTTCTTCAACAACCCCTACGTTGACCTCAGCCAGCTCTATGGGAACCAGGCGAAGTTCTACTCAGCCGCTCGTCCCGTCCAACTGTCCGGGCAGGCGAGCTTCTCTTCCGGAGCCATGGCAATGAGGCACGCACCGGACACGGGCGCCCTGGCGCCGGCTTCCTCTCCCCGAAGCAGCATGCGGTGGTACGGCAACTTCTTCCCCGACCTGTCGGTGTGGGACAAGCTGGAGGTCGGTGGCGGCGCGGGCCGCCTCGCTTACCGTGGCGGCATCTTCTTCCCCGGCTCAGCCTTCAGCATCGACCTGATGGTGCTGCCCTCCCGAAGGTACCGCGCAGGCCATCGTCATGCGGCGGGCGTCACCATCGTCGGCATCCAGGAGGCGGACGGCTTCGTCATCATGTGGCCCGAGGGTGGCGACTATCTCGTTGCGCCCTGGAAGGAAGGCTCGGTATTCGTGCCGCCCTACCACTGGTACCACATGCACATGAATGTCGGGCCGGTCGAGAACAGGCAGCTCCGCATCCGGGCACCCCGGCCGGGAGCGAACCCTACCGCTGACCCCGACCGTATGATCCCGTTCACGAAACAGGACCCATGGATCCGGCAGAAGTTCGAGGAGGAGTTGGCAAAGCGGGGCTTGACCTCGCTCATGCCGGAGGAGGGATTCACGAATCCAGACTTCGAATGGGACGGGGAGTGGTTGAAGGAGGACTGAGCCTTCCTCAGTCCATTTGACAGTGCACGGACAGCGTCGTACCGTCCGAGCAAGCAGCGCTCGCTGCGCCCTCTCAGGGCCTCTGGTACTCGCCCAGGCGCGGCGTCAACAGGAGGAGGTCCTTGTGGTCACAGAATCCGCCCTTCCCGAGGTAGTCGACTTCTGGCGCAACCACGCCTATGACGGCTGGCTGGCCAAGCAGGACGTGCCCGTCCACAGGGGATACTACGTCGAGGACGCGAGAACCCTGGAGCGCGGATACTGGTCGCTCCGCGGATGCCCCGCCGCCGTTATCAGCCTCGAGGGACACCGGGGCATCGAGCACGTCCACGTACTGGAGATTCCCCCCGGAGAGACGATCCCTCCGTTCCGGATGGCCCTGGAAGAGGTTATCTACGTCTTCGAGGGGAACGGCATCGCGAACGTCTGGGCCGAGGGCCAGCCGAAGATCACCTTCGAGTGGCAGAAGCACAGCCTGTTCCGCATCCCGGTCAACTACAACTACGAACTGAGCAACGCGAGAGGCGACCAGTCCGCAATCACGCTCCACGTGAACCTGTTGCCAATGGCCATGGGCACGAACCCGAGCGAGGACTACTTCTTCAACAACCCCTACGTCGACACCACCCAACTCTACGGGAACCAGGCGAAGTTCTACTCGGCTGCGGCTCAACCCGTACGTCTGTTCGGACAGGCAAGCTTCTCGTCGGGGGCCCGGTCGATGGGCTACGAGCCAGGTTCAGGAACAGGCACCCTAGCTGATGACCGCCGCTCCTCCGGCAGCAGCATGCGGTGGTACGGCAACTTTTTCCCGGACCTGTCGGTGTGGGACAAGCTGGAAGTCGGCGGCGGGGCGGGCCGCCTCTCCTACCGAGGCGGCATCTTCTTCCCCGGCTCCGCGTTCAGCACCAGCCTCATGGTGCTTCCCTCGCGAAGGTATCGAGCCGCCCATCGCCACGCGGCGGGCGTCACCATCGTCGGCATCCAGGAAGCCGACGGGTTCGTTCTCATGTGGCCGGAAGGCGGCGACTATCTGGTCGCGCCGTGGAAGGAAGGGGCTGTGTTCGTGCCGCCCTACCACTGGTACCACATGCATATGAACGCGGGCCCCGTCGAGAACAGGCAGCTCCGCATCCGGGCGCCACGGCCGGGAGCGAACCCCTCCGCCGACTCGAGGCGCATGATCCCCTTCCACGAGCAGGACCCCTGGATCCGGCAGAAGTTCGAGGAGGAGCTGGCCAAGCGCGGGCTCACCTCGCTCATGCCGGAGGAGGCGTACACGAACCCGGACTTCGAGTGGGACGAAGAGTGGCTGAAGGAGGACTGACATGCTGAGCGTCGAGCAGACGGAGATGCTGACGAGGGTCGGCCCCGGCACTCCGATGGGCGACCTGCTGCGGAGGTACTGGACGCCCATCCTGCTGCAGGAGGAGCTGCCCGAGCCGGACTGCCCCCCTGTGCGCGTCCGCATCTTCTGCGAGGACCTTGTCGCCTTCCGCGACAGCGAGGGGAGGCTCGGCCTCGTCGAGGAACTCTGCGCGCACCGGCAGACCAGCCTCTTCTTCGGGCGCAACGAGGAGGGCGGCCTCCGCTGCGCTTATCACGGCTGGAAGTACGACGTGGCCGGGAACTGCATCGATATGCCCACCGAGTCGCCGGAGAGCAACTTCAAGCACAAAGTCAAACTGATCTCCTATGAGGTAAGGGATGGCGGAGGACTCATCTGGGCGTACCTCGGGCCCAAGGAGTTCATGCCGCCCGAGCTCCCGCAGTTCCGTTTCATGGACGTGCCGGAGGAGCACCGGCTCCATACCAAGTACCTCAGGGAGTGCAACTTCGCCCAGGCCATCGACGGGGGTATCGACTCCGTCCACACCAACTTCCTGCACGCCGGCCTCGACCGTTACCGCAAGACCGACGCCTACAAGGAGCGCATCAAGGACAGCACGGACCTCGACCTCCTGTACCGGACGGCGGACGATGCGCCGAAGTTCATGACCAAGCGCACGGACTACGGTCTGCTGGTAGGCGCGTGCAGGAACCTCGAAGCCGAGAACAAGTACTACTGGCGCTTCAACCACTTCCTCATGCCCTTCTACTCCATGACGCCCCGCGGCGGAGGCGGACACGCCTTCGTTCCCATTGACGACTACAACTGCTGGTCGTTCAACCTCTCCTCCAGGGTGGACCGCCCATACACGGAGGAGGAGCGGGAGCGCCAGCTGGCCGGGGTCGCCACCGACCACGACCTCGCAGGTGGGGTCAACATGCACGGCGGGCTCGTCCCCGGCACCTACCGGACCATTCGCAACCGCGAGAACGATTTCCTGATCGACCGGAAGATGCAGAAGGAAGTGAACTTCACCGGCCTTGCCGGCACGGGCATCCAGGACTCGATGGCCCAGGTCACGATGGGTGCCATCGCCAATCGCACCAAGGAGCACCTCGGCGTGACGGACATCGCCATCATCCAGGCCCGGCGCCTGATGCTTGGCCAGGCGATCGACCTGCAGGAGGGCATCGAGCCCGCCGAACCGCATACGCCGGAGGCGTACTCCGTGGTCGGCGTACAGTTCGTGGAAGAGAAGGACGTCACGTTCGACGAGTGCATCGAGCGCCAGCGTCCCAGGCTCTATGCCGCACTCGGCAGCTGAACGGGGAGGTCGAGGATGGTCGCGAAGACTCAGGCCGCCACCCTCGTGGCGCCGAAGCAGTTCGAGCTCCGCGAGTACGACGTACCCGAACTCACGTCAGAGACGGGGCTCATGAAAGTGGAAGCCGTCGGCATCTGCGGCAGCGACGTCCGGTCGTACCGGCAGCCGGTCCCCGTGCCCAGGATCATGGGACACGAGAACGTTGGAGTGATGGCTGCCGTGGGGAGAGAGGCCGCCGAACGCTGGGGGGTGAAGGAAGGCGACCTCGTCATCCCGGAAGAGTACGTGCCCTGCTTCCATTGCAAGTACTGCTACACGGGACGGTTCCGGTTCTGCAATCAGACGGACCGCGGCTACGGAACTCTGCTCAGGCACGGCTCCACGACGACAGACGTGTGGCCTTCCATCTGGGGTGGCTTCAGCCAGTACATGTACCTGCCCCGGAATACGGTGATGCATCGTGTAGATAAGCCAGTCCCGGTGCACGTGCTGGCGCTCTACCTCCCGCTCGCTAACGGCATCGAATGGGCGTGCCGCTACGGCGGAGCGCAGCGCGGCAAGAACGTCCTGGTCCAGGGGCCGGGGCAGATGGGGCTTGCTTGCGCTTTCGCGGCGAGCCAGGCCGGCTCCGACTGCGTCATCGTGACCGGACTGAGCCGCGACTCCGTTCGCCTCGACATGGCGAAGCGCCTCGGGGCCGACTACACCATCGACATCGAGACTGAGGACCTCAGGGAGCGGGTGCAAGAGATCACGGGCGGCGACGGCATCGACGTGGTAGTGAACGTGACGGGCGGCGGCGTGGGAGCCGTCTCCGACGCCCTCTCAGTCGCGAGCAAGGAGTGCACGCTGGTGCTGGCCGCAGCAGGAGACGACCCCATCTCCCTGAGCGCGGTCGGCGAGCGGCGGCGAAAGGACATCACCATCAAGACCGCGCACGGACATTCGTACTCGTCGGTGTCCGAGTCCATCGCCTACCTGACATCCGGCAGCTACCCGGAGCTGCTCGAGATCTCGACCCACCAGTTTCCGCTGCCGGAAGTGAGGCGTGCCCTGGACACCGCTGCGGGCGAGGGTGAGCCGGAGGCGATCCACGTAACCCTGATGCCGTAGACGAGGAGGAGATGTGCAATGGCGGAGATTGTTCTGGGGATAGGGGCTTCTCACGGGCCGACGATCCAATCGCAGCCGGAGGACTGGCTGCGACTCGGGCAGAAGGACATGGAGGACCCGCGTTACGACTTCGACGCGGTGCTCGCGTCGGCCTCGCCGGAGATCGAGCGCGAGCTCCAGCCGGAGGTGCTCCAGGAACGCTATGAATCCATCCAGCGCGCCATCGAATCAATGTCGAACGTGCTGCAGGAGACCGCGCCGGAAGCCATCGTGTGCGTCAGCAACCCCCACGGGGCAACTCCGCAGGACCGCATGGAGCCGGTGTTCGGCATCTACATGAGCCACTCTGAGTCGAAGGTAGAACGCTCCGGGCACCAGACCAGCGGTCGGCGCAAGGCGGCCGAACCTCTGCAGACGTTCAGGCAGGTGGAGCCTTACGCCATCTGCCCGGAACTTGCGGACCGCTTGATGCACTGCCTCATCGCCGACGGCATCGACGTGGCAAGCTGCTTCCAGTCCGACCCCACAGCAGGCATCGAGGGCCCGTTCACCTTCGCCTACGACATGTTCCTGCCCGACCGCAGCACACCCGTCGTGCCATTCCTGCTCAGCCGTTACCTCCCACATCAGGCCACATCAGCGCGGTGCTACGCGGTGGGGCAGTCGATCCGGCGGGCCATCGAGTCGTGGGACAGCGATATGCGCGTCGCCATCATGGCGTCCGGGGGACTCAGTCACCAGATCATCGACGAGGAGCTGGACCGACAGGTCATCGAGGCGCTCCGGCACAAGGATGTCGAGACGCTGAGCTACCTGCCGCGGGAGCGGCTCAATCGCGCTCCGGGGACGCCGGAAATCCTCAACTGGGTCGTCCTCGCGGGCGCCGTGGATGACCTGGACATGACATTGATCGACTACGTCCCCTGCTACCGTTCCCTTGCAGGGACCGGCCACGGGGTTACCCTCGCCTACTGGCGCTAGGAGGAGTGTCGCGATGAGTTACAACGGACATATCGTCGTAGACGCGGACTGCCACCTCCGCGAGTACTGGGAGCTGGACAGGACGTACAAGGAGACCATGGACCCCGAGTACCGGGAGAAGTACGCCTGGTTCAGTGCAGCTGTTCGTTCAAGGCAGGCCAAGCCCGGCGACGTGGGCTTCACGCCGCTGTTCTGGCCCCGCCACCCGGACCGCCCCCTTGGGCTGGACGAGGCGTTCGAGCTGGCTGACCCCGCGCTGCCTCAGGACCGCCCGGCGCGACCGGCGCCCACCGTTACCGGCAGGGGATACGACATCGACCCCACCTGCAACTGGGACCCGTCGATACGCCTGCGCGACATGGAGGTCGCGGGCGTCGACGTCAGCTTCATCTTTCCCAGCCAGGCTGACGGCTTCTGCACGCTCGGCGACGTCGGGTTCGAGAGCGCACTTCACCGCTCCTACCATCGCTTCATGAGCAACTACTGCGCCGAGGGCAACGGGAGGCTCTGGTGGATGGGCGGGCTCACCATGCGCGACATTCCCGAGAGCCTCGCCCAGCTCGAGTACTGGGCGAAGGAAGACCCACACTTCGCCGGCATGCATCTGCCGAGGGCCTGCCCTGACGGCCGGATGCTGGACAACCCGGACCTCTATCCGTTGTACGCGGCGTGCCAGGACCTCAATCTGCCGCTCTGGGTTCACGGCGGCGCCAACCGGCCTCCGCTGACCCCCTGGGTGCACGCGCCCAACGGCCTCTACCACGCCATCGGCGGGCAGTACGCGCTGACGGCCCTGGTTGGCGGAGGGGTCTTCGACCTCTTTCCCGGCCTCCGCATCGGTCTGTTCGAGAGCTTCGGCGGGTGGATGCCCTATCTCATCGAGAAGCTGGACGACGGCTTCACTCCGGGTTCCACCGTCACGCCCAAGATGAAGCGGACCGCTTCCGAGATCGTGGAGAGCGGGCAACTCTTCGTCTCCGTTGAGGCAGACGAGCAGCACATCCCTTACGCGGTCGAGACCCTCGGAGAGCACCTGTGGCTGTTCTCAACGGACTACCCCCACGGCGGCAGTCCTTGGCCGGAAGGAGTCCCGCTGATCGCGGAACAGGAGATGCCTGAGAGCGCCAAGATCAAGCTGCTGGGAGAGAACGCGCTCCGGTTCATGCCCCAGCTGGCCGGTGTTGTCCCGTCGCTGGCGGGCGTTGGCGCGTAAGGAAGGAGGGCACATGGTCGACCCTACTGCAGAAGTCAAAATCTCGGCCGACGCGCACGTCGCTGAGCCACTCGACCTGTGGCAGCAGCGGATGCCGCCCAGGTACCGCGACCGCGCCTTCCACTGGCCCGGCCAGCAATACGGCAAGGGGCAGTACCGGCGCGAGGGTGGGTGGGACCCGGTGGCCCGCCTCAAGGACATGGCCGCCGATGGCGTGGTTGCGGACGTCCTCTACCCCACGCGGGCCAAGAGCGTGTTCCGGCTCGACTACGAACCGGAGATATCGGAAGCCGCCGCCCGCGTCTACAACGACTGGATGATCGAGTTCTGCCAGGAGGACCTTGACCGCCTGTGGGGACAAGCGCTTCTCCCTCTCTGGAACATCGAGAACGCCATCATCGAGATGGAGCGGTGCCGAAATGAGGGGCTGGCTGGCGTCACCACATGGATGGTGCCGCCGGACCCCTTGCGGTTCTCGTCTGACCACTACGAGCGATTCTGGGACGCCGCCGAGGCCACGGAAACGCCCATCAGCATGCACATCAACAACGGCTTCGGCCCCTATGCCGAGGCGGCAGAGTCGGTCCGCACCCGCAACAAGGGAGACGCGCTCTCCGAGTTGAGCTTCACGGCGACAGGCCACAAGAAGATCGCTGCGGACACCCTGACTGACATCATCTGCTCAGGCGTGCTCGAGCGGCATCCCCGGCTGAAGATCATCGTCGCCGAGACCGAGATCGGGTGGGTCCCGTTCTGGTTGGAAGAGCTCGACAAGCGGCTGCGCCGCAAGGGCGACCTCCCGCTCCAGCCGAGCGAGTACTTCTACCGGCAGTGCTACGCCACCTTCAGCGACGATCCCGTCGGGGGACAGTTGCTCTCGCGCTGGGGCGCGGACAGCTTCCTCTGGGCGAACGACTACCCGCACCCGGGAACCGGCGATACCTGGCTCTTCTCCGGAGCGATCATCGATCGGGATCTCGGTCATCTCCCCGGCGAGACGCGGGCGAAGGTCGTCCGCGAGAGCGTCGCCGCGCTCTATGGCAAGCCCATTCCGGAGCGTATGCCCGCGCCCTCCGAGTACGACGAATCGATGCAGGAGTGGTGCGCAGAGCGGGACGGGTACTACGTCGGCATCTCCTGACCATTCTGTAGAGGTACGCGTTGGAGGTGAAGCCTTGAGCACCCTAGTAAGCGACCGCCAGCCCCGCATATCGGCGGACTCCCACATGTGCGAGCCGCTGGACCTGTGGGAGACGCGGCTCCCGGAGCGGTTCCGTAAATATGCGATCCACCTGCGGCACGAGTACGGCACCGGCTTCTACTTCAGGGCGGGCGGGTACGAGCCCGGCCCCCGGCTGGAAGACATGGCCCGTGACGGCGTCCTCGCCGAGGTCCTCTACCCCACCTTCGGCAAGGACATGTACGACAACGAGAGGCCTCCTGAGGCGGCAGAAGCGTGCGCCCGTGTCTACAACGACTGGATGATCGAGTTCTGCCAGGAGGACCTTGACCGCCTTTGGGGACAGCCCGAGATCCCGCTCTGGAACATCGACAACGCCATCAGTGAGCTCGAACGCTGCCGGAAGGCGGGCCTCGTCGGCGCGACGATATGGATGGTGCCCCCTCCCGAGATCCCCTTCAGCTCCGACCACTACGAGCGGTTCTGGGCCGCGGCGCAGGACATGGACGTACCCGTCAGCATGCACATCAACACCGGGTTCAGCTCGTACGATGCCGCAGCCCGCGAAGCAGGCCGGGGACGGGACCATCTCGCATCGCTCAAGCGCAGCGCCAGCGGCCACAAGCAGGTCACCGCGGAGGCGCTGACAGACATCATCTGCTCGGGCGTGCTGGAGCGTCACCCCCGCTTGAAGATCATCGTGGCCGAGGTGGAAGTCGGGTGGATCCCCTTCTGGCTGACGGAGATGGACAAACGCTCCCGGCGTCAGTCCCTCCCTCTCAAGCCCAGCGAGTACTTCTACCGGCAGTGCTACTCCACCTTCACCGAAGACGAGGTGGGCGGCCGACTACTGGAGTGGTACGGCGCGGACAACTTCATGTGGTCCACGGACTATCCCCACGTCGGCACCGGCAATATCTGGCTCTTCTCCGACGAGGTGATCGAGCGCACGCTGGGGCACCTTGAACCAACGACGCAAGCGAAGGTGCTGGCCGAGAACGTCGCCCAGCTCTACGGCAAGCCCATCCCCGCGCCCATGGCCGACCCGCCCTTCGATCCGGCACTCGAAGAGTGGCGCAAGACCCGTACGCTTGCCAGCGCCTGAGGTTGGGAGAGAACCCTTCCAAGAAACTTGCTCTGGACAAAAGAACAAGCGTATTCTGCGCTCACTCACAGCGAGCGCGAGAGAGACTCGTCGGAACCAAGCCAACCAGACGCTCGTACGCGAGGGAGAGGGCACACGACGTACTGCAACCGACCGCGGGAGGGGAACGATGCAGAGAGTCAACGTCACCGCCAGGCTGATAGCTGTATGCGTCCTTCTCGGGCTCGCCGCAGCCTGTGGGGGAGATGAACCAACTCCCACGTCGGCACCCCCGGCTGCTACTCCCACACCCGTGCCTTCCGGCGTGACGCCGCAGCCCACGCCCACCCCGGACCCTTTCGCTGAAGAGTGGGCCGAACTGATCGCCGCCGCTCAGGAGGAGGGCGAACTCGTCATCGCGCTGAGTGGCTCGGACTCCCGGACCGGCCGCTTCGCTTTCGAGACTTTCGGTGACACGTTCGGCATCAACGTCATCACGAGCAGCGGAAGCGGCGCCGACAACGCCAACCGCATCCTTGCCGAGCGGTCGCGTGGCGCTTACACCGTCGACATTTCCACCGTTGGTGGCGGCTCGATGGAGCGCCTGCGCGAAGCCGGGGCCTTCGTCCCGATAGAGCCCCTGCTGATCCACCCCGACGTGCTCGACCGCTCCACCGGATGGCATTTCACGAATGTGCTCTGGTCCGACTCCGAGAAGAAGTACGTCATGTCGGACGCGCTCAGTGTGGGGCCGATCGGCACCATCTGGTACAACACCGACAACGTCACGCAAGAGGAACTCGACAGCATCAACACCTACCATGACCTGCTCCGCCCCGAGTTCAAGGGCCGCATGGCCATGCGCGCCATGAACAACCCAGGCAGCAAGTCGGTCATCGCAAGGCTCTGGCTCGCTCCTGACCTTGGGCCTGAATTCCTCGAGGCCATTCACCGCGAGACCGACATGGACCTGGTCGGCGCCGAGGACGACAAGGAGCTGGCGGAAGGCGTAGCCCACGGCAAGTGGGACTTCGGTCTCTTCGGCGGCGGGCGTGACTTCAGGGCGCTCCAGAACCTGCAACTCCCGGTCAGAGAGCTCACCCTCACCAAGACCGTCGGCGCCCTCTCGACCGAGATCAGCGGAGGCGTCGGCGTCCTGGACCAGGCCCCCCACCCGAACGCCGCCAAACTGTTCGTCAACTGGTGGTACTCCAGGGACGGCCAGACCGCGGACATCGAGAGCACGTCCTCCTTCGGGCCTCTGGGTGCCGTCTCCCTGCGCTCCGACGTGACGCTGGGCACCTTCCCACAGCACCTCCAGGAGACGCTCCAGAACGTGCCGAAGTGGAGGGCTGAGGGTACGCTCGACCAGTACCTCGTGGTCTATGAGTTGAACGACGAGTGGTTCCAGGTCCGCGAGAGCACCGAAGTGTTCTTCAACGACCTCTACAAGGAACTCGGCTACGACGCCTGGGTGAACTACAACCTGCCGTAGTCAGCGCGCAAGGCCGGTCCCAAGGACTTCTCTGGTAACCTTGGGACCGGCGCCAATCCCACACTGGAGCTTCGATTGGCCGCTATACCACTCCGGTCAGGCGTCCCAAACTGGCTGGTTTCACGACTGCGGTCGGAGACCGGAACGATGGTCATGGCCGTCACCATCCTGGTGCTCGGCTTCTACCTCATGTTCCCGGTCATCCTGCTGCTCATCCTCAGCTTCAACGTCGCGGACGACTTCCTCGTTCCGCCCATCGTCTGGGGCTTCGACAACTGGATCGAGTCGTTCAGAGACCCCCGCATCTTCGAGGCGATACGGAACACGTTCACCCTCTGGTTCCTCAACTTCATCTTCAGTTTCCCTCTTGCGATAGCCATCTCCCTCATCCTCGCCCGCACCCATATCCCCTGGACCCACGGACTCGAGTATCTCTTCTGGATCTCCTTCGTCTTCCCGAGCCTCGCGAACACGGTCGGCTGGATCATGCTGCTCGACCCGGACATCGGCATGGTCAACACCGCGCTCGAACTGCTCCCGTTCATCGAGGAAGGCCCGTTCAACATCTACAGTTTCTGGGGCATCGTCTGGACCAAGCTCCAGTCGGACAGCGTCTCCTACTTCGTCATCCTGCTCACACCGGCTTTCCGCAACATGGACCAGGCCCTGGAAGAGGCGGCGCGCGTCTCCGGTGCGTCCAAGTTCGGCGCCATCTTCAAGGTGACGCTGCCGGTCATGATCTCGCCCGTCATCCTCGTCACCGCGCTCCAGCTCCTCCGCATCTTCAGCGGGTTCGAGACCGAATGGATCCTGGGCGCGAGCTGGGGCTTCTTCGTCTATTCCACCCTCATCTTCAACCAGACGTCCCAGTTCATTCCGCAGTACGGCAACGCCATCGTCCTCGCCAGCCTCACGATGGTCATCATCGCAATCATCTTCCCGATGCAGCGCTGGATCGTCAGCCGCCGGCACTACACGACTATCTCCAGCAGCTTCAGGCCGGGACTCATCGACATCGGGCGCTGGCGGTGGGTGGTTCTCATCGGAATCATCCTGCTCATCGCCATGTTCACTGCCCTGCCCTTCTTCGTCATCATCATCGGCAGCTTCATGTCGCGAGTAGGCTTCTTCCAGGCAGTGCCCCTCTGGACCACGCAGCACTGGGTGGATGTCTTCACCGATCCCATCTTCCTGAAGGGGTTGCGGACGACCACCATCCTCGCGTTCAGCGCTGGCATCGGCAGCCCCATCCTCTTCTCCCTCATCGCCTATATGCTCGTCCGCACGAAATGGCGGGGACGCCGCATCCTGGACGCCACCATCTGGGTCTCAGCGGTCTTCCCCGGCATCATCTCCAGCCTGGGACTGCTCCTGATGTTCCTCTCAGTCCCGGGCCTCCAGTTCCTGTACGGCTCCATCTGGGCGCTGATCCTGGTGGTGCTCATAGCCGGGAATACCACCGGGACCAACATCTTCAAGGGCGTCATGGTCCAGCTCGGAAGCGACGTGGAGGAAGCCGGACGCGTGGCTGGCGCCGGCTGGTTCAAGACCTACTTCAGGATCGTGATCCCGCTCCTGATGCCCACGATGGTCCTCATAGGCATGCTCAACTTCATCAGCGCCGCATCCACGACGTCGAGCATCATCCTGCTGGCTTCCCGCGACACCGTGACCTTGTCGATCATCGGGCTGGAGTGGGCCTCCCCCGAGCTCGGCAGGACCGAGAATGCCGGAATCATCAGCCTCGTGATCATGGTGTACACCCTGATCCTGGCTCTCATCGGGCGACACTACGCGCTGAAGCTGGGCCTGCGGCAGGACATGAAGGTCGCTCGCAGGTTCGGCGTCACCGAGACTCCTGCTACCCCTGCTTCGTCGACCGTACCCGCTCGGAACGCTTAGGAGGCCATCGTGAAAGCCATTACCAACCCATCGGCCTTGTCAAAGGAAAGTCGCTTCACTAGACTCGCCCCTAAACAGATTGCGCGTCGCCGGCGCCCTCCCTGTGCTTCGAACGATTCCAAGGCGCCCCGGGGCCTGCCCATTCGCCGGATTGGAGGTCATCGGATGCTGTCAATCAAGCGAACATGGACGGTACTGCTCCCAGTCATCCTCCTGTCCCTGCTGGCAGCCTGCCAGAGCGACCCCACGGCAACGCCGGTCCCGACGGCCACTCCAGTCCCGCCGACTCCGACTGCCACTCCAGCGCCTCCACCTGCTCAAACCCGAACCCCACCGCCCGCC
>VXQP01000013.1 GCA_009838965.1 Chloroflexota bacterium | reverse complement strand
CTGGAGCCCACAATCGGACTTGAACCGATGACCTCGTTCTTACCAAGAACGTGCTCTACCGCCTGAGCTATGTGGGCGTGTGGTGCTGCTGCTTATGGCGCGGCGTGGTGGAGGGAGCAGGATTCGAACCTGCGTAGCCCTGAGGGCGTCAGATTTACAGTCTGATGGATTTAGCCGCTCTCCCATCCCTCCACGGAGGCTGTGCGCCTGTCCGGTGAACGTATCCTAACACTCCCCCTCTCCGCAGGAGAGGCCCTCCCCCGGTGAGACTTGGAGCCCGAGGAGGGAGTCGAACCCACAACCTGCCGATTACAAATCGGCTGCGCTGCCGTTGCGCCACTCGGGCCAGGACGGCATCCGCCTCAACCAAAAAAGACGGCCCGCAGGCCTGTCCAATCACAGATTATCGTACACCTGCGCAGGCGAGTCAAGCCGCAGCAGTGCGCCAAGGCAGGGCGGCGCGGGGCTGGGAGACCAAGGATGCCAAAGGGCTGTCAATCTGGCACCCTTGGTCGGTCCTTTACGAGTACCAAGGATGCCAAACCTGGGTCTGTTGGCATCCTTGGTTGGGTGTGTTTCCGAGGCCGTGGCCTGCTTCCTGCGACCAAGGATGCAAGGATGCCAACGTTTTCAGAAATTCCGGCCCGGGGCCATGGGTCATTTCGATATCCACAGGGCGAGCTATAGACGAGGTCTATAAGGACTGCCAGGGCGCCGCTCATGCATCCATCGTACGCGGTTATCCGCAACGGCGTAAGAGGCAGATGTCACATGGTTCGTTGACCCTCCCCAAGTCGTATGCTAGCGTGCCGATGAAGCGTGTCCGCGACCCTTCCTCCGGTAAGAGCAGCGTAACGGGCGGCGATTTGGGGCGCGTGTGGAGCGCGGAGGAGAGGCCACGGATGCAGACCCCCACGAACGCCCGCGACTCCCTGAAGGCCCTTGCAGACGAACTGCTTCGGGACCAACGCCTCATCCTCGTCTCCAACCGTGGCCCCATGGAGTACCACGTCGCGTCCGGCGGCGAATTGCAGGCGCGCCGCGGCAGCGGCGGTGTCGTGACCGCGCTCAGCGGGCTCACGAACCATGTCGACTTCACCTGGATCGCCTCGGCCATGAGCGAGGGCGACCGCCGGGCCGCGCGGGCGAACGAGGGCAGGGCGGTCCCGTCGCCCCTGCCCGGCCAGCGCGTCTCCGTCAGGTTCATCAACACCCCCCGCCGCGCCTACCACAAGCACTACAACATCATCTGCAACCCCCTCCTCTGGTTCATCCAGCACTACATGTGGAGTTCCCCGTACACGCCCCGCGTCGACGCTGCCGTCTACGACGCATGGGAGAATGGCTACGTCCACGTCAACCGCGAGTTCGCCGACGCCGTCGTGGACGAGGCGGCTCAGACCGACGCCCGTCCGCTGGTGATGGTGCACGACTACCAGCTCTACCTCGTCCCCGGCATGGTGCGGGAGCAGTTGCCGCACGCCCGCATCCACGAGTTCGTCCACATCCCGTGGCCCACCGCGAGCTACTGGGAACTCCTCCCGGCCATGATCCGCACCGCCATCTGCGACAGCCTCTGCCAGGCCGACATCGTCGGCTTCCAGGCGCCGCGTGACGTCCGCTCCTTCCTCGGTAGTTGCGACGCCTTCCTGGACGGGGCCGTCGTCGACCGTGTCGCGTCGTGCGTCCACTACAGGGGACGCACCACCCTCGTTCGCTGCTACCCTATCTCCATAGACGTCGACGAGGTGCGTGACATCGCGGATTCCCCGCGTGCCGACGAGTACGAGCAGCGGCTCACTCCGCTTCTCGGCAAGCAGACCATCGTCCGGGTGGACCGCGCCGAACCCAGCAAGAACATCGTCCGGGGCTTCGCGGCCTACGAGACGTTGCTGGACAGGCGTCCCGACCTGCGCGGTAACGTGCGCTTCCTCGCGTTCCTCGTCCCCTCCCGAACGCACATCCGCCAGTACCAGCGCTATGTGGAGGAAGTGGACACCGCCATCAGGCGGATCAACGACCGGTTCGGCACCGACGACTGGACGCCTATCCAGGTCTTCTACGAGAACAACTACACCCAGGCCATGGCCGGCATGCGCCTCTACGACGTGCTGCTGGTCAACGCCGTCATCGACGGCATGAACCTCGTTGCCAAGGAAGGCCCCATCGTCAATCGCAGGGACGGCGTTCTCATCCTCTCGGAGTCCGCCGGAGCCTACGAACAGCTCCGCGTCGGTGCGCTCCCCGTTGCTCCCGCCGACGTCGAAGGCGCGGCTCGGGCGCTCGACGAAGCGCTCTCGATGCCGCCGGAGGAGCGCAAGCGCAGGGCCGACCTCATGCGTGACTGTATCGAACGCGAGGACATCACCGACTGGCTCCGCCGCCAGCTCCTCGACCTCGACGCCCTCGACAACTGAACTGCTGCGCCGGTCCGGCAGGGGCAGGCTTGTGAGCGAGCGAGCGGCGGCCTAACCTGTGCCCCGTCTGACATGGGTATCCGCTGCGACCTACGAACGGAGGCGCCATCGTGACCACATCCAACTCTTCCTCGAACGGACAGCCTGTCCTGCGGTTCGGCATCATCGGCGTCGGCAACGCGGGCGGCGGCGTGCTCAACATGATGCGTGACGAACCCAAAGTCGAGGTCGTGGCCGCAGCCGACCTGCGCCCGCAGGCCCTCGATGCCTTCCAGCGCGACTTCGGCGGAAGGACGTACGACAGCGTGGAGGGGATATGCCGGGACCCTGACGTCGACGTGGTCTGGATCGCGACGCCTAACCACTTCCACTGTCCGCACACGGTGCTTGCCGCCCAGCACGGGAAGCACATCGTCCTCGAAAAGCCGATGGCCCTGTCGCTGGACGAAGCGTCCCTCATGGTCGAGACGGCCGACGAGCACGGCGTCAAGCTGCTCTCCGGCCACACCCGCGCATTCGACCCTCCCGTCCAGACGATGTGGCGCATCATCCGCTCCGGCGAGGTCGGCGCGATCAGGGCGATGAACGTGATGTCGTTCACTGACTGGATGCTCCGCCCCCGCATGCCGGAGGAGGTCGACGTCGAGCGCGGCGGCGGCGTCGCCTTCCGTCAGGCCCCGCATCAGATCGACTCGCTACGGTTCCTCGGCGGCGGACTCATTCGAAGCGTGCGTGGCACGACGGGCATATGGATGGAGGGGCGTTCCGGGGCTCCGGGGTACTACACGGCCTACCTCGAGTTCGAGGACAGCACACCGGCTACCATCGTCTACAACGCCTACGGCTACTTCCTCGCCAACGAGCTGCTGCCGTGGGAGATGGAGGCGGGAGCGCAGGCGGAGAACCGCGCCCGCGTCAGGAACAGCATCAACACCGGTACGTGGGACCAGGCCCGGGCGAAGGACGAGATGCGGACCGCCAGTATGCAGGGACAACGCAATGCCTTGGAGGGTGGGGGAGCCCCCTCCGGTCCTCCCCGGCAGCGCTTTCAGAGCGACCTCGGCCTGCTCCTCGTCACGTGCGAGCGCGGCCTGCTGCGCCAGTCGCCGAACGGCATCTACGTCTACAACGACGACGGCCTCCGGGAGGAACCTATCGAAGTGAAAGAGGGCGGCGGCGACCCGACGATCGAGGAGGCCTATAACGGCATCGTGCTCGGCGAGCCCATATTCCACGATGGCCGCTGGGGGATGGCGACGTTGGAGGTGCAGTTGGGTCTCATGCGGTCAGCCCGTGAACGGCGCGAGGTGTTGCTCGAGCACCAGGTGCCGGTGCCGCCGGACCTCGCTCACTAGCGCAGACAGGAGGTGCTTCCATGCCGGACGTCCAGATGAGCCTGATCGGGAGCCCCGCCGACATCGTCAACCCGCTCTTCGAGGGCGAGGTCAAGCCGGAGGGGATAGAGCTCACGGCCACACGCGCCGACGGTTCGACCGGTTACTGGCGTCAGTTCACCTTCAACGAGTTCGACGTCTCCTCTCTCTCAGTAGCGTCGTACATCATTGCCCGGAGCAAGGGATATGACGCCGTGGCGTTGCCGGTATTCGCATCCCGTCGTTTCATGCACGCCGAGCTCCGCCACCACGCGGACTCCGGCATAAGCGTCCCCGCCGACCTGAAAGGCAAGCGCGTGGGAGTCCCCGAGTACCAGATGACGGCGTCGGTCTGGCTGCGCGGCGTGCTCGAACACGACTTCGGCGTCTCGCAGTACGACATCCACTGGTTCATGGAGCGGAGCGAGGAGTTCAGCCACGGTGGTGTGACCGGCTTCGAGCCGCCAGAGGGCATCTCGTTCGCCCGCATCCCGGAGACGGAGAGCCTCGCTTCGATGATCCTCAGCAACCGGATCGACGCCGTCTCCGGCCTGGGAGCAGGCGCGGGCGCTCAGGGCAACGTCATCGACCGCTCCTCCCGGATACGCGGGAGCGGTGACTGGAGCAAGGTCAAACCGCTCTTTCCCAGCCTCATCGAGGAAGGGTCGCGCTTCTACTCGAAGTACGGCTTCATCCCCGCTACGCAGATGTACACCATCAGGAGATCAACCTACGACAAGTACCCGTGGGCCGCGTTCAACCTGTACGACGCCTTCATGCGGGCCAAGCGGCGCGCTGAGGCCACGCTCAACGAGCGCATCCCCTCGTTCATGGTGTTCGGAAGGGAGTACATGGCGCAGACCCGCAAGCTGCTGGACGGTGATCCGTTCGTCTACGGGGTGGAGGCGAATCGCCCCATGATTCAAACTGTGATCGACTTTCTCCACGAGCAGCACCTTATCGCGGAGAAGCCAAAGGTTGAGGAACTCTTCGCGCCGAGCGTGCTCAGCCTCTAGCGGGCTTGCGTAGTCCTTGGCAGTACACGCCTAAGGGCGGCGTTGCCAGCCGGATAACGCGCGCTGCATCTCCAGCGCATCCACCGCCATCTGGTTGCAGTTCGCCCGCTCGAGCTCGAAGTACTCGATGTTTCCGCAGTAGCCTTCCTGCGCCTCCACCCAGTCGCGGAGGGCCCTGCTCCAGGCGTTCACTTCTTCGGAAGACGGCTGGCCTGCGAAGTCTGGCATCTCGTACTGCAACCGGTTCCTCTCGTTGAGGAGCTCCGCCAGCTTTATCGTGTGTGGCCTCGACGGGTCAGCGAAGAC
>VXQP01000018.1 GCA_009838965.1 Chloroflexota bacterium | reverse complement strand
TCACATTCTGATACGTTCAGCCGCCCCATTCCCCCCTCCTCAACAACGAGGCACCGGTACTGGGCTTCACCAACCAGTCCGTCACCAACAACACGCCGTAACGCGCGGGCGCCCCCCTTCCACGAGGCGCGAAGGACGACTCCCTCCCTGGTCCCCGAGGAAACGGCGGACCCGGGGAGCCGGCGGCCCCGCGCCGCCAGCTCGCCCACGGCCCCACCCGCGAAACCCCACGCATGAAGATGGGCGAATTGCGTAAGTTACAAAGCATGATGGATATTCGGCAATAAGTCACACAACAGTTACGCAAGCGATGGCAGACTGTCCCGGGTTCCGATTCAAGCGCATAAGAGGTGCAAGGTGTCGCTCGGACGAGCGCAGCCCAATCCGGCCGTTTCAGCGCGCGCGGATGAGGACGAACAGACCGGCCCCCCGATTGAGCAATTCCGCGCGTTCCGGCGTCCTGCGAGCTTGAACCTGGTCCGTCGTGCGCGAGGAACGTCCTTACCCCCCCGAATATCTGGTCGGCTTCGTGGCGGCCTGATGGCGCGATCGGCAAGACTCCTGGCCGCCGCGTTGCTGGCCGTCCTCCTCGCCCCGATGTTCGGAGCGGGGACGGCGGCGGGGCAGGGCGCGCCGTCGGTCACCGGAGTAGCGGTGACGTCGGCGCCCGCGTCCGGCGATACCTACCTCCGCGGCGAGACGATCCAGGTCACGCTGACGTTCAGCGAGGCGGTGACCGTCAGCGGCGCGCCTCGCCTGAAGATCGACATGGACCCGGCGGACTGGGGCGAGAAGTGGGTGAGCTACGAGGGCGGCACGGGCACGGCAAGCCTCACCTTCACCCACAGCGTGGTGCAGCCGAACTACTCCACCGGGGGCATCGCCGTGCTCGCGAACACGCTGGAGCTCAACGGCGGAACGATCCGCTCGGCGTCGTCCGCGGCTGATGCGGCGCTGGCCCACACCGGACGGGACCACGACCCGAACCACAAGGTGGACTGGCAGCGGGCCGCGCCGGTCCAGCGGCGATCGGATGTCAGCGCCGATGCGGTAGCGAACGCTCCTGCCATCACCGCGGCGACGGCGACGCTGACCTCGGTGACGGTCGCGTGGAACGCGCCCTCGAGTGACGGCGGCGCGGCCATCACCGCCTACGACCTGCGCCACATCCGCAGCGACGCCACGGACAAGTCGGACGGCCAGTGGTCCGAGCAGCACGACATCTGGGAGACGGGCGGCGGCGCGCTCTCGTACACGAAGACCGGGCTGACGCCTTCGACCGGCTACGACTTCCAGGTGCGGGCCGTGAATGCGAGCGGCGACGGCTCCTGGTCGGCTACCCGGACCGCCACCACCGGGACTCCAGCGATCTCGGGCACGGCAACGATCGCGTACGCCGAGAACGCCGCCGTGCGCGCGGGCACCTTCACGGTGACCGGGGCGGTCGAGGGAGTGGACGAGGTCACGTGGGCGATCTCGGGCACGGACGCGAGCCACTTCGACATCTCCCACCCGAAAGGCGCGCTGCGCCTGATCGACACCTCGGACACCGCGACGGGCCTGAAGCGCCCGAAGCTGCCCGACTTCGAATCCCCCGACGACGGCGGCGCGGACGGGTCCTATTCCGTCACCCTGACCGCGACGGTCGGCGGCGTCGCGGCCACGAAGGCCGTAACCGTGACGTTGACCGACGTCGACGAACCCGGGAGCGTCGCCCTCACCCCCGTGCGCCCCAGAGTCGGAACGGCGCTCACCGCGACCCTGAGCGACCCCGACACGGTGAGCGGCGCGACCACGTGGGTGTGGCAGCGCTCCAATGGCCGCAACAGCTGGTCGACCATCGCGGGAGCGATCAGCGCCAGCTACACGCCGGTCGCGGCCGACTCGGGTCAGTACCTGCGCGCCGCGGCGACCTACACCGACGGGCACGGCGGGGGCAAGACCGCCCAGGCGACGGCGCACCACGTGGTGATCGGGCAGGTCCTCACGGGCCTGTCCGCGACGACGACGGACTCGACGCTCTCCCTGACGCCGGCCTTCGAGGCGGACGTACTGCACTACAAGGTCAGCTGCGGAGACACGGACACGATGACCGTCACCCCGACGGCCGCGACCGGCGTCCGGCTGGCGGTCAACGGCACGCAGACGGCCAGCGGCTCGGCCCTCGCGGTGTCCGTGACGAAGCACAGCGACGTCGTCGTCCGTGCGAGCGGCGCCGACGGCGCATACACCGACTACGTCGTGCACTGCGTGCAGGACTTCCTCGCCACCATGGAAGCGATCGACCGGGGCGCGGGGGATGTCACCGAGTCGCTGATCGCGTTTCCGCTTGGCGACTTGCTGGCCGTCATCGATCACCACGGCGTGCCTCGCTACCGAACGACGCCGCCGAACCCGCCCGTGATGTGGTTCCGTCATTATCGGGTCGGGTCGAGCGGCGAATACCGCTGGCACTACTCGACGAGGGGATGCACTGACACTCACCACATCCTGGATGAGGACTTCGCGCGGCTGGCAACGGTCTCCTCCAAGTCACCGCTGGAATGCACGGGGATCCACGACTTCCGCATCCTGGACAACGGCGGCTACCTGCTGATGTCCTACGAGCCCACGGTCAACCGGGACCTCAGTCACGTCGTCCTCCACGAGAGCCTTCTGGAAGAAAAGGTCTGGGGTCGCCTTATCCAGAGCTGGCGTACGACGCAGTTCACGGCGTCGGAGGCCCTCAGCGACTCGGCGATCCAGATACTCACGCCTTCTCAGGGCGTGTCCCGAACCTGGCGGTCTTGGGGGACCATGGCATACGAGGACTGCGTGCAGCACTGGTGGGACGAATGGGCGCACGTGAACATGGTCCACTACTTTCAGGGCAGCGTTATCGCCTCGTTCCGCGGCTGCTCGAAGGTGCTGAGCATCAATGCGTCCACGGGCAAGATCGACTGGCGTCTTGGCCGCAGCAACCTCACGGCAGAGGAATGGGCGACGCGCGACATTGGGCCTGCGCCGCTCCAGATCGTCGGCGACCCCGAGGGTGAGTTCTGCAGCCAGCACGGGGCCGAGATGCGGCCCGACGGCCGCCTCACGCTATACGACAACGGCGAAGCTTGCCTGATCAACTTGGGGACCGGCGAGACCGAGCGGACATCCGACGAGTACTCCCGGGCCGTGGAGTACGCACTGGACCTGACCAACGGCGAGGCGGTGTTCGTGCGTGACCATTCGCTGCATGGCGGCAAGGACCGGGCCGGCACCCGCGGCGGCCATGTGGACGTGCTCGACAATGGCGACTGGCTCATCGGCTGGGGCCGCGAGCGGCCGGGTCATTTGCAATCGACGAAGCTCAGTCCGGACGAGGCCGTCACCCAAGTCGACCCGAGGACCGGCACGGAGAAGCTGTCGTTCAAGATCCCCATCAGCGCGGGGTCGGCGTTCCAGGCCAACGTGCGGCCGTCCGCGGTACCCGCCTACGTGCTTGCGCCCCAACCGCAGGATCTCCTCGCCGCCGCCCCGGCAGCGACCGGACCTCGGACCTCGCCCTTCCACAAGGGCGCCGGCGACACCGCCCAGGTGCTGTTGACCTTTGGCCGTCCCGTCGTCGACTTCGCGGCGGACTCGCCCTCGTTCAGCGTCACGGGCGGGACGGTCACAGGCGTCAGCGCCCTGGTCGCGGACGGGCTGCCCGCCAACGCCTACCTGGTCACGCTCGACCCGGCGGGCGCCGCCGATATCCGGCTCACCCTGCTCGCCAACCGGTCCTGCGCCTCCGGCGGCATCTGCACCGCCGGCGGGACGACCCTGAAACAGAGCCTCACGGTCGTGGTCCCCGCGGCGCCCCAGGTCTATTTCCAGCAGGCTGCATACAGCGTCAGGGAGGGCGCCTCGCGCTCGGTCGTCGTACGGCTGACCCGGCCGCTCCTGAGCCCCGGCGAAGTGACCATTCCCATCACGTTCGACGCGACCGCTTCCAGCGCCTCGCAGTCCGACTTCACGCCGGACTTCGCGATCCCGCAGAGCGTGACGTTCCAGGGCGGAGAGGTCAGCCGGACGCTCCGCATCACGCTCCCCATCCAGGCCGCCTCCGACACGCTGGTCGAGGGCCCGGAGACCATCGTCCTTGGCTTCGGGACGCTGCCGGACACCATCGGCGCCGGATCGATTTCCTCGACCACCATCACGATCGCCGACGCCAACACCGCCGCCATCGACTTCAGCCGCTTCGAGGGCGAGCTGGCGGAGGGCGGGAGCGTCGACTTCACCTTCGAGATCACCAACGGCGTCACGTTCGCCGAGGACGCGACTATCAACCTCGCGATCGGCGGCAGCGCCGGCGCCGGGGACTTCACGCTGGAAGCGGGCGGCTCGACGCTCTCCGCGCCCTACTCCGTCGTCCTCCCGGCCGGGGAGTCCTCGACCAGCTTCACGATCCGGGCGACGGACGACACCACGGTCGAGAACGTCGACGAGACCGTCACGATCAGGGCCACGCTGGCCCTCACGAACACGGGCCTCGGCACCCGCACGGTCACGATCCCGCCGAGCGATGTCGCGAACGTGCCGGATGTGACCATCGAGGCGGGAAGCTCCGTCACCGAAGGCGGCGCAGCGTCGTTCACGCTGGAACGCACCGGCGCGACCACCGCCGCCCTCACGGTCTCTGTCCGGGCGGTCGCCACGGGCGTGAGTCTCAGCGCCTCCGCTCCCACCAGCGTCACATTCGCCGCGGGCAGCTCCACCGAGGAGATAAGCCTGCCGACGCGCGACGACACGGTGGTCAGGGACGGGGGTGGGCAGGTGGCGGTGTACCTGCTGGGCAGTTCGGCCAACCCGCCCACCTACCTGACCACCGCCGCGAACCGGGCGTCGGTCACCGTCGACGACAACGACGTGCCCAACTTCACCGTCACCGCATCCGCCGAGGAACTAACGGAAGGACAGTCGCTGACCCTCACCGTGGACACCGGCGGAGTGACATTCGCCGACGCCGAGGAGATCGAGTTGCGGCTCGGCGGCTCGGCAACGCCCGCGGTCGACTACACGCTCCCCGGCGGATGCACCGCCTCACCCTGTTTCCTCACCCTGCAGCGGGGCGGCGGGCCCGCCCCCCCCCCCGGCCGCCCCCCCCCCGCCCGCGGGGGGGGAGGGCGGGGGGGCGCGTTGGAGGCCCGCGGCACCCCCGCGGGGGTGA
>VXQP01000003.1 GCA_009838965.1 Chloroflexota bacterium | reverse complement strand
CCCCCCCCCCCCCCCCCCCCCCCCCCCCCCCCCCCCCCCCCCCCCCGCCCCCCCAAACTCCGCAGCGGGTTCGTCATGTCGTAGAAACTCCTTTTGCTCGACTTCCGCAGGTCACGTATAAGACATTGTATGGGAAGATTATACCCACTATTATGTCATATCTCCAGTTCAAGGTCTTGTTTCACGTCAACACGGCCCATACGGGCCCAGCCTTAATTGTCCTCCAATCTTGGACGGGGCTTTGATGCAAAAGTCCCGATTCTGATGGAAAAGTCGGCGCGGGCTGGCGTGGAAGTCCTTATAGTGGACGCCGTTGAGGATGAGCGTCTGAGCTATAGGGCGTTGCCGCGAACCACGGATGATTGAAGACCCTCTCGCGTTCCGCATCGGTGTCCAAGTCAGTAGCGGCGTCCTGGCCGGACCTGCCGGTCTCCTGATTGACGACGATCACCCATAGGGGCGGCAAGCCGTGCTCTCTACAGTAGTCGGAGATGGGATCGAGGTCAGCGCGTCCTATGGCCTGAGCCATCCTTGCGGGGGAGCCTATCGCCGCAGCGAGGTCGCCGTAGGTGATGGTCTGTCGGTTCGTCGCCTTTGCGACGAGAACCTGCCAGACCTTGCGGCGCCGCAGTTCGGTATCCGGCTGGGTGTCCTGCATGATTCCCTCCCTTGAAAACGGCGTGAGCTTATCACGTCCAGCCGCACCGACGCGCCCGCCAGCATCCCCGGATGATGTCGCGGGCTTGTGTCAGCCCCGCGAACGCCCCGTCGCGGTCTGCATCGTACTCCGCAGGTGCTAGAATCGGTGGTAGCCGTTCCCTCAGAGGAAAAGATAACCGTGACCGTGCACGTCCGCGCCAGGTACTCGAAGGGTGTATTGACCCCGTTGGAGCCCCTTGAGCTCGAAGAGGGGGCCGAGGTGGACGTTTCGCTGGACCGTGCGTCCCGGCCTCCGGAATCCCGCGATGCCATACTGGCCGCCTCGGGAGGATGGTCCGACCTGGGTGACTGGGATGCGTTCAAGCGCATCATCTATGAGGCCAGGCTGACCGGTTCCCGCCCGTGGCCCGACCGATAGAGTCATGGCCTTCCTCGTAGACACCGACTGGGCGGTCGATTACCTGCGCGGCGTGTCGGCTGTAGCAGAGCGCGTCGCCGAGTTGGCGGCGGACGGCCTGGGGTTGAGCATCATTTCGCTGGCCGAACTATACGAAGGCGTCTACTACTCCCGCGATCCGGAAGCGAGCAGCGGTGCGCTCGCGCGATTCCTCCGTATCGTGCAGGTCCTGCCGATAGACGAAGCGATGTGCCGGATATTCGCCCGTGAGCGTGGTCGGCTCCGAGCCGCCGGAGCCTCCATAGGCGACCTCGACCTCCTGATCGGCGCGACAGCCCTTCGCCACGGGCTCACGCTGCTCACCAATAACCGCAGGCACTTCGAGCGGTTGGAAGGCTTGGGGATAGTCTCCGTCTGAGGCGTCACTCCTAGGAACCACCCCGGAGGCGCGCCCTTAAATGCGGAAGACACCACACATCGGCCGAGGGGGGATACCATCGCGATAGTGACAGGACACGCCTTGATGCAGTCTTCGCCAGGAGGGTCGGATCAATGCCCCGCCAGCGCACACATCACCGCAGGGCCACCTACGCCTTTCCCGACGACTTCCCGCAGCGCCTGATGCGCTTTCGGGAGGAGTCCAGCCTGCCGTGGGCGGAATTGCACCGTCGTCTCGGTGTCGACCCCGAAACGGTGCGTCGCTGGAAGGAGAAGGGTGTGCGGCCCAGCACGCGGCACTATGCAGCGCTCCTGACAGTGGCGGAATCCCCGGGGCTCGGCGAACTCTTCAGAGACTGAGCGGGCGGCGCAGCGGGCGATTTGCGGCAGCAGAGGCGTCAGTGGCTGCACGAGGCATCACTCACCTGAACCTCCCGAGCAACTGGATGACACGCGGGCATTGCGCCTGCGGTGATGACCGCCCCATCATGGAGACGCCGTTCCGATAGGGGAAGGCGGAGAGAAACCGTCCGGTGCGGCAAAGGGACGAGCCTCTCCGTCGAAGATGCGCCTGGAGGCCCTAGCCACAGGGTGGTTCGCCCTGTCCCGGGAAATCAGTCCCGCAACGAAGAATCGCTGCCCCTCCGGGGACTGCCAGTATGAGGAGAAGCGTCGTGACCGGGGAAGATGACGGGATGGAACAGAGGGAATCACCGGAAGGTCACCGCGAGCTCCGCAGGATGATTGACGGCATCGGCCGGGAGGGGCTTCGCCGGATAATCGAGCACGTTACTGACGCGCTCCGGGCGAACCCCGGCGACATCGATGCCCTCGCCGCCAGGGCGCTGGCGTACGCCGAACTCGGAGACCATCGCCGCGCGGTGGAGGACTACGACGCCGTCATACGCCTGGAGCCCGGAGATGCCGTGGCGCACGACAACCGGGGCGCGTGCAAGGCAGAGCTGGGTGACTTGGCCGGCGCGGTCGGTGACTTCGACATCGCCATACTCCTTGCTCCTGACGACCCTGAACCCCACTACGACAGGGGGTTGACCTACGCCGAGCTGGGGGATTCTCTGCAAGCGATCGACGACCTCAGCAAGGCCTTGGAGCTTGATCCCGACTTCGTCGAGGCCCACTACAGCCGTGGGCTGGCATATCGCGACCTGGGTGAACTGGACAAGGCCCTCGACGACTTCGACGCCGCCATACGGATCGAGCCGAACTACGGCATCGCCCACTACGCCAGGGGGATAACCAACCTCAATCGCGAAGCGTACGACAGCGCCCTCGACGACTTCGACGCCGTCATCGGGCTTGATCCCGACAATGCCCCCGCGCTGCGCGGAAGGGGGGTCGCCCTAGGCGGCATGGGCCGCGGCGAAGAGGCGATCAAGGACCTGGGCAGGTCCCTGGACATCGACCCCGACAGCAGCGAAGCCCTGATGGCCAGGGGGATCGCCCACGCGAGCCTAGAGCGGTACGACCTGGCGATAGCGGACTACACCAGGGTTCTCGACCTTGAGCCCGCCAACACGCGCACCCTCTTCAACAGAGGAACAGCCCGGATGCGCTTGGCCCGATACGAGGGCGCCGTCGACGACTTCAGCGCCATCATTGAAATCGACCCGGACAACGCAGGGGCGCACATGGCGAGGGGGTTCGCCAACACGCTGCTTGGGGAGCATGGAAGGGCGATTCGGGACTACGACAGGTTCATCGAGCTCGACCCGGACGACCCGGACGCGTACTACGCGAGGGGGTGCGCCCACGCCGAGTTGGGCAACCCCCGCTTGGCGATTGAGGACTTCGGGCGCGCCATCGCCCTCGACCCGGACAACGTCGAGTCGTTGCGGAACAGGGCCATCCTGTACCAGGACTTGGGCGAGCCGGAGAAGGCGGTGCGCGACTACGACGAGGTCATCCGCCTGGATCCCGACGACCTCTCGGCTCGCCAGGACAGACAGGCTGTAGTTGAGGAAGCGGGAGCGGATGGCCGCTGAACCGGCACCGACCTCCTCGAGCGTCCGAGGCACTCCCCTGTCGACGCCGTAGCGGAGCCGGATGTATTCGATGTGGCGGTCGGTTGAGGTTCGGCAGCATCGAGCGCCTAGCGCATCAGCAGCCATACCAGGACGGCAACGAGGATGGCGGCAACGATGGATGCGGCCAGACACTTGATGATGAGCCTGGTCAGCAGCCGCTCGCACACGCGGGCGGTAATGTCCATGAGCCGTGAGGCAGCCTCTTCGATGATGTCGATGACCTGCTTCAATATCAGGACGGGGCTCCCACGACCCTGACGCGGACGCTGTAGGCTAGAGCATCTCCCTGCTGCACAGCGTACCGCACCACTCGAATCTGCCGTGGGTCTTGGTAGAGCGAACAGCCGGGAACGTCGGCGTCCGCAGGGGTGGCCTGCAACGCGTCCGCTACCCCGTCCAGTGCCCCTGCTACCTCCGCCGTGGCGAGTTCGGGAGAGGGCTGCACGACCGTCAACGCGAGGGCAATCCACCCTGCTTCGTGCGGGTCCCAGTCCGGCTGTGCGGCCAACGCCTGTGCTGCGGCCTCACGCAGCCGGACGACCAGATGGTACTGGGGATGGTGCGGGTTGTAGAACTGGAGGCCGGTGTCTCTGAGCGGCGGCGGCCCGTCCACGGCCAGTAGAATCTCCTGCGTCATCGCAACTCCTCCCTACCTGCGGTTGCGTTTCAGGATGCGGTACGCTGCCACCAGCAGCCCCACGCTGATGAAGGCCAGTACCGCCGAGGGCACGAGTCCCGACTCCACGACGTTCAACTCCACCTACCGACCTGCCCCGATGCGTTGCAACTCGCTGAGTATCCGTTCGTTGAGGAGGCGAATCGCCTCCAACTCCGCGAGGATGGCCTTCATCGCCTGCAGTTCGGCGAGTACCGCCTGCATCTCGGCGTTCTTGCCCGTCATGCTCACGCGATGACCCGCACGATGAGGAACGCGATGCCGATGAGGATGGCGACGCCGACCGCCCCGATGAAGCCCAGCAGCCTCTGCCTCATGAGTCCCTCCTGCCCAGTGGAGATGGAGGGGCAGCGGGGTTGGTCACTGCGATTCTCACACCGCAGTGACCGCCGTGTCCCCTCGGCATTGCGCAGCCCCACCGCCGGGCGCAACCGCTAGTCCATAACAGGCCACAGCCCCGAGGTCAATCCCCATGCCTCATAGCGGCGGTACCACATAGAGAGACCCGTAGATGAGGCCATCAGAGGTCGCGTCGTATGACGTTATCCACCCCTCTGTGCAGGGCACATCACCTCTGAATGAGTACAAGTGCAGATCGCTCGTGTCTGGCAACTGTTGTGCTCGCCTTCTACCAGTTCCATGTGACCGGCGGCGAGCACGTAGGCGTGCTCCTGTGAGTGCCCCAACATCCAGCTTCGTGGTGGTCATGTATTCCTTCCCGTTAGCGATGTCTCATTAGGCATCGTGCGCTCCGGTTCCAGCAGGTCACGCGAGGGGTCTGGCGCGCACCTTCAGGGAGAAGCAATCGTGGATGCGATGTAGAGTGGGTACGAACCCCAACACCCCTATCGCGATGGCCTTAAACGCAGAAACTCCCACATACAGGGGGATGGGGGGGCGGGGGGGGGCGGGGGGCCCCCCCGCGCCCCGGGGGGAGATAAAAAAGAAGAACCCCCGCCCCCCACACGCGAGCGGGGTGGGG
>VXQP01000095.1:43179-49814 GCA_009838965.1 Chloroflexota bacterium | reverse complement strand
ACGCCGCGTGCTACCTCCCCGCGTTCGACCCGTCGTTCATGTCGGCGGGCGGGACGCCGGAGCCGGGGGGCATGGGGGGGGGGGAGGCGCTGCGCATCCTGCGGGCCGTCGCCGAGCGCCGGCGCATCGTGGGTTTCGACGTGGTCGAACTCGCGCCGGACGAGGGGCCGGAGGCGTGCGCGTACACCGCGGCGAAGCTGGTGTACAAGCTGTTCGGGTACGCGACGGCGGGGCGGTAGGGGCAACCCTCACCCCCAGCCCCTCTCCCAGAGGGCGAGGGGAGCCCCAGACAGGGCGCCCACAAGGGACGCCCCTACACCATTGGGGGCGAGGTTCCTGCCTCCGCAGGAACGACGGGTTGCCCCCGCAGGGCGTATGCTGAACATCGACGCGATGGCTGGAGCGTGAATGGATGACGCCTGAGCAGACGGTCTACATGGACCACGCGGCCACCACGCGGGTGCTGCCGGAGGTGGCGGAGGCAATGCGCCCGTTCTTCACGGAGCGATACGGCAACCCGTCCAGCATCTACGCGCTGGCGCAGCAGGCTCGGCAGGCGCTCGACGAGGCGCGGGAGCGGTGCGCGGGGGTGCTCGGTGCGCGTCCGGGCGAGATCGTCTTCACGAGCGGCGGGACGGAGTCGGACAACGCGGGCATCATGGGCCCTGCACTCGCGCTCAAGGAGCACGGGCGGCACGTCGTGACCACGTCGATCGAGCACCACGCCGTGCTGCACGCCGTCGAACTGCTGGAGAGCCTCGGCTGGGAGGCGACGTACGTGTCGCCGGGCCGCGACGGCATCGTGCGACCGGAGGACGTCGCGGACGCCGTCAGGCCGGAGACGGCGGTCGTGAGCGTCATGCTGGCGAACAACGAGATCGGCACGCTGCAGCCGGTGGCAGAGATAGCGCGGCTCGTCAAGGAGCGCGCCTTGTCGGAGCGGCGCTTCATCGCCGTGCACACGGACGCGGTGCAGGCCGCGGGAGCCGTGCCGGTCAGGGTCGACGACCTCGGCGTGGACCTGCTGTCGCTGTCGGCGCACAAGTTCGGCGGGCCGAAGGGCGTCGGGCTGCTGTACATCCGTCGCGGCACGCCGTTCGCGCCGACGCAGGTGGGCGGCGCGCAGGAGCGCGAGCGCCGCGCAGGCACCGAGAACACGGCGGGCATCGTCGGGATGAGCGTCGCGCTGGAGCGCGCCGAACGTGAGCGTGAGACCAACGCCGCAGCCTGCGCCGCGCTCCGCGACCGCCTGCTGAGCGGCATCCTGGAACGTGTGGACCGCGTCGAGGTGAACGGCGACACGGACGCGCGGCTGCCGGGCAACGTCAACGTCTCGTTCCACGGCGTCGAGGCGGAGCCGCTGCTGATGGGGCTGGACCTCGCGGGCGTCGCGGCGTCGAGCGGGAGCGCCTGCACAGCGGGGTCGCTGGAGCCGTCGCACGTGCTGCTGGCGCTCGGGCGCTCGAACGAGCTGGCGCGGAGCTGCGTGCGGCTCACGCTCGGGGCGGAGAACACGGCGGAGGAGGTCGACTACGTCGTCGAGACGATGGCGGGCCTCGTGCCGAAGCTGCGGGCGCTGTCGAAGGCGGCTTCCCGGTAGCCGATCGCCATGAAGCTCCCCGAGCCGGTAGTGGAGTTCCTGTACGAGCCACCGGTCGCGCCCACGCTCTGGCCACGCCGCGTCTTCCACCTCGTGGCGGGCTCCACGCTGCCGCTCGGCATCCTCTTCCTGCCCCTCGATCTGGCGGAGTGGCTGCTCATCGCGGGGAGCCTCGGCGCGGTGCTGCTGGAGGTGCTGCGCGGCCTCGTTGGAGGCGTCAACGACTGGATGGTGCGCACGCTGCCGTTCTTCAAGGCGGCCGAGAGCCGCCAGGTCACGGGCGCGACGTTCATGTGGCTCGCGGCCACGTTCCTCGTCTTCGTGTTCGAGAAGGAGATCGCCGTGCTGGCGCTGCTCTTCCTGTCGGTCGGCGACCCGTTCGCGGCGCTCATCGGCGTGCGCGACCACCGGACGCGGCGGTTCGGGAAGTCGCTCGCGGGCACGACCGCGTTCGTGGTCGCAGCGCTGGGCGCCGGGCTGCTCGCCACGCTCCACCCGGACGTTCCGCTCGTGTGGTGGCTCGTGCCGGGGGCGATCGTGGCCGCGCTCGCGGAGCTTGCGCCAGTCCCACTCGACGACAACCTCACGGTGCCCCTCGTATCGGCGGGGGTCATGGCGCTGCTGGCGATGGTGTAACGTAGCGCCATGCCCAACCGGCTCATCAACGAGACCTCCCCCTACCTGCTGCAGCATGCGCACAACCCCGTCGACTGGTACCCGTGGGGCGAGGAGGCGTTCGAGCGGGCGAAGGCCGAGGACAAGGTGGTGCTCGTCTCCATCGGGTACGCGGCGTGCCACTGGTGCCACGTCATGGAGCGCGAGTCGTTCGAGAACGAGGCGACCGCCCAGGTGATGAATGACCTCCTCGTCGCCATCAAGGTCGACCGGGAGGAGCGTCCGGACGTGGACGGCATCTACATGAGCGCGGTGCAGCAGTTGCACGGGCACGGCGGCTGGCCGCTCAACGTCTTCCTGCTGCCGGACGGGCGTCCCTTCTACGGCGGGACGTACTTCCCGCCCGTGGACCGCGCCAACATGCCGTCGTGGACGCGGGTCGTCACGGCGGTCAACGACGCCTACCGCACCAACCGCGACGCCGTGCTGGAGAACGCGCGCGTCCTGACGGACGCGTTGCGGAACGCGTCCGGCATCACGATGGCGGACGAGGACGTGAGCGACGCGCTGCTTGCGCAGGCGAGCGCGGCGATCGTGTCCCTGCACGATGCGGAGCACGGCGGTTTCGGCGGGGCGCCCAAGTTTCCGCAGTCGATGCCGATGGAGTTCCTGCTCGCCCGCAACGCCTGTGCTTCGGACGCCGACGCTCTCGAGACAGTCGAAGCGTCGCTGGCGGCGATGCACAACGGCGGCATCTACGACCACCTCGGCGGCGGGTTCGCGCGCTACTCCACCGACCGGTTCTGGCTGGTGCCGCACTTCGAGAAGATGCTGTATGACAACGCGCTCCTCGTGTCGCTGTACACACAAGCCTTCCAGGCGACGGGGAACCCGCGCTACCGGGAGGTTGTCGAGGAGACGATCGAGTACCTGCTGCGCGACCTGTGCCACCCGGACGGCGGCTTCTTCTCGTCGCAGGACGCGGACAGCGAGGGCGTCGAGGGCAAGTTCTACGTCTGGACGCCGCAGGAGCTCGAGGCGGTGCTCGGCGCGGAGGATGCCCGCTTGTTCCGCCGGTACTACGGCGTAGGCGTGCACCCGAACTTCGAGGGCCGCCATATCCTGCACGTGCGCGACAGCGCGGCGGCAGCCGGACGCGAGCTCGGCGTCGACGCGGGTGAACTGCTCGAACGGCTGCAGCCGATGCGCCGCGCGCTCCTGGAACGGCGGGCCGAGCGCATTCCTCCGGCGACCGACGACAAGGTGCTGACCGCGTGGAACGGCATGGCACTGCGGGCGCTCGCCGAGGCGGCGTTCGCGCTCGACCGGCCCGACCTCCGCGACGCCGCGGAGCGCAACGCCGACTTCCTGCTGCGCGAGATGCGCCGCGACGGGCGGCTGCTTCGCACGTGGAAGGACGGGAAAGCGCACCTGCTCGGCTACCTGGAAGACTACGCGCTACTCATCAACGGGCTTCTCTCCCTGCACACCGCGACGTTCTCGCACCGCTGGCTCCACGAGGCGCAGGCGCTGACGGACGAGATGCTGGCGCTCTTCCGGGACGACGAGAACGGAGCGTTCTACGACGTCGGCATCGACCACGAGGAGTTGATCGTGCGTCCGCGCGACATCACCGACAACGCCACGCCGTGCGGCAGCTCAGCAGCCGCCGAGGCCCTGCTGCGGATGGCCGTGCTTACTGGAAAAGAATCGTTCATTCAGAAGGCGGAGCGCCTCATACGGAGCATCGCACCGCTCGCGGCACGCTACCCGCTGGGGTTCGGCAACTGGCTGCGCATCATCGACCGTTACCTCGCGCCGCCTACGGAGGTGGTCATCGTTGGAGACCCGTCCGACGAACGAACACGCGCGTTGCTGGAGCCGCTGCGCCGGCAGCTCCCGACGTTCGCATTCGCCGGGCTGACCCCGGGCGAAACCTCACCGTTTCCCACACCGCTGCTGGAAGGAAGGGCAGACGCGGGTACGCCTACCGCTTACGTCTGCCACGGCTACGTCTGCGACCTGCCCGCCCACGACCCGGCAACACTCGCACTGCAGCTCGCCGGCAGTCCCTGACAGGCCACTCCGGCAGGATCGGAAACGGGGAAGCCGCACGCTTCTCCAATCCCCCGGTAAACAGTTAGAATGCCGCCGGGCAGCCGATGATCGAGCGCAATTTCTGGTTCAGAACCGCCATGGTCGTTATCGCGTTCAGCGCGATCATCTTCGTCGTCGACACCGTCCGGCGAGTCTGGGACTTCCTCGGCGACCTGATCCTCGTCCTCTTCCTCGCCTACCTCGTCGGCTCGCTCATCATCCACACGGTGCGCTGGCTCATGCGCATCCCCGGGATGAAGCGGCCGCTGGCCATCCTGATCGTCTACCTGGCGCTCGGCGCCGTGGTTTCGGTCATCGGCGCGCTCGTGATCCCCGCCACCATCACCCAGATCATCGACCTGGCTGAGGTCATCCCCGACTACGTCGACCGGATCCCCGAGTTCATCACTGCAGCAGAGGAGTATCTCGCCGGGTTCGACATACGGGTCGACCTCACCACCCTTCTCCAGATCGACCAGTTGGGAAGCATCGCCGCCAACCTGCAGGAGAGCATCACGAGCAACGCGATCGGGCTCCTGGGGAACGTCGTCTTCGTCATCTTCGCTATCTCGTTGATAACCGTCATCTCCTTCTACGTCGTGCTGGACGGCGGGCGCCGCCTGAACGAGGCGCTGAAGGTGCTCCCCCGCAACGCAGAGCGCGAGACGCGGTACGTCCTGGGAGTGATCGACGAGACGTTCCGCAGCTACCTCAGAGGCATGGTGCTCATCTCCCTCATCTACGGCGTCGGCACCGCATCGGTCATGTTCGCAACCGGCCTTCCCGCCGCGCTTCCCGTTGCGCTCATCTCCAGCCTGCTGCTCGCAGTGCCGTTCGTGGGAGACTGGCTGGCGCTCGCCCTGCCGCTCCTCATCGCAGCCCTCTCGGGCGACTTCGTCAAGCTGCTCACGGTGCTGCTGGTGCTGTTGTTCATCCAGCAAGTCATGCTCAACATCCTCAGCCCGCGCATCCTGGGGAGCGCGGTGCGGATGCCCGCCATGCTCGTCGTTGTCGCGGTGGTGCTCGGCGCGCGGCTCGCAGGAATCACGGGGGCGCTCCTCGGCGTGCCGACCATGGGCGTCATCTACACGCTCGCGGTGCACTACGGAATGGTCATCCGAACGCGGCGGGAGGCAGAGGAGCAGCGCCGGATCCTGGAGAACAGGGAAGCGTCCACGAGGGCAGCCGAATCGAGGGCGATAGCCGAAGAAGAGGCGCTGGCTGCACTGGAAGCGATGGCGGCAGCGGAAGCGCTCGCCGAGCTGGAGGCCGCCCAGGCCAACGAGGAGTCCGCATTCCCGGAGCCCCCGGAGCCGGAACTTCCGCAGGAACCGGAGGAGGAACCGGAGCCTGTTCCTGACGAGGACCCCGTGGCCGCAGCCGAGGAACCTGCGCCGGAGGCAGCGGACGAACCATCCGGGGATGAGACTCGTTCTGAAGACGACCCTCTCCAGCAGGGCGCGTCCCGGTAACGGACCCTCACCCTGACCCTCTCCCCGAGGGAGTGGGGACGATGCACCCTCCCGCTGCGCTATCCTGACGAGCCGTTATGGATGCCGGAGACTTCCTCGTACTGGACGTCGAAACGTCGGGCGGTTCGATGCAGAACTTCCCGGAGGGATTCCGGTTGCTCCTCACCGGCACGCGGCAAGGCACGCTCTACGGCATGTACACCGCCGAGCCCGCGAGCCTCGCCCAACTGCACAGCCTCGTGGTCGACTTCGACGGCACCGTCGTTACGTTCAACGGCGCGCGCTTCGACATCCCCATCCTCGACCGCTGGATGCGCGACGTGCTGGGGCTGGGCCTGACCGTGCGACAGCACTACGATCTGATGATCGCGATCGTGCAGGCGGCGGGGCGCCGCATCAGCCTCGACCGGCTCTGCGCCTACACCTTCGGCGAGGAGAAGGTAACGTGGGACCATCGGCAGAACGCGCGCGCCTGGGCTGAGGCGCCGCAACGGCTGGTCGACTACAACCGCGTCGACCTCGACCTGACGCACGAGCTGTTCATGCGCGTGTTGCGCGGCGAACCGCTCTTCCTCGGCGACGCGACAGTGGTGTTGCCGTCGCCGGAGTGAGTCTTATCCGGCGACGTTGATGATGATCGTCACAACGATGGCGATGACGACGAGGCCGATGATGATCTTCTTAGCGTTCATGCGGCACCTCCCATAAGGGTCAGCCGCTTGTATCACCCCGTTACCCCGGATGGAACGAGATACGCAGGCGCGTTAATGCAGAAGAGGCGGCGCCGGGGCGGCGCCACAGGGAAGCGGGCCACGCCGAAAAACACGCCAAGAAAGCCAGACAGTACACCC
>VXQP01000095.1:38474-43169 GCA_009838965.1 Chloroflexota bacterium | reverse complement strand
TAGCGCCCCCCACCCCCCTTTGTCGCTGCTCTTTTTACCCCCCGTTCCCCCGGCTGCCACCCTCTTCGGCCGCTTTTTATAGTCGTTGGCGGGGGCGCGGGCCCCCCCCCTCTTCGATGCGGACCTCGCAGATAACGAGCCCTAGAAGCCGTACATGTCCACCGTACGCTCGCCCTGGTGGAGGCGGGAGATGGTGTTCGCTTCCTTCTCCTCGCGGGCGCGAGACTTCTCCAGCACCTCGCCGATGCGCTCCTGGGGCACGACGACAACGCCGTCACGGTCGCCGACGACGAGGTCGCCGGGGTTCACCCAGATCTCGCCGATGCGGATGGGGATGTTGATGGCGCCGTAGGCCTCCTTGTTCTTGGCGGTGCCCCTGATGCAGAGCCCCGCCGAGAAGACGGGCATGCCCAGCTCCTCCAGGATGGAGCCGTCCCGCACGCAGCCGTCGATCACCAGCCCCGCGATGCCGACCTGCTGGGCGGCGTGGGTCATGATTTCGCCCCAGTAGCCGGCCTCGTGGAAGCCGCCTGTGTCCACCACCATCACCTCGCCGGGCTGCGCGTGGTAGATGCCACGGTGCAGCCAGAGGTTGTCCTTCGGCGGCGAGAGCACGGTCATCGCCGCGCCGCATACGTACCAGTCGTTGGACACCGGCTTGATGTATGACGGCAGCGCGCCGATCTGGCCTCCGGCCTCATGCAGCGTCGCGGTGCCGATACCCCGGACAGCGTCGACGAGCGCAGCGTCCGGGCGATCCGTAATCTCCGTCATTGCTTCTCCTCCTATCGGGCGAGCATCTGCTCGTAGTTGATCCCCATCACTTCCACGACCGACTTGCCGTTCATGACGTCGCGGGCCATCGCCTGCTCGCGCGCGACGATGCTCTCCGCCTCGGGCACGACCTCGGCAACGCGGTCCTGCGGCACAACGACGATGCCGCTGTTGTCGGCGATGACGTAGTCGCCGGGCACGAGGCTCACGCCGCCTATCTCGATGGGCTCGTTCGTGGACTCCTCGACGATGCGCCCCCGCGCCGTGAGCGGCACCGCCGCCCGCGCGAACAGCGGCAGGCCGAGGCCCTTCGCCTCGTCCACGTCGCGCGAGGCGCCGTCGATGATGACGCCCGCGACGCCGCGCGTCTTCGCAGCGGTCGAGAGGATGCCGCCCCAGCCCGCCACGTCCGTCCTGCCCCGATGGTCGCAGACGATGATATCGCCCGGGTCGGAGGCCTCGACGGCCGACGTGCCGAGGTGGCGCGTCGTGGTCTCGTTGCCTTTCGTCTTTAGCTTGAACGTCACCGCTCGTCCGGCTATCCGGCCCGTCTCGTACAACGGCAGGATGCCGAGGACGGTGCCCTTGATGCCGAGCTTGTCCTGCGCGTCCGAGACGGCGCAGGTGTCCAGCTCGCGCAGCCGCTCAACCCACGTGTCAATTGCCATCGCTTCACCCCACCCTTTCGCCGGTATCTATCCGCCGACGTACGCGATGAACTGGATCTGCATCTCCATGCCGCCGGCGAGCGCGTCGTACTGGATGGTGTGGCGCGTCGGGCGGTTCTCTTCGTCCGGGAACATGGCGACCCACTGCTCGTTCACGAGGGGCCGCATGTCGCGGCTCTTCACGTAGACGTTCATGTGGGCGATGTCGTCCGGGGTTCCGCCGGCCTCGGCCACGATGCGGCGCACGTGCTCGAACGCCCACTTCGCCTGCTCTGCCAGGTCGCTCGGCATCTCGTTGGTGTCGGGGTTGAGCCCGCTGACACCGCCGGACGTCACGATGGGCCCTACCTTGGTGGCCGGGGGTATGGGCTGACCGGCGTGCCAGTTGCCAGGGATGTGGATCACCTTCCTCGCCATGTTTCACCTCTAGATGAATGGGATTCGCGTTCCTTCCAGCCATGCGCTGAGCGCCGGCCGCGCGCCGTTGGGGAGTATATCAGGGCGGAAGGCGTGGCGTGGGTGAAGCCTGGCAATCGTCGGCACTGCGCTACACTTGGACCATCTTCATAAGCGACAGGTAACCACCATGCCCGACCTGAAACTGACGATGGCGATGACCCCCTGGGACCGCATCAGCCCCCTTCTGACCGGCGAGGTGAAGCCTGAGGGCATCACGCTGGAGCATCATGACATCCCGCTCCAGGACATCTGGCGCCGCCAGCTCCAGGGCAACGAGTTCGACATCTCCGAGATGTCCATGTCCTTCACGCTGCTGGCCATCCCGTTGGGCTGGGACTACCGCGTCCTGCCCGTCTTCCACAACCGCACCTTCTCCTACGTGAATACGATGGTCCGCCTCGGAGCAGGCATCCGTCAGGACCACCCCGAGGACATGGCCGGCAAGCGCGTTGGCGTCGTCGATTACCAGATGACGGCGGCACTCTGGACGCGAGGCATCCTGGAGCACGAGTTCGGCGTCGCCCCGCGCGCCGTCGAGTGGTTCCAGGGCAGGCCCGACCCCGCCATCCCCGGCCAGACGGAGCCCTTCTGTCCGCCGGAGGGAGTCGTGATCAACCCGCCGCCCAACGACCTCGAACAGATGATGGCCGACGGCGCGCTCGATGCGATGTATTCGGTCCATCCGCCTGCGAGCGGCCCGCTGGCCGACCGCTCACGCTTCGTTCCGCTGTTCGCGGACGGCGTCGCGGAGTCGGAGCGTTACTACGCCAGGACGGGCATCTTTCCCGCCCACCACGCGACCATCGTCCGTAAGAGCGTGCTGGACGCGCATCCGTGGGCGGCGAAGAGCCTGCTCGACGCATTCGTCGAGGCGCAACGGCTGACGATGGAGCGCGCGATGAAGGAGCCGCCGTCAGCCCTCGTCTTCGCGCGGGAGATGATGGAGCGCCAGCGCGAGACGTTCGGCGACAACCCCTACGCCTACGGCCTCGCCGCCAACGCGGCGGCCATCGACCTCGTCCAGACCTTCGCGGTCGAGCACGGTATGACGCCGCAGAAGCAGCCGCTCGATGGGTTCATCGCGGCAGGGGCGCTAGACAGCTAAGCAGGGCGGGTCCAGCTTCCATTCGCGGCATCGCAGGCCTCCGGTCCGAGTGGACCTGAGGGCGTAATAGCTGCTGCCCCGCGACATATTCCTGCCACATTTCACTTCTATCGTGAGGGTTGTCACGGATCTCTCACGAAGGAGGTGAAGCGATGATCCGCATGAAGTCAGTGACGAAAAGGTTCCTGTCCTGGATAGCCCTGGGGGTCATGCTCTTCGCATTGATACTCACCGGCTGCACGGGCGACCGGGGATCGGAAGGCCCCGAGAACGACGACCGCGCCCCGGCGAGCGAGAGCGTTGAGCGCGGCGAGGGCTCCGGCGGTGAGCACGGCTCCGGTGGCGAGGTCAGCGGGGGAGAAGGCAGCGAGTCCGGCGCGTCCGGCGGCGAGGAAGCCAGCGGCGCCACCCTCGCGCCCGACGAGACCTTCGACGCGGTCCGCGGCGGTGCCCGGCTGGTCATGACCTACGACGCAGCGAGCAACGCCTTCGTCGGCACCATCGAGAACACGACCAACAGCACCCTGACGAGAGTCAGGATCGAGATCCACCTCTCGAACGGCACCGAGCTCGGTCCGACGACGCCAGTAGACCTGGCCGCCGGCCAGGTGATTCCGGTCACCCTGGCCTCGACGCAGGCGTCGTTCGCCGGATGGATAGCGCACGCAGAGGTCGGCAGTGGCGAGGGCTCCGACGGCGAGTCCGGCGGAGAAGGCGGCAGTGAAGGCGCCGGCGGCGAAGGGCACGGTCCCGGCGGCGAAGGCGGCAGCGAAGGCGGAGGGAGCAGCACCGAGATCGGGGAAGCGGCCATGTCCAGCCCGATCATCCCTCTCGACCAGCCGTGGGACGGCGTCCTCGGAGGGCTGGCGGTCTCCGCGCGGTACGACGTAGCAACCCAGTCCGCCCAGGCGACGGTGCGGAACACCACGTCGCAGACGCTCTGCTACGTGCAGGCCGAACCGCATCTGAAGTCGGGAACGATGACGGTGGGCGAACTCGGCCCCGACAAGCTGGGGGACCTTGCTCCCGGTCAGCAGGCGACGTCGAGCGTGCCGCTCTCCAGCGAGCCGGCCCTCGCGGGAGTCTCCTTCGACGGGTACGTCGTCCACATGGAAGTGTTCGACTGCGCCGGCCCCGGCCCTGTACCGCACACCGGCGGCGAAGGCGCTGAGGGCAGCAACGAAGGCGCCGGCGGTGAAGGGCATGGCCCCCGCGGCGAAGGCGGCAGCGAAGGCTCCGGCAGCGAGGCCATGCTGGCCCCGGACCAGACCTTCGACATGGTCCGCAGCGGCGCGCGGCTCATCCTGAACTACAACGCCTCTACCAACGCCTTCCTGGGCACAGTGGAGAACACGACCGGCAGCACCTTGACCAGGGTCAGGATCGAGGTCCACCTCTCCAACGGCACGGAGCTCGGTCCCACGACGCCGATAGACCTCGCGCCGGGCGACGTGGAGCTGGTCTTCCTGCCCTCGACGCAGGCATCGTTCACCGGCTGGGTGGCGCATGCCGAGGTCGGCGGCGGCGAAGGCGGCAGTGAGCACGGTTCAGGCTCCGGCGGACGCGAAGGGAGCGGCGGCGAGCACGGCTCTGGCGGTGAGGGGGGCGGCGGCTAGGGCCGGTCCGTGGCCGTATATAATCCCGGCCACGGAGTACCCCGCAGACGGACGCGGCGCCTCTTTCAGGCGC
>VXQP01000095.1:0-38464 GCA_009838965.1 Chloroflexota bacterium | reverse complement strand
GGGGGGGGGGGGGGGGGGGGGTTGGGGTGGCTGTTTGGGCTATAAACCCGCGCTCCTGGTTTACCCCGGTCGGCGGCGTGGGTTGTTTTTTCGGGCGCCGCGTCCAACGTGACTCCGAAGGACCAGCGATGAGCGGCACCGTACTGATCGTCGAAGACGATACGAGGATCGCGAACTGGGTCAAGGTGTACTTCGAGCGCGCCGGGTTCTCCGCCGAGGTCACCCACGACGGTCTATCCGGCCTCGAGTTGGCCCGCGACCTCGCCCCTGACCTGATCATCCTCGACCTGATGCTTCCCCGTCTCGACGGCGTGGAGCTGTGCAGGGTCCTGCGCCGGGAGTCGGACGTCCCGATCATCATGCTGACGGCCAGGGAGGCCCCCGTCGAACGCATCACCGGACTGGACAGCGGCGCTGACGACTACATCGTCAAGCCCTTCGATCCCGACGAGGTCATCGCACGAGCCGAGGCGGTGCTCCGCCGTGTCAAGGGGAAGGTTCAGCAGGTGCTGACGCGCGGCAACATCACCCTGAACGAGACCACCGGCGTCGTGACGGTCGACGAGGAGCCCGTGACGCTGAGCCAGGGGCAGACTGCCCTGCTGTCGACGTTCATGCGCCATCCCAACCAGCTGCTCACCCGCGACCAGCTGATCTCGCTGGCCTTCAACGACGAGTTCGAGGGATTCGACCGTGCCATCGACAGCCAGGTCGCCCGCCTGCGGAAGCAGATCAACCGGGACGGCAGACAGCCGATCCAGACCGTCTACGGCGGGGGCTACCGGTTCGTGACGGAGGAGGCGTGATGTCACTGCGCTGGCGCATCATGGGCGCAACCGTCCTCATCGTCGTCCTCACCGTACTGATCAGCGTGGGCGTGGGTTACTACGCGACCCAGTCCCGCCTGGACGTGTTCGTAGACCGGATAGGCAACGACGAGGCGGCGCAACTGGCCCGTGACCTGAGCCGGGAGTACACCGCCGCCGGCGGCTGGGGAACGGTGGACAGAGCGCTATCCGAGGCGGGTTACGTTTACGAGGGAGCCAGGGAGAGCGAGGAGCATGGAGGAGGCGAGGGCGAATCGTCAGAGCTCTTCCACCAGGACCGGATACGGGTCGTCGTCGTCGGCGCAGACGGACGCGTCGTGAACGACAACCTGTCCCTGCTGCTGCCCGGAGCCGCCGCGCCCGACCTGGCAGGGCGCCGCGAAACGGTGTTCGATCTCGCCACGAACCAGCCCGTAGGCCACGCGTATGTTGATGTGAACCGTGAGTTCCTGTCGACCGAATCACACGGGTTCCTCAACACGCTCCTGTACATCATCCTGATCGGCGGGGCGCTGACGATGGGTATCGCCATACTGCTGGCCGCCTGGTTGTCCAGGCGGATCACGGCGCCCGTGACGGCATTGACGGAGGCGACCGAGGCGATCGCCCAGGGGGATACGGCCCGGCTGCCGGTCACGTCCTCGGACGAATTGGGGAAGATGAGCGGGGCGTTCAACAGGATGACCGCAGCTCTGGAGACGCAGCGTGAACTCCGCAGGCGGCTGATAAACGACGTCTCTCATGAACTGAACACACCGTTGAGCGTGATCCAACTGGAGGCGGCAGGGTTGCGCGACGGGCTCCAGAGTGGCGAGAGCGCGTCCGGCCACATCATCCAGGAAGTGGAGCGCCTGCGCGGCCTCGTGACGGACCTTAGCTGGCTGGCGGAGACGGACCACGGCGAGTTGCGGCTCACGCTCGAAGCAGGTTCCATCCATGGACTGCTCGCCGCGGAGGCGGAGCGCTGGCAGCCACAGGCCGATGCCCGGCAGGTCTCACTGTCGCTGGAGACGCCCGGCGACCTGCCGGAGACGCGCTTCGACCGGATGCGGATGAGCCAGGCGCTGGGGAACGTGGTAAGCAACGCCATCCGTTGCGCTGATCCCGGCGGGACCATCGTGCTCAGGGCAGAACCGGAGAGCGGCGATACGCTTGCCATCTCGATCGCAGACGACGGCATCGGCATCGACGCCGCGGACCTTCCCCATGTCTTCGACCGCTTCTACCGCACCGACCAGTCGCGCAGCCGCGGGGTTGGCGGCACCGGACTGGGGTTAGCCATCACGCGGGCCATCGTCGAAGCGCACGGGGGCACGGTCGCCGTGGCGAGCGATGGGCCCGGACGGGGCGCTACCGTGACTATCCGTCTTCCGTTGAGCTAGCAGGCCTGGTTATCCGCCCTAGGCATACGGTAGCCGACCCGAGGCTCGGCGAAGATGTAGGTGGGGTCGCTGCCGTCCTCTCCCAGCTTGTGGCGGAGCCTCCTTACGTGCGTCCGGAGCGTCCGCATGTCGCCGGGTTTCTCGGATCGCCAGACCCTTCGCAGCAACTGGTCGTGCGTCAGTACCCGCCCCGCGCTGGCAGAGAGTTGGTAGAGCAGACCGTACTCCGTGGCTGTCAGCCGCACAGGACGGCCCGCCAGGGTCACGAGGCGTTCGGCGTAATCGATGGTCAGCTCGCCGAACACGTAGGGTTCCGGCGGGGCGTCCCGATAGCGTTCGCTCTGCCTTCGAAGGGCCGCCCTGACCCTGGCCACGAGTTCGGTCGGCGAGAAGGGCTTGACGATGTAGTCGGTCGCCCCGGCATCGAAGGCCTGGGCGATCACGCGGTCCTTGCCATAGGCGGAGAGGAAGATCACCGGGACGTCGGCGATACTGAGGATGTCTTTCAGCAGCTCGATCCCGTCGAAGCCCGGCAGCATGAGGTCGAGCAGGACGAGGTGGGCCCCGTTCTCTCTTATCAGAGCAAGGGCCTCTACGGGGTCGGCGGACACTATCGGGTTGTAGCCCGCCTCCACAAGCACGCCCCGAACGTACGTGAGGGTGTGTGGGTCGTCGTCCACGACGAGGACGTGCTCACCCACGCCTGCCTCCGACCGTGAGGGTGGGGCGGACCAGGGGCGCTCGCGTACGGCTTCTTCGGCCACGGGGAGGGTGAATGTGAACCGGGCGCCAAGCCCCGGTCCGTCGCTCTCCGCCCAGATGCGCCCTCCGTGGGCCTCTACTATCCCCTTGCAGATGGCGAGGCCAAGGCCGGTGTCGCCTGCCTGTTCCTCGGCCTCGTTCCTTGAGAACTTGCGAAACAGGTACGGCAGCCGCTCGGCCGTTATACCGCTCCCCCCGTCCACCACGGATAAAACCACGTGGCCCCCTTCCCATGCTGCGCTCACCTTGATCACGGACGATTCCGGCGAGCGCCTGGAGGCGTTCGAGAGGAGATTGCCGATGACCTGGACGACGCGGCGCCTGTCCGCCATGACGAGAGGCAGCCCCGTTCCGAGGCCGATGTCGAGGAGGTTTCTGCCTCCCCCGTTGACGAAGGTGTTTCTGGCCCGGTCCACCAGCACAGCCACCTCAACCGGCTCGGGGCTGACCGACAGGGAGCCTGTCTCGATGCGCGCTACGTCGAGCAGATCGCCGATAAGGTCGCGCATGTTGTCGGCCTGATCGACGATGATCCGCATGAGCTGGCGCGCCTCAGTGGGGTCAAGTTCCGTCGAGGTGTCCAGTATCGTCGTCGCCGCCCCTCTGATGGAGGTGAGCGGAGTCCGCAGCTCGTGGCTGACCATCGCCAGGAACTCGGCGCGCATCCGCTCCATCTCCTCGACGTCGGCCATGTCCTGAAGCGTGACGACCATCGACTCGACTGTACCGTCATCGGAGCGGATGGGCGTTGCGTTGAGCAGCACTGTGACGCTTCTGCCGTCAGCGACGCGCATGACGATCTCCTCGGCCCGGACCGTCTCATCGATCCTGAGCAGCTCCGCTATCGGGAACTCTCTCAGGGAGACCTCGCGTCCGTCGGCGCGCGTGAACGTCAACACCTCCAGCAGTTGCTCGGGAGTCTGGTCGGAGTTTCGCAGGCTGTCCACGATCCTCCGGGCCTCCCGGTTGAAGGATTTCGGAAGTCCTGTCACGCTGTCGAAGACGACGACGCCGACCGGGGAGGTATCGACCAGGGTCTCGAGGTCGGCCCTGGCGCGGCGCTCCTCCCTGTGCCTTCGTGCGTTGGCGATGGCCATGGCGGCCTGTGAGGCGAACAGGACAAGGGTCTCCTCATCCTCCCGGGTGAACTCCTGCCCGCGCTCCTTCTCGGCGAGGTAGATGCTGCCAACGCGTTCGCCCCTATGCAGGACGGGGGACGCCAGGAAGGAGACCTTTTCGCTCAGGTCCAGCGGGAACCGCATCTCCGGAAGGCCCAGCGACCTGATGTGGCCAAGCAGGTCGGGGACCCTTATGGGGCCGGGGATCCTGCTCAGGTACTCGAAGTGCTTCGGAGACTCCGGGAGCGCCCATACCCTTTCCGCTTCGTCCCTGGTCATTCCCGACGAGAGGGAGTCCTCGGCGTTCCCTGCTTCGTCGTGCAGGACGATGACGCCATAGCGGGCGCCGGTGAGCGAGCGTGCGGCGTCGAGCACTCCCTGCAGAACGGAGTTGAAATCGAGGTCTTCGGTGATGCGGAGGCCGGCCTCGCTCAGCCTGGATAGCCGCTCTCGCAGCTCTGCTATCTCCCGGTCTTGCTCGTCCATAACGTCACCATACCGTAATCGAAACAAGTAGGAAAGTCACACCTCTGTCATCGCCAAGACGATATGCTCCCGTCAGCACAGAGGCGATGTATATGGCGTGTAGAGTCGGAATCACCACAGACCCCGGGACGCGGCGCAAGGAATGGGAGACAGCCCACCCGAACCTGACGGACTGGCGGATCCTGGCGGAGCGCCCCACCAAGACTGAGGCCCAACGCGCAGGGGAAACGGAGGCGCTGCGTGCGGGGTGCGTAGCAGAAGCGGGCGCCTACGGCCCGGAGTCCGCCCGGTGGTTCGTGTACTACTTCAGGTACTAGCAACGGCTTCAAGGCTGTCGACGTCGTGCGTGTATGATGAGGCCGCCGACAAGCAGCAATGCCCCTAGCACGATACCTGCCAGCGCTGTGAGCAATAGGTCCAGCAACTCAACCCCCTGACGGGTCCCACCGAAGCCCACCGCCGCCACTAACTGTGTGGCACCGGTGCGGCCGAACGGGACGGCTCAATAGGTGGGCAGTTTTGCCTCATGCCCAGGAGGTCCCCCGTGGGGAGAGCCCCAGTCCCCTGTGCTTCCCCACGAAGCCTCGATCCCCGCGGCAGGTACTCCGCCAGCCAGCGGGGCGCAGGGGTAGCGCTCACTCATCGTCCCGCCGCAGCCGCCCCATACAGGGCTGCCCGTGTGCGGGCCGGTGCACTTCAACATACGCCTTTCGAGATGAAGTTAGGGTGACTTTCAGACAGAAAGTGATTACGTTACGATGACGTTTTTCGGTGTTCTCGGCCTGCAGGTGGCATGGCTCCAAGTGGAGCCGCTGCTGAGTTCGGCCCGCAGTCGCGCAGGCGATGCCGGCCGGTCCGGCCTGAGCGGGTCGGCTAAAGCGCCTGCGCGTACCGCCCCAGCGCCCAGAGCGGGAAGTAGTTGCGATACAGGTGGTAGTTGATCATGAACGCAGCACTCAGTTCGGGCCCCTGCGAGTTCGGGTCGTCGAGCGGTTCGTACCTCTCGGGCTGGTTGCCAGGACCGTAGCCGGGGAAGCCGCACCCCGTGAACTGCGGCTCGTCCCACGTTCCGTCGTCCTGCTGGCGCTGAAGGAGGAACTCGACGCCTCTCCGGACGGGCTCGCTGAGCGCTTCACCCGCCGCGATGAGCGCGATGAGCGCCCATGACGTCTGCGAGGGCGTGCTCTCGCCCTGCCCGCGCAGCGACGGGTCCGGGTAGCTGACGCAGGTCTCTCCCCATCCGCCGTCCGGGTTCTGGTGCGCGAGGAGCCATTCGACCGCACGGCGCACGCGGGGCTGCGTCATGTCCACCCCCAGCGCTTGCAGAGCGGGCAGCACCGCACCGGTGCCGTAGACGTAGTTCACGCCCCAGCGTCCAAACCACGCGCCGTCGTGCTCCTGCTGGTCCCATATGTATGCCAGACCCCGACGTACGGGCGGATGGTCCATCCCGTACCCCAGCATCCCGTACATCTCCAGCACGTGCGCGGTGACGTCCACACTGGGCGGGTCCAGGAGCTCGCCGAAGTCGGCGAACGGGATCTCCGCCAGCTCGCGGGACTCGTTGTTCCAGTCGAACGCGGCCCATCCCCCACCCGAACCCTGCATGCCCGTCAGCCACGCGACAGCACGGTCGACGGATGCCGCCCTAGCCCGTTCGCCTGCGTCGTCGTTCATCCGCGCGAGCGCGAGGTCGGTCACGATGATGGCTGAGTCGTCGATGTCCGGATAGTGGACGTTGTCGAACTCGAACGCCCATCCGCTGGGTTCGAGATGAGGCCGGTAGACGGCCCAGTCGCCTTTGACCCGTATCTCCTCGCGGATGAGCCAGGCCGCGGCGCGCCGGACGGCGGGATGATCGGGCGGAACGCCTGAGTCGAGGAGTCCGCGCATCGCCAGGCACGTATCCCACGCGGGCGAGAGACACGCTTGCACCCTGAGCGCCCGGCCATCTTCCGATGGGAGGCTCCAGTGCTGCCTGAAGCCCTCCAGCCCCTTCGCGACGACCGGGTGGTCCAGCCGGTACCCTAGGGTGCTCAGTGCGATGAGCGAGTAGACCCAGGGCGGTTGTATGCCTCCCCACGAACCGTCGGCCTCCTGGTGGCTGACGATCCAGTCGACGGCGGCCTTGAGCGCCCGCTCCCGCCTGGGGACGAACGGCAGATTGCAGTAGACGCGGAGCGCCTTGTCCAGGAGCAGGAATCCTCCCTTGAGGGAGAAGGGCTTCGCCCTCCAGCGCGACAGCGTGAACGTGACGGGGCCTTCCGGATAGAGCTCCATGACCCATGCGCTCTCGCGCGGCGGCCGCGTGGGATGAAGCGTGAGGATGATGGTCATCGGCACGATGGTCGCGCGCGCCCAGCTCGCGAAGCGGTAGATGTTGAAGGGCGCCCACTTCGGCAGCAGCATCATGTCCGGAGGCATGGCCGGCGTTCCCTTCCAGTCCCACTGACCGAAGAGGGCGAGCCATATCTTGGTGAATACGCGCGCCCGGGGCACCCCGCCCTGCGCCAGGATGAAGGCGCGCGCCCGCGCCATGTGGGGAGCATCGGTGGGGTCGCCGGCGAGTTTGAGCGCGAAGTAGCACTCGATGGACGTGCTCAGGTCTCCCGGCGCGCCGTAGTACATACGCCAGGAGCCGTCTTCGGACTGCCTGCGCCGGATGTCTTCCGCGACGCGGGGGATGCGGTCGCCCTCGTCCGACCCCATGAAGTGCGTGAGCATGATGTACTCCGCCTCCATGGTCGGGTTGGACTCCAGCTCCCCCCACCAGTAGCCGTCCTCGTGCTGCGTACGGAAGAAGTAGTCCTGCGTCCGCTTCATCGCTTTGCGGAGGCGGCTCTTCATGCCTTGTTCGACCAGGTTCGGCATCGGTCCGGCTCAGAGCTGACGAGCGAGCTCCGGAAGGATGCTCTGCACGGCCGTCTGCAAGGCGCGCGACGCTCCCCGCGACTTCAACGCCAGCGGAAGGAAGCTCCTGGCCGCTGAAGGGTGCGACAGCGCCCGCACGGCGTGAGCCCACTCCCGCCGCCCGGCATCCGCGACGATGGTCGCGATGAAGGAAGGCAGCGGATAGTGGGCCTCGTCGAGCACTGCGCGGATGCCGATGAGCGGGACGCCTCTCGATGTTGCCTCTTCCGCGATCCAGCGTCCTTCCATGTCGACCACCAGCGCACCGCTGCCGTAGAACGCTCTGCGCTTGGCCCGGGGCGAGAGGAGCGGTTCGTCCACGGTCAGCACCGGCCCTTCGAGGGCGGAGATGCCGGCCTGCCGCAGCAGCATCGCTGCACGGGTCGTGTGGAGAGCGCCGGGGACCGGTGCGCTTGCTCCGTGGAGGTAGGCGTTCGCCACAACGAGGTCGCCGGGATGGAGGTGGGGATCGAGCGCGCCTGCGTATCCCAGCGAGACCAGCAGCCGGCACGGCGCGGCGTCCAGGAGAGCTGCGACCTGCTCTCCCGCGACGCGTCCGATACCCACGAGGCTTGTACGCGTGCGGGCATCGCCGTAGCCCAGCCCTCCCAACTCCCGCTGGGTGGGGGCGATGGTCAGGAGCGGGGCCGGCGTGGTCTCAGTCTCCATGGCGTTCCGTTCCCGAACGGGTCTGCAGGGCCTCGAAACGCTGGTCCGCCGCGGCAGCGGCATCACGCCCGGTGAAGAGCACGTCGGCGATGCTGCGGTACGGGACCGATACCTCGCGTCCGGTCTGCGTCTCGAACAGCTGGACGAACGGTTCGCTTGCACGCGTATCCCGGTTGAAGAGATAGCCCGTCACAGTGCCGCCGTCGTCGGTGTGCACAGTCACGTCGCCGCGATACTGGAAGGCGCGCTCGACGAGTCCGGCCACGCCGTCAGCGTCTCCCTGGTGTGCAGCACCGGTCGCTCTGTCTCGTGCTCGAACATGGCTCACAGCTTGCCGGTGATTGTGGCGACGGCGGAGTCGCGCAGACCGCGCCACGTAGTGAACGTCGCATGGACGGCGGTAGGTTCGTAGCCGGAGTGCACCATGCAGTCCTGGCAGTGCGGGTTGCCGCTCTGCCGCCCGTACTCTTCCCAGGGCGTCTCGTCCATCAGCTCCCGGAAAGTGGCGGCGTAACCGTCCTGCAGCAGGTAGCAGGGGCGCTGCCATCCGAAGATCGTGTAGAGCGGGTTGCCCCACGGTGTGCATTCGAAATCGCGCTTGCCCATGAGGAACTGGAGGAACAGCGGCGACTGGTTGAACCGCCAGCGCTTCTTCCTTCCCGTGAGGATGTTGGAGAAGAGCTCCTGCGTCCGTTCGCGCTCCAGGAACGACTCCTGGTCCGGGGCTTTCTCGTAGCTGTACCCCGGCGACACCATCATGCCCTCGACGTCCAGGTCCATCATCGCGTCGAAGAAGTCGCGGACGCGCATCGGCTCGGACGTGTTGAACAGCGTCGTGTTGGTGGTGACACGGAACCCACGCCGGACGGCTTCCCGTATCGCATCGACGGCGATGTCGTACACCCCGTCGCGGCAGACGGAAGCGTCGTGCTCCTCGCGCAGGCCGTCCATGTGGACGCTGAAGCTGAGGCGCTTCGAGGGAGTGAAGACGTTCTGCTCCAGCTTCTCCTTGAGCAGCAGCGCATTGGTGCAGAGGTACACGTACTTCTTGCGGCGCGTCAGCTCCTCCACCAGTTCACCGATGTGGGGATAGAGCAGCGGCTCGCCGCCGGGGATGCTGACGATGGGGGCGCCGCACTCCTCGACTGCAGCAAGGCACTGCTCGACGGTCAGAGCGCGTTTGAGCACGTGGGGCGGGTACTGGATCTTCCCGCACCCCGCGCACGCGAGGTTGCAGCGCAGCAGCGGCTCCAGCATGAGCACGAGCGGATAGCGTTCGCGTCCCGCCAGACGTTGCTTGATCACGTGGGATGCTACTGTCCACGCCTGTGAGGCAGGCACTCCCATTGCGGTTGCGCTCCCTACAGTCCGGTTGTGGGAGAGTCTACCAGACCACTCCCTTGGGGCTGTGCGCCGCGATTGTAGAATCGCCAGGAGAGACAACACCATGAGTACACCTGAAGAGATCGAAGGGCGAGTGCGGGCGGCGCTGGACGCGTTGGGCATCGCGGGGTGGGAGTGGATCGAGATCGACCCGCAGTACTCCGACACCGCGGACTTCTGCGAACAGTACGGGTACGACCTGCCCCATTCCGCCAATACGATCGTCGTTGCCGGCAAGCGGGGACCGGCGGCGTATTGCGCGGGGATCGTGCGGGCGTGCGACCGGCTGGACGTGAACAAGCGGGTGCGCGGGCTGATGGGAGTGTCGCGGGCGTCGTTCGCATCGGCGGAGCAGACCCGTGAAGTGACGGGGATGATGATCGGCGGGGTTACGGCACTGGCGCTGCCGGAGGGGTTGCCGGTCTACGCCGACGTGCGCCTGCTGGAGATGGACTACATCATCCTTGGAGCGGGCAGCCGGTCCGGCAAGCTGAAGATGGCGCCCCGGGAGCTGGAGAAACTGCCGGGTCTGGAGTTCGTCGAGGGGTTGTCGATCCCGGCGGAGTGACGGCTTACCGACACACAACGCCCACCCACTCTGTACAATCCATCAACCTGCGTGGTGATGCTCCGTGGCATCATGCAGGGATGCCGCACCGAACGGAACAAGGAGGAATCGATGAAGTTCGTGATGTACAACGACAACCAGCCGGGCATCCTGACCGATGCGGGCGTTATCGACATCGGTGACCTCTGCCCCGGCGGCGGCCAGGCCGCGATGGTCCATCTGGTCACCAACTACGACGACCTGAAGGCCCGACTCGAGACCCGCGCGGCCGAGGGAACGCCGGTCGCCGGCGCGCAACTGCAGGCGCCGGTGCGCCCCGGCAAGATCCTCTGCATGGGCGGCAACTACCGCGAATTCGGCGCACGGGAGCCTTCGCCGATGTGGGGCTTCACCAAGAGCCTCCACGCCGTCCTGGACCCGGGCGGCACCGTGGTCCTCCCTGACATAGACGCCAACATCTTTCACCACGAGGCCGAGCTCGTGCTGGTCTTCGGCAAGGGCGGCAAGGACATCCCTGCTTCGGAGGCCATGGACCACGTCTTCGGCTACACGGCGGGTGTGGACGTCTCGGCGCGGATGCCGGCGCCCGGCGGGGGGCGGGTGCCCAACACCCTGCCCGTCGCGGAGCACAAGTCGCACCCCACCTTCTGCCCCCTCGGTCCCTGCATAGTGACGAAGGACGAGATCGCGGACCCGGGGAAGCTGCAGGTCACCTTGAGCGTCGACGGCGAGTTGCGCGTCAACTACAACACCGACGACCTCGCCCACTCCATCGCCGAGTCGATCGAGTTCGTGGCGGCTATCGAGGAGATCAGCCCCGGCGACGTGCTCTTCATGGGTACCAACCACCAGGGACTCGGCGCGATGCAGGACGGCGACACCATCGAGATGGGCTTAGAGGGCGTGGGCAGCTTCACCTTCTCGGTCAGCGACCCGCTCAAGCGCCGCTGGCCCAGGGGCGTCGACGAGGCGTCGGCAAAGGACGTGCGCGAGGGCGCCGGCGGCCCCGGCCGCCAGGCCCGACCCCTGCCTGCCGAGTAGCAGTCGCCCGCCCTCAGTGCGTTTCGAAGATGGCCTGGTATTGCTCGACCTTCGCAAGCGTCGCGCTCCGCTCCCTGGAGGTCGGGTTGCGCGGGTCCTTTGCGAGCGGCAGCGGACCCAACTTCAGCAGCGAAGCCATCAGCAGGAGGCGGGCCTTGTTCGCATCGAGGTTCGAGCCCTGCACGAAGACGTCGCCCGGCCGCTGCGGCACTCGCCCGCCCGGGTCGGCGCGTCCCACCGTCACAGTGGGAATGCCATGAAACGCAGCGAGCCTTAGGGCCCTCATCTGCGATTCGGTCCCGACGCCGTACGGGTTGAGACCTTCCATGACGAAACCGTGCAGCTTCGGGACGAGCGAGTCGGCGCTGCGCCTGTCGGAGACGCTCTTCTCGATCCTCGCGATGATGTCCACTTCCGCGTCGGGGTTGCCTGAGGAGTCGACGGACATGTAGCCCCCGGACTTGACGATGTGGACGTACGGTATCGCCGTCGGCAGCAGGGCTCCATCCCCGTCCCTGACGTGGATAAGACCGGCCTCTGTCTCGTGCACCTCGGAGACGAGGTCCAGCCGGACATCGGAGCCGGCCCCCCGCTTGTAGGTTGGGGCGTACCACAACGTCACCGGCGGGCCGATGGTGCCCAGCACGCCTCCGTGGCCGCCCGTCGCCTTGTACCCGCCGGGGCGAGCATCTCCCTTCTTCAGCTCACGCGCTGCGAAGATCTGCTGGTCAAGGATCCCGACGGCGCCCATGCCCTGCCCGAGCCCCGAGACGATGTAGCTGACCGCGTCCACGATGTTTCGATCGCCATCATTCGCTAGCTGCCCATGCGGCCGCTGCGCTGCCAGGCCGACGACAGGCAGATCGGTGCCGGCCACGATGCTCAGCCAGTACAGCGTCTCCTCCACCGTGGGGCTGCCTTCGAGCCAGATGGCACCCGCGTACCCGCCCGGCGAAAGGGTCTCCCGGACGGCGTTGGTCACACGGGCCAACGCTCCCGGCGGCGGCTGATGCGATACGGCGAACGGCTTGTAGGGGAAGTAGTCAACACCGGAGACTTCACCCTGCTGCGTATAGCCGCCAGGCGGGAGCGCACGCACGAAGGTGTAGTCGGCCATGCGGTCCAGGATGCTGCCCTCACCATAATCGTCACGGCCGGACACGGTACGGTCGATCTCCTCGAATATCCGCGAGGCGTCGGGGTAGAAGAACTGCCGCCCTCCGTAGGCCAGCGCCGGGTCATAGAGGTCGGCTTCTTCAAATGGAACGCCGTGCTGCGTCCCGTCAGCGCGACGCCCCATGTAGGGAAGCAGGTACGGTCCGTCTTCGGGGCGCAGCTCAACCTCGTAGTACTCCCTGCCGTCATCGACGTAGAGCTGCTTCGCATCCGCCTCCAGGGGGTGCGCCGAGTACTTGCGCACGCGCACGGTCACAGGCTCGTAGAGCGTCTGCGCCACCAGATGATCGTACCGGCCCTCCAGCGGCCTGTCGCCCGGTAGCCTGGCCTTGCGGGATGTAACGAGAGTGGGAGCGTTCGCTATCGTCGACGTGGGGCCCGAGAATACGGCGATCCGAGGCTTAGCCATGGCGTTCTCCAAGCCAACTTCCTTACGAGTAAGAAAGTGTCTTCTGGTACCCCCGACAGGGCTCGAACCTGCAACGCCCGGGTTAAAAGCCCGGCGCTCTACCATTGAGCTACGGGGGCATCTCTAACAGGCTACCGCAAACCACCGCCGCATCCCACCTCTCCCACGGGGGGAGAGGGCGCCACCGACCGGTGGCGGGTGAGGGTTGACCGCTAGAAGAAGCCGAAACGCTCCAGCGGCCAGTAGCCGAACCACAGCTCGCCCACGATGTTCTCGGCCGGCACGAATCCCCACCGGCGCGAGTCGTCGCTCTGCGCGCGGTTGTCGCCCAGCACGTAGTAGTGGCCCTCCGGCACGACGCGCTCGATGATCGTCTCGCCGGACGTGTGCTCCAGGTACGGCTCGGCAAGCGGTTCGCCGTTGCGGTAGATCTCGCCGCGCTCGATCTCGATGGCGTCGCCGGGCTTGCCGATGATGCGTTTCACGAAGTACTGCCGCTCGTCCCTCGGCCAGCGGAAGACGACCACGTCGCCGTATTCCGGCTCGCCGAACGGGTGCCACACCTCGCCCGGCGCCGCGCCCAGCCCCGGGATCCAGCGGGCTACGTGCTCCGCATCGACTGTCTCGTAGGCGAGCTTGTTGACGAACACCCCGTCCTGGTTCTCCAGGAGGGGCTGCATGCTGGGGCCTTCCACCCGGTAGTTCTGCACACCGCCCTGCAGCAGCAGGATGAAGAACGCCGCAAGCGCGATGGTCTGGATGGTTTCGCGGAGGATAGAGCGCATGACAGGGAACGAACGCGCGGCCCGGCGCGTACTCTTCAGTATACGGGACTGCCGCACGGGGGCATCGCCGCGGGAACCGCGCCACGGTTCGGAACGTTATCCTTAACGAGACCCCGCTGCAGACCACCGGCGGAACAGGAGAACACATGACCACCCTCACGACATCCGGAGCCAGAAAGGCCTTCCTGCTGCTGAGCGCGGCGCTGGCGATGGCGGCCGCATTGGTTGCATGCTCCGGCAACGGCAACGGCGACGCGAACGGCGATGGCCCCGCGGCGACCGACCTGCGCAGCAATAGCAGCACGATCGTCTACGACACGAACAGCGGCATCCATGCAGCCGGGGTCGGCACCGTCTCCGGCGAGCCGGACATCGCGGTCATCTCGCTGGGCGTCGAGGCGCTGCGCGACAGCGTAAGCGAGGCACGGGACGACGCCGCGCGCGCCCTCGCGGCCATCGTCGAGGAGCTGCGCTCAGCAGGAGTCGCCGAGGACGACATCCGGACGGCGCGCTTCTCCATTCACCCGCGCTACGAGTACGTGCGCGACGGGCAGCAGCAGTTGCTCGGCTTCCAGGTGACGAACACGCTCAGCGTCACGCTGCGCGACCTGAACGCCACCGGCGACGTCGTGGACCGCGCGGTGACCGCGGGCGGCGACCTCACGCGCGTTCAGAGCGTCGAATTCCGGATAGAGGACACGACTGCACTGGAGGAGGAGGCGCGCATCCTGGCCATCGAGGATGCGCTGGCGAAGGCAGACCTCTACGCCGAGCAGCTCGAGGTCGTTCGCGGGCCGCTCGTCTCGATATCCGAGGGCAGCTTCAACGAGTTCGTCGCCGAGGCGCGGTTCGCGGTAGCGATGTCAGACTCAGCAGGCCCCCCGACGCAATTCTTCGGCGGCGAGCTCGAGGTGAGCGTGCGCGTGCAGGCCGTGTTCGCCATCGAGTGAGACTTGTCATTCCGAGCGGAGCCGTCGGCTATCGCCGATGGCGGAGTCGAGAAATCTCTCGGGGGCGCCCCGACGTATGCAACGTTCTCCCCGAGAGATGTTTCGACTGCGCTTCAGGCTGCGCCTTCAGCTCCGCTCAACATGACAACGAGCCCCGATGCGCTCCTACACCTCCAGCGGGGTGTCGTCGCGGTTCGCCCATTCGCCCATCGAGCCGTCGTACATGCAGACGGACTCGTGGCCGATGAGCTTGAGGGCGACCATGGCGTGCGACGCACGCACCCCGCCCTGTCAGTAGATGTGGACCGTCTTCTCCGGCGTGATGCCGAGACCGCGCGCTATCTCCTCGATCTCCTCTGCGGACTTGAACGTGTCGTCCTCCTCCACGAGGTTCACCCACTCCAGGAACGCCGCGCCGGGCACGTGCCCTACCCGCGCGTTGCCGCGCGAGTTCTCGCCCGTGTACTCGGCTTCTGTTCGCACGTCCCAGATGACGGTATCGCCGGCGCCGATGGCCGCCTTGAGCTTCTCCACGGTCGATTCAACGGCATGGTTGGGTTGGGGGGTGAACGTCACACCGCCGCCGGCGACCTGCGACGGGCCGGTCTCGACATCGCGCCCCTCTGCGGTCCACTTCGTCCATCCGCCGTTCAGGACTCGGACGTTCGTGTGGCCGTAGTAGTTCAGCACCCACCAGAGGCGTGACGCGTCACGGCTGCGGAAGCGGTCGTACCCCACGACGAGCGTGTCGTCGCCAACGCCTACGGACTCGAACCACGCCTTCGCCTCATCCGGCGGCGCGACGAGCCGCTTGTGCTCCGAGCCCTTGACCTGCCACGTCGGCGAGAGCGCCGCGCCGGGGATGTGCCCGGCCTCGAAGCCGCTGCCGTCCTCCGCCATCTCGATGACGCGTACGTTCGGGTCCGTCAGGTGCTCGGCGAGCCAGTCGGTCTCGACGAGCAGGTCGTTCCGTGGGTAGTCAGCCATCGCCCACCTCCGCGCGGAAGGTTACGAGGCAGGCGCGCACGGGGCAAGCGTGAGGCCGGGGCAGCCGGAGACCGCCCGCTTCGCTCGGAATGGCAACCTACGCTGCGTGGGGTGCGTGGTGCGGATCGTCCGCGTCCGCGCAGTGCTCCTCGCCATGCTCGTGGCAGTGCTCGGCGCCGTGCTCGTCGAACTGCTCGCTCCCGCCGAGGGCCACGCAGGCCTCGTCGCCGTGGATGTGGCAGTGGCCTGCGCCGTGCTCGTGGCAGTGCACGTCGCCATGGTTGTGACAGTGCTCGCCTTCATGCTCGTGGCAGTGGTCGGCCGCTTCGCTGTGGTCATGCTCGTGAACGTGAGTGGTCATCTTACCCCCCTGGGTGCTTCGTTCCCGGATCGGCCGCGGGTCTACGAGAATTGTCGATCCTCTCACGCCTGAGTGTCAATAAGGTACTTCTAACTGATACTTGGTTGCGATACCCGCTGACGGAATCGTCACTTACAGGGGGCTTGCTCATCGCAGAACAGGGCGGCGCGCCAGCAGCGCGCTGACCGCCCCCACTCCCAGCACGACGCTGAAGGTGACGAGCGCCATCGTGTACGCCCCCGACGTTTCGAACACGTATCCCGCGAAGACCGGCCCGACCGCGTTCGACGCCACCACCGCCGGGTGCGCGATACCTCGTATCGTTCCAAGCGAGTCACGCCCGAAATATTCGGCGTAAACGACGGGCAACATCGCGAAAACGCCGCCGAAAACCATCGATTCCGCGAACGTGAAAACGGCCATCGGGACGCCCGGAGGGATGAACCCCGCAGCGGCCATCGCAGCCGACGCCCCCGCCATGCACCCCGCGATAACGATGCGATACGACGTGCGCCCCATGAACCATGCGGCAACGAACCCGCCGACGAGCATGCCCACCGCGTGGAACATCAGCACGGGCCCCACCAACCCCTCCGCGAGACCACGGTCGAGGAAGAGCGGTATGCGATGCAGACCGTAGCCGCCTCCCGCCACCATCGCGCCCATGTGCGCGAACAGCAGCAGCCAGAACGCCTGCGTCCTTACTGCCTCCCGCGGACGCCACTCATGCTCCGTACGCGCCTGCCGCGAATGGTCCTCCTGGATGGACAGCGGCGGACGGCCATCCGGATGGAGTCCCACGTCCTCCGGCTGCCGCGAGACGATGGCGACGAGCGGGAAGAGCGACAGCAACGCCATCAGCGCGCCGACCATCCACAGCGCCTCCCGCCAGCCCATCAATGCGATGAGCGCCGCGCCGAGCAGCGGCCACAGCCCCAGGCCCAGGCGGCTCCCGTTCACCGCAACCGCCGTCGCGAACGCCCGGCGGCGCACGAACCAGTTGGCGATGACGGTATGCCCGCCCAGGTTCTGGATGCTCATCAACGCCGTGCGCCCCGCCACGAGCGCTGCGTAGAGACCGACAAGGCTCCCGACGAACCCCAGTCCCGCAACGGACGCCGCCATGAGCAGCCCGCCGCCTCCCATCACCAACCGCCCGCCGTACCTGTCTAGCGCCCGGCCGACCAGCGGCCCGGCCAATGCTGCAGCGACCGTTCCGAAGCTGAACGCGCCGGAGATAGCCGTGCGCGACCAGCCGAACTCCTCCGTCCACCGGGGGATGAACACGCTGAACATCGGCGCGGCGACCGCCCCGCTGATCGTCATCGTCATCAGCACCGCGCCGGCGACGACCCATCCGTAGTAGAACGGCGTACGCTGCGCGATGCCTCTGAACACAGGCGCCCGGACCTACGCCGCCGCGGTCGCGGGACGTTTCACCAGGGTTTCGCGCGCGACGAACATGAGCAGCGCCCCCGCGATGAGCAGCACCGGTGCGTACACGAAGAACGCTATGCCTGCTCCGAACTGCACGGCGAGGAAGCCGCCAAGCAGCGGCCCCGTGATGGCGCCCACCTCGGCAACCGTCCGCCGCGCCGCCTGCAGCCGAGCGCGCACCGCGTCGGGTGCCACGTCATACGTGGACGTGGCGACCGACCCGAGCGACAGTCCGTTCGCGAAGCCCATGAGCACGGCTATCGCGATGAGCGGGCCGAAATCGCCCGTGAACGGGATGAGCAGGAACGCGATGCCCGGTATCGCAGTGCTCGGCACCGTTGCCCATTTCCGCCCTATCTTGTCCACGACGAACCCCGCCGGCACGATCATCACCAGCGAGCCGAAAGAGACGACGAGGAAGAGCGTGCCGATGTCGCTGGGGTCCAGGCCGATCTCGTCCATGCGGAGCGGAAGGATGGCCTGGTACGCCATGCGGTAGAGCATCATGCTCGCCGTGGCGAACACCAGCACGAGGTACGTCGTCCTGAGCCGCGGGTCGATCTGCAGGTAGAGGTTGCGCAGGCGCTCCAACCGGCTGCCTCCCGTCGGGGCCGCTACCTCGGGAGCGGCCGGGGGACGCTCCGCGCTGGGGATAAGCACGCTGACGAGGAAGACGAACGCCGCGATGCCCGTGTAGATGGCGAACACGGCGCGGATGCCCATCTCTTCCCCCACGGTGCCGCCCAGCCACGCGCCGAGGCCCATCCCCACGCCGTGGAAACCCATGAAACCGCTCATCAGCCGCCCGCGCTGGTTCGGCTTCACCAGGTCCACACCCGCGACTTCGCGCCCCAGCATCCACATGCTGTCCGCCGCCCCCGCGATGAACAGTCCGACGAGCAGCGGCCAGAACCACTGCGTCACTATGCCCACCGATACCGAGATACCGATGACCACCGGCCCCCCGAGAACAGCCGGGCGGGTGCCGAACTTGTCTATCAGCGTTCCGCCGAGCGGCTGACCTATCAGCCTGCCCATCGTGAACGCCGTGACGACCTGCGCCGCCATCCCCCCGGACACACCGAACGTGTCTTCCAGCACCGGGATGATCGGCGGTAGCATCCCGTGCGCGAACCCGAGCAGGATCGTGGTCAGGTAGAGCATCGTCAGCCCACGGACAACCGGGCTCATCGCTCCTCCGCTCGGGGGACGGGAATGAGGCCACTATACCACCGCGTTCCACGCAGCCCCGCCGCGCCTGCGCGGCGGGTGAGGGCGCCCAACCGTCCGACAGGAGCTGTCCGCTATACTTGACGGGCGCGCCTTGAACCCTCTGCGCGCAACCCAGGAGATGACCGATGGCCCAGCCCGACCTGTCCAAGCTCGTCTCGCTCGCCAAGCGGCGGGGGTTCGTCTTCCCCTCCAGCGAGATCTACGGCGGCATCGGATCGAGCTGGGACTACGGCCCGCTCGGCGTCGAACTGAAGCGCAACGTCAAGGAGGCGTGGTGGCGCGCGATGGTCTACGAACGCGACGACGTCGTCGGCCTCGACAGCGCCATCATCCAGAACCCGCAGGTGTGGGTCGCCAGCGGCCACGCCGAGAACTTCACCGACCCGCTCGTCGAGTGTCCGGAGTGCCGCAAGCGCTTCCGCCCCGACCACCTCGACGACCCCACCAAGTGCCCGGACGACAGCACGACACTCTCCGCCCCGCGCATGTTCAACCTCATGTTCAAGACGTTCGTCGGCCCCGTTGAGGACTCGGCGAACCAGGTCTGGCTGCGCCCCGAGACCGCGCAGGGTATCTTCATCAACTTCGACAACGTACTTACCGCCATGCGCCACAAGCTGCCGTTCGGCATCGCCCAGATCGGCAAGTCGTTCCGCAACGAGATAACGCCCGGCAACTTCATCTTCCGCACACGCGAGTTCGAGCAGATGGAGATGGAGTTCTTCGTGAAACCCGGCGAGGACGACTACTGGCACCGCCACTGGATAGAGCAGCGCTTCAACTGGTACAGGGACCTCGGCATCCGCGAGGAGAACCTGCGCCTCCGCGACCACGACCCGGACGAGCTCGCGCACTACGCCAAGGCGACTGCCGACGTCGAGTACAACTTCCCGTGGGGCTGGGGCGAACTCGAGGGCATCGCCAACCGCACCGACTTCGACCTCTCTCAGCACGAGGCCGTCTCCGGCAAGACGATGAAGTACTTCGACCAGGAGGCGAACGAGCACTACTTCCCGTACGTCATCGAGCCCGCCGCTGGGGCTGACCGCGCCGCGCTCACCTTCATGTTCGACGCCTACGACGAGGAGATGGCCCCCACCGGAGACGGCAAGGAGGAGGTCCGCACCGTCCTCCGCTTCCACCCGGACATCGCGCCCGCGCAGGTCGCCGTCCTCCCCCTCAGCCGCAACGCGAAGCTCACCCCCACCGCGCGCGACGTGCACGCGCAGGTGCGCCACGTCTTCCGCTCTCAGTACGACGACGCACAGTCGATAGGCCGCCGCTACCGCCGCCAGGACGAGATCGGCACCCCGCTCTGCGTCACGGTGGACTTCCAGACCGTGGAGGAGGACCAGGCGGTCACCATCCGCAACCGCGACTCGATGCAGCAGCACCGCGTCCCCATCGCCGACCTCGCCGACGCCCTCCGCTCCGCCCTCCGCGACATGGGCAGCACCCGGGTTTAGGATAGACGCATGGGTGCAACCTACGCAGACCTCAGTCTCTCAGGGTCGTCCGCCTCGGACACCCTCCGGTGCCTCGTCGACACCGGCGCCACCTTCACGAAGATTCCCATGGCGCTCGGACAACGGCTCGGCTTGGAGATCGTGCGGCAGGTGGAAGTCGAACTGGCCGACGGTCGTGTAACTGTCAGGCCGCTGGCACTCGCGAACGCGGAGATGGAAGGCGTCAGGAGCCCCATCCTCGTCACCCTCGCCGAGGAAGCAGGCGTCCCGCTCATCGGCGTGACGACACTGGAGACTCTCGGCTTCAAGGTCGACCCCGTCGCCGAACGTCTCGAACCTCGCACCGCGATCGAATACTGACCCCTATGCGCCTCCTGCACCTCTCCGACATCCACGTCGGCGTCGAGTCTTACGGACGCCCCGCCTCCCAGGCCGACCTCGACGCGCTGCCGGACTGGTTCGCGCCGGACGTGGACCGCGCGGAGTACCTCGGCGTCAACACGCGCCTCCTCGACTTCCTCGCCGCGATGGACTACGCCGTCGACTACGCCATCGATGGCGGCGTCGACCTCGTCCTCTTCGCGGGCGACGCCTACAAGGCGCGCAACCCCACCCAGACCCACCAACGCGAGTTCGCGCGGCGCATCGCGCGCCTCTCCGCGGCAGGCATCCCCACGTTCCTCACTATCGGCAACCACGACCTGCCGCACGTCGCCAACCGCGCCACTGCGCTCGAGATATTCCCCACGCTCAGCGTCGCCAACGTCACCGTCGGGCAGACGCTCGACACCCACCGCATCGCCACCAACGCCGGAGACGTGCAGGTCGTCGCGCTGCCGTGGATACGCATCGGCCAGTTCATGAACCGGGAGGAGACGCGCGGCCAGACGCTGGAGCAGATCAAGCAGGACGTTGAGTCGCGTCTCGTCATGCACCTGCAGGAGGAGGTCGACAGGCTCGACCCCGCCGTCCCCGCCGTGCTCTGCGCCCACGTCAACATCGCCGGAGCGAAGACCGCCTCGGAGCAGTCGATGATGCTGGGAAACGACCACGTGCTCAGCCTCGGCACCGTCGCCATCCCCCAGTTCGACTACGTCGCACTCGGCAACATCCACAAGCACCAGGTGCTCACGGAGCATCCGCCGGTCGTCTACGCGGGCAGCATCGAGCGTGTGGACTTCAGCGAGGAGCGCGAAGACAAGGGCTTCGTCGTCGCCGACATCGATCCCGTCCGTCCGCAGGGCGAGCGCCTCACCGGCTACGGGTTCGTGCCGACCCCTGCCCGCCCCATGCTCACGATACGCGTCGCGACGGGGCCGATGGAGAACCCCACCGAGGCGGCGGTGCAGGCCATATCAGCACAGCCGGAGGAGGAGCTGGCGCGCTCCATCGTCCGCCTGCGGATCGAGATGCGTGCCGAGCAGGAGCCCGCGTTCCGGGAGGCCGACGTGCGCGCGGCGCTCGCCTCCGCGTTCTACGTCGCGGGCATCGAGCGCCGCGTCGAGCGCGAGCGCCGGACCCGGCTGCCGTGGGAGGACGCCGAGCGCATCGAGCCGCTCGACGCCCTGCGCCGTTACTTCCAGTCGAAGGCCACGCCCGACGACCGCGAGCAGACGCTGCTCCGCTACGCCGAGGACCTGCTGCACGAGGAGTTGGCGGAGCGGGAGGGATAGGCGTGGCGCTCTTGCGCGCGCGGGTGTATAACACTGCCGGATAGTCTCGCCCGGGGGATGCAGAGGGGCGGGAACACTAACGCTGGCGCAAGGAGAGCGATATGACCACAAAGCGAACACTCGGCGTGGCTATGGCAGGCATCGGTGTGGGCGGCACGGAGATGCTCCCCGCCTTCGAGCAGATGGAGGAGATCGACCTCATCGCCGGGGCCGACATCAACCCGCTCACGCGGGAGCGCTTCCAGGCCCGCTACGAGGCGAAGGCTTACGCAAGCATCGAGGAGCTGTGCGAGGACGATGACGTCGAGGCCGTTTGGATCTCGACCCCGAACAGGTTCCACGCGCCCATGACCATCTACGCGCTCGAGCACGGCAAGCACGTCGTCGTCGAGAAGCCGATGGCGCTCAACCTCGAAGAGGCGCAGGCGATGTGCGACGCCGCGAAGCGCACCGGCAACGTGCTCATCGCCGGCCACACGCGCTCGTTCATCCCGCCCTTCCGCAAGATGTACAGCATCATCGAGTCCGGCCAGCTCGGCGCGGTCAAGGCCATCAACTTCATGGCCTACACCGACTGGCTGCTCCGCCCCCGCGTCTCGGAGGAGTTGGACCTCGCGCAGGGCGGCGGACTCGTCTACCGGCAGGGCCCGCACCAGATCGACACCGTCCGACTGCTCGGCGGCGGCATGGTCAAGAACGTCCGCGGCGTCGTCGGCCAGTGGATGCCGGAGCGCCCCATCCCCGGCTACTACTCCGCGCTGTTCGAGTTCGAGAACGGCGCCGTCTCCACCATCATCCACAACGCGCACGGCTACTTCATGGGCGCGCAGCTCGTCCCGTGGGGGCACGACCGCCAGCGTTACGACGAGGCGGAGCGCATCCTCGTGCGCGACGGCATGATCACCGGCACCCGCGACGAGGAGTCCGACAAGCAGGCGATACGCATCGGCGGCGAGCGCGAGGTCGAGGTGTTCAAGCGCGAGGGGCAGAACCGCGACCCCGGCGGCGAGCCCTGGGTGCCCGCCGAGCCGGGCTTCGTGGTCGTCTCCTGCGAGCGAGGCGACATCACCCGCTCGGCCTACGGCATCACCATCTACGACAACGAGGGCCACCACACGATCGACCTGAAGCCGCCGTCCGGATGGGCGATGAACCGCCGCGCCGAGCTCAAGGAGCTGTACGACGCGGTCGTCAACGGCGCGCCGGTCTACCACACACCGGAGTGGGGGATGGCAACCCTGGAGGCGACACTCGCGGTCATCGAGTCCGGGAAGACCGGCCGAATGATCGAGCTGCAACACCAGGTGCCCGTGCACCCGCAGTACGCCAACGCCAAGATATTCGACCAACTCCCCTCGGAGGCAGGTGTGCTCGTGGCATGACCAGTATCATGCTGTATCGATAACTCCATGTATCGATACAGCGCTAGCGATACAAAGGTTGCAACCAGCGGCTGGAAGGACTACCCTCCGCGCGACGTAACGGCGCGACGCAGACGAGGGGGAACTTCCAGCCGCTGTGCGTCTCACTAACACAGCCGCTCTCGCAGCGGGTATCAGGAGGAGGACATGTTCAAAGGCACGAAGGTTTTCGATGTCCATGGCCACGTATCGGCGCCCAACTCGGTGCGCACTTGGATCGTCGGGGGATTCTCCTCCGGCCATGTCGGTGAAAGCCCGCTGCGAGCGACAGGCTCCGGGTCGGGCGAGTTCAGCGACGAAGCGTTCATGCGCACGAACACCATGCACACCGAGTACATGGACGAGCGCAACATCGACGTCCAGGTCATCGGTCCCCGGCCCTTCACGATGATGGGCTGGATGCCGCGCAATCTGTACGGCCCGTGGTGCGAGTTCACCAACGACACCATCAAGAAGCAGGTCGACAACTTCCCCACGCGCTACCTGGGTGCATCCATGCTGCCGCAGATCGCCGAAGCCCCGGACCTGAGCAACGCCCTCCCGGAGTTCGAAAAGACGGTCAAGGAGTACGGCTTCGTGGGCACCTACCTCAGCCCGGACCCTGACGGCCGCCACAACTCCCCCGGCATGCACGAGCCCTACTGGTACCCCGTCTACGAGAAGTGCCAGGAGTGGAACGTCCCCGTGTTCATCCACGGCACGAACTGCCTGGACCCCCGCATCGGGCACATCCCCGGCAACTACCAGGTCGGCTTCGTCGTCGAGACGTTCCTCGCGACCCGCATCCTCGCCTACAGCGACATCTTCACGAAGTTCCCCGGCCTCCGCATCTGCATCGCCCACGCCGGCGGAGCGCTGGACCGGTTCATCGCCTCCTCCCGCCACCGGGGCAACTGGGAAGGCGACAACCTCTTCTTCGACACCTGCACCTACGACATCGACTACCTGGAGCTCGCCATCAAGCAGTGGGGCGTCGCCAACATGGCGTTCGGCACCGAGGCCCCCGGCTCAGGGCGCAACGTCCGGCAGGAGAGCGACCACCCGTCCCACACGGGCGTCGGCCTCACTTCCGACAACCTGCTCCCGGTTATCGACTACCTGCCCTCGCTGTCGGAGGAGGACAAGCTCACCATTGTCAACAAGAACCCGCTGAAGGTCTTCCCCGCGTTCGCCAACGTCCCCGACTAGGCGAAACCCGGCAACGCCCGGAACGAGAGAGGGGCAGGATATCCTGCCCCTCTCTGCTTTCTCCTACGTCCCAGGACTTCGTCGTTCCTGCGGAGGCAGGACCTCGCTTGGTGTAGGGGCGTCCCTTGTGGGCGCCCTTCCCCCACCTCGCCCCCTGGGAGAGGTCGACGCGCTTGTCGCGGCGGGTGAGGGTTAGAGGCGCAGCGAAGCGCCCTACTCGTCCGAAGCCGGCCCGTGTGAGTGGCCGGCGTGACCGCCCATGTCCAGGTCCAGCGCCTTGTAGACCGGCTCGCCGTGGTCGAGCCGCCCCACGATCTCGTCCATGTGCTCGTTCGGCTCGTCGTCGAAGGCGCTCCCCATCTTGCGGAAGAAGTTCGCCATCGAGGCGGGGTTGGTGTAGTCGACGCCGTCCAGCAGCTCTGCCTTGTTGAGCTGGTCAGGGCCGGGACGCGGCATCCGGACCTTGAACGTGGAGAAGAGCCGCCGCGTATCGGCGCTCCCGCAGCGGCCGCACGCCGCCGCCGCATCCGAACGCATCGCCCGGAAGAAGGCCGACGACTTCGCGCCGCACGCGTTGCACCTGAACTCGTAGATCGGCATGTACCAGCCCCTACGCCCGCTCGGTCTTGCGGCGGGCTGCCTCGAACTGCCGCGCGGCGACCTCGCCGCCCATGTACCGGGGCAGCCCGTCCGGCGGCCCTTCGCGCATCGTACGCAGGCCCACGATCTCCCGGTAGAACACCACCGCGGACTGCCCCTCGCGCTTCAGCATCCGAGCTCGCAGCACCTCTTGGAGTGCGCGCTCGATGTCGTCCGCCACCGTCCACGCCGCCCGGTAGGCGATGCGCCCCGTGTGGTCGACGATCCACGACATATTCGACACGCCCCCGAACACCCGGTGCACCTTCCCCTGTACCGAGTCCACGAGGATGGTGCGCCCTATACCCAGCCGCTCCCTGAACGAGCGCGCGTGCAGCACCTTCTGCTCGTAGTAGTGGATGGGCGGGTAATACTCTCCGGGATGTGCCTCCCGCGTGTAGATGAACAGGAAGTGCGCGTCGTCCGCATACCTGCTCGCAAGGTCTTCCATGGACGGAGACTCCGCCACGCATGGCGGTCAGGTGACGGAGCCGAACTCGATCATCACCGGCTTGCCGCGCAGCGACGACAGCGTCAGTTCGCCGCCGTCCAGCACGGGCAGCGTGAAGTCCGGCATCGGCTCACCCGCCCTCGGCGCGTTCTCCTGGAACTGGCGGTGCTCGGCGTCCTTCGGCTTCCACACCGAGAGGTTGTACGGCCCGCCGAGGAACTCCTCCGGCTCGTCCGTCTCCGGATGCAGCGCGAACCGCTCGGCGAGGCCCATCTCCGCCTTGCCATTGGCCTTCGACTCTGACGCCATCGCGTACCTCCCGCGCTGCTCACGTCTCAATAAGGCCTATTCTAGCCGCCATGCGCAAGTCCCGCTTGATCTCCGGCGCGCCAGGAGAGCCGGAACCAGTCGGCGTTCTCGACCTTCGCGAACGAGGCGGTGAGGATACCGATCTTAAACAGATGGTACGGTTCGCCGCCGTTTTCCGGCGAGAAACCCATGTGCTCGAGGAGCGCCGCAGACCATGCCTGCCGCTCCGCCTCGTCCGTGACCTCGGCTGCGATGCCCGCGATCTTGAACTCGCCGTCCTTCAGCATCCGGTCGTGCACCGTGCTCATCACCATGCACCGGGGATCGCGCTGCAGGTCCTGCGCCTTGTAAGACTGCCAGATCATGCCGAGGTAGAGTTCGCCCGCGAAGATGAAGAACTCCACGGGGCTGACGCGCGGGGAGCCGTCCCTGCGTATCGTCCCCAGCATCACCAGCCCCGTCTCGTCGAACAGTCCCCGCCCCAGTCGCGCCAGCTCCGGCGACGCCGCCTCGAACCCTCCCCAGGACGCCGTCTCGATTCATGTCTCCCTCCGTTATCGCCCAGCGCGTCAGCCCCGGTGACAGCGATACTCATCCTGATTTTTGCCTGTGCTGAGAGGTATGGCACAGGCGCTCACGTACCATCACAGGAACGCTCGTTCGCCGGAGGCATGAACGTGCTTGCGACCGCTTCTCTAATGATACAACTATCTACATGTCCGGAGCGGCGCGTCTGTCGTGCCGGGCAAGGGCGGGACGCATGAAGTCGACAGATCTGATGTCACAAAATCATACCGCAAAGCCGGTAGTTATTGAAGACAGACAATGCCCGGAACAGGGAGACATATCGTCAGATACGGCGATGCAGGCACGGAAGTTTCATTGCACTAAAGGCCTCTGCGGTTGATGCGAGGATAGTGTATATATATCCAGATATCAGCAGCCTGCAAACGTAGGCACTTGCGCATCATGCAGGAGTAAAACCCCTGTAGCGCATCGTATGCGCGATAAGTGTTACGGAAGAAACAGGAGAGCGCTGCCTGGATTCAGAGAGCGTGATAAGGCTACGTGTTGCACGCTATGCCAACCCTGTATATCGTGAGCGCATTGACACGGCATATAGGAGTGATGTATCTTGGGATCGAGGTGCTTGACATGAAGCTTGTGTGGGAAACTGAAGATGATTCCGGTGTGATAGAGCATGATGGAGTCTACACGCTGCTTGGGCTCCTGCAGGAGAGTCAGGCAGACGAGGGCGGTCTGGACCTTCTCCATGCTGTCCTGTGCACAGAAGCCCTCTGTGAATGCGACTCCCGGCATGCTACCGTAGATGAAGTCGAATTATTCCTGTTCGGGGAAGCATGAAGCGACCGAATATATACGACTTTCAAACGGTATAATCTCTCACGTCTATAGCGAGTAGGGCGACGGGAATAGCGCAGTCTTGCCGCAGTCAGTAACTGATCTGGCAAGGCTGTTGTCGTCTCACGAACACGAGCGCGTCCACGTCACTCCTCTCCAGCCTGCTCCCGCAGTTCCGCAAGCTTGTCGAGCGCCTGGCGCGGCGTGAGGTCGTCCAGGTCCAGCTCACGCAGTTCAGCGAGGATGCGCGACGCCTCCGGTGAGACGCCGCCGAATAGCGCCATCGCGCTCTGGGGCGGCGCGCCCGGCAGCGGACGCTTCCCTCGAGCGCGGCGGCCCGGCGCGGGCATGCCTTCGTGCTCCGCAAGCAGCTCCTTCGCCCGCGAGATGAGCGGTCTCGGCAGGCCCGCGAGTTGCGCCACGTGCACACCGTAACTCCTGTCCGCGCCGCCGTGAACGATGCGGTGCAGGAAGACCACCTCGCCGTCGCGGTCGGAGACGGCAACGCTCAGGTTGCGGACGCGCGGCAGACGGTCGGCCAGCGTCGTCAATTCGTGGTAGTGCGTCGCGAACAGCGTCCGGCAGCCGAGGCGGGAAGCGTCGTGGATGTGCTCGGCCACCGCCTGCGCGATGGAAAGGCCGTCGAACGTCGACGTGCCCCGGCCTATCTCGTCCAGGATCACGAGCGACCGCCGGGTCGCGTGGTGGAGTATCGCGGCGGTCTCGACCATCTCGACCATGAACGTGGACTGCCCCGATGCCAGGTCGTCCTGCAGGCCGACGCGGGTGAAGATGCGGTCGACCAGCCCGACGTGCGCCTCCGCCGCGGGCACGAACGAGCCGATCTGCGCCATCAGCACCGCAACCGCTACCTGCCTCAGGTAGGTGGACTTCCCCGCCATGTTCGGGCCCGTGAGGATCACCAACTGATTCTCGTCCGTGGAGAGGTCGGTGTCGTTCGGGACGAACGCCCCGCTGGGCAGGAAGCGCTCCACAACGGGGTGGCGGGCGTCGCGCAACACGAGCCGCTCGCTCTCGTCGAGCACGGGCCGCACGTAGCCGTAGCGCACCGCGGACTCGGCCAGCGACAACAGCGCATCGAGCGTCGCGAGTGCGGCGGCGGTCGCGAGTATCTCCGAAGCGTGCGACGCAACCTCGCGGCAGACCTGCTTGTAGATAGCCGTCTCCAGCTCCTGCAGGCGGTCGCCCGCGCTGAGCACGCGGTTCTCGTGCTCCTTCAGCTCCTGCGTATAGAAGCGCTCCGCGTTCACGAGCGTCTGGCGGCGGACGTAGTCGTCCGGCACGCTCGCGCTGTGGGCGTTGGAGACCTCCAGGTAGTAGCCGAACACCTTGTTGTAGCCGACCTTGAGGTTGGGGATGCCGGTGCGCTCGCGCTCCTTCCGCTCCAATCCCGCGATGTAGGAGCGCGCATCCTGCGCGGCCATCCGCACCTCGTCCATCTCCTCGGAGTAGCCCTCGCGAACGACCCTCCCCTGCCCCACGTCGCCCTGCGGGTCATCAACGATGGTCGCCTTGATGCGCTCCACCGCGCCCGCGCACGGGTCCAACTCCGACGTGAGCCACGCCAGATCGTCCCCTGCTTCCTCCAGCAGCGCAAGCAGCGCCGGCACGCGCTCCAGCGAGCGCCGCAGCCCCACCAATTCACGCGGGAACGCGACGCCCGTGCCGATACGCTGCACCGCGCGCTCCAGGTCCGACACCTCGGCCAGCTCTGCCCGTATCCGCTGGCGCCGAACGTCCGAAGCGTGCAGCCACGCAACGGCGTCGAGGCGGCGTTCGAGCGCGTCGATGTCGAGCAGCGGCTGACCGACCCACCGCCGGAGCAGCCGCGCTCCCATCGGCGTCTGCGTGTTGTCGAGCACGCTCAGGAGCGACTGTCCCTTCGCGCCCCAGCGGCCTCCCTCGAACAGTTCGAGGTTCCGCCGCGTCTGCGGGTCGAGCGCCATGAAGGCGTCGGTCGAGTACGTCCGCAGGCCGGTCAGCAGGGGCAGCGCGGCCATGTGCGTGCTGCCCACGTAGTCCAGCACGACCGCCGCGGCGGCGGTCGCGAACTCCAGCCCCTCGCAGCCGAACGCGTCGAGCGAGCGTACGCCGAAGTGGTCGAGCACCCGCCGCCGCGCGGCGTTCGGCGCGAAGCTCGCCCCGTTCACGCGCGTCACGTGGGTCTCCGTCATTCCTGCCCCTTCCGTCATTCCTGCGAAGGCAGGAACCTCGCCCCCCTCAGCAAGAAGCAGTTCTGAAGGAGCGAGCCGGGCGATCTCCTGCGGCACTGCGCCGGAGGGCAGTTGCGCCACCGCGAACTCGCCGGTGGTGATGTCCACGAACGCGATGCCGGACTGTACGCCGCCCGGCGCCACGGCAACGAGATAGTTGTTCGCGCCGGAGTCCAGCATCCCCGGCTCGATGACGGTGCCGGGAGTGACGACGCGGACGACGTCCCTGCTCACGAGCGTCCTGCCGTCCGGTTCGCTCGTCTGCTCCGCGATGGCGACGCGGTGACCCTTGCGCACGAGCTTCGCGAGGTAGCTGTCGAGCGCGTGGTACGGGATGCCCGCGAGGGGAACGACCTCGCCCTGCCCCATGTCGCGCTGCGTGAGGACTATCTCGAGGTCCCGCGCGGCGAGCCGGGCGTCCTCGTCGAACGTCTCGTAGAAGTCGCCCATGCGGTACAGGAGCAACGCATCCGGGTAGCGCGACTTTATCTCCAGGTACTGCTTGCGGACGGGGCTGGCCACAGAGGGATTCTAGTCAGCCAACCCGACAAACGGAATGCGGGGCTGGCATTCGAACATCGATGGACAGGATGTACAGGATGGGATGGGAGGGAGTTCGTCGTTCCTGCGCAGGCAGGGACCTCGCCCCCTTGTTGTCATTTCGAGCGAAGCGCAGCGGAGCCGAGAAATCTCTCGGTGATTCGCCCGCTCATGGTGAGCCTGTCGAACCACCTGACGTTCCTGTGCAGGCAGGAACCCCACCCCCTTCACCTCGCCCTCTGGGAGAGGTCGACGCGCGACAGCGCGGCGGGTGAGGATCACCCCTACCGCAGCGCGGGCCGAAGCGGCACCTCGCGCGCGAACTCCTCGCGCCACGTCTCCGGCTGCACGTCGATGTACAGCTCGATCTCGTTGCCGTCCGGATCGAGGATGTAGAGGCTGTGGGTGTGGCCGTGGTCGTTGTGCCCAACGACGCGAACCCCGGCCTCCTGCAGCTCGGCGAGCGCGTCCTGCAGCTCCTCGTCCGTCGTCCCGATCTTGATGCCGATGTGGTAGAGGCCCAGCCGCTTCCCCTGCTGAACGGGCTGCGCGTCCTCGCCCACCTGCATCAGGTACAACTCGTGATGCGTACGCCCCGTCGAGTACATGGCCGTGTTCGGACGCTGGCCCTCGCGCCGTATCTCGCTGAAGCCGAGGACGTCCGTATAGAAGTGTCGCGAGCGTTCGACGTCCGCGACGAACAGGACGACGTGACCGAGTTCCTTGACTTCCATGACGGCTCCTTTTCAGGCGGCTGCGCCCGCAGTTTACTCGTCTTCCTTCCAGAAGCGCTCCTCGTAGAGGTGCCACTCCTGACCGGCGAGGCGCTCCTTCACGTCCTCGATCATGCCGGGGTTGCCGCAGAGGTAGATGGCGGTGTCCTCCTTCGGCAAGCTCCACCGCTGCATGTACTCCTCGACGAGCGTGTTCACTCTGCCGGTGGGGCCGTTCCAGCTGCGGTTGCGCTCGGCTTGCGGGCGGCTCACCGTTGTCACGAACGTGACCAGTTCCGGCAGCCGCTCGGCGAGCCGCTGGAGCTCCGAGTCGTAGACGAACTCGTCCTGGTGACTGGCACCCTCCATGACGTAGAAGTGGTGGCCGCGGATGTTGTCCTTCAGCGCCTGGCGGATCATGCTGACGTACGGCGCGACGCCCGTCACGGTGCCCAGCATGAGGTGGTGGTGGAATTGCGGCTGGAAGACGAACAGCCCCTTGGCGCGCGGTCGCATGGAGACCGAGTCCCCCACGTGCAGGTTCCAGAGCAACGGCGTGAGCTTCCCGCCATACTCCGGCAGCACGTACTCGATGAAGAGCTCGATGAGGGACTCGTACGGCGCGGAGGCTATCGAATATGGCCGCTCGATCCCGCCCGTCCCTATCGTGATGTACTGGCCGGGCTTGAAGCGGAACGGCTCATCGGGACGGAGCCACATCAGGAAGAGGTCTTCCGCCACTTCCTGCTTCTTCGCCACGTATGCACGCGGCAGATTCGCCAGACGGTCCTGCGCTTGCGTCATGTTCCTCCCACTAACTGCGGCTATACGGGCGTGATACGGGCCGGCGCGGCGTTCAGCCGCGCGATGTGGTTCATGGGGTCGGGGCGGTCCGACGCGTCGACCTCGACCGCCAACTCGCCGAACAGCGTCGTCAGCGACACCACGCCCGCGGGCACGGCGTCCAAGAGCGCGACCACGCCCCGCCGCTCGGCGCCGTCGGCCGTCGTCACCGATGCCGGATCGCCCTCGCCGAGTTTGGCGGCAGCGGCGTCTACGGGGTTGAGCACGAAGCGCTCCTCCCGCTCGACGCGGTTGCGCTTGCCAACCACCGTCACGTTAGGCTTGCGGCCCAGCTCCAGCAGCACCCGCCCGTGCGCCAGCATGAGCGGGAACTGCGGGTCGACCTCGGGACGCGGGTGCCACGCGACCGGCTGCAGCCGCGCCTTGCCGTGGCGGAACCGGTCGACGAACAACTCCCCGTCCTCGGACGCGCATGGCCACTTCAGGCCGGTCAGCACGTTGCCCGTGTACATCACCTGCGTCGGCTGCGGCTCGTCGCTGGGGGTCGTCACGATGTCCAGCCGCTCCCGCATCAGCCGCTCCCACGAGATGCCGGCGTACTCCGGTACGACCCGCGCTATCTCGTCGAGCACCTGCGCCGGGCCGTCCCACGAGAACCCCTGCGCGCCCATCGCGGCGGCGAGCGCGCAGAGCACGTCGAGGTCGCTGCGCGAATCGACGCGCTTGTTCTTCGCCACCTTGCGGAGCGGCTGCACGCGGCGCTCGATGTTGGTGTACGTGCCCGTCTTCTCGGCCCACACCTCGGCGGGGAAGACGACGTGCGCCCGCTCCGTTATCGCGGACGGGAACGCGCTCGTCGCCACCAGGAACTCGAGCGCATCGAGTCCGCCCATCACGTCGCCGAGCGTGCCGTCCTCGTAGTGGACGTGGTCGCCCAGCATCACCATCGCCTTGATGCTGCCATCGCGCGCCCGCGTGAAGATGCTGCGGTTGCCCGGGTTGCGCTCGTCCGGAATGGGAACGCCCCAGAGCTTGCCGAAAGCCTCGCGTGCGCTTGCGTCGTCCAGCAGGTTGTGGCCCGGCAGCGATGCGGCCCAGGCCCCCATGTCGAAGGCGCCCTGCGCGTTCGCGCCCTGGTACAGCGGCATGACGCCCGCGCCGTGCCTGCCGACGTTCCCCGTCGCGACGGCGAGCGCAGCCACCATCCGCGAGAGCGTGCGGCGCGTGCCGCCGATCGAGCTGTCGCCGCCGAACAGCAGCGCCGCCGACGCCGCCTCTGCGTAGATGCGCGCCGCCTGCTCGATGCTTGCCGCGTTCACGCCGGTCTCCGCGGCGACCGCGTCCAGCGTGAACGGTTCGAGGCAGGCCACCAGTTCGTCCCAGCCCTCTGCGCGTTCGTTGACAAACTCCATGTCCGCCAGCCCGTTGTCGACGATGCAGCGCAGCATGCCGCCGAGCAGCACGGAGTCGGTGCCGGGGTACGGCCTCAGCCACAGCGACGCGTAGCGCGTGAGTTCGACCTCGCGTGAATCGATGACGATGAGCTGCTGCGTACCGGCGCGGACGGCGCGCTTGATCGGCACACCGACGACGTTCTGTTCTTCAGTAAGGTTTGCACTCACGACCATCACGGCGGCGGAGTCTGCGAGCTCCCACGTGGTCATCGTTCCGGCGAAGTAGCCGAACGTGTCCTGCAGGCCCTCGACGATGCCGGGGCGGTCGTTCGATGCCACGTCGACGGCGTTCGAGCCCATCGCGGCACGGGCGAACTTCTGCGCCGCGTAGAGCTCCTCGTTCGTGTTGCGCGGGTTCGCCATCAGCGCGAACGCGGGACCCCTGTGCTGCGCCAAGCCCTCGGCAGCGGCGGCTATGGCCTCGTCCCACGAGGCCTCCTGCAGCTCGCCGTCCCGGCGCACCAGCGGCTTCCGGATGCGGCGCTTGTCGTTGACGTACTCGAACCCAAACTTGCCCTTGAAGCACGCCTGTCCCATGTTCGACGGGGCGTTCAGCTCCGGCACCGCGCGCACAACCCGCTCCCAGTGGTTGACCTCGTACGTCATCGTGCAGCCCACGGGGCACTCGGCGCAGACCGACTGCTCGACCCGCGCGGGGCGCTCCCACTTGTAGGCGGTCTCGGTGAGCGCGCCCACCGGGCAGACGTCGATGCAGGCGCCGCAGAACTCGCAGCCGGACTCGAGGAGCGAGTCGCCCATGACCGTGCCGACGAGCACCTGCCCCGCGCGCTCCGTCATGCCTATCGCAACGTCGCCCCGCAGTTCGTCGCACGCCCGCGTGCAGCGCGCGCACACGATGCAGAGGTTGTAGTCGCGGTCGTAGAACGGGTCCTTCGTCTCCACCTGCAGGTTGCGGTACTGGTACGTGAGCGGCGACACGAGCTCCTGCGTGTGGAAGCGCGTCGTGTCCTTCAGCTCGCAGCGCTCGTTCTTCGGGCAGGTCACGCACCGGTCGACCACGTCGACGTGCCGGAGGCAGATGTCCTGCGGGCCGCAGAGGTCTATCCGATGGCATGTAAGACATCCGTGCGGGTGCTCCGACAGCAGCAGGTCGAGCGTCGTGTTCCGCACCTGCACGGCATCGCCGCCCTTCGTGTTGACGACCATGCCGTCGCGCACCGGCAGCGTGCAGGATGCGGGCGTGCCCCGCTGTCCCTCAATCTCGACGACGCACATGCGGCACGCGCCGTACGGCTTCATGCCGGGGTGATAGCAGAGGTACGGGATGTAGATGCCGGCGTCGTTCGCCGCCTGCACCACCATCGTGCCAGGGGTCGTCGTGACCTCCTGCCCGTCTATCGTGATCGTGATCTCGTCTGCCATGTCCTGCCTGGTTCGGTCCCTGTTCCCTCTATCCGGTTCTTCCCCTCTTCGGGTCCCTTCCCCCTCGATGGGGGAAGGTTAGGATGGGGGCGAAGTCCCCACAGCCTCGATGTGCATCACGAAGTCCGGCTTTACCGACGCCGTCGGCGTGTCGCCCGACATCTGCGCACCGCGCCGCGTGGACTTCGGCCCCACGAACGAGGCGAGGGCTCCCGCGCCCTCCTCCAACTGCGTCTCGAACTCGCCCCCGAAGAAGCGCACCGCGCTCGCCACGGGGTTGTAGCCCAGCTGGCCGTGGCCACAGAGCGACCCCCCGCGCATGTTCACGCCGACGCGCTCCATGAGTTCCATGTCGCTGCTGCGCCCCTTCCCTGCCGCGATGCGCTCCAGTATCTCGAGTATGTGGCTCATGCCGAGCCTGCACGGGAAGCACTTGCCGCACGACTCCATCTGGTCGAACGCAACGAGCGTGCGCGTGAGGTCGACGACCGAGCGCTCCTCGTTGCAGACGATGAGTCCGCCGGAGCCGAACATCGCGCCCGCCGCGACCATCTCGTCGAAGTCCAGCACCATGTCGAACTGCTCGGCGGGCAGCACGCCGCCGAGCGGGCCGCCGGTCTGCAGGAACTTCAGCGCCTTGCCGGTCGGTTCGCCGCCGCCCATCCCCTCGATGACGTCGCGGACCGTCAGGCCGAACGGCGCCTCGACGAGGCCGGGGTAGCGTATGTCGCCGGAGAGGCAGGCGATGGCCGTGCCCGTGCTCTTCTCCGTGCCGATGCCCGCGAACCACTCCGCGCCGCGACGCACGATCTCCGGCGCGTAGCTCAGCGTCTTGATGTTGTTGATGTTGGACGGCTTCCCCCACACACCGTAGGCCGCCGGGAACGGGGGGCGGAAACGCGGCATGGAGCGCTTGCCCTCTACCGCTTCCATCAGCGCCGTCTCCTCGCCCGCAACGTACGACTCGCCGACGAGCGAGACCTCCATGTCGAACGAGAACTCCTTGCCGAGGACGCTTTCCCCGAGCACGCCGTTGTCGTAACACGCCTGTATCGCGGCGCGCGTCCGGTCTATCGGCGAGTCGTGCCCGTGGCGGATGAAGACGATGCCGTTGCTCGCGCCGGTGGCGTAGCCCGCGATGATGCAGCCCTCGATCAGAGTGAACGGGTCCGACTCCAGGATCGTCTTGTCGTTGAACGCGCCGGGGTCGCCCTCCTCGCAGTTGCAGAGGATGTACTTCTGCGGAGCGGGGTTGCCTGCGAGGAACCCCCACTTCACGCCGGTGGGGAACGCCGCGCCGCCGCGACCGCGCAGGCCGGAGTTCTTGATCTCGTCGAGCGTCTGCTCCGTCGTGAGCGACGACAGCGCCTTGTCCAGCCCGGAGAAGCCGCCGCGCGCGACGTACTGGTCGATGTCGGTCGGGTCTATCTCGCCCGCATTGCGCAGCGCGACGCGTATCTGCCCCTGCATCATCGGCAGTTGCTCGAATCGGGGGACGCCCGGCACGTTCGAGTCGACGCTGGCGAGCGCAAGGTCGGTCACCGGCTCGCCGCCAACGACGTGCCGCTGCACGATGGTCTCGACCTGCTCGGGGCGAACGTTCCCGTAGCGCACGCGCGGGCCGTCCGGCACGTGGACGTCCACGATCGGTTCCGCATAGCAGAGGCCGGTCGTTCCGACCTCGGAGATGGTCGCTTCGACGCCCGCTCGTTCGATGGCTTCCCGCAGCGCCGAAAGCACTTCGAGCGCGCCCACCGCCTCGCCCATGAGACCCGTGCCGACGCGTACCCACGGCCTGGCGTGCAGCTCGTCCCAGCGCGCCGCGGCGCGCTTCGCAAGGGCCTCGTACGCCTCCGTCACGCCTGCTGCTCCCCTGCGCTGTCGGCCGCCCGGATGCGCTCGACGCGGCTCACCGCCTCGTCGAGCGACATGCGTCCGGCCAGTTCGTGGTCGAAGCTCATCGCCGGAGCGTGCGGGCAGACGCCCAAGCAGGTGTTGTACTTCAGCGAGATGCTGCCGTCCTCCGTGTCGCCCTCCCCTTCCAGGCCGAGGTGGCTCACGAGGCCCTGCAGGATGGGCTGCGCCCCGAGAACGTGGCACGTCGGCCCCCAGCAGATCTCGACCGAGTGCCGCGCCGGGGGCGTGAACCGGAAGTTGGGGTAGAACGACGCAACGGCCCAGACCTCGTTGACGCTGGAACCGGTGCACAGCGAGACCTCGTCGACGGCCTCGTACGGGAGGTAGCCCAGCTCATCCTGAGCGGCGAGCAGCGACGAGAGCATGGTGACCGTGGGCGAGGGCTGTTCCCCTATCGCCCGGCGCGCACGCTCGCGCAGGGAGCCGGAGGATGCGTTATCGGGAGCGCCATGCGGTCTGGATGTCGTCGTCATGGACAGCGTCTGTTCGTGAAATTCCTAACGAACGGTGTGTCGCATCGTAGCACGCGCCCAGACCACGGACAAGAACGCCCTCTGATCCCTTCCCTCTCGATGGGGGAAGGCTAGGATGGGGGTGAGTGCCCCCGTCGTTCCTGCGCAGGCAGGAAGCTCGCAGCCCACCTCTCCTCCTGGGAGAGGTCGAGCGCTTGCGCGGCGGGTGAGGGCCCTCGCAGCCCCCTACGTCCCCCGCAGACGAGGCTGCACCGGCTCCGAGGTCTCGTACGTCACGAGCCGGGCCGTGGTCATGCCCTCGATAGCCCTGATATCCCTGAGCATCTCGTCCGTCACCGGGTCGTCGAACCCCACGATCATCGTGGCCGCGCCGCGCGGTGCCGCGCGCCCTACCTCCATGAAGGAGATGTTCGCGTCATGCTCGCCCGCTATCGTCCCGACCTTGCCGATCATGCCCGGCTGGTCCGTATGCGTCGTGAAGAGCATGTAGGGCGCGCTCGGCTCCATGTCGAGGGTGAAGTCGTTGAGGCGGTTCAGGTGCACCGTGCCGTGTACCGACGTTCCTGCGGTGTACACCGTCCCGCCGGTGGAGCGCACTTCGACGCCCACGAGGTTCAGGTACTGCTCGCCGCCTTCGGGGTCCTTCTCCTCGACGATCCTGATGCCGCGCTCCTGGGCCATCGCCTGCGCGTTCACGAGGTTGATCCGCATGTCGGTGGCGACGCTGAGCACGCCCACCAGCGCCGCCGACGCGAGGATCTCGATGTCGTGGTGCGCTATCTCACCGGCGACGCGGACCGCGACGGTCTCCAGCTGGCCGTCCGCGAGCTGAATGGCGAGGCGTCCCATCGCGGTCGCGACGGGCAGGTAGGGGCCGAGCGCCTCCATGACCTCCTGCGGAACGAACGGCATGTTGATGGTGTACTGCGCCGCTCCCCCGCTCAGGACGGAGAGCAGCTGGTCGACGACCTCCAGCGCCACCTCCACCTGCGCCTCCTCCGTGGACGCGCCGAGGTGGGGCGTGAGCACCGAACGCTGCTCTTCGCGCAGGGGCAGGTCCTGTGGCGGCTCGACCGGGAACACGTCCAGCGCCGCACCGCCGATGCTGCCCTCGGTGAGCCCTTTCTGCAGCAGGCGCTCGTCCACGAGGCCGCCGCGAGCCGCATTCACGATGCGGACGCCGGGCTTGAGCAGCGCGAACTCCGGCTCACCGATGAGGCTCTTCGTGCCGGAGGTGAGCGGCGTGTGGATGCTGATGAAGTCGGACTCGCGCAGCAGCCACTCCATCGAGACAGACTCGACGCCGAGGCTGCGCACCCGCTCCATCGAGACGTACGGGTCGTACGCGATGACGTGCATCTGGAAAGCGCGCGCCCGGTGAGCGACCTCGGAGCCTACGCGTCCGAGCCCGATGATGCCGAGCGTCTTGCCGCGCAGCTCGATGCCCATGAAGCGGGAGCGCGTCCACTCGCTGCGGCGCATCGAGGCGTCCGCCTGCGGGATGTTGCGGGCAAGCGAGATCATGAGCGCGAACGCGTGCTCGGCTGCGGCGATGGTGTTGCCCGTCGGCGAGTTGACGACCGCGATGCCGTGCTGCGTGGCGGCGTCCACGTCGATGTTGTCGACGCCGACGCCCGCGCGCCCGATGCCGAGCATCTTCGTCGCGTGCTCGATGATGCGCTCGGTCACCTTCGTCTCGCTGCGGACGACCATCGCTTCGTAGTCGCCGACCATGGCGCACAGCTCGTCCTCGCTGAGACCCTTCCGGACGTCGACGTGATGCCCGGCGGCCTTCAGACGCGCGACGCCGAGTTCGTCGATGGGGTCGGCTACAAGGACCCTGGCCACGTCATCCTCCGGGGGCGCGCTGCGCCGCTCCGCTCCGTCGTTCCTGCGCAGGCAGGAACCTCGCTTGGTCCCTTCCCTCTCGATGGGGGAAGGTTAGGATGGGGG
>VXQP01000058.1 GCA_009838965.1 Chloroflexota bacterium | reverse complement strand
GAGCACAAGAAGATCGGCTTCGATGTCACGGACTACGGCGTCATCAAGCGCCGCCTCGTCGGCGACGAAACCGAGGAGAGCGAGTTCTGGCGCATCGGCCACCCCGTGCTCTTCCCGAACATCCTGCGCGTTGCCCACGGCATGCAGTTCCGCACGCCCGCTGACGACACCCACACGCTGCACATCTCCATGACGTTCCGCCCGCTCAAGAGCGGCGAGGAGCCCCAGACCGAGATCCCGTTTACCGAGATGCCGGTCTTCGATGAGAACGGGAAGATCCGCTACGACTACGTCCTCGCGCAGGACCAGCTGGCGTGGATCATCCAGGGGCCCATCTCCGACAGGACGACGGAACGCCTCGGCGTCACCGACGTGGGCGTCATCATGTACCGGCGGCTGCTGGACGAGCAGGCCCGCGTCGTGGAGGAGGGCGGCGAGCCCATGAACATCCACCGCGACGAGGCGGAGAACGAGATCATCATCCTGCCCTGCGAGTACTTCCAGTACCCCGGCTACGAGGGCACCGGCGGGCCGTTCAAGGACCTCCAGCCCGCCCCGGCAGAGGTCGAGGCCATCCTCTCCGGCGAAGGCGCCGCGCTCAGCGAGTGGGAGGGTGTCCGCACCCTAACCGGCGAAGAGCGCTACGCTTTCAGATAGACCGCCCGGGTGACCCTCGACGCGCCTCAGGCACGCGAGCAGCCCTACGTCTGGGTGACGTGGCTGCCGCGCCTGCTCTCCGGCAACAACCGCTGCGAGTGGGCGTCCTGGTTCAAAGCGCAGCACGAAGGCTCCAGCTGGCAGCGATCGCCCTCGACGTTCGATCACACGCGCTGGGCGCTCGACCACACCGCACTCCTTCGCACCGAGCAGAAGCGGCTGGAGGCCGGCGGTGCGACCGTGAAGACGGAGCGCCAGAACCAGTTCAGGCTCAGAGGCTGGTACGCCACGCTCTCCGGTATGCCGGATCTCGTATCGCTCGAGGACGGGCAGGTCGTCATCCACGACGTGAAGTCCGGCGAGCCGCACGCGTACCACGCCATCCAGGTGATGCTCTACATGTGGGCGTTCCCGCTCGCGCGGCGCGAGTACGCGGGGATGCCGGTGACGGGCCGCGTCGTGTACGAAGACCACACAGTCGATGTGCCCGCCTCTGCCATCGACACGACCTTCATCGACCGCGTCGCCGACCTCATCAAGCGGCTCGCGGACATCGAACAGCCACCGCCGAGAACGCCCAGCGCGTCCGAGTGCGCCTTCTGCGAGATCACCGCAGCCGACTGCCCGGACCGCATCGAGGAAGCGGCTGAAGAGGGCGAGACGGAGCTGTTCTAGGCTCTACGCCATCCGAAAGAAGCGCGCCATGTTGTCACCAAGGATGTCGCGCTTCGCCTCGTCGCTGAGGCCCTCCATCGTCTCGATGCCTGCCGCCGTGTTCGGGAACGTGGACGGCGGGTGCGGGTAGTCGCTGCCGATGATGAAGTTCCTGCTCCCGATGGTGTGCACCGCTCCCACGATAGCCTGCTCGTCCGGTTCGACGGCGACCATGCAACTGCGCGCGATCAGGTCGCTCGGCAGCTCGTCGCAGCGGGCGCACTGCGGCTCGATCTGGTAGACCCGGTCGAGCGTGTACATGATCCACGGCAGCCAGGAGCCACCGGCCTCGAAGAACGCCATGCGCAGGTTCGGGAACTCCTTGAGCACGCCGCCGAGCGTCAGGCTCGCCATCGACACCATGTACTCGAACGCGAAGCCCAGGTAGTTGCTGATGTGCATGCGCCGCAGCCGCTCCCACCCGAGCGTGAAGTTGGTGGGGATGTGGTCGTTCACCTGGCACTGGAACGGGTTGCCGTGCACGTACAGCGGAACGTCCAATTCGGCGACAGCCTCCCAGAATGGGTAGAGCTCGATGCTGTCCCAGTTCTTCCCGCGCCAGTTGCTGTTGATGGTCAGCGCCTGCAGCCCCAGCTCGGTAACCGCTCGACGGGCCTCCGCGACGCACGCCTCCACCGACTCCGTCCCGAACGGCACGACGCCTGTCCCGATGAGTTGCTCCGGGTACTGCCGCTGCGCGTCGGCGGTCGCGTTGTTATAGCCCATGCAGAGCGCGAGTCGCAGTCCCTTGTCCCACTCCCGCTCGTTCGGAGAACCGAACGGGTTGCCGTAGATGCCGTCCGGGATGAGCACCTGCATCTCGAACCCGGTCTCCGGCAGCAGCTTCACCCGCTGGTCCGCGACCCCGTGGCCGATGGGCCCCCTCTGCTGCCCGGTCGTCGCCGCCGTGGGGTTGATCGCGCCCGTGCGCTGCCCTGCAGCCGACGCCCGAAATCCCCCACGTCTCGCCTCCCGGTCGGAGAAGAACAGCGCGTCGCGCAGCAGCATGTCCAGCGCCTGCTCGGAGACGCCGATCGTCTCGCCCACGCCGGTGAAGTCGGGCGGCGGGAAGAAGTGACTGTCGCCGTCTATCCTGCGCGTCTTCGTCTGCTGAGGGGCTGTGTCGACCATCGCTGCGCCTCCGCCTGCGGGTGTACCGCGCCCTATCTTACTCCGCCTTTCGTTGCGGAGCGTGCCTACTCCCGGACGAGCGCGTACAGGAACAGGTCTATCATCTGGCCGTCCTTGATGGCACTCTTCCGCAGCCGTGCTTCCAGCGTGAACCCGCACTTCTCCAGGACGCGTGCCGAAGCCGGGTTCCACTCCTTGACGGTGGCGTAGAGCCGGACGAGGTCGAAGTTGGCAAAGGCGTATTCCGTCAATGCCCGGAGCGCATGGGTGGCGATGCCCTGCCCCCAGAACGGCTCACCCAGCCAGTATCCCACCTCAGCGGATCGCTTATAGATGTCGCCCTGCAGCCTGAGCCCGATCGCACCGATAGCCTCATCGGCATTCGCGATGGCGAAGTTCGTTGGGGAGTCTCGGTCCTTCTGCGACTGCACCCACGCTTCGGCGTCCTCCATCGTGTACGGATGGGGGAAGAGGTCCTTGAGGTTTATCCAGACGTTGCGGTTGTTGGCATACTTCACCAGCGCGGGCTCATCCCCCTCCCGCCACGGACGCAGCACCCAACTGCCTGCTGGAATCTCCATCGGTACGCTCAGAACCCGGCCGCCATCACCTCGACGACCCTGTCGTACAGCGCGTCGGGGTCGTGGCCCGCGGCCTGCAGGTGGCGGCGCGTCATCCGGTTCACGAACGAGAACGCCGCCTGCATCACCAGCATCCCCTTGCCGTTCAGCGTCTTGCGGCCCGACAGCCGCGCCTGGCGCAACAGCACGGTCTCGTCCGGCGAGTACACCGCGTCCACGAACGCCGCATCCGGCTTGCACATGGCTATCGCCGCAGCCGACCGCTGATTGTTCTCCGCTATCGCCTTGAACGATGCCGCGAACCACTCCCGCCAGAATGACGCTCCGCCGTCGCCCTCCGCAACGATCGCGGGCGAAGCGGGCGCGAGCGACGAGAACGCTTCGAGCGACGTCGCCTCCCCGTTGCCCAGCCGGCGCACGCCGGACTGCCCTACCGTCGAAGCGTTGACGATGACGTCCATGCTCCAGACCACGTCCAGGGCCAGCTCCTGGGCGGTGGCGGTTACCTTGGCGCCGGTGGCCGCTGCCGCCTGCTTCGCGAGCTCCTCCGCACGCTCCAGCGAGCGGTTCGTGAGCAGCACCGACCCGTCGCCCACTTCCTTCGCAAGCGCGAACGCCGACGCGCGCCCCGCACCCCCTGCGCCGAGCAGCAGCACGCGCTTGCCCGACAGCGTCGGCAGGAACGGCTCCGACTGTCCCGGCAACGTCCGCAGCATGCTCGCGACCAGCCCGTCGGCGTCCGTATTGAAACCGACCAGCCTGCCGTCCTCCGTCTGCATGAACGTGTTGACCGCGCCGATCTCCCGTGCGATGGGGTCTATCTCGTCCAGCAGCGGCATGATGGCCAGCTTGTGCGGCACCGTGACGTTGGAGCCCATGAAGCCGGGGTACGCCCGCGCCGCCTCCACGAATGACGCCAGGTTCTCCGGGCGCACGTCGAACGGGCAGTGCACCGCGTCGAGACCGATCTCGCCGAACGCCGCGTTCCACATCGCAGGGCTGCGCGAGTACTTCGACGGCGACTCACCCATCGATCCGGACAGCAGCGAGCGCTCAGCCACGTCCGCTGGCAGCGGATTATCGAGATAGCGTTGCAGGTCGTCGAGGGTGCTCATGCGTCGAGTCTATCAAAGGGGATGTGCCGGAAACGGAGGCGCCTGGTCCGCCTGCTCCTCCGCCTCCCCACTGCCGTACATACCCTGCAGCAGGTCGAGGAACGCCGTCACCAGCGGGCCGTAAGACGACGCCCTCCGCACCATCACCGCCGTCGGCAGCGTGATGCGATGCCCTTCCTCCAGCTGCACGTGCGCCAGCGTCCCCATCCGGAACTCCCGCTCCACCGACTTGTACGGCAGGAAGCTCACCCCCAGACCGCGCTCGATCATCCGCTTCGTCGACTCGATGCTGTCCAGGTCCATCGCGATGTTTGGCACGATGCCCGCCTCGCGGCAGACCCGGTCCATCAGCACGAAGTACGTACTCTCCTTGTCGTAGATGATGAGCGGCTCCGACCCCACTTCGTAGATACTCGCGTGACCGTCCTTCGTGAACCGGTGCTCCGGGTGCGTCACCAGCACGATCTCCTCATCGTACAGGTGCGTCGTTTCTACCTCCGGGTGGTTCAGCGCACGCGATACGCCCACCTGTATCTGCTCCGACAGCACCCACTCCAGCACTTCCGATGAGCGCCCCGTCTTGATGGCCACGTCCACGGCGGGGTAACGCTCGTGGAACGTCTCCAGTATCCCCGGCAGCACCGCCGACGATATCCCGCGCGCCGCGCCGATGTGCAGCCGTCCCGTCGCAGCGGTACGGCTCGACACGACCGTCTCCTTCCCGCGCTCCAGCGTGTCGAGCGCCCGCTGCGCATACGGCAGGAACGTCCGTCCCGCGTCGGTCAGACGCACGCCCCTGCCAACGCGGTCGAACAGCGGCTCGCCGAGGTCGTTCTCCAGCAGGAGGATGCGGGTGCTGAGCGTCGGCTGCGTGACCCCCAACTCTGACGCCGCGCGGCTGAATGAGTGCAGCCGCACCGCCGTAAGGAACGCCTCCAGCTGACCTATCTCCATGCTTTTCCTCTGCGCCACGCGCCCATATCGAACGACAGGATATAGTAACCGCGTGCCTTCTCACGCCGCCTTGCTCCCATCAGACGCGGAGTGCAGAGGGGATGCCCCTCTGCCGGGGGAGTGGGGGTGTCCCCCACAACACTCC
>VXQP01000015.1 GCA_009838965.1 Chloroflexota bacterium | reverse complement strand
GTGCCTGTCACCCCCCGCCCGGCCGCCGCCCGCCCCCCCCGGCCCCGGCCCCCCCGCCCCCCCCCCCCCCCGGGCCGGGGGGGGGGGGGGGGGGGCGGCCCCCCGGGGGCGCGCGTGGCAGAATCAGGATGATGGTCTACGTATGGGTCGGGGTGGGGGTGGTGAGTGTTTCGCTCGCCTCCATCTTCATCAGGCTGGCGGACGCGCCCCCGCTCACGGTGGCGGCATACCGCATGTGCATCGCCACGGTCATCGTCGGCGTGACCGCCGGTATCGCGGGGCGTGGAGGGTTCGCCGCCGTGCGCCGCGCCGACTTTCTGCTCCTCGCGGGTTCCGGCATCTTCCTCGCAGCCCACTTCGCGCTCTGGATAACGTCGCTCTCCCACACGTCGGTGGCGAGCTCGGTGCTGCTCGTCACGACCACACCGGTGTTCGTGGCGATCGGGGCCCATTTCGCGTCGCCGGACAAGGTCGGACGCCTCACCGCGCTCGCGGTCGTCGTGAGCGTAGCTGGAGGCATCGTCATCGCGGCGGGCGACTGGGCGGAGGGCGAGCGGCACCTGCTGGGCGACGCCCTCGCGCTCGCCGGAGCGGTGGCGGTAGCGGGCTACCTGCTCGTGGGGCGTCGTGTGCGGAGACGCATCCCTACCCTCCCCTACATCACCATCGTCTACGCCGTCGCGGCGGTCGTGCTGCTGGCGGCAGCCGTGGGGAGCGGAGCGCCGATGCTCGGTCTTCCCGCGGAGTCGTACTTCTGGATGGCTATGGCGGCGCTGTTGCCGCAGGCAGTGGGACACTCCCTGCTCAACTGGGCGCTGGGCTACCTGCCCGCCGTGAACGTCACGCTCATGGTGCGCGCCGAGCCGGTGCTGGCGACGCTGATGGCGATCCCCGTGCTGGGGGAGATTCCCCCGTGGACGGTGCTGCCCGGCGGGGCGCTGCTGCTGCTGGGGGTCTACATCGCCGTGCGCAGCGGAGAGGCGCGGCGGGCCAACGTATAATCGGCGCGCGATGCTGGCCGAACTCACCGTCCGCAATCTTGCCGTGATTGAGGAGACGCGCCTCGCGTTCGGGCCGGGGCTGAACGTCATCACCGGCGAGACGGGAGCGGGCAAGTCGCTGCTGGTGGACGCGCTGGCATTCGTGCTCGGGGGCGCGGCAGACCGGGGGATGATGCGGCACGGCGCAGACTCCATGGGCGTCGAGGCGGTCTTCGACATGAGCGAGCCGCACGTACAGCAAGCGCTCGTGGAACTCGGGGTCGAGGTGGACGAGGAGGACGAGGTCGCCGTGCTGTACCGCGAGGTGCACAAGGAAGGGCGCACGGTCTCCCGCCTGAACGGTCGCGCCGTGCCCGTGAGCATGCTGCGTGCGGTCGGCGGGGTGATGGTGGACATCCACGGGCAGGGATCGCACCTCTCGCTGCTCGATCCGCGCTTCCAGATGCGCGTGCTCGACGACTTCTGCGTCCTCGGCGAGCAACGCAGCGCTGTCGAGCGTGCGGTCGCGGAGGCGCGGCGCCTGCAGAGTGAACTCGACGACGCAGAAGAAGCGATACGGGATGCGGAGCAGCGGCGCGACCTGCTTGCGTTCCAGGTGGACGAGATCGAGACGGCAGCGCCCCTGGACGGAGAGGAGGAGGCGTTGCTGCGCGAGCGGCACGTGCTGGAGCACGCCGAGAGCGTGCGCGACGCCTGCGCCGCCGCCTGGGATGCGCTGAGCGAGGGCGACCGCAACGCGGCGGACCTCGCGGCGGAGGCGCTCGACCACCTGCGGCGCGCTCCGGGCGCCGCGGAGGCCCTAGGGGCGCAGGTCGAGGCACTCGAGTCCGCCGTCGCGCAGCTTGGCGACGTTGCGCGCGAGGTACGACGCCTCGCGGAGAGCGTCGAGTCCGATCCGGCGCGGCTGGCGGAGATAGAGGAGCGCGTCGAGCTCCTGCGGCGCCTCAAGCGCAAGTACGGCGGTTCCGAGTCAGCCGTGCTCGCCTTCGCGGACGACGCCCGCGCGCAGCTGGAGCGCATCGAGACGGCCGGCGAGCGCCGGGAGGAGTTGAAGCGCGCGCTGGACCAGGCGTCGGGGCGTGCGGGAGCGCTCGCTTACCAACTGTCGGAGGCACGGCAACAGGCTGCTGCGGCGCTGGGCGAAGCGGTCGCTGCCGAGCTGCGTGAGGTCGGACTGGAGCGCGCCTCGTTCGACATCGCGGTCGAGCGGGATGAGGCCGAAGATGGCCTGCCTGCTCCGGATGGCCGGCGCTACGCCTTCTCGCCGGGCGGGATAGACCGCGTCACGTTCGCGGCCCGGACGAACCCGGGGGAGGAGTCGCGCCCCCTGGCAAAGGTGGCGTCGGGCGGCGAGACGTCGCGGATGATGCTGGCGCTCAACAGCGCACTGCAGACGGCGTCGGGCGCGCCGTCGGTCGTATTCGACGAGATAGACGCGGGCATCGGCAGCCGCGCCGGGGAGGTGGTGGGGAGAAAGCTGTGGGCGGTCGGCAGGCGGGCGCAGGTGCTCTGCGTGACGCACTTGCCCCAGATCGCCGCGTGGGCGGACACGCACTTCCGCGTGGGAAAGGCGGTGCAGGACGGGCGGACGTACTCGGGGGCGGAGCCGCTGAGCGACCGGGGCCGCGCCGAAGAGATCGCCGGGATGCTGGGCGCGGGAGCGACCGTCGCCCGGGCCGCCCAGGAGATGCTGGCCCGCGCCGCGAAGGAGAAGGGTGTCCCCTCTCCTGGGGGAGAGGGAAACGCGCTTTAGCGCATGGGTGAGGGCCCTGAGGGGCGGAGCGAAGCGGAAGCCCGTCGTTCCTGCGCAGGCAGGAACCTCGCCTGCCCCCCTCTCCTGGGGGAGAGGGCAACGCGCTTTAGCGCACGGGTGAGGGCCTGTGCGCCTCGCTCAGCAGCCGCACCCGCGGTGGACGATGTCGGGTGGGGAACCTGCCCCGGTCCCCGCGGCCTCGGCCTCGGCGTCGCCCTCGACGGCGGCATTCATGGCGGCGATGGCGACCTCGATCTGGCCGTCGTCCGGCGGGCGGGTCGTCATCGACTGCAGGGCGAGGCTCGGGAGCATGCCCGCGCGGACGAGCGCATTGCCTGCGTGCGCAGCGTTCATGCGTATCACCTCGTAGGAGATGCCTGCTATGAGCGGGATAAGGACGATGCGGGAAGCGATGCGGATGGGCAGGTCCGGCGTGCCGAGGAACGCGAACACGATGATGGAGACGATCATCACGGTGAGCAGGAAGGCGGTGCCGCAGCGCGGGTGCGCCGCGGGAAAGAGCCGCACGTTCTCGTTCTTCAACGGGAGTCTCGCCTCCTGGGTGTGGACGGCCATGTGCTCCGCCGCGTGGTAGCCGAACACGCGCTTGATGCTCGGCATGAGGCCGATGAGCGTCAGGTAGGCGAAGAAGACGGCGAGGCGGAGGATGCCCTCCGCCGTGTTGCTCAGGATGGAGTTGTCGGTGAAGCGGTCGACGTAGCCGTGGGTGATGAGCAGCGGCAGGACGAAGAAGAGGCCGATGCCGAGCACGAGGGAAGTCGCGAGCGTGAGCGCCATCGCGAGCGGCGGGATGGGCTGCTCGTCGTCCTCGGTCTCGCCGGAAGAGACCTGCGCGGACCAGGTGAGCGCGCGCATGCCGACGATGAGCGATTCGGACAGGACGAGCGTGCCGCGGATGAACGGGATGCGGCGGAAGCGGTTGACGCTCCAGGTCGGAATGGGGCGGGTGATGGTCTTGATGACCCCGGTGGGGTGCCGCGCGGCCACGGAGTAGACGTGCCGCCCGCGGATCATCACTCCCTCGATGACCGCCTGACCGCCGTAGACCGAATACTGTTGCGCCTGCGCCATGCCCTCAGCCCGCCTTCACTCCACCCTTCTCCCGGCTGGGAGAGGGGACAGTACCGAGGAGAAGGGAAAGCGCATGGGGGTCCTACTGGAGGTTGAAGCGCCTCTTCAGGCGCTCCACGCGGCCTTCCGTGTCGACGATGCGCTGCTCACCGGTGAAGAAGGGATGGCAGGAGCTGCATATCTCGACCTTGATCGCGGGCTTCGTGGCGCCGATGGTGAACGTGTCCCCGCAGGAGCAGGTCACGACGGCATCGGGGTAGTAGTCCGGATGTATCTCTGCCTTCATCGCTCGTGTGCTCCTGCTACGCCGGCGACACGTTGGCGCGCTTGCGCAGCTTGTTGGCGTGGTCGAACATCACCCGCCCGTCCACGAGGGCGTAGAGGGTGAAGTCCCGCCCCATGCCGACGTTGACGCCGGGGTGGATCTTCGTGCCGCGCTGGCGCGCGATGATGGTTCCGGCACGGACGCTCTCGCCCGCGAACCGCTTGACGCCGAGCCGCTGGCCGTGGCTGTCCCGGCCGTTCCGGCTGCTTCCGCCTGCTTTCTTGTGCGCCACGAGTGAGCCTCCTATCCGGCGACGATCTGCTTGATGGAGAGCTGGGTAACCGGCTGGCGGTGGCCGCTCTTGACGTGGTAGCGCACCTTGGGCTTGTACTTGAGGATGGTGAGCTTGTCCGCCCTGCCCTGGCGCGCAACCTCCGCCACGACCTTCGCACCGTCCACGCGCGGCCGGCCGACGGTTACCTTCGCGTCCTTCGAGACGAGCAACACGTTGTCGAGCTCGACGGAGTCGCCCTCCTCGCCGGGGAGTTTCTCCACGGTGATGGAGTCGCCCTCCTGGACGCGGTACTGCTTCCCGCCTGTTTCTACGATGGCATAGTTCATGGCAACCAAGAGATTCTAAGCGATGACGGCCCGAGTGGGCAAGTGGCGGATGGCGCGTGGCCCCACCAACCCTCACCGCGCGCTGAAGCGCGTTGCCCTCTCCCAGAGGGCGAGGGGAGCAGGCAGTTGGGCCCGCTCCGACCAAGAGTGTCAACGGAGGCCCGTGATGACATTCTTGGTCCGGATCCTACGAGTGGAGTGTGGGTCTGTTTTGACATTCTTGGTCTCCATTCAAGAGGTGTTTCCAAGGCCACGGCCTGCTTCCCGCGACCAAGGAACCAACAATCTCATGCGTTTACAACTTCGCCGGGGTTTCGGATGTCTCATCCTGCTGCAAATTGTTGCGCTGGGGGAGGGACCAGTACCACGCTCCTGCGCCGTTGGAGCCGTCGGGGATGCTGACGCGAAAGGCTCTTATGTTGCAGAGTGCGCGGGCGCGGACGAGGGTGGAACGGGAGATACCAATCACGGCGGCCTCGCGCTCGATCTCTGTGGCAGGTCTGGGGCCGTTCTCAAGGGCGCGCATGAGGAGCGATTGCGCTGCGCGAGTCTTCGCGCCGTCGTTGGGGCGGGGTTCGGCAAGGGCTTTCACGTGGGCGGGGAAGACGGGTTTGCGCCAGGCGACGGTGAAGGCAGAAGGAGGGCTCTGGATTCCAGCCTCCGCTGGAATGACGGGGCTCTGCCCCATTGGGATGCGAGGTTCCTGCCTTCGCAGGAACGACGAAAAAGACTCAGCAGGGAGCACGAAGG
>VXQP01000094.1:5313-5579 GCA_009838965.1 Chloroflexota bacterium | reverse complement strand
GGGCGAAAAGATTGGTGACCGCACCGGTCGCCGCCCCCACCACCGCAGCAGCAGACGACGCCACCACTGCCCCCGTACCAACCACCGTTCCGGCTGCCCCTTCGCCGAACGTCGCCGCGACGGATCCCACGACCGACGTCACCCCAACGCCTCCTCCGGCTGAGGAACCTGCGCGGGGGGGGGGGGGGGGGGGGGGGGGGGGGGGGGGGGGGTTGGGGTGGTAGGGTGGGGGGGGGGGGGGGGGGGAGGGGGGGGGGGGGGGGGGG
>VXQP01000094.1:0-5303 GCA_009838965.1 Chloroflexota bacterium | reverse complement strand
GGACCCCCCGCCCCCCGCCCCCCCACCGCCCCCGCGGCCTGAGCAACCGGCCCGGGCCGCGCCCCCCCCCGGTCAGGTGGACGGCATCGTGTTCGCAGTGTCGGAAGGCTCCGAGGCGACGTTCGCCGTCGGCGAAGTGCTGGCGAACATTTCGGTCCCGAACTACGAAGCCGTCATGCGCACGACCGGACTCACCGGAGAGGTGCGACTGGACGGCGGCGCATCGCTCGTCACGGTCGACCTGCACAGCATGGAGAGCGACGAACCGTTCCGCGACCGGTACGTGCAGAACCGGATGTTTCCGGGCCAGCCGTCCGCAAGCGTCTCCTTCGGCGACCTGACGCCACTCCCGGACGGCTTCACGAACGGCGACCCGGTAACGACCGAGGCCAACGGCACGCTTCGCATCAACGATATGGACGTGCCCCTCACGTTCACCATCGAAGCCCGCGACGACGGCGATATCGTCTACGTGGTCGGACGTTCCACGTTCACGTGGGACCAGATCGGCGAGCCGGTGCCGACCGCCCGTGTCGTCGTCAGCGTCGAGGACGAGGTCCGCGTTAACGTGCGGCTCGCGCTCAGGCCGAAGTAGGCCAGCCTCGCGCGAGATGTCGTCATTCCGAGCGTAGCTCAGCATGACAACGCTTCTCCCCTTCCGCCTTGCGCCGAGGCACGCCGTAGCGCATCATTGCGCGCGCACCCGATGTGATGGAGGGAGTCATGACCGCACCCAAGGTCGTCGTCTTTGCGCCCGGAGACCAGCGGAGCTATGAGCGATTCGAGGAGGTCGGCTGCGACGTCACGCTCGGCAAGGCGTCGTGGGCAGACCCCACCGGCAACACCACGGAGGAGATCGCAGCGATGGCCGTCGACGCAGACGCACTCGTCGGCACCTCCATCAAGGGCGGACGCATAGACCGCAGCGTCATGCTCGCGTCGGAGCAGCTCCGCATCGTCGCCAAGTACACCGTCGGCGTCGACGAGGTCGACACCGACGTCGCCACCGAGCTCGGCATCATCGTCACCCACGCGCCGACCGAGGCGAACTGGGGTGGCGTGGTCGAGACGACGATGCAGCAGATGCTCACGCTGCTGAAGAAGCCCCGCCAGCGGGACGAGGCGATGAAGCACGGCACGGCCTGGCGTACACCGGCGCTCACCGCCACCCACATCGGACGGCGCGAGGACGGCTACCCCGGTCTCACCGTCGGCATCGTCGGCCTCGGACGCATCGGCGGACGGCTCGCCCAGATGCTCGCGCCCTGGCGCGTCCGCATGATCGCCTACGACCCCTACCAGCCCATCGACCGCTTCATCCACGCGAACGTCGAGCGCGTCGACCTCGACACCCTCCTACAGGAGTCCGACGTCGTGACGCTCCACGTCATCCTCACGCCCGAGACACACCACATGATCGGCGAGCGCGAGCTCGGCCTGATGAAGCCGTCGGCCATCCTCCTCAACACCTCGCGCGGGCCGGTCATCGACGAGAAGGCGCTCGTCGCCGCGCTGCAGAACGAGACCATCGCGGGCGCGGGGCTCGACGTCTTCGAGGTCGAGCCGCTCCCGATGGACAGCCCCCTGCGCCAGATGGACGAGCGCGTGCTGCTCTCGCCGCACGTCGCCGCGCACAACCACGGCGCGGGCATCGGTCCCGGCATCGAGTGGGGCACGGAGGACGTGCTGCGCGCCCTGCGCGGCGAGGTCCCCGAGCACGTCTTCAACAAGGACGTCATCCCCCGCTGGCGTGAGCGCTTCGAGGGCCGCGCGCTGATCTAGCACTGTCACAACCCCAGGAGGAGCACATGACCACCAACGGGCGCATCAGCAAGGCCGAGTGGGGCTCCGACGTCATCGTCGAGACGCTGCGCGGCCTCGGGATCGAGTACGTCGCGATGAACCCCGGCGCGAGCTTCCGGGGCGTCCACGACTCGCTCGTCAACTACCTCGGCAACGAGCGCCCCGAGCTCATCCTCTGCCCGCATGAGGAGATCGCCGTCGCCGTCGCGCACGGCTACGGCAAGGCCGCGGGCAAGCCGATGGCAGCCTACGTCCATAACGTGGTCGGCCTGCTGCACGCCACGATGGCCATCTTCAACGCGTCCGCGAACCGCTCCGCCGTCCTTGTCCTCGGCGGCACCGGCCCCATGGCCGCCGACGAGCGCCGCCCATGGATCGAGTGGATACACACCGCCAACGTCCAGGGCAATGCCGTCCGCGACTACGTGAAGTGGGACGACCAGCCCGCAAGCGTCGGCGCGTCGGTCGAGTCGCTCGTCCGCGCCTACCACATCGCCACAACCCAGCCGGAGGGCCCAGTCTACGTCAACTTCGACGTCACGACCCAGGAGCAGCAGCTCACCGAGCCGTTCGAGATGCCCGACCTCGGCGCCTTCCCAAAGCCCACCCGCTTCCAGGCCGACCCCGACGCGCTCGACCTCGCCGCCGGGCTGCTCGTCGACGCGGAGCGCCCTGTCGTCCTCGCGGACTTCCTCGGACGCTCCGAAGACGCGACCAACAACCTGGTGCGGCTCGCGGAACTGCTCTCGCTGCCCGTCGTCTCCGGCGGCGACCTCTACAACTTCCCGTCGCGCCACCCGCTGAACGTCACGACGTCCAAGCGGCAGCTGCTGCAGGAGGCCGACGTCGTGCTCGCGCTCGACGTGTACGACCTCCAGCAGGCGCTGACCGGGCAGGACTACCGCGCGCGCCAGCTGCAGCACCTGCTGCCGCCCGGCGCGAAACTCATCGACGTGTCGCTGCGCCAGCTCGCCGTTCGCAGCTGGACGGCGGACTACGGCGGCCTCTACCCCACCTCTCTCTCCATACAGGCCGACACCGCGCTCGCCATCCCCGCGCTCGCCGACATCGTAGAACGACGGCTCAACGACGGCCCCGACCGTTCGAGCGAGTTGCGCGAGCGCCATGCACGCGTCGCCGCGATGCACGACGGGGCGCAGAAGCAGGCGGCGCAGGTCGTCGCGGACCGCTCCGGCGAGTCGCCCATCGCTCTGCCCTACCTCGCGGCGGAGATGTGGGAGGTCGTCAAGGACACGGACTGGGTGCTCGGCAACGGCAACCTGCGCGGCTGGACGGAGCGGCTGTGGGACTACAACGCGCCGCACCAGGTCATCGAGTCGCGCGGCGGCGGCGGGCTCGGCATGGGCTTCGGCCACGCGCTCGGCGTCGCGCTCGCGAACCGCGACAAGGGGCGGCTCACCATCAACATCCAGTCGGACGGCGACTTCCTCTTCACACCTGCGGCGGTCTGGACGGCGGCCCACCACCGCATCCCCATGCTCGTCGTCATGTACAACAACCGCACCTACGGCAACGACCTCGGCCACCAGGGGCTGATGGCCGAAGTCCGCGGCAGGCCCATCGAGAGAAGGACCATCGGCATCGACATCGACGACCCCTACGTGGACTTCGCCGGTATGGCGCGCTCGTTCGGCGCGTGGGCAGAGGGCCCCGTCGACAACCCCGCCGATCTGCGCGGCGCCCTCGAACGCGCCAAGCGCGAGGTCGTCGAGAACGGCCGCGTCGCCCTCGTAGACGTCGTCACCGAGGTCGGCGAGCGATAGGAGGAGAACCCCCATGGCAGACCTGAAGTACATGCGGTTCGGCGAGCAGTCCCCCATCTCACGGGGGAACGGCGCGATGACCTACCCGCTGGTGGGCGGCGCGGACGGCACCGACGCCTTCACCGCGGGCATCAGTCACTTCCCGCCCGGTCTGAACGTGCCCATGCACTCGCACAACGTCGAGGAGATGGTCACCGTCCTTGAAGGCTCCGGCGAGTGCGAGATAGACGGCGTCGTCAGGCCCGTCGGCCTCTTCGACACCACGTTCATCCCTGGCGGCGTCACCCACTGCTTCCGCAACACGGGCGACGTGCCGATGAAGATCATGTGGGTCTACGCCTCCACGAGCGTCACCCGGACCTTCGCCGACACCGGACAGACCGTCGAGCACCTCTCCGGCGAGGACCTCATCGGACGGTAGCGTTCCCGCCCTCGTCCCTACCTGCCGATCCCGTCGAGCACCCTGGTCGCGACGCCGGTGGCAACCCACGACTGCCACTCGTCCGAGTTGCGCAGCCACGTGAACGCAGCCTCGCGGTACTCGCTCTCCTGCAGCACGAAGAAGCGGAACCGCCCCTTGTACGTCAGCAACTCGTTCAGCTCCTCCCGGTCCAGCGTCCATTGCTTGAAGAACTCGACCACGTCCGGCGAGAACTCTTCCACGTCCTTCCGCACGGCGATGAGCGACGACGAGTCCGGGTATTCGCATGCCTGGGTGATCTCCGACGCGGCGACGGCCTCCGTCAGCCGGTCCCAGCAGCTCTGCGTCCAGCCCGGCTCCCTCAACTGCTCGAATCCTCCCAGTTCCTCGAGGGTCGTGGCCAGCGCCGACGGCCACCAGTAGTAGAACAGGATGTTCTCCCGGTTCTCGAACGCCGAGATTATCTGGTTGTACAACGCCTCCGGGGTCCGGGGGTCGACGAGCTCGACGTGCTCGTCCAGGCCGTACCCGTGCACCTGCTTCTCGTTGATGCGGGCGCACTCCCATTCCGTGACGCACGTGATGAGCCGGGCCTTGCCGCCGTCGGGTCCGGCAAAGAGTTGCTGGTGCTGCGATTCCTGCAAACCCTGCACCCTGAAGAGGCCGGGGTTTGCGTTCGCGGTGTACTGCGGGATGAGGAACGCGCTCTGGGATACGACGCCCGAGAAACTGTCCCCGAGGGTCAGGATGGTGTCCACATTGACGTCGTCCCAGACCGGCTGGAAGGCCGGAAGCCGCACTTCCATGTGGATGTTCGTCAGGCCATTCCCCAGGTTCCGTATCGCCTGGGTCTCGGTGCCTGAAACGGTGAGCGTTCGGTACCCGTAGCCGTACTCCAGGATCGTGCGGGCGATCGCGATCTGGAGCGACGCGGTCTCGGTGCCCGGGTCCGAGAAGGTGAGGAGCTGTGCCCCCGCCACCGGAGTCGGAGTCGGCGGGAAGAGCGTCTGCCCGCTGCCGGAGTCCGACCACTCACCGGGCCCGCCCTGGTTCACCGCACGCACCTGCACGTCGTACGTCGTGCCGGACGTCAGGAGGTCGAGTTCCGCCTGCGTCGCCGACACGATGGTGTTCGTCACCTCGGTCCACTCGCCGTCGAGGATGCGCGCGCGGTAGCGGTAGTCGTAGTCGGTGACCGGCTGCGGGCCGGACGGCGCGCTCCACGTCACGAGGGCCCTGTCCGTTCCGTTCTGCTGGACGGTGGGCGCCCCCGGAGCAACGGGTGTGGGGAATGG
>VXQP01000057.1 GCA_009838965.1 Chloroflexota bacterium | reverse complement strand
CCCCCGGGCCGCCCCCCCCCCCCCGCGCCCCCCCCCCCCCCCCCCCCCCGCGCCGCCCCCCCCCCCGCGCGGGGGGGGTTACGCCCCGTCCTTCTCCTCCTCTTCGTCCGGCTCCGGGAAGAGCGGCGCCTGCATGACGTGCCACATGGAGAGCGTGTCGTCGACCTTGGCGGTGTCCTCGCCGGCTGCGTCGGGAGCCTCGTCCGCCCCCACGGCGTCCCCGGTTTCGAGCGCGTCCTCGGCCTCTGGGGCGTTGTCGACCGCATCCCCGGCCTCGTCGCCGGCGGGAGCGTCCGCTGCCGCCTCGGCAGCGTCGTTGTCGAGCGCCGCGGCTGACGCGTGCCCGTTCGTGGACGCGGCGCGCGCCTTCTTCGGCTGCACCTTCGGCAGCTTCTCGAAGTCCTCCCAGGTGCGCTCGCGGAACGCGCTCATGGAGATGACCACGTCGTCGTCCGCGAGCTTGGTCATCACCTTCACACCCTGCGTGATGCGGCCCAGCGTGCGGATATCCGCGAGCGACGTGCGATAGACCATCGCGTTACGCGAGCCGACGATGATCTCCTCGTCGTCTGAGCCCGTTATCACCGCCCCGGCTATGGGGCCCGTCTTCTCCGTGATCTTCATGGCGATGACGCCCTGCGTGTTCCGTCCGGTGGTGCGGAACGTCTCCACCGCCGTGCGCTTCCCGTAGCCCAGTTCGCTCATGATGAGGATGCGGGCGTCCGGGGTGACGACCTCCATCGCCACCACCTCGTCGTCTTCCAGCAGGCGCATCCCGCCGACGCCGCCGGTGCTCCGGCCCTGCCGTTCGGTCACCGCGTCTAGGCTGAACTGCACGCCCTTGCCGTTGCGCGATATGAGCACCGCGTTCATGCCCTCTTCCGCGAGGCGGGCCGTCAGCAGGCTGTCGTTGGAATCGAGATCGAACGCTGCCAGCCCCACGCGGCGGATGTGCTGGAACTTGTCCAGGTGCATCTTCTTCACCTTCCCCTTGCGGGTGGCCATGAAGATGTAGAGGTCCGCCAGTGGCTCGGGGATGGCCACGACGGCGGTGACGGTCTCTTCGTTCGGGTTGATGGCTTCGATCAGGTTCTGGATGGGCGTCCCGCGCGTCTGGCGCGACGAGTCTTCGCCCACCTCGAACACGCGCTTGCGGTAGACGCGCCCCTTGTCCGTGAAGAAGAGCAGGTAGTCGTGCGTGTCCGCGACCACCAGCTGCTGCACGGCGTCGCCCTCGCGGCGCTCCTGGCCGCGCACGCCCTTGCCGCCGCGCTTCTGCAGGCGGTAGAGCCCGATGGGCAGGCGCTTGATGTAGCCGCGGTCACTCAGTGTGATGACCACGTCCGCATGAGGCGTCAGCTCTTCCTGCGACTGGTCGCGCGCCTCCTCGTCCGATATCTCGGTGCGCCGGGCGTTGCCGAACGTCTTGCGCAACTCGGCTGTCTCGGCCTTCACCACTGCCAGCACCTTGGCCGGGTTGGAGAGCAGGGCCTGCAGCTCGTCGATGCGCTTCATCAGCTCCTGGTACTCGTTCTCGATGCGCTCGCGTTCCAGCGCCGCCAGGCGCCGCAGCTGCATCTCCAGGATCGCCTGCGCCTGCGCCTCCGTCAGCCCGAACTGCTGCATGAGCCCGTTGCGCGCCTCTTCCGTGTCGGCGGACGCGCGGATGAGGGCTATCACCTCGTCGAGGTTCTCCAGCGCGATGCGCAGACCTTCCAGGATGTGCGCGCGTTCACGGGCGCGGTTCAGGTCGTACTCGGCCCTGCGCCGGATGACCTCCTTCCGGAAGTCCAGGAAGCGGTTCAGCGCGGAGCGGAGGTTCAACACGCGCGGCTGGCCGTCCACCAGCGCCACCATGTTCACGTGGAACGCGTTCTGCATGGGCGTGTGCTGGTAGAGGTTGTTCAGCACGACGCTTGCCGAGGCGTTGCGCTGGAGCTCGACCACCATCCGCATCCCTTCGCGGTCGGACTCGTCCCGCACCTCGGAGATGCCGTCGATCTTCTTCTCCTTGGTGAGCGTGGCGATCTTCTCGACGAGTGCTGCCTTGTTGACCTGGTACGGCAGTTCCGTGACCACGATGCGCTGGCGCGCGCCCTTCTCCATGTCTTCCACGGTGGCCTTGGCGCGGACCATGATGCGCCCGTGCCCGGTCTGATAGGCCTGCTGGATGCCCTCCCGCCCCATGATCGTCGCTGCGGTCGGGAAGTCCGGCCCCTGCACGAACTGCATCAGCTCTTCGGGCGTCGCCTCGGGGTTGTCCACGAGGTAGTCGAGCGCGTCGCACACCTCGCGCAGGTTGTGTGGCGGAATGTTCGTCGCCATGCCCACCGCGATGCCGGACGCGCCGTTGACCAGCAGGTTCGGCACGCGGGCGGGGAGCACGGTCGGCTCGCGCTGGGAGCCGTCGTAGTTGTCAACGAAGTCGATGGTGTCGCGGTCGATGTCCTGCAGCAGCTGCTCGGAGATAGGCGCGAGCCGCGCCTCCGTGTATCGCATCGCCGCGGGCGGGTCGTCGTCCACGGACCCGAAGTTGCCCTGGCCGTCGACGAGCGTGTGCCGCATCGAGAAGGCTTGCGCCATGCGGACGAGGGCGTCGTAGACCGGCGAGTCGCCGTGCGGGTGGTACTTGCCGAGCACTTCTCCGACGACGGCGGCGCTCTTCTTGTAGGAGGAGCCGGGGCGCAGCCCCATGCCCTGCATCGCGTAGAGGATGCGCCGGTGCACGGGCTTCAGCCCGTCGCGGACGTCCGGCAGTGCGCGCGCAACGATGACGCTCATCGCGTAGTCCAGGTACGCGCTGCGCATCTCCTCTTCTATGCGTACGGGTCTGACGTTGTCGCGGTTCCCCGTTACCATGCGGCTCCTTTCGCGCTATGGGGGAGTGGCCGCCGAACTACCACAATATGTGGTGGGCGGGGGGACTTCCGTCTCCCAGATGTGCCGAAATAGTCTCAAGCATTATAGCAAAACGTATCCGCAACCCCCAACAACCCTGTGACATCCGTTTTGGCGCGGTCTGCTCTCCTCTGCCTGCACGGTCTGCTCCCCTCGCCCCCTGGGAGAGGGCTGGGGGTGAGGGTTCGCTGTCCGGACGCCTACCCTCCCGGGTAGCCCTTGTAGATCGCCACCGGCAGCCGCGACCACCGCAGATGCTCGATCAGCAGTGTGTCGCCCTGCTCGAACAGCCGGTACGTCGACAGGTCGATCGGAAAGCGAACGCGCCCCAGGGCCGTCACGTACGGCTTCGGCGGAAGCGGGTTGAGCGGATGCCGCTTCGCGATGGGCCCCAGCCTGCCCGGAACGAACCCGTGCCGCGCGTACAGCTCGAACCCGCCCAGCAGCGTCCGCGTGAAGAAGAGCACCGCGATCACGAGGAACACCGACGCCAGTATGGACGACCCGCCTATCGGAAACGCCTGCGCAGGCACGAGCAGGATCACGGCGATGACCGCGAAGATGAGGTTGCGCGTCGTCGGCTTGATGAGGTCGCCCCGCTCCGATGCCCACGCGAGCCGGAACTGCATCCCGCAGTGCACGCACTTCGCCTCGCCGGTCAGGTACAGGTGCCGGCACTCGCCCGATGCGTCCACCTGCTGCTGCGGCTGCTGGTTGCGCCTCCTCATCTCGGCATGTCTCCCGCTTCGTACCGCTCCGCCCATCCGGCGAGCCACTCGAACAGCTTGCCGAAGCTCTTCGGCACCTCGTTCTCGCGCTCCGGGTGGCACTGCACCCCAACGAGCCACGGATGCTCCGGGCTCTCCAGCGCCTCCACGATGCCGTCCTCCGGGTGATACGCCGACGCCATCAGCGACGGCGCGCGCTGCGCCTCCTTCAGTCCCTGGTGGTGACGGCTGTTCGTGCGGTAGATCGCCCCTGCGCCGATGATGGCCCCGAACCGGCTCCCCGGCGACACGTACACCTGGTGCACCGCCGACTGGAACTCCGGCAGCGTATGCCCCGGCAGGTCCTGGATGAGCCTGCCGCCCATCGCCACGTTGATCAGCTGCATGCCCCGGCATATCCCCAGCGTGGGCATGTCTTCCTCTATCGCGTAGCGGAACAGCGCCATCTCCATCTCGTCGCGCTCCGGCTCGATGCCCATCGACCCGTCGAGCGCTTCGCCGTAGAGGGCCGGGTCGACGTCGCCGCCGCCGGTCAGCAGCAGGCCGGACACGCCGTCCATCGCCTCCTCGATCGAGGTGAACCGCTCCGGCGTCAGCACCCGCGCCTGCGCCCCGCGCGACTCGAGCGATGCCACGTAGTTCTTTGCCGTGCTGCCGTTGGAAGCCGTTACGCCGATGAGCGCCATGTCAGCCTCCGAGCGCCGCGCTCAGCGCGGACGCGTCGACGCACTCCCGCGCCATCGCCCCGGCGCGCTCCGCCTTCGCCGCGTGATGCACGCTTACCGCGTCGCTCAGTGACTCCAGCGCCGCCGCCGTGTCGTGCGTGTTCGAGCCGACCGCGATGAGCGGCACGTCCAGGTCGTCCGCGCGCTGGTACACGTACTGCGACGGCGTCTCGCACCCCGTCAGGAAGAGCGCGTTCAGCGGAAAGTTCAGCGCGCTCATCTGGATGTCTATCCGGCCCCCGCGCACGACGACCGCCTGGTTCGGCAGCCGCCCGAAGTAGTTGCCGCCCCACTCCGTGATGAGCCCGCCGATGAGGAAGTGCTCGATCAGTTCGCCGCCGCCGTCCTCGCCCGCGAAGTACGTGCCGCCCAGGTGCTCGGCCGCCTGCTGCACCGTCGGCGCGAGCAGCAGCCGCTCCTCCGGCAGCACGCCGAGCACCGGCATCCCCGCGTCCTCCAGCTCGAGCGCCAGCCGCGCCGAGGCGTCGTGCCCCGCGTAGCGGGTGCGCTTGTTGACGACGCACCCCGCGAGCGACTCGCCGAACGTGTCGCGCCACGGACCGGCTGCCGCCGCGCCGAGCGTCCGCTCGTACTCCAGCACCCCGACCACCGCCGCGCCCGTGCTCCGCGCCAGCTCTGCAGCGTCTTCTCCGAGGCTCGGCCCCTCCACCACGACCACGTCGGCGCCTGCTGCCGCGCTCTGCACGACCTTGACCGCCTCCGCCGTCTGCGCCGCCGAGGGCGCACCCTCGACCGCCACCGTCTCCGCCGAGCCGCCCAGCGACGCCAGGAACGCGGGGTCCGCGTCACCCGGCGCCGACAGCGGCTTTACGAGCGTCACGCGCTTCCCCTGCGACCGCAGCAGCGACGCCAGCCCGCACGCGACCGTCGTCGCGCCCGCTCCCGGCCGCGCCCCTGCGATCTGCACCACGCTCATCCTGTCTCCAGCCCCCTCTTGCGTATCTCCGCGAGTATACCAGTGGGGCAGGGTGGGGTTGTCATTTCGAGCGGAGCGCAGCGGAGTCGAGAAACCTCTCGGGCGCAGGCCCCACCTCTCCCCCGGGGAGAGGTCGCCGCGCACGGCGGGTGAGGGTGAACCGGCGGGGCAGGACGGAAGGGTGTCCGGTGTAGGGGTGCCCGTGCCCCGTCATTCCCGCACCGGCGGGGATCCAGGGTGACCGGGTAGGTCCCGTGGTGGGGGTGTAGTACGGGGCGACCCTCCACCTCTCTCGGGGGCTCGGGTTCCCTTCCCCCCTTGACGGGGGAAGGTTGGGAT
>VXQP01000029.1 GCA_009838965.1 Chloroflexota bacterium | reverse complement strand
CACCCACACCCCTACGCCGAAGCCGGAACTCCCCCAAGCCTCCTCCCTCGAACTGTCTCAAGCTCCAACACCGACCGCGACTCCCACCCCTCTTCCGCCACCCATCCCTATCGTCCAAGTCGACGAGGGGTCACCCTTCCCATGGTGGCTCGTGTTGCTCATCCTGCTGCTGCTCGCTCTCCTCATCCTGCTGTGCTGTCTCGCATGGCAAAGGAGGAACCGCAGTGCCCGATACGGCTACCGGTCCTAGCAGGGGTTTCTTCATCCGAGACGTAGGAGAAGGCCCGCGATTTGTGGAGGACAGGGCGGCTTATGATGCAAAGCGGGGGGATCCGCAAGGGGATGCGCTGGTCGCGTAAGTCCCTCACGGACTAGCGTTGGCGACGCGCACCCTGCGCCGTCCACCTACGCGGCGCAACCCGTTGGGGCTATCATGCTCACCAACAAAAGGAGACCCCCGTTTTGTTTGCCGCAAGCTCACGGGGCGGGGGTAAAGGGAGGACTGACCACGCTTGAGAGGGCCACTGAGGGGCTGACAGGAGGCTCTTCCGTTACGCTGGCCGAGTTTGAAGAGGGCATCCGGTCGAAGCTCGTGGGACGGTAAGGGATGGCCGGTACTGTAGACTGTTGGAAGCGTCCTTTTCTCCTCAGCTTCCCTGGCTGGGCTGGTGGTGCCACTACCCTGTCGCTTGGAGATGGGATCGAGGACATCTGCGGGGAGCCGCCCGTACATGAGCGAGAACAGCTCTCAGATAGAGGTCAGCAACCTCTGGAAGGTCTTCGGCGAGAACCCGCAGGCCGCCCTGCAGCCGGAGTGCGAGCCCATGACCCGCGAGGAGATACGCCGGACACTGGGTGTCGTGGTCGGGCTCCGGGACGTCTCGTTCAGCGTAGACACGGGACAGGTCTTCGTCGTCATGGGGCTATCCGGCAGTGGCAAGTCGACCCTGGTGCGCTGCCTGATCAGGCTTGCTGAACCCACTGCGGGGCAGGTCTGTTTCGATGGCAAGGACATCGGCAGCTACTCTCCGAAGCAGTTGGTGGAGTTCCGGCGCAGCAAGATTGCCATGGTCTTCCAGCACTACGGCCTCCTCCCGCACCGCAACGTCATCGACAACGTGGTGTACGGCCTGGAAGTGCGGGGGATGGACAAGCCGTACAGGTACGAGGCTGCGCTGGAGGCCATCAGGGTCGTGGGTCTGGAGGGTTGGGAGCGCAACTATCCCCGGGAGATGAGCGGCGGGATGCAGCAGCGCGTCGGCCTCGCCAGGGCGCTGGCGACCAACCCCGACGTGCTGCTCATGGACGAGCCGTTCAGCGGTCTCGACCCGCTCATCCGGCGGGAGATGCAGGACGAACTGCTCACCCTGCAGACGGGGTTGCGGAAGACCATCGTGTTCATCACGCATGATCTGAACGAGGCCCTCAAGCTGGGGGACCGCATCGCGATCATGCGGGACGGCGAAATCATCCAGATGGGCTCGCCCGAGGAAGTCGTCACGCTGCCTACCGACGCCTACGTCACCGATTTCGTGCGGGACGTGTCCAAGGCCAAGGTTCTCCCGGCGAGGGCCATCATGCGGGAGCCCAGCGTAGTCATCTACGAACGGCAGGGGCCCCGGGCCGCGCTGTACGCGATGAACCAGCACGGCCTCGACGCGGTGTTCCTGATCGCGCGCGACTTCACGCTCAAGGGGGTCCTCACGGCGGAAGAGGCGAGAGAGCTTCTCCACCGCCGGAAGGAGTCCCTGGAAGAAGCCCGCATCGTCCCCGCAACGACCACGGCCCCTGACGCGTACATCGAGGAGGTGGTGCCGATGGCAGCCCAGACCGAGCACCCGATCGCGGTAGTGGGCGAGCACGGCAGCCTGCTGGGTGAGATCGACCGGGCGACACTTCTCACGGGCCTGTCAGGCAAGGCGCAGGAGAACAAGCCGGCAGCACGTTGAAGCGACCCTGAGCCCCCTTTTGACGTTCACCGTACTCTGAGTGCTTGAACGCTCCTCAAGGGAGTAGGACGCAGGTGGGCCGTTCCCATAGGCTCCCCTTACGCTCATCAGCGAGGACGGAGGCAGCTGAACGTCCCATCGGGAGACGAACGCGACGCGGTCTAACGGGATCAAGGAGCAGTTGCATGTATTGCGGCTGTAGTCTGCCCAGGATGGGGCATCATTCACGGATGCGGGAGACAACGATGGCGAACGACAAGCTTACGAGGATGAACCACCAGCAGATGCGGCAGGTCGTGGTCGAACTCGGCCTATGGGCGGACGAACGCAGCAGCGGTCCGAGGCCTACGCTGCGCAGAGGGGCGAGCAGGGACTCCTGGCGTTGGAAGCGGGAATTTGGCGGGTGCGGACGGCTATGGCGCCGGGACCTCGTCGAACGTCGCCGCGTCCTCTCCGACCCACTTTAGGATGAGTTCGTTCAGGGAACCGTCGGCCTTCATGGACGCTGTGGCAGAGTTCAGCTTCGCCAGCAACTCGTTGTCGTTGCGCACGCCCATGCCGATGCCCCGGTCCAGCAGCACGGAGGGCCCGACGACGACCAACTGTCCCTCGTACTCCGAGAGCTTCTCCACGGCATAGGCGTGGTCCACCAGCATCGCATCAATGTCCCCGTTCAGCAGCGCCTCGATGCGTTCATCCTCGCTGCCGAACTCGGTGTACTCGATGCCCTGCTCGGCGAAGTAGTCTGAGTAGATGGTGTTGGCGTAGGCTCCGAGCCGTCCCTCGACGGCCTCGTCGCCCGCGCCCGCCACCGCCAGGTATACGGAGGGAGTGGGAGGGTAGTAGGGCTCGGTAAAGTCGATGGTCATGTCGCGCTCGTCGGTGATGCTCATGCCGGCGATGATGGCGTCGAACTCCCCCGCCACCAGGTCGGGGATCATGCCCTCCCAGTCGTTCAGCACCCACTCGCACTGAAGCTCGGCCCGGCGGCACAGCTCGTCGCCGAGCTCGCGCTCCAGCCCATCAATCTCGCCGTCGTCGTTGATGAAGTTGAAGGGATGGTAGGAGCCCTCGGTGGCCAGGCGCACGGGCTCTCCGCCGCCGCACGAGACGAAACCCGCCATGAGGACCATAGCCGCCGCAAGGGTGACTGTTCGCTTAATCCAGTTCATCACTATCCTCACATAACCGCGAGCAGGTGCTACGAACCGCCCGTTAGCAGTCTACTCACAGTGGACTCTACCGCCTTTCCCTCGTTCGAGGTACGCAGCCATGCCCGCAACTCGCGGCGGACGATGGTCACGGTCAGTTCTTTCTCTTCCCGCTGGTATTGCTCCTGCAGGTTCGCCAACTTCTCCTGCGCCTTTCGTGCCGCCGTTGCCCCGGCCTCGGCGATGGAGCCATGCAACTCCGAAGCCGGGTCGAACTCAGGGATGAGCAGCCGCCACAAGTGTTTATGGAGGTCCCTAGCTCCAAACTGTCCCTTGGACATCAATGGCTCCACAGCCTCTTGCAGGGCGTCGCTATTGATGATGGCTACGAGGTAGTTGGCTTCGTCATTGGTCTTGCACGGAATCCAGTAGAGAAGATGGTCAACGAGGGTCTGGCGGTCCTCAAGCAATGCCGCAGTCGGCTCTCCTGACTTCGTATACACGACCCGCACTGGCCTATCTCCCGCATCTTCCATCCACTCCAGCTGCGATTGCAGGTTGCCCATGTAGTCCAGCCGCTCAAGCAGATTCAGCCGATTGGCCAACGATTTGTTCTCCTCCCACAGACGGCTGACCGTCTGCCAGCGCTCCCGCATCCGCCGTTCCAGTCCACCCAGCCGGATCCCTCCCGGACCGCGATCATTGGTGGGAATGGTAGCGTCTCCCTGCCTCATCGGCAGCAGCGCCTTGAGCGGCTCCAGGGTGACATAGGGAGCGATGGTCTCGCCCAGGTGCACGTCGAAGAGGTGCTTGGCCTCGACCGTCTGAGCGGTGATTGCGGTCAGGTCCAAGTCCTTCCAGGGAGCCTTGTCGAGACCGCCCAGGCGGGGGTTGACGGTGACTGTTGGCGCTGCCCGGACGATGGCAGAGTTCTCGGTTTCCTCAACATAGAACAGGCGACGGGGTACGATGGTCGCGCCCTGGCGGGACAGAGGGGCGTAGGGTGATTCCCCGACTGCTCCGGTGTCAACGATGCCCACTGACTCCCGCCGTACATTGTCATCTCCGGCCTTGCCGAGCCATCGCTCCACCCTACCGGCCAAGGGCTTGCCGGATGCGTCCTGGGAGAGCTTGCGGGCGAAGACCACCGAGGCGGGAATGGGAAAGAAGCTGTTGGGTTCCAGCCGTTCAAGGTCCCAGGCACGCTTGAAGGTGAAGTCCACCTGAACGCTCCCCTGGTTGCGTGCCTTCCACTGCCCGCTGCGCCACTTGGAGTACTGGCCGGCCTGCAATGCGCTGTGGGGCATCACGAAACCGATGACGCCGCCGTCCTTCAGGTACCGGTCAACGCTGCGAGCGAAGAACAACCCCGCCACGTCCTGGTGGGTTGCGTAGCGCCCTCCGGCCCAGATGCCGTAGCGGGTGCGGCTCAGATTCTGCAACTCGTCCCGCAGGATGTCGGCGGTCTGGTTGTAGTTGATCCAGGGCGGGTTGCCGATAACCACGTCAACCTTGCTGTTGGACAGGGTCACCGGGCGCACCATATTCCGGGTGTAGTAGGCCCAGATGTGGTTGCGCCCTTTGTCGTGGAGGCGTTTCATTGCCCTGATGGTCTCTTCGATGGTGCCCCGCTCTGCGGGGTCGTCGATGTGGTTGTCGTCCAGGCTCAGGAAGGGGTCGTCTCCCCGCTCGATATGGGTAGAGATGTCTCCCATGAGGGAGTCGAAGGCTTCGGCCCGCTCCACCAGGCTGCGGGGGAAGGCCAGCTCGGTGTTCTCATCGTCCTCCACCGAGATCGTGATGGTGTGCTGGGCGAACATGCCCTCGGTGTCGAAGCGCAGTTGCAGGGCGTCGCCCAAGTAGACGGGGATGGACAGCGATGCGTCGTGCCCGGCTGCGGCTGCGGCGTTGATGGCCGGACGAGCCGCCAGGGTCCACGCGGCGCGGGCCAGGTGCACGGCCACCGGGTGGACGTCGATGCCGGTCACCGCCTCCCGCAGCCGACTGAGGACTTCCATAGGCTCCCAGCCGGTCTTCCCGGCCGCCGCGATGAAGTGACTCACCGCCTCGGCGATGAAGGTTCCTGAGCCGCAGGCCGGGTCGAGAACGCGCTGGTTCAGCGGGTCGTCCACGAGCTCTCGTATCATGGCGCGGGCAAGCCATGCCGGGGTGTAGTACTCCCCCAAGTGCCGCCGCTCCTCCGGCGGTATCACCGTCTCATAGAGCGTGGCGGCGGTGTCGGCGGGGGCTTCGGTCCAGTCGAACCGCGCCACGCGCCGGGCCAAGGTTTGCAGCAGCGGCCCCCCCCCACCTCGTTGGGCCAGGCGAAGAAGTCCGACTCCAGCACCCCGTACAATCCGGTGTCCTGGCGCAGCTGCCTGCCCGAAAGCAGGTCGGCAGGGTCGGTCTCGGCCAAGCGTTCTACGCGCCGCCGTATGAGTGCGGCTACTGCGACCGGACCCTCAAAGCTTGTCCGCGGGATATGGCGGGGGTGACCCGCGCGACGCCCTACTCCCCGAACGTACGCCGCTTCTTCGGGGGGGGGGGGTAGTGGGATGTTATAACAATAACCAGCCCCCGCACAC
>VXQP01000025.1:45451-53389 GCA_009838965.1 Chloroflexota bacterium | reverse complement strand
CGGTGTGGGGGTGGGAGTGTCGGTGGAAACGCATGCGCCGAAGGCGAGGACGCCCACGGCGCATGTCAAGGCGAAAGCGGGCAGGGGTGCACAGAGGCGGCGGATGAAAGGGTTCAGCATCAGGGCTGCTGGGTCTGGGCGGGGCGGCCTCCGGTGGGCCAGGGATTGTGGAACGTGATGCCGGAGATGATGTACGCCCCCTCCTCGTCCGAACCGGTGAAGTCCTTGAGGATCTGCGTGATCCTTACATCCATTGTAGCGAAGTATTCGCCCGTGCCGGTGAGGTGAGCCGGTATCTCCTTCGCAGTGCCCTTCACGTAGTAGGTGAAGCGCTCGTCCACGAACACGATCGTGAGCTTGCCGTTCTCCCGCATGTTGCGGGTGGTGGTGCTGCCGTTGTAGGTGACGACGCGGATGGTGTTGGGGTCTCGCGCACCGACCTCGCGGAACGAGAGCAGTGCGGGATGCGGCCAGCCGTTCTCGTCGGCGGTGATGATGAGGATGGCGCGCCCGCGCTCGACGGTCACGTCCTCGTACCAGAGGGCGTTGAAGAGATCGGGCGGGAGTTCTCTGCCGATATCGTCGGACATGGCCGGCCTTACCCTTCGGAGGAGGGGTCTTTGCCCTCCCAGCGCTTGAACTGGGTGTTCTCGATACCGAGCAGGTCGAGCACCTTGCCGACGGTGTGGTTGATGATGTCGTCTATCGTCTGCGGGCCGGAGTAGAAGCCCGGCGTGGGGGGAAGGATGACGCCGCCCATGTCAGTGACGGCGAGCATGTTGAGCAGGTGCCCGCGATGCAGCGGTGTCTCGCGGGCGACGACGACGAGGCGGCGGCGCTCCTTGAGGCACACGTCCGCGGCGCGGGTGATGAGGTCGTTGTTGTAGGAGTTTGCGATGCCCGCGAGCGTCTTCATGGAGCACGGCACGACGACCATACCGTCGGTCTTGAACGAGCCGCTGGAGACGCTTGCGGCCATGTTGCGGGGGTCGTGGACGACGTCCGCCATCGCCTTGATGTCGTCTATCGACCACTGCGGCGCCTCGTACCTGATCGAGACGTGCGCTCCCTCCGAGAGGATGAGGTGCGTCTCCACGTCCGGCATCCGGCTCAGCGCGCGCAGCGTGTAGATGCCGTAGATGGGAGCGGACGAGCCGCTGATGCCGACGATGATCCTTGGCATGGGGAGGATTCTATGCTGTGCATGCCGCGTTGCCAAACACAGAGCACCCCACCGAGGAGGGCGGCTCGTGTAGGATGGCGATTCCCGCGAGGTGAGAGGCGCGGTCCTCACAATAACCTGCTGGGGGATACGCGAGTTCATTGCAGAATCAACAGGCAGTGCAACACTACACAATGAGGACTGACATGAGAATCTGGATTGCTATTGTGCTATTGCTGGTGGGTGCCATAGCTGGTTGCTCGTCTGGCCCGAGTATGGTCCCGAAGGACGGGCAGTTTGAATATGCGCGGGATGGGGTGGTCGCGTTTATGCAGTACATCCCAGAGCACAACGCGTTTCATGGGCGTGTAGGCAACGGGAGCGATGAGTCTCTTCTTTATGTACGGGTCAAGGTGCACCTCTCGAACGGCATCGAGCTGGGTCCAAGTAAACCCGCACATCTGGTGCCGGATCAATCCACTTCAGTCTGGCTCGATACAACGGATGAAGAATTCGATTCATGGAGCGCGCATATCGAGATCGGGCAGCGGGGTTCGGAAGCCGACGAGCACGGTACGGGCAGCGAGGCAGACGTCGAGGTGGCTGGTGACATAGTCCCGAAGGATGCGGACTATGAAGATGACTGGAACGGGATGCAGATCGGCATTAGCTACATCACTGACCATGACGTGTTTTATGGGGTTGTGCACAACGTGAGCGACGAGTCTCTCCTCTCTGTACGGGTCAGGGTGCGCCTCTCGGACGGCATCGAGCTAGGCCCAACCGAACCCATGCACCTGGCGCCGGACCAACATGAAGGGTTCGGGCTCAAAGTAATGGATGAAGCATTCGATTCATGGAATGTGCATGTAGAGGTTGGGCAGCGGGGTTCCGAAGCCGACAGCGAGCACGGCCTCGGTGGCGAGGGCTCGGACTCCGGTTAGCCACACACACGGGGAGACGCCGTCTATGAGAGCGGCGCCTCCCCACGGTAAGGCTTACGGCAGGCCGAGCTCGTCCCAGCGCTCGCCGACCTTGTCGAGGATCTCCATCGTCGGCTTGGACGGCGGCGGAACGGGGAACTCGGTCGTCTTGTGCTCGCGCGTGGCGTCTATGCCCATGCCCTGCGAAGGCGGGATGAAGTCCATCTCGCCCGGGCGTCCGAGTGGGCGCGGCAGGTGCGCGCCGAGGTGAACGTGCTGCGTGGGCTCCGCGAACGAAACGATGCGCCACCACACGTCGTTCCAGTCGCGCACGTCGCAGTCCTCGTCCACCACGACGACCCAGCGGTAGCGGAGGTGGGAGTAGGCCGCGTCGATGATCTCCTTAGCCTGCCCTTCCTTCTCGATGGCGGCCCGGACGATGATGACGCCGCCCGCGCCTGCGTCGGGGAAGTGGACCTCCCTGATGTTCGTGAGGCCGGACTTGCTGACGAGCGTCTGCAGGATGGAGCCGGAGCGCATGAGCGGGCGAGGGTAGTCCTCGATGCGCCCACAGATGAGGCCGAAGTTGATGGGGTCTTTCCGGTGGGTGATGGCGTTCACCTTGAAGACGAACACCTCGTAGTTCTTGTTGTAGAAGCCGGACGACTCGCCGTGCGGACCGTCGTAGTGGCGCTCGCCCGCGACGATCTCGCCCTCCAGGATGTACTCGGACTGCGCGGGCACCCAGACGTCGATGGTGTCGCACTTGACGAGCTCCACCGGACGTCCCGCCCACGCGCCTGCGGCCTCGTACTCGGAGAGCCCGTTGTCGTTCTCCGGCACGGCGGTGCCTGCGGCGAGGACCAGCAGCGGGTCCATGCCGATGGCGATGGCGCAGGGCGTGTTCTTGCCCTCAGCCTCGTTCTCCAGCACGTGGACGGCGCTGTTGCGGTCGCCGGCCCCCCCGTAGGAGGAGCCCTTCGGCGGGGCAGCGCCCACCTTGAAATCGCCCTGCACCTTCACGGTGGTGTGGTTGCGGTCGATGATCATGGAGCGGTATTGCCCCATGTTGTGCGCCCCGGTCTTCGGGTCGACCGTGATAACGCCCGCAGTGGTGGCGATGTAGCGCCCGCCGTCCAGCTCGTGCCAGAGGGGTGTGGGTATCTCGCCGAGATCGACGTCCTCGCCGAAGACCTTCACCTCTTTCACGGGACCGTCGTCCACCTTCACGCAGGGGAGGCGGTCGGCCATGCCCTGCTTGACGATGTCGTGCAGCTTCACCCAGTCCTTCGGCCCGTTGAAGGCGATGGAGAGCTGGTCCAGCGAGTACATGATGTTGGTGGTGAGCTGCTTGTCCGGGTTGTCCTTGATGTTCTCGAACAGCAGGCCCGGTCCGGTGCGAACGAGGTCGCGGTAGCTGATCGCGCCGACCTCATAGTCCAGGTCGACTTCCGCAGTGATCCGCTTGAGCAGTCCGCGCTCCTCGAGGATCATCATGTATTCGCGCATGCTCTTGTACGAGACGGGGCCTCGTTGTTGTGTCGTAGTCACCTCTCTCCTCCTCTGTTGTTGGATACCCGATGCGGTGCGCGCCGCTGCCGTTGATTCTTGCGAAACCGAAGGTTACGGGGAGAACTGAACGTCGACAATGATGCGATCGGGCAGGCCGAACATTATCAGCAGTAGCGCCGCAACGGCCATAACCACCAGGCCGGCCAGCCAGAGCCCCACGCCGAAGCAGAACCCGTTACAGAAATTCAGCCCTGCGTCTTGCTTCTTCGCACCTTCACCGTCGATCAGCTTCTCTGCAACGTTTACCACGTCCGCCCTCCGTTCATCGGCAGTGGTCTAGCTGAGGCCGAGCTCCTTCCAGCGGCCCGCGACGTGCTCCATCATCTTCATGCTGGGCTGCGCCACGCCGGGGCGCGGGTGCTCGTACTCCTTGAATGGGTAGGTGGCATCGAACGCCATGCCATAGGTCGGCGGGATGAACTCGACCGCACCGGGGCCCGGAACCCTGAACACGTACTCGCGGCCGCGGTACATGTCGCGGTCCGGCACGACGGACGAGACGATGCGCCAGAGCACGTCGTTCCAGTCGCGCACGTTGCAGTCCTCGTCCACGACGATGACCCAGCGGTAGCGCATGTGCTCGTAGGCGGCGTCGATGATCTGCTTCGGCTGCTCCGGGCTGGTGATCTGCGCCCGGATGATGAGGAAGCCGGAGCGTCCCGCATCCGGGAAGAAGACCTCCTTGATGTTCGTGAGGCCGGACTTGGCGATGAGCACGTCCAGCAGCGTGTTGGAGCGCATCAGGGGGCGGGGGTAGTCCTCGATGCGCCCGCAGATGAGGCCGAAGCTGATGGGGTCCTTCCGGTGGGTGATCGCCTTGATCTTCACCATAAAGGTGGAAGTGTACTGGTTGTAGAAGCCTGTGGACTCGCCGTGCGGGCCGTCGTTCACGCGCTCGTACGGGACGACCTCGCCCTCCAGCACGATCTCTGCGTTGGCAGGCACCATCAGGTCGCTCGTCTCGCACTTCACGAGATCGACCGGGCGCCCGGCCCACGAGCCCGCAGCCTCGTACTCGCCGTGGCCGTTCTCATCGTGGGGGACGGCGGTGCCGCAGGAGAGCGTGAGGAGCGGGTCCATGCCCAGGACGATGGCACAGGGAGTGGGGAGGCCCTTCGCCTCGTTCTCCAGCACGTGCGTCGCGCCGTTGCGGTCGCCGACGCCGCCGTAGTTGGAGGCCGCCGGAGGCGTCGCGCCGACCGCCCAGTCACCCATGATCTCCACGGTCGTGGTGTTCTTGTCGATGATCATGGAGCGGTACTGCCCCATGTTGAGGTTTCCGGTCTGAGGGTCGCGCGTGACGAACCCGGCGGTCGTGCCGATGTAGCGTCCACCGTCCTCCTCGTGCCAGCGCGGAGTGGGGAGCACGTCGAGGTCGACGTCCTCGCCCATGATCTTCACGTCCTTCACCGGCCCGGTGGGTACGACATTCGTGGCGGTGCGGTCCTGCATCCCCTCGTGGATGATGTCACGGAGGTTCGCCCAGTCCGGGTCGCCGTTGAGCGCGAGCGCCAGCTGCGGCTCCGTGTACATGATGTTGGCCACGAGCGGCATGCCGGGGTAGTCCTTGATGTTCTCGAAGAGCAGGCCCGGCCCCTCGCGCACGAGCGAGCGGTAGGCGATGGCGCCGAGTTCGCCTTCCAAGTCGACTTCGGCGGTGATGCGTTTGAGCAGGCCGTTCTCTTCCAGCAGCTTCAGGTAACCGCGCAGGTCGTCATACGGGACGCGCTGACGTGTGGTCATACGCCCTTCCTCCTTCGGTCGTGTATGGGCGTGGCGAGTCTAGCACCGCGCCCGCCGTGCGGCAAAAGGCGCCTCACGAGGCGGGCTAGAAGATGCGCGTGAACATGTCGCTGAACGGGTAGAGCACGCCTATCCAGCGGAAGAAGAGCGGCTCGAACCAGAAGATGTCCAGCGTCAGGTCCAGGATCCCGATGATGAACGCCTCGAAGAACACTCCCGCGAGCAGCGCGTAGTACCACTTCGCGCGCGTCCAGAACAAGAGGTAGGCCATCACCCAGAGCGGCAGGCCGATGTGGAACCCGATGACCCACAGGACCAGGACGAGCGCCAGCAGCGAACCGAAGTAGAGCGCGGCGCGGCGCTTCTCGCCTGCCGGGTCTTCGCCTAGGCGGAAGCCGAGGTCCATGATCATGCCCTGCTCTATCGCCTTGCGCCTGCTCAGCACCGTGTACAGCCGGATGAACCAGAGCGGCGTCCCGACGACGATGGCGACCATGGGCAACCAGCGCCCCGGCGTCTTGATGTTCGGGAGCGAGTCCTCCAGGAACGGCGGGCGGTAGAGCGAGATGATGAATGCGAACATGAGCAGCGCCATGAGCCCGAGCAGCACGAGTTCACCGATGATCTCGGGCGACTTCCAGGAGACCGTGCGGTGGGTCTCCTGCTGCTGTGTGCTGCCGGGTTCTGCTGCCATCCCGCTCACTCCGCCTGCTGTCCTTTGGCGAGCCGAGCTTCGGCCTCGGCCGCCTGGTCCTGGAGCCGCTTCGCGTCGCGCTGGACGCGCAGCGAGAAGTAGACCGCAATGCTCACGGCGATGATGATGGCGATGAACGCGGGTTGCCACACCATGGAGATGCCCCTCGCCTGGATGGAGATGCTCATGAACTTCTCCAGCGGTTCGGCCAGCACGATGGCGATGAGGATGGGCGGCCTCGGCCAAGCGTACGCCTTCATGAACATGCCGAGCGCGGAGAAGACGAGGACCACCGTGAGGTCGGCGATGTCGAGGTTCGCCTGGAACGCGGAGAGCGTCACGACACCGATGACGATGGGCGCGAGCCAGAGCGGGGGCACCGCCGCGACCTTGGTGAGCAGCGGCGAGAATCGCAGCACGATGGGCACGACGAGGATATTCGCCAGCACGATGACGTAGACGAACGACAGCGTGAGGTTCAGGTGGGCGTCCGGGTCCACCATCTGCGGGCCTGGCTGGATGCCGACGATGAAGAGGAACCCGAGGATGATGGCCATGGGCGCGCTGCCGGGGATGGCGAACAGCAAGGTCGGCATCAGGACTCCGCCGTCGGTCGAATTGTTGGACGATTCGGGAGCGATGACGCCTCGGATGTCTCCTGTGCCGAACGTCTCCCGCGCGCCCTGCTCGGTCTGGCGCGCCTGCGCGTAGGCCAGCCAGTGCGCGGGAGTGGGGCCCAGGCCCGGCATCGCGCCGATGAAGACGCCGATGAGCGATGAACGGGCGATGAGCCACTTGTGGTGCAGAGCCTCTCGCATACCCCTGGAGACATCCCTGTTGGCATCCTTCAGCATCTCGCTCAGCCGCTCCTTGGCGACCGGCGTGTTGCTGATGACGAGGTCCGCTATCTCCGGGATGGCGAAGAGGCCCACGACGACCGGAACGATGTTGACGCCGTCATACAGGTAGTCGACCCCGAAGGTCGCCCTAGTCTGCGAGGCGACGTTCGTGAAGCCGATGAGCCCAATCAGCAGGCCGAGGCAGGCCGTGAGCAGTCCCTTCACGATAGCGCCCGCGCTCACGATGCCGACCGCGGCGATGCCGAGCAGGGAGAGCAGGAAGAACTCCGGCGAGCCGAACAGCCGCAGCAGTTCGCGTGCGAACGGGAGCACGGCGAGCAGCGCGAGGCCGCCGATGATGCCGCCGATGAGCGACGAGGTGTAGGACGCACCGAGCGCGTATCCGGCATAGCCCTGCCGCGCGAGCGGGTAGCCGTCCAGTATCGTCGCCTGCGACGAGCGGGCTCCCGGTATGCCGAGCAGGATGGAAGGGATCGGTTCGGTGAGGTCGTTCGCGGCCATGTACCCGATGACGACAGGCAGCGCGATGAACGGGTCCAGCTCGGTAGCGAATGAGAGGACGACGATGAGGAAGGGCAACCCGCCGCCGGGCATGAGGCCCGAGACGAGCGCGATGGGGATCATGATGACGAACGCGATCATCGGGCCGGGTTGGAACAGCTGGTTCGCCCCGTCGAGCGCCGCGCCGAAGAAGGCGCTGTCAACGGTCGTCGAGTAACCCCAAGCGAGCAACGCCGCGATGACGATGCCTATGAGCAGGGGAAGCCGGTTGACCATGGAACAGGTTGCCTCGGTGGTGATGCGGGCGCTTGCGAACGCGGCGCTACGCTACGCGGGGAACGGGAGCGCGTCAATAGCGCCGTCATCGCCGAGTGCAAAGAGGGCGGGCTCGCGCGCCCCCCCGCGCCCACTGCCCGGTTGTGGTGCGGGCAAGCCGGCGCCGGTGAGCGAGGGGGGGTCGTTTTCACATAGGACGCGGCCGCC
>VXQP01000025.1:0-45441 GCA_009838965.1 Chloroflexota bacterium | reverse complement strand
GGCGGTGCGCACCGCGGCCGCACCGCTCCGGGGGCACGTGCCGCCGCAAACCCCCCCCCCCACCCGCGCCCCCCCCGGGGGGGCCCCCCCCCCCCCCCCCTCTCCATCTGCCGTGTTGTCGTGCGGCCTAGCCGGCGCCGTAGAGCGTGGCGAACAGGGCGCGCGCCTCATCGCTGAAGGTTGCGGCCTTCCTGAGGTTCTCGATCAGCACCGCCGGGTCGCCGTACTTCACGGGGCGCTCGGCGAGTTCCGCCTTCGCTACGAACTCGGGGTCTTCCACGATCTGGCGGAAGACGCGCTGCCACGTCAGCACGATCTCCTCCGGCGTGTCGGGCGCCATGACGAACATTCGCGCCAGGGACTCGAGGTTTTGGGCCAGCAGGAAGACGTCCTTCTGTTCTTCGGTCGCATCGATGACGTCGAACATGTGCCGGACCTCGTCGGTCTGGAGGCCTGTGCCCATGCGGTCTAGGAAGCTCTGCTCGATGGGCGAACGGGACCAGAACAGCGGCACCAGGAGCCGGTCGTCGTACCAGCCCGGGTAGAGGTTGGAGATGTACTCGTCGGCACACCGCGTGGTGGCGTCCAGCTCGCCGCGGTCGATCGCGGCAAGCACCTCGGACGTGCCCTCGTAGCCGAAGATAACCTTGATGGGCCCGCCGAGCGCTTCGATGAGCTGGCCGCCAATCATGTCGCCGCCGGGGGCGGAGGTGCCGGTCGTGATGGGTCTGCCTAGGGCGAGCACCTCTTCCCAGCTCGTCGCGATGTCGCGGCGCACGCACATCGTCAGGTGGTCGTCGTTGAAGCTGGGCGTGCCGATGAGGTTGACTGTGTTGATGTCGAAGTCCTCGCGGTCGATCCCGCCTGCCTCGGCGGCGGGGTGGCGCGGCGCCATCGGGTGGATGGTGAGACCGTCGGGACGGGAGCGCATCGTCTCCTGCAAGCCACGGAGTCCCCCGCCGCCCGGCAGGTTCGTGACGATGACCTTCGGGTTGCCGGGCATCAGCCGTTCAACGGCCTCGCCCAGGAGGCGGGAGTAGCCGTCGTAGCCGCCGCCGGGCGAGAAGCCGACGATGATCTTGATGGTCTTGCCGGAGAAGTACGCCTCGGCGTCGAAGCCTTCCACCTCAGGGATCGCCGTGGGCGTGGCCGTGGGGGCCGGCCTCGGCGTGGGCGTGGCTGTGGCGGGTGGTGCCGTCGCGCCAGGCGGCAAGGGCGTGGGCGTGGCGGTGGGGTCCGGGGCCGGAGCAGGGGCGTCCGGCACGGGCGTTGCGGTCGGCTCTGGAGCCGGTTGCGGAGTAGCGGTGGGGTCCGGGTCGTCGCCTCCGCATGCGGTCAGACCGGCAAGCAGGGCGATGCCCAGCACCACGAGTACGATAGTTCTGCTGGCCCAGGACATGAGATTCCTCCCTGTACACGAAAGCCCGCGAGGGCTGGGTGCCGCACGCGGATGGTCGGAATGCTAGCATCCCTATCCCTGCAAGGGCAACCATCGCCTAGAGGGGAGTCGAGTGACGGAGGAAAGAATTGACGAGCGCAAGGGCGTACGACGCTATCGTGATCGGCGTGGGCGGCATGGGGAGCGCGACGGTCTATCAACTGGCGAAGCGGGGGCTTCGGGTGCTGGGGCTGGAGCGCTTCCGCGTCCCGCACGAGATGGGGTCGTCTCACGGCATCACGCGCATCATCCGGCTCGCCTTCCACGAGGGACCTGAGTACGTGCCGCTCGGACTTCGCGCCTACGAGCTGTGGCGTGAGTTGGAGGAGCGCGCGGGCGAACAGGTGCTGCACGTCACCGGCTCCGTCCATGCCGGCGTTCCCGGAGCATTGGCGTTCGAGAGCACGCTGCGCGCCTGCCGGGAGCAGGACGTGTCGCACGAGGTGCTGACGAGCGCGGAGCTGTCGGCGCGCTTCCCGGGCTACGCACTGCCCCCTGAGATGTCGGCGGTAGTCCAACCGCAGGGAGGCTTCCTTACGCCGGAGCGATGCGTTGAGTCGCACGTTGCCGTTGCGCGCGGCCTGGGCGCGGAGGTCCGCGAGGATGAGCAGGTGCTCGACTGGGAGGCGTTCTCCGGCGGAGTGCGCGTCCGGACGGAGTCAGGCGTGTACGAGGCAGGCTCGCTCGTGCTCACGGCGGGCGCGTGGGCGGGAAGGCTCATGCCGGAGCTGGCGGAAGTCGCTGTGCCGGAGCGCCAGGTTATGGGGTGGTACGAACCGGACGACCCCGCGCTCTTCGCGTCGTCCCGCTTCCCGGTCTTCATCGTGACGATGGACGGCGACGAGTACTACGGCTTCCCGGAATTCGGCGTGCCGGGTCTCAAGCTCGGCAAATTCGACGACACGGGCGTGGCAGCCGACCCCGATGCACTCGACCGGACGTGGCGGACCGAAGACGAGGAGATGCTGCGGGAGTTCCTCCGCCGGTGCTTTCCGCAGGCGGCGGGGCGGCTGCTGCGCATGGCCGTCTGCATGTTCACCAACTCGCCGGACAGGAACTTCATCATGGGGAAGCACGCTGCGTGGCCACAGGTGTCGTTCGCTGCGGGGTTCTCGGGTCACGGCTTCAAGTTCAGCAGCGTGATAGGCGAGATTATGGCGGACCTCGCCGAGCGCGGAGAGACGCGCCACGACATCTCGCTCTTCGCTCCCTCGCGCTTCGTCTGACCCTTCCCTACTGCGGCGCCCGCGGCTTCGGCGAAAGCGCCAGCAGCACGACCCCTACGGACAGGGCGCCCGCCGCCGCGATCCACCCTATGGTGAAGCCTGTCACGTCAAAGAGTATCCCGAGGATGGGCGTGCCTATACCGGTCAGGGTCAGCGTGATCGGCGTCGCAGCGCCGCGCACGGCGCCTATGTGGTCGCGTCCGTAGTACGCGGGCCAGATGTGCGTCTGGCTGAGCATGCCGCCGCCGAGGCCGAGCCCGGCCAGCGCGGCGCCCGCGAACCCGTGCCAGGCCGTGCTGGCGCCCGCCGCGACGAGCATGGCAGCGGCGATGCAGGTGAAGCCGGCCATTGCCACGTAACGCGGCTGCACGCGGTCTACCCATGGCGCGATGGCTATGGCTGAAGCCACCTGCGTGAACGCTTGTACCGCGAAGGCGATCGCGGACACCTGGGGCGGGATCCCCAGTGAGAGGAGGAACGCGACCCAGAAGACGCCGATGGTGCCCATCACCGCCATCAGGATCCCGTAGGCTGCGCTGATGCGCCAGAACGTTCCGGTCCGCATGGACTGCCGCACGGTCCAGGAATACTCGGCGATGCGCGAGGTGCGTGCGTGTTCGCTGGCTCCGAGTTCGATGGACTCGCCGTCGGGGAGCAGACCGAGGTCGGACGGCTTGTTGCGGACGAACACCAGCGAGACGGCGGCGATGGCGATGCCGCCGGCGATGCCGAGGATGAACCACGCGTCGCGCCATCCCACGGCGTCGACCAGCATCTGCGTGAGCGGGCTGGAGATGCCGATGCCGAAGGGGATGGCTGGGAAGAAGACTGACATGGCGCGGCCCCGTTTGCTGACGAACCACTTGGCGATCGGGATGGTGAGGAAGAGCGTGCTGCTGCCCCAGAAGCCCATCATGCCGCTGAAGAGAGCGAGGCCGATCATCTGCCAGCCTGCTTCGATGAGACTCATCGCGACGCAGGCTCCGCCGAGCATGATGCCGCCGACCGCAAGCGGCACCCGGGAGCCGCGGCTGTCCAGCAGGCGTCCGATGAAGGGGCCGGAGAGTGCGAAGCCGAAGAGGCGCGCTGACAGTGCCCAGCCGAAGGCGCTGTTGCCGAGACCGAGATCCTCGCTCATGGGGGCGACGAAGATGCCGAAGTTGCCGACCCCCATGAACATGCTGGCGCCCCCGGCAACGCCGAGGGCGGCGACGATGACCCAACCGTAATAGGGACGTGACCAACGGCGCGCCTGACCGGGGAGCGGCTGCTCCAAGGGGCTAGCTGCTCTCTTCTTCGCCCGGGCCGGTCAGTTTGCCGAGGAACTCCTCGACAGAGGGCGGGAGCGGTGGAAGCTCCTTCTTCTCCTCGGACTGCCGCTGCTGTTCGCGCCTGCCGCGACGGGCGTCGTAGTCCGACTCCAGCCGTTCGACGAGCGACTTCACCTGGGAGTTGCGCTGCATCTCGGCGGTGACGCGCGCGTACTGCTGCGTGTCGCGTTGGCTGGCGGCGTACTCGGCGGGAAAGCCGTAGAGCGTGGAGAGCACCTGGAGCATCTTCGTGCGCCCTGCGAAGTCGGCCTCGAGTTCAACGTAGTGGGGGAGCCGGCACATGAGCATCATGTTGTCGACCCCGCTCTCACTGATGCGGTCGCCGACCATGTTCATGATGGAGGTGGGGCCCTGGTACGGCCTGCGCCGGTTGCCCTCGATTCCTTCCACGTCCTCGATAGGCTGACCGTTGAGCGTTCCCATGACGAGGAGCGGGCGCGTGTGGGGGACCGCGTCGTACATCGCGCCGATGCGGCAGAAGCGGTCCACGTTCAGGTAGGAGATGACCTCCACCAGCGCGTCGATGTACTCCTCCGCGTTGGAGTGCGGCTCCAGCATGTGGAGGAAGATGAAGTCGTGGCTCCCGAGGCCGGTGGCCCAGCGGAGGTCGGCGTTCGGGACACGCATCTTGCGCTTGCCGTCCTCGAAGTAGACAACAGGGCGGTAGCGGGTGAAATCGAAGAAGTGCCCCGGCTTCGCGAGCGAGCCGAGGTCGCGTGCGCGCATGTAGCGCTCCAGCCGCTCGATGCTCAGCGAGCCGACACTGCCGGCGTCGATCCATGGCGTCAATGACGCGATGATGTGCGGCGACCGCAGCTCCGGCAGAGGCTCTTGTATCTCGAATTCGCCTACTCTCATGGCCCTAATAGTGTTCCCCCCACGCGCGGATTGCAACCCTTAAGGTGGCCGATACGCGCCGGTCTCGCGGTAACGGGGGTGCCCACCGCGCCGTGCGTCCCCCCTTGCCCTACCGCGACGCCTGGCGGGTGGCCTGCCAGACGCGCTCCGCCGTGAACGGGATGTCCACCATCGGCGCGCCGATCTGGCGCAGCGCGTCGTGGACGGCGTTGGCGAGCGCCGCGGGGCTCGCGCACGACGGCATCTCGCCGATGCCGCGCACGCCCATAGCGCCGTTCTTCGCCTCCGTCGCGTGCGTCTCGACGATCATGTGCGGCAAGTCCTCGGCGAGCGGCATCGCGTAGTCCATGAACGACCACTCGCGCGGGCGGCCGTCGTCGGCGTAGGAGACGGCCTCGCACATCGCCTCGCCGAACCCCTGCACTACGCCGCCGTGGATCTGCCCCTCGACGATGACCGGGTTGATGAGGTTCCCGACGTCGTGCACGGCGACGAAGTCGCGCACGCGGACGTCGCCGGAGTCCGGGTCTATCTCGACGTACGCGATGTGGGTGGCGAACGCGAAGCTCCCCGGCGGCAGCGTGTAGGTCGAGTAGTGCCGGAAACCGCCGTCCGCATCCCCCGCCATACCGGCGAGCCTGCCGAGCGGCACCGAGCGCGACGGGTCCGAGCGCGACACCGCCGCGCCGCCTTCGAGCGTCACGTCGTCAGCGGGCGTTTCGAGCAGGTGCGACGCCGCGTCGACCAGCTTCTCGCGCGCCTGGAGCGCCGTCTGGTAGACGGCGTGCCCACCGATGACGAGACCCCGGCTCGCGTAGGTGCCCGCGCCGGGGCCGAACGGCTCGATGCCATCCGTGTCACCATGGAGGACGGTCACGTTGTCCGGCATCACGCCGAGCGCGTCCGCGGTGATCTGCATGAACGTCGTGGAGTTGCCCTGCCCGTGCGGCGAGATGTCCGTCGTGAGGCGAACGTGGCCGTCCGCGCCGACCTCGACCGCTGCGGCGCTCGAGCGCGCCGCGTCGCCGCCTGTGCCGCCGGAGCCCTTCGTCGAGAGCGCGATGCCGAGGCCCACCGTGCGCCCCTCCTGCCGCTCGCGGTTGCGCCGGGCCACCAGTTCACCGTACCCCGCTACCTCGAGCGCCCGGTCGAGCACCGGTTCGTAGTCGCCGTCCACGTACGGCGTGCCGGACGCGGTCGTGTACGGGAATTGGTCGGGGGGGATGAGGTTGCAGCGGCGCAGGTCGACAGGGTCTATGCCGAGCTCGTCGCCGATGAGGTCCAGCATGCGCTCCATGCAGAACGTGGCCTCCGGCTGCCCCGCACCCCGGTAGGAGGTGATGGGCGGGCGGTTGGTTATGAGGCAGACCTGGTCGCCGTCGTAGGCGGGGATGTGGTATGGGCCTGCGAAGCGCTTCGCCGCGTTGTCCGGCGACGTGAACGCACCGCTGATCCAGTAGGCGCCGAGGTCCGACAGGAAGCGCGCCCTGATCGCGAGGACGAGACCGTCGTTCGTGACGGCGGCCTGCACGTGCGCCTCCAGTCCGCGCGCGTGGGACGAGTGGATGTTCTCGCTCCGCTCCTCCACCCACTTCACCGGGCGTTGAAGCCGCATCGCGAGGAGGATGGCCGCGACCTCCTCCGGGTAGACGTGGTGCTTGTGCCCGAAGCCGCCCCCCACGTCCGGCGTGATGACGCGCACGTGGCCCGGCAGCGTGATCGCCTCCTCGATGTGGTGGGCCGTGTCGTGCGGCGACTGGTTGGACGACCAGAACATCAGGTCGCCGTTCGCCTCGAACCTGGCGATGCAGCCGCGCCCCTCCATCGGCATCGGCGCAAGGCGTGGGATGACGAACGAGCCGGAGACGACCCGGTCAGCGGCTGCGAATGCGCCGTCCACGTCGCCCGAGCCCGTGCGCTGCAACGCTCCAACGTTCGAGCCGATCTCAGGGTGGAGCGTAGGATAGCCGCCTTCCGCCGCGCGCTCCAGGTCGTTGATCGCCTCCAGCGGCTCGTAGGCGACTTCGACGCGCGCCGCGGCGTCGGCGGCCTGCGCAGCGGTTTCCGCTGCGACCACTGCGATGGGCTGACCGGCGTAGAGCGCCCTGCCCAGCGCGAGGATGGGGTGCGCGCCGCCCCGGTTGACCGTCAGTCCCGGCCTTCCGACGCTCTCCAGCACCGCGCCGTCCTCGACGTCGCCCGCCGTGATGACGGCGAGAACGCCGGGCATCGCGAGCGCCTCGGTTGCGTCGATGCGCTCGATACGGGCGTGGGCGTGCGGGCTGCGAACCACGGCGGCGTGCGTCATGTCCGGCAGCGTCATGTCGCCGATGAACGTTCCGCCGCCGCGCAGCAGGCGGTCGTCCTCGAATCGCAGGATGCTCTGTCCCGTGTAGGGGGTGCTCGTGTCGTGCGTTGTCGTAGTCATGCGCCGGATTCTATCGTGTCACAGACCGTAGAAGGTCTTTGGGTTGTCCTCGAGGATCTTCCGTTTCGCGGTCTGGCTGAACTCTCCCTCGTCGGCCCTGCGCCGCAGGATGTCTATGGCCCCGATCTCAGCCGACAGGTCCGCGTGCGAGTAGTCCGTGCCGATCATCAGGTGGTCTTCGGTCCCGAACTTCAGGAGGTACGGAATATCCTCCTGCGACTGGCAGGTCACGTAGAGGCGGTGCTCGTGGAAGAGGTCGCTCAGGTCGTCGGTGTACGTGAACGACCGGTACGCCCAGGCCATGCGCTCCCGGCGGGCGTAGAGCCTGTCGACCACGAAGGGGATCCAGGACGACCCCGCCTCGATGAAGCCGAACCGCAACCGGGGGAACCTGAAGGCGAGGCCGGCGAAGACGATGGCATGGAACGCGTCGATGACGTTGGTGCCGGTGACTCCGTCGCCGAGGAGCGGCGCGCTGCTGCCGGCGGGCGGGTCGCCCGAGCCGGTGTGCATGCAGAGCGCAAGATCGAGGTCGTTGGCCTCCTGGTAGACGGGGAAGAAGTAGGGGTCGGTCACCCGTCTGCCCATCTCGGTCGCCAGCTTGAAGACCCCGCAGGCGCCGTGCTCGCTCGCCCAGCGCATCTCATCCACGGCGGCCTCGATGTCCAGCATCGGCAGCACCGCAACCCATCGGAGACGTCCCTCGCTCAGGGAAGACCTGTCGGCCATCCACCGGTTGTAGCTCTTGCAGATGGCGGTCTGGGCGTGGGGGTCGCTCGTCAGGTAGGTGAGGAACATCGTGGGGTACATGACGTGGACGTCTACGCCCATCTCGTCCATGTGCCGCAGGCGTGTCTGGACGTTCCTCAGCTCTCGGGCGTCGATGGTCGTGCCGGTGCGCCGGTCGTCGCGGATGCGGCGGATCGACAGGTTGCCGCCGATCAGCCAGTGCCTCGTGTAGCCGGGGGCTGGAGCGCCATCGCCCATGTCCTCGGTGGGAACGACCGTGACCGGCCTGTGGCGCACGTCTTCGGGCGGCATGTAGCGCCAGGTCTCTTCGCATTCGTCCACGTGCGTGTCGGCATCGATCACAGCCATAGACTTAACTCCTTCCCGGACTTCGGCTCGACACTCGGCACATCCCCACGTCCAACCGGAGCGAGCATAAGCCGGGCGCCCGGCTGTGTACAGTCCTCGCCGAACGATATCCTTCACTCCGAGATGTACCCATCCGGAGAGAGCCATGACACGCATCGATCCCATCACCGACAAGACCCAGCTTCCGCTGGAGCGACAACACGAGTGGGACGCTGTCTTTGCCCAGCGTGGACGCGTCCGCGGGCCGTTCGCGGTCATGCTCCACAGCCCCGGCCTCGCCTCGGGCTTCCTGGCGAACCTCCGGCATACGCATGACGACAGCGTGGTCAGCCCCGCGCTGCACGAGCTCGCCATCCTCGCCGTAGCATACGAGGACGACGCCCCCTATCAGTGGTCGGTCCATGTCTCGACCGCCCGTGCGGCGGGCCTGCGTGACGCCGCCATAGAGGTTGCCCGCACCGGCGCCGACAGCGGCCTCCTGGACGACGACGAGCGCGACGTCATCGAGCTCTGCCGTCAGCTATGCCGCACGAACCGGGTCGAGCAGCGGATGTTCGATTCCCTGATGGCAAGGCACGGCCCACAGTGGCTCATCCTCATGGTCGCGACCATCGGCCTCTACCGGTACGTAGCCGCCTTCAACAACGCCTTCGACATCGACGTGATCGCAGGTGACGATAAACTGCCGCCGCGACGCTGACCCCTGGCCCCCCGCCCGCTGGGTAGACCGCCGCAACGCCGCCGCGACCTCGCACGGGGAACCACCCGGTCCGCTGTGACAAAGGGCGGCGCGCGGGGGTAGCATCGCGCCATGGCCGAGGAACCGCAGCAGCCCACGCAGAGCGCGGAGCGGGCGGGGCGCCGCCGATGGCCGCGGACGTTCGACGCGCTCGCGGTGCCCGCGTACCGCAACTACTTCGTCGCGATGGCGTTCTTCCTGGGCGCGATGCAGGCGACGATGCTGGCACGCCCCATCCTGGCATACGACCTTGCCGACCGCGCGCCCATAGTCCTGGGCATCGTCCTCGCGGCGAACAACGCTCCCTCGCTCGTGCTGTCGCCATTCGCCGGGGCGCTCGCGGACCGGGTCTCCATGCGGAACATCCTCATCGTCGCGGCGGGGCTTATGGCTGCTTTCGCCGGCATCACGGCGCTCGGTGTCGTCCTGGGCGTGCTGGAGTGGTGGCACGTCACCATCATCGGCGTCTTCCAAGGCACCGTGATGACCTTCATCACGCCGACGCGCCGCGCCATCATCGGCGGACTCGTGGACGAGCGACTGCTGCTGAACGCCACCGGCCTGCACACGATGTCCCATAACGCGACCCGGACGCTGTTGCCGCTCGTCGCCGGGATCATCTTCGCGCGGGCGGGCCCGGAGTGGGCCTATCTCCTCGTGGTCGTGTTGTACGTCCTGGCGCTGGGCCTGCTCTTCCTCACGCCCGTGCGGGGCGTGGGCGCCGCGCGGCGGCGGAGCCGCAGCGGCTCCACGTTGGAGGGCTTCCGCTACGTGTGGCAGACCCCGGTGATCCGCACCCTGTTGCTCGTGGGCTTCGTCGTCACTGTGTTCGGACAGCCGTTCCAGAACCTGCTGCCCCTGGCCCAGGACTTCCTGGAGATAGAGGCGGACGGCGTGGGCCTGCTGTTCACCTTCTACGGCTTGGGGTCGCTGCTCGGCTCGACCACCGCCGCGTCGCTGGGCGACTTCCAGCGGAAGGGCCTGCTGCTGGTGGGCTTCTTCACGCTGTTCGGAGCGGGGGTCGTGGCGTTCGCGGCGTCGAATTGGTACGTCCTCTCGCTGCTGCTCATGCTGCCTGCAGGGATGGGGCACTCCGGGCGGATCGTCGTGCACCTCGCCATGCTGCAGACCTACTCGGAGCCGGAGATGCGCGGGCGGGTGCAGGCGCTGAACGCGATGATGGGCGGGCTGATGCCGCTGGCGATACTGGGCATCACGGGGCTGGCGGAGCTGTTCGGCGGCCGCGTCGCGCTGGGGGCGACGGGCGGCGTCATCGTGGCCTACGGCCTGTGGGAGATGGTCTTCTCGCGGACCCTGCGGTCGATGCGGTAGGGGGAAGGAACATGGACGGACAGGATGCACGGGATGGAAGTGTGGATTGAGTTATTGGGTCTACGTGGATGACGTTACTAGCATGGCGAAGGTTCACCTGGGCTCGTGTGGCTTCTGCAACTACGGGCGCGGGATGAAAGACACTCGCCTGCCGGACAACCACTGGTCTGAAGGATTCGCGGACCGCGAGACTGCGAATGCCTGGGCGAAGGCTACGGGAAAGCGCGACGTGGCGGAGTGCAAACACTGCCTCGGTTAGGGTCCGTATGGGGTGGGTTTCCCCGAAAGATTCCCAGCCTTCGCAGGACGACGACAGGGCCTACCTCGAACGCGGCAGCCGCCAGGAGCGGGTCAGGTTGTCCCAGCCGAGGTGCCCGTAGAAGGAGTGCCCTTCCTCGCTGGAGTGGAGGATGATGGTGCACTCCTCGCCTGCCTGCTCGCGGAAGAGGCGGAGCAGTTCGCGTCCGATGCCCATCCGCTTCCACCGCGCGGCGACCGCCAGTTCGGTCACGAGCGCATAGACCGCGTAGTCGGCGAGGCCGCGAACGATACCGACGAGCGTATCGCCGTCGCGCGCGGTGACGATGACGTCGGCGTTGCGCAGCATGCGCTCGACGCGGGTGAGGTCGTCGAGCGGGCGGTTGAAGCCTCCGGCGCGCAGGAGATTGGCTACTTCCTCTGCGCCGGGGATCTCGGTTGTGGAGTAGGCGATGGTCATCGTTTGTCTCTCGCTGCGAGGTTCCTGCCTACGCAGGAACGACGAGTGGGCGGGTGTTCCTTGACACTCTCCTCTGCCAATCCTACGATTCCCGTGCTCCGTGCGGAAGACTTGTACGGAGGCGAAAGGAGCGGAGTCATGCCGGAAGAGAACGTCCGGGCAGACAGGCTGGGAGGGAGAGCAACGCGGCGCAATATCGGCGGGCGCGACCTGAGCGGCAAGGGCGATATCGATTACAAGTACATCTCCGCGGATAACCACATAGACCTCGTCTGGTATCCGCACGACGTCATCCAGTCGCGCATAGCCCCGGAGTTCCGGGAGAAGGCGCCGAAGGTCGTCGAGTCCCACAAGGGCACGGCGTGGCACTGGGAGGACGACATCCACGCATTCGCCGCCGACGGCAAGGACTGGGCGAACCACGCCAAGCGGTTCCTGCCCATCGAGGTCGAGGAGGGCCGGCTGCCCCCGTCCGATCCGGAGATACTGATCCAGCACATGGACATCGGCGAGTTCTACGCGGGCGTCTACTACGGGAACACGCGCAAGTGGGTGTTCAAGGACAAGGAGCTCGAGAAAGCCGTCTACCGGGCGTTCAACGACTGGACTGTGGAACTCTGCTCCTATGACCCGGACCGGCTGATCGTGCTGCCGTGGCTGCACGCGGCGTTCCCTGAGACGTGCGTCGAGGAGCTCTACCGGCTCGCCGACCAGGGCATCCGCGCCGTCGAGCTCAGCCCGAACGACATGGCGGAGGGCGTCTGGTCGCCGGTGTGGGAGCCCGTGTGGGCCGCAGCCGAGGAGACGGGAATGGTGATCTGCGCGCACATCGGCGACGCGGCGGGCACGCCGTACCCGCCGAACGAGCACGGGCAGTCGCTGGCGCACTTCTCGCAGGTGCCGTTCAATCCCGCAGGCAAGCACATCGCGCAGTACGTATTCAACGGCATGTTCGACCGCCACCCGAACCTGCACGTCTCGATGGCGGAGTGCCGCATCGGCTGGCTGCCGTTCCTGTTCCAGTGGATGCAGCGCTGCTACAGCGACCGCGCGGCGGACACGATCCACCAGATGGAGCAGGAGCCGCTGCACTACCTGAAGAACAACATGTCGTTCACGTTCGAGGAGGACTACATCGGGGCGAAGATGATCCCCGACCCCGAATTCCTGATCCGCGACAGCGTCATCTGGGGCTGCGACTACCCGCACGAGCAGGGGCAGACTTGGCCGGACGCGACGCCGGCGATGGAGCGCATGTTCACCGGTGTCGACCCGGAGCTCGTTCACGAGGTCGTGTGGGGGCGCTCGCAGCGTATCTTCGGCATCAAGGGGCCGAACGGGGCCAACGGGGGTTAGGAGCTTGGCCGAGAACCGTCACAAGAAAGAAGTCCTGCTCGGCGACGAGCGCAACCGGCAGATGGCCGCCGTGCTCCGATACGGCCCCTACGTCTTCCTCTCCAGTTCCGACGGCTACCGCGACATCGACACACAGCAGGTCAACACGGAGCTGGACGGACAGGCGATACCGCAGTGCAACAACGCCTACGGGCGGCAGGCGCGGCGGCTGGAGCAGGTGGGCTACGGCGGCGACGCGGCGGTGTGGATAGAGAACTTCACGTCCGGCCAGTCGTGGCGTCTCGAGCGCATGGCGACGTGGCCTGACCACTTCGGCGAGGAAGGCCACAAGCTCGCGGTGAGCTTCGGCGCGCAGTGCAAGATGGCGGGCGTAAACATGCTCACCGCCGTTGTGATGGCGATGACGCCGGACCTGGAGCGGGAGGTGTTCGTGCACCAGCCGCACCGCGGGCGAGCGTCCCGCATCACACGCTGCGGCGATTTCACGTATGTGATCGGCGTGCGCGGGCGCTCCAACCCGTTCACGGACGAGGAGGCCGCCGAGGAGGTGCCGGAGCAGTTCAGCACGGAGCTGTTCTACACGTACGAGTGGCTGCGCTCGCACCTGGAGAAGGGAGGCGGAAGCCTCGACGACCTCGTGCGGACGGACTGCGCGCTGAAGCGCATCGGCGACGTCGGGCCGTACTACGACCAGCTGAAGGAGCGCTTCGGTGGAAAGGTGCCGTTCGCGGCGTACTCGGTCGGGACGCTGCTCGGCGGTCGCGGCGTCATGGAGATCGGCGGCGTCGCCATCAACCCCGGCGGGGAGAAGGAGACGGCGTGGCTGGCCGAGGACCCGGACCAAGCTCAGGCCGTGCGGGCCAACGGGCTCGTGTTCGCGTCCGCTGCGTCGGGGCTCGCCGACGAGCAGACCGGCGCGGTGAAACAGGAGCTGTACGGCGACCGCAACGGACAGGCTCGGCAGGCGCTGCGCCGCCTGGACGCCGCGCTCAATCGGTTCGACACGTCGCTGGAGAACGTGCTGCGGCTCGAAGTCTTCCTCGACGACATCTACTTCGAGGACGAGTTCGTGGCGCTGGCGGCGGAGCACTGGGGCGGCGACCCGCCGACGATGAACGTCGTTGGCGTCGACCTGCACGGCAACGCCGAGGTCGAGCTCTCCTGCATCGCGGGAGCGTAGCGCATGACGGAGGCGAAGCCGGTCGCGGTCGGGGTCGAGGCGTCGGCCATCGTGGCGGAGTTGCGCGCACTTGGTATAGACCACGTCATCTGCATCCCGGACTCGTACCAGAAGACGCTCATCGCGCAGTTACAGGAGGACCCGTCCATCCGCTTCATCACGGCGTGCACCGAGGACGAGGCGATGGGCATCAACGCGGGACTGTACATGGGCGGGAAGAACCCGATGCTGGTCATCCAGAACAACGGCATCTTCGCGTCCATCAACACCATCAAGGCGATACCGCTGGACGCACGCATCCCCACGTTCATATTCGTGGGGCAGTTCCAGCGCGACCCGATGGTGGCCGTAGAGGAGAGCAGGTCGCGCGCCGTGCGGATGGTGGAACCGACGCTGGACGTGTGGGGCGTGTCGCACTGGCGGCTGGAAGGACCGGACGACATCGGCAACATCAGGGCGGCCTATGAGCACGCGCACAAGACGATGGGGCCCGCGGCCCTCATCGTAGGAGCGCCGACGGTGTAGACATGGAACGGAACGAGGCCATAGAGATACTCGCGGAGGGGCGCGGCGACGCCGTCTCCGTCGTAACGATGCAGTCGATATACCCGTGGCACCAGGCGGGGCAGGGCGAGATATTTCACGTCGACGCGTCGCAATGCATGGGCAGCGCGTCGTCGATCGGGCTGGGGCTCGCGGTTGCGCGCCCCGACAGGAAGGTGATGGTGCTGGACGGCGACGGCAGCCTGCTCATGCAGCTTGGCTCGCTGGTCACCGTCGCGGGGCAGTCGCCCGCGAACCTGTATCACTTCGTCTTCGCCAACGGCCTGCACCAGAGCACGGGCAACCAGCCGTTGCCCGCGACAGGGCGGTTCGACTGGGTGGCGCTTGCGAAGGGCGCGGGGTACGCGGACGCGCTTCGCATCGACGCGGCGGAGGATTTACTGGAGCGCCTGCCCGAGATCTTCGGGATGACGGGGCCGGTGCTCATCGAACTGACCATCGAGCGAGAGGACCGTGGTCCGCTGTGGGCGGGGGTGCCTATGTCGAAACAGACCGCGCTGCTGAAAGAGCAGCTGGAGGCGTCATGAGCGACGCGGGATTCTGGCGGCTCTCCGCCACGGAACTGATCGAGGGCTACCGACGCCGCGACTTCTCGCCCGTCGAGGTGACACGCGAGGTGTTCGAGCGCATCGAGCGGCTCGACCCGAAGCTGAGCGCGTTCCTCGCCGTGAATACGGACGACGCGATGGAGGCGGCGCAGGCGGCGGAAGCGGCGTGGCTCGGCTCCGGCGAGCGCGGGCTGCTGTGCGGCGTGCCGATCTCGCTGAAGGACAGCATCGAGATGGCGGGCCATCCAACGACGTACGGCTCGCTGGCGTTCGTGGAGAACCGGCAGCCGGACTCGGAGATGGCGCGGCGCATCCGCCGCGAGGGTGGGGTGCTCATCGGCAAGACGAACCTGCCTGAGTTCGCGCTGCACGGGGCTGTAGACAACCGCATCAGCCCGCCGGGGCGCAACCCGTGGAACCTCGACCACACGTGCGGGGGTTCCAGCGGCGGCGCGGGCTCGCAGGTGGCGGCAGGCCTCGGGCCGCTCGCCATCGGCACCGACTCGGGCGGCTCTATACGGATGCCCGCGGCGATCAACGGCATATTCGGCATCAAGCCGACGTACCAGCGCATCCCGTCGGTGCAGACGTGGCGCGCGGCGCCCGGACGCTCGCACAACGGCCCGATGACGCGCACGGTGCGCGACTCCGCGCTCGTGCTGCAGGCGCTCGCCGGCTACGACCCGCGCGACGGCGAGTCGAACCTGCCGCCGGTGAGCGACTACTTCGCGTTCGCGTCGGGCGATCTGCGCGGGCTGCGCGTCGCGGTGAGCTACGACTTCGGCAGGGGTTTCACCATGGACGGGGAGGCGCTCGAACTGGTGCGCGACACGGCGCGCTTCTTCGAGGACGCGGGCTGCATCGTGACGGAGGCGGACCCGCCGACGATCGACGAGCCGGAGGAGCTGGAGCCGGGCGTGTGGGCGTACTCGGGCGACCACTACGCCGCCGCCGAGGCGATGGTCCCTGGTTTCCTGGAGAAGCACCTGGACGACCTGAGCGACGTCGCGCGTCCGGTGTACGAGGCCGGGCCGCACGCAAAGGCGTGGCAATACCGACGCATCGTGCGGCGCAATCGCGGGTATGGCCTGCGGGTGCAGGAGTGGTTCCGCAACTACGACCTGCTGCTGAGCCCGGCGATGGGCCCGGCGCAGCGGATTGACGCTGTGCGGATGCCGGACCGGTCGCGCCCGCCGCAGAGCTTCACGACGCCGTTCAACCACGCGTACAACCCGGCGGCCTGCGTGCCGGTGGGGTTCCACTCGAATGGGCTGCCGCTCGCAGTGCAGATCGTGGGTCGCCTTTACGACGACGTGGGCGTGCTGCGCGCATCGGCGGCGCTGGAGCGCGCCCGCCCCTGGGGGCACCTCTGGCCGGCACTGGCGGAGGAAGGTTAAGGGAAGACGCCGGCGCATTTACTCATGCGTAGGGGACACCAGTCCGTTGCGCGGTCAACGCAGCCCTCCCTACCATGTCTGCATGACCACGCAACCCGCCCCCGCACCTGAACAAGATCACCCTTGTTGCCTGTCCCCCAGGACACGGCACGTGGCGCCAGCCCCTCTCCCTAGAGCAGCATTTGCAACAGAATGACACTCGCCGGACCACAGAACTTTTGAACGGATGAGATTGTTGTTGCCTTGTTCGCGGGAAGCAGGCCACGGCCTTGAAAATGCCTGTCAAATGGAGAACAAGAATGTCAGATCGCACCCCCGCATCACTCGTAAGACCCGGAACAAGGATGTCATCTGGAGCCTTCGTTGACATTCTTGTTCAGCAGGGTAGCCATGCTGCCTCCTCAGCCGCCGAGGTAGGCGTCGCGGGCGGAGCGGTAGTCCGCCGTGCCGGTAGCGATGCCCATCATCTCCGGCGTCGGTTCGCGGTCGGCGAGCTCGGCGGACGGCGCACCGGACGCCTGGTGTTCGAGCGATTCGTAGACGGTGCGGACGGTCTGGGTGAACGTGCCGTGGCCGCGCAGGACGATCTTGACGCCGTAGGGGGCGAGGACGTCCATCGTGAGTGACTCGGGTGTGCTGCCGAGCATGAAGGGCAGGTTGGTGACGGCGCGCACGGCCTGCAGGTGCGCCTCCTCCCGGATGCCCATGAGGAAGATGCCGTCCACGCCGGTGTCGGCGTAGGCGGCGACGCGCTCGACGGCGTCGTCGAGGCTCGTGGCGTTGATGGCGTGCGTGCGCCCGAGGATGACGGTCGCGTCGTCCTGCCGGGCGGCGACAGCGGCGCGCAGCTTGCCGGTCATCTCGTCGAGCGGGATGAGCTCCTCCTTGCCGCCTGAGCCGTAGCGGCTGGGAAGGGACGTGTCCTCGATGGTCATGCCGCTCGCACCTGCGTCCTCCAGCTCCCGGACGGTGCGCATGACGTTCAGCGCGTTGCCGTAGCCGTTGTCGGCGTCGACGATCTGGCTGATGTCGGACGCGCGGGTGATGCGGCGCACCTGGTCGGCGAGCTCGGTGAGCGTCATGACGGCGACGTCCGGCGCGCCGAGGATGACGGCGCTCGCTATCGAGCCGCCGAGCATGCCGACCTCGAAACCGAGGGCGTAGGCGGTGCGCGACGAGACGGGGTCGAACACGGAGGCGGGACGGACGCACCCCTCGCGCTGGAAGTAGTCGCGCAGGCGGCGCCGGCGGTCGGTGACGTGCATGGCGTGGCTCCTGTGACACCGGCCCGTTGTGCGCTTGCAAAGCAGGCCGGTAGTTTGGTCGGGGCGATGATAGCCCATCGGCCCCCAGTGTTATCCTCTTGAAAGGACAGAGGCAGGATGACTGATACGACATACGCGATAGAAGCGACAGACATCTACAGGCAGTTCGGCGAGGTGCGCGCCGTCGAGGGCGTCAGCCTCGCGGTGAGTCCGGGCGAGATATACGGCTTCCTCGGTCCGAACGGGGCAGGCAAGACCACCACCCTCCGGATCCTGACGACGTTGCTGCTCCCGTCCAGCGGCAGCGCGAGAGTCGCCGGGTTCGACGTAGTGTCGGAGGCGGTGCAGGTCCGTCTGAGGATCGGGACGGCGCTGCAGGAAGTGGGGCTCGACCCGAAACAGTCCGGCCTTGAACTGCTGCGCCTCCAGGGCTCGTTGTACGGCCTCTCCCGGAGGGAGACGAACCGCCGCATCGAGGAGCTCGAGCACCTCGTCGATATCGGCGACGCGATGAGTCGGCTCATCGGGACGTACTCCGGCGGTATGAAGCGCCGCCTTGACCTTGCGGCGTCGCTCATCCACGCACCTGAAGTGCTCTTCCTCGACGAACCGACTACAGGCCTCGACCCCATCAGCCGCTCTCGCGTATGGGAATACGTGCGCGCCATCAGCCGGGAGATGGGCGTGACCATCTTTCTGACGACGCAGTACCTGGAGGAGGCAGACGCGCTCGCGGAGCGGGTAGGTATCATCAATCACGGTGTGGTGTCGGCGGAGGGCACGCCGGCCGAATTGAAACGGTCGGTCGGTTCCGACGTTATCGTTGCGGACGTGCGTGAGCCGGAGCAGGGTCGCGCTGCACTGGAGCGCGTGCGTTCCGTTCAGCAGGTGGATGTGTACGAGAACGAGATATCCATCTCCACGGCGAACGGCGCGGCGCTGATAAGCGACGTTGCTCTCGCACTCAACCAGGCGGGAGTCACGGTGAACTCGCTCACACTGCGCACACCGACCCTGGACGACGTGTTCCTTCACGTCACCGGCGCGCGCATGGAGGCCGAGGCGGAAGACGCACCGCACGACGCGGAGCGGGAAGGGGTGGCTTCGTGACCACGGCCACCCGCTCCATCACGCCGGTGACGGCGCGCCGCGCCGGGTTCTTCCGCGACATCGCAAGTCTGGGCGGGCGTGCGCTGCGTTCCATCCCGCGTGACATGGAGACGCTCATCCCGGCGCTCATCATCCCGGTCTTCTTCTTCGTCATCAACGTGGGAGCGCTCCAGGACCTGACCGAGATACCGACCGGAGCCGCCGCAGAAGGGTTCGACTACAAGGCGTTCCAGATACCCGTGGCCATCCTGTTTGCGGTGACGGGGCTGAGCCGCGCAAACATACTGGTGCTGGACATACAGAACGGCTACTTCGACCGTCTGGCCCTGTCGCCGGTGAACCGCCTCGCGATGCTGTTGGGGTTCATGGTGGCGGACATGGCGCTTGCGGTGGCGATGTCGGTGCCGGTGTTCATCCTGGCATTCGCCATCGGCGTGGACTTCGTAACGGGGCTGATCGGCATCGTTGCGCTGCTGGCGCTCACCGTCGTGTGGGCCATCGTGTACAACGGCTTTCCGTATGCCATCGCATTGAAGACGGGAAACCCGGCGGCGGTGAACTCCAGTTTCATCATCTTCTTCCCGGTGGTGTTCCTGAGCCCGGTGTTCGTTCCGCAGGAGGCGATGACCGGCTGGATGGAGACCATCGTCCGGTACAACCCGGTGACCTACCTGCTGCGCGGGATGCGTTCGCTCATCAGCGACGGCTGGGTACCGGAGGACATCTTCGTCGCGCTGCTCGGCATCGCGATCATCGGCATCGTCACGATACCGCTCGCGGCGCTTGCGTTGCTGGGCCGGGTCCGGAGGTCGTAGGGAGCGGGGGCGTGTATGGTAGGGGCCTGATGGAGAGCGGGCCCGCGCGCATACAGCAGTTGCCCCGGTTGTGGCCATCCCGCGCCTACTACGGTTGGGCGATCGTCTTCACCAGCTTCTTCATCTCCATCGCTCAGGTCCCGATGTACGGCCCCGTCTTCTCGGTGTTCGTCAAGCCCATCGAGGACGAACTCGGCTGGTCCCGCACGACGATCACGGTCGCGTTTACTGTCGGGAGCCTGGGAGGCGCGCTGCTGGCCTCGGTCGTCGGCCCGATAGTGGACCGCTACGGCGCACGGGGCGTCATGAGCGTGACCGGACTGCTGGTGACTGCGGGGCTGCTCGCGATCGCGGCGATGACCGAGCCGTGGCATTTCTGGGTGGCGTACGGGGTGGCACGGACCGTGTCTGTCGCGGGCGTGGGGCTCGGCACCTCGGTTGCCATCGCGAACTGGTTCATCCGCATGCGCGGACGCGCTATCGCGATGCGCGCTGCCGGACAACGCACCGGACAGGCTGTCGTGCCGCTGCTCATCCTGCCGGTGCTGCTCTCGCTGGGCTGGCGCGAGTCGTTCGTCGTACTGGGGGTCGTGGCGGCGCTCTTCATCACCATTCCCTCGATGGTGTTCATCCGGCGAAGGCCGGAGGACTTCGGACTCCGCCCCGACGGCGACAGCGCTCCGGCAGCACATACGCCGCGCGCGGCAGCGTCGGCCGAGTATTCGTGGACGCTTCGCCAGGTGCGTGCGACGCGGACACTCTGGATGCTGACCGTGGGGATGGCGGCTGGCCTTTCGGCGCAGATCGCCATCAACGTGCACGCGGTGGCGAACTTCGAGGACAAGGGCATCTCCCAGGGGCTTGCCGTGACGGTGGCGAGCATCTTCACCGGCGTGGCGGCGGTATCGATGATGGGCTGGGGGATGCTGGTGGAGCGCATCCACGTGCGTTACGTGAGCATGGCGGCGATGGGGCTGTTCTTCCTGGCGATGGGCGTCCTGCTCGTAGCGGAGACGTACCCGATGGCAGTGCTGTTCGGCGTCCTGTTCGGCCTCGGGACGGGCGGGTGGACGGTGGCGCAGATGATCATGATCCCGAACTACTTCGGGCGTCTCCACGCAGGGTCGATCAAGGGGTTCATCTCGCCGATCGAGGGGCTGCTGGGCATCAGCGGGCCGCTGGTCGCGGCTTTCGTGTTCGACACGACGGGCAGCTACGACACGGCGTTCGTTGCGGCGGCTGGGACGTTCGCCGTGGGCTGTGCCGCGTTCTATCTCGCGAAGCCCCTGCGCGCGCCGTCCACGGCCGGAGCGGCGGCCTGATGCGCGAGCAGCAGCACCAACCGCTCCCCCGGCTCTGGCCGTTCAAGAACGTCTTCTACGGCTGGGCCGTGGTCGGCACGTCCGCGCTCGTCTCGTTCGCACAGGTGCCTATGTACGGGCCGGTGCTGTCCGTGTTCGTCAACCCGATCGAGCAGGAGCTGGGATGGGCGCGCTGGGAGACCTCGGTGGCGTTCGCGCTCGGCAGCCTCGGCGGCTCGGTGTTCTCGTCAATCATCGGCGGACAGCTCGACCGATACGGGGCGAGGACGGCGGTCGTGGTTGCGGGAATGATCGTCACCGGCGTGCTGCTAGGGCTCGCGGTGATGACGGAGCCATGGCACTTCTGGGGGCTGTTCGGCCTCGGACGCACGTCCGCGCTGGCGGGAGTCAACCTCGGCGTTACGGTGGCGCTCGGCAACTGGTTCATCCGGAAGCGTGGCCGGGCGGTGTCGTTCATGAGCATCGGGCTGCGAGCGGGGCAGGCGATGGTGCCGCTGGTCATCGCGACGCCCATCATCCTGGCGTACTCGTGGCGGCACGCCTACGTCGCGCTGGCCGTGATGACGTTCCTGCTCATCGCGCTCCCGGGCTGGCTGTTCATCCGGCGGAGGCCGGAGGACTTCGGACTGCTGCCGGACGGCGCGCGTCCCGACGAGGCGGCAGGGCGGCCGGCGGACGTCCGGGGGCAGGATGCGGACGGCGAGGTGTCGTTCACACTGGCCGAGGCGAAGCGCACGGCGTCGTTCTGGCTGCTGACCATCGCGACGATGACGGTGTTCTTCGCGCAGACGGCGGTGAACGTGCATGCGGTGCCGAGCGTGGAGGACCGCGGGGTGAGCCCGGCGTTCTCCGGCGCGTTCGTCTTCATCATCATGGGCACGGCGGCACTCTCGTCCTACGCCTGGGGCGCGTTCATGGACAAGGTGCACGTGCGGTGGGGCACGGCGCTGGCCACCGTGCTCTCCGCGGTCGCGATGATCATCCTGCTGTTCGCGGACAACATACCGGTGGCGATCGTGTTCGGTGTCGTGTTCGGGCTCGGTACGGGCGGCTGGACGATCGCGCAGACGGTCATCTTCGCCAACTACTATGGACGCCGGCACCTCGGTGCGATACGGGGGCTGTCCCAGCTGCTGGCCGGGCCGGTGTCGGCGACCGGGGCAGTGCTGGCGGGAGCGATCAAAGACCTCACGGAGAGCTACGAGCTGGCGTTCCTCATCTTCTTCGTGGCGCTGGTCATCGTGCTGATGGCGGTGCTGCTGGCGAAGCCGCCGCGGAAGCCCGCGTCAGCCGGTTCACCCCCATCCTAAACCTTCCCCATCGAGGGAAGGGACTTCCTAGACGAAGCCGCGCAGCTCGATGGCGCGGGCGACGCGCTCCACGCCGATGTCCATGGCCGCTTCGCGGAACGTGTATCCCGTCTCCCGCGCCTTCTTTGCTACAGCGCAGTAGGCGGCGACGATGCGCTTGTGCAACTCCTCGTTCACTCGCTCTTCCGACCAGCTGAACTGCTGGAGGTTCTGCGTCCACTCGAAGTAGGAGACGGTGACGCCGCCGCCGTTGACGAGGATGTCCGGCAGAACGGGGATACCGCGCTCCCGCAGGATGCGGTCGGCCTCGGGAGTCGTGGGGTGGTTGGCAGCTTCCAGCACGAGTTTCGCCGGGAGCGTCCACGCGTTCTCCTCGGTCAGCGCGTTCTCCATCGCGGCGGGGACGAAGACGTCGCAGTCGACGGAGAAGATGTCCTCGGTCCGGCAGTTCTCGCCACCCGTGAACCCGGCGACGGTGCGGTGCTCCCGGGCGTAATCGGTGAGCGCGGGGACATCGAGTCCGTTCGCGTTGCAGACGGAGCCGTTCAGGTCGGCGACGGCAACGATACGCATGCCCTCTTCGTGGGCGATACGCGCGAACCAAGACCCTACGTTGCCGAACCCCTGCACCGCGATGCGGGCGCCCTTCACCTGCATGCCGAGGTCGCGCATGGCCTCCGTGAGCACGAACACGGCGCCGCGTCCGGTGGCAGCCTCGCGTCCCGCCGAGCCCCCGAGTTCGACGGGCTTGCCGGTCACGACAGAGGGGTTGTAGCCGTGCATCTGGCCGTACTCGTCCATCATCCACGCCATCGTCTGGGCGTTGGTGCCCATGTCGGGGGCCGGGATGTCGCGGTGGGGGCCGAGGAGGTGCTGGATGCTGCGGGTGTAGCGCCGCGTGACCCGATTCAGTTCGGCCTCGCTCAGCGTGTGCGGGTCGAGTTCGATGCCGCCCTTCGCGCCGCCGAACGGGATGTCGAGCAGCGCGGTCTTCCACGTCATCAGCGAGGCGAGCGCACGCACCTCGTCCTCATCCGCGTGCGGGTGGTAGCGGACGCCGCCCTTGTACGGGCCTCGCACGGCGTTGTGTTGCACCCGGTAGCCGATGAACACCTCGACGCGGCCATCGTCCATCCGCACGGGGAGCGAGACGCGGAGTTCGCGCCACGGTTCGACGAGCATGATGCACACGCCCTGCGGCAGGCCCAGCCGGTCCGCCGCGCAATCGAACGACAGCCGAACGTCTTCCTGTGCGCTTCGTTCCTTGATGGCCATGGTCTTCTCCTCTCAATTCGAGGATATCACCCAGCCTCGTCTGGCCTGCTCTCGGGCGGAGCGCCATGAGGCGCGGGGGCTGCTATGCTCGCGCCATGGTGACGGGTAGCGCATGAGCGCGTCAGGCCGGCGGACGAACCCCGCCCTTACCCATGCCCCCATCTTCTTCTCGTTCTTCACGTGGGGGTTCGGCACGGGCGCTCAGAACCTGGGACGCCCGCTGTTCGCATTCGCCGTCACGGGCAATGTCTTTCTCGTTGGCGTGATGCTTGCAGCCAACGCCGTCCCTCGCGCCTTCACCGGCCCCATAACGGGCTTCCTCACGGACAAACTGGGGCGCAAGCCGATGGTGCTGATGGGGCCTATCGTCCGTGGCGTAACCAACGTCGGTCAGTACTTCGCGGACGACTACCTCACGTTCTTCGTGCTGGAGATGATTGGGCAGGTTGGCGTCGCCATCTGGGCCACGAGCTCGAACGTGCTCCTCTCCGACGTGACGACGACGGAGAGCCGCGGCCGAGTGCTGGCGCTGCGTACTATGGCGACACGGCTGGGCTTTGTTGCGGGACCCGCGGTGGGCGGCGTGCTGGCGGCGACGTACGGGCTGGAGTCGGTCTTCCTGCTGAACGGGGTGAGCAAGATCGTCATCGTGGTGGTAGTGCTCACGATGGTCAAAGAGACGCGTCCGCCTGAGTTGGCTGAGCCCGGCGCCGTAGGGCGTCAGTCGGCGCGGCTGTCTTTCGAGCCGTTCCGGAACCGGACATTCGCGGTCGTCGCGGTTGCAACGGCGGCGTTCGCGATGAGCAATGCAGGCATCGTGCAGACGCTCCTGCCGGTGCACGCGGTAGACGCGCTGGCGTATGACGAGGCGGTGGTGGGCTTCCTTATCAGCATCACCTCGGCAGCCGGTTTCCTGTTCGCGTTCCCGAACGGGATGATCGCGGACCGTTTCGGACGGAAGTGGTCGCTGGGGCCGGGGTTGCTGATGATGGGCGCTGCGGCAGTGACGCTGACCGTGGGGGACGTGTATGCGACGCTCCTGGTCGCGGCGGTGTTCCTCGGCCTCGGCGAGGCGATGGGCATGGGGACGTCGCAGACGTTCGCGATGGACCTCGCGCCGCCGGAGAAGCGCGGGATGTACATGGGGCTCTCCATGATGGCGAACTCGGTGGGCGCAACCGCAGGGCCGCTGCTGCTTGCCGCGCTGTACTACTTCGTCACACCGGACATCTCGTTCATCACGATAACAGTGCTGCTGGTGCTGGCTGCCGCCATGCTGATGCTGATGGCGCGGGAGACCGGCGGGCGGGCGCGGCTCGGTCAGAGGTGATGCCCCACAGCCGTCATAGTGCCGGACTTGCGCTATTACCCGATTGACCGGCATCGCCGATACGGCGCATCATCGGAGCATCGAAACCCAGTTAGCATCCCGCCCCGATCCGGCCATCGCTCCGCCGTATTCGTTCGTCGATGAGCAACGGGCGCTCGACACTGCGGTCGCGGCGCTGGCATGTTCTTCGACGGTCGGAGTCGACACCGAAGCCGACAGCCGCCATCACTACCCGGAGAAGGTCTGCCTGCTCCAACTGTCGAACGGCGAGCAAACGTACCTTGCGGATACGCTCGCCGGTCTGGACTACGGCGCGTTGGGTCGCCTCTTCCTCGACGCTTCCGTCCGGAAGGTGCTGCACGGCGGCGACTTCGACCTGCGCGGGTTGCACCGGGATTTTGGCTTCACGTTCGCCAACTGCTACGACACGTCCATCGCGGCGCGGTTCGCAGGCATCGAGCGCGTCGGGCTCGCGTCGCTGCTGGAAGAGTTGCTGGAGGTCCGCATCCCGAAAGACCAACGCCTGCGGCGCGCGGACTGGTCGCGGCGTCCGCTCGAGGAGGACGCGCTGGTCTACGCAGCGTCCGATGTGGTGCATCTGCCCACTCTGTGCGACGTGCTGGACGAGCGGTTGCGCGCGCTCGGGAGGGAGTCGTGGGTCGCGGAAGAGTGCGAGCGGCTTACGGAGATACGCTACGTCCCACCTGACCCGGAGATAGCATGGCTGTCGGTGAAGGGTGCGCACGTACTGGATGGGCGTGGCCTGGCAGTGCTGAAACCGCTGTACGAGTTCCGTGAGGCGGAGGCGCTGCGTCTGGACCGCCCGCCCGGGTACGTGCTCCCCGCGCACGTGCTTGTGCACCTCGCGGCGCATCCCGAAACGGCGATGGAGGACGTTCCGGGCATAAGCCCGACGCTCGTCCGACGCTACGGACGAGGTGTACGAGCCTCCATCAAAGCGGGCGTGGCGTCGCCTCCACTGCAGCGCCCCCGTCCCCCACAACCACTGTTCCCGCGCATGACAAAGTTCGAGTCCGCGCGGCTCACGCAGCTCAAGCGATGGCGCGCCAACCTAGGGGCTGAGTTGGAGGTCGATCCCTCCATCCTCTGGCCGATGCGCAGCCTCGAGCGGCTGGCGCGCGCGCCAGGGTCGCTTGAGGCCGAGTGCGCGTCCGCGGAGGTGCGGGCGTGGCAGCGGGAGCGGTTCGCGGCGTCGCTGCGGCGGGAGCTGGGAACGTGATGCAACCGCCGACGATGCGGGACGTCTACGAGGCACGCAAGACCATCGGCCCGTACTTGGCGCGGACGCCGCTGCAGTACTCGGCGGGGCTGAGCCGGTTACTCGATGCTGAGGTGTACCTGAAGCACGAGGAGCACCATCCCCTGGGCGCCTTCAAGGGGCGCGGCGGCATCAACCTACTGGCGCACATGAGCGAGGAAGAGCGGAGCCGGGGGCTCATCACCGCCTCGACCGGGAATCATGGGCAGTCGATAGCCAGCGCCTGCAGGATATTCAGGGCAAGGGCGCTGATCGGACTGCCAGAGAAGAACGCCAATCCGGTGAAGGTGGCGGCGATGCAGGCCCTGGGCGCGGAACTGGTGTTCCATGGGGAGAACTTCGACGAGGCGAGGGCCCACTGCGAGCGGCTGGCCGCCGAGGAAGGCTACCGTTACGTGCACGCCGTCAACGAGCCGCTGCTCATCGCAGGCGTGGCAACGCAGACGTTGGAGATCATTGAAGACCTGCCGGACGTGGAGGTGCTCTACCTGCCGCTGGGGGGCGGCACCGAGGTGGCGGGCGCCTGTATCGTCACCGGCGTGATCGCTCCCGATGTCAGGGTGCGGGCCGTGCAGTCGGAAGCGGCGTCGGCCGGTTACCTGTCCTGGAAGCAGGGCGAATTGGTGCAGGCGCCGATGAACACGTTCGCCGAGGGCATCGGCACAATGTCCGGCTACGAACTTCCGCAGCAGATCATCCGCGACGTGCTGGACGATTTCGTGCTCGTGAGCGACGACGAGATACGCCAGGCGATGGGCATGCTCGTCCAGGAGGCGCACACGCTGTCGGAAGGCGCGGGAGCCGTGGCTACGGCAGGCGCGTACAAGCAGCGGGAATCACTGGCGGGGAAGAAGGTGTCCATCACGGTCAGCGGCGCCAACACGACGGCGACGCAGCTCATGACCGCGTTGGAGACGTACGCGAGGATGTGGGAGTAGGCGCGCTCATCCGGTTCTAAGGGGAGCTCGTGCTATCCTTGCCGCATCCCTGATCCCTGCCGGAGTTGCGATGGTTGCTCAACCCACGGGGCTCGCTATCGGCGTGCCCACCCCGCGAGTGGACGGCGTCGACAAGACAACGGGCCGCGCCACCTACACTGCCGACATCCAGCTGGACGGAGCGCTCTTTGGGAAGACGTTGCGCTCGCCGTTCCCCTATGCCCGCATCGTTTCGATAGACACGTCCGCCGCCGAACAAGTGCCGGGTGTGCACGCCGTAGTCACCGGCGCGGATATATATGAGGGCGCGCGGCACGGGCGCGCCGTGCTGGACATCCCGGTGCTCGCGCAGGGCGTGGTGCGCTTCATCGGTGAACAGGTCGCTGCGGTGGCCGCGGACGACGAGGACATCGCGCAGCGCGCGCTCGACCTCATCGAGGTTGAGTACGAGGAGCTGCCCGCCGTTCTGACGATGGACGAGGCAAAGGCCGAAGGTGCGCCGCTCGTGCACGAGGACATGCTGCAGGTGAAGGGCTACCCGAAGGAGGTCACGGAGCCGAGCAACGTCTACACCGTTTGGGAGTGGGCGAAGGGCGACGTGGACGCGGGCATGGCGGAGGCGGACGTCATCGTGGAGAACACGTTCACGACGCCGCGCCAGCACCAGGCGTACCTGGAGCCGCACACCTGTCTCGTGGTGGCGCACCCGTCCGGCAAGGTGGACGTGTGGGCCGGGAACAAGTCGCCGCACCCGGGCAAGCGGATGGTGGCGATGGCGATAGGGCTCGATGCCGCGGACGTGGTGTTCAACCCGGTCACCATCGGCGGCGACTTCGGGGGCAAGGGATCAGCGATGGCGATCCCCATCGCTTGGATGCTCTCCACGCGCACCGGCAGGCCGGTGAAGATCGTGTTCGACTACTCCGAGGACCTCACGTCGGCGAACCCGCGCCACGCCTCCCGCGTTACAGTGCGAACGGGCGCGACGCGCGACGGCGTCATCATCGCGCACGAAGCGCTGGTGGAGTACGACAGCGGCGCGTACGCCGGGTTCAAGCCGGGCGGTCACCTCGGGGGCGCGAGCGCGGCGGCGGGGCCGTACCGGGCTGCGAACACCCGCATCATCGAACACCAGGTGTATACGAACAATGTGCCATGCGGGTACATGCGCGGCCCCGGAGAGCCGCAGGCGATGTTCGCGGCGGAATCACAGATAGACTGCCTCGCCGCGGCGCTGCGGATGGACCCGGCGGAGTTGCGCCGCAAGAACCTCGTTATCGAAGGCGAGGAGGACTCGCTCGGCACCGTGTTCGAGCAGGTGCGCTCCGTCGAGACGCTGAACGCCGCGTTGCACGCCGCGGGCTACGGGGAATCCAAGCCCTCGGACGAGCGTTTCGCTTACGGCAAGGGCGTTGCCATCGGCGAGCGTGTACAGGCGGGCGGCGAAACGCACGCGGGCGTCACTTTCCACCCGGACGGGTCGGTCACAGTAAACACGTCCGTGTTCGAACAGGGAACCGGCTCCTACACCGTCATGCAGCAGATCGTTGCGGACGAATTGCGGATGCCCATCGAGCAGATAAGCGTCGCGGTGTGGGACACGGCAAGCACGTCGTTCGACTCGGGCATCGGCGGTGCGCGCGTTACGCGGATGGCGAGCGCGGCTGTATGGAACGCGGCCCAGGCCGCCAAGGGCGAGTTGTTCAAGGTGGCGGCGGAGGTCCTCGAGTGGCCGGATGACCTGCTCGAAGTGGATGGCACAGAACTCCGGCGGACCGATAACGGCGAGAGTGTCGAGTGGGCGTCGCTCGTGGAGCGCACGGCCGTGCCCATCGTGGGGCTCGGCGACGTGCAGGACACGGCCCGTAACCCGTACACGGCGTTCACGGCGCAGGTGGCCGAGGTGGCGGTCGACCGCGAGACGGGACAGGTGAAGCTGCTTACGATCACGACGGCGCACGACACCGGTAAGATCCTGAACCCCATCGGCCACCAGGGGCAGGTTAACGGCGGAGTGGTGCAGGGCATCGGCTTCGGGCTGCAGGAGGAGCTTGCGGTGGAGGACGGTCGGGTGACCACGGCCTCGTTCGCGGACTACAAGATACCGACGGCGGCCGACCTGCCGGAGTTGCGGACGGTGCTGCTGGATGAGGAGCAGGGTGGCGGTTGGGGGCCGTACCAGATCAAGGGTATCGGCGAGCAGTCCAACTCACAGGCCGCGCCCGCCATCGCGAACGCCGTCGCCGACGCTGTGGGTGTGCGCATACGCGACCTTCCCGTCACGGCGGAGAAGGTCTACCGGGCGCTACAAGCTGAGTGATGCAGCAGCCGGAGCGCGGAAGCGCGCCTACCGATGAAGAACAAACCAGGGCCGAACGCGCCCCGCGCACCTTTTCCGCGCTGAGGTTCGCGCAGTACCGGCGGCTCTGGGGCGGCACGTTCTTCACGTTCGCGGCGGGGCAGATGACGCAGGTTGCGCGTCCGTGGCTCGCCTACGAGTTGACAGGGTCCGCGTTCTGGGTGGGAGTCGTCGCGCTCGCCCAAGGCATCCCCATGTTCTTCATGTCGCCGCTGGGCGGCGTGGCCGCGGACAGGCTCTCCAAGCGTGCAGTGCTGCTTGCCTCCCAGACCGCGCTGCTGGCGATGGCGCTGGCGTTCGTCGTCCTGCTGTACCTGGACATCATCGAGGTCTGGCACCTCGTGCTGTTCTCCCTCGTGCACGGAACGGCGATGCCATTCAACATGCCGGTGCGCCAGTCGTACGTTCCGCTGCTGCTGCCGAAGCGACTGATCCCGAACGGCGTTGCCCTGCAGGCGGCAGGCCGCAACGTCAACCAGGTCGCTGCGCCGGGCGTCGTCGGCATCCTGTTGGGGATCGACCCGCTCATCGCTTTCGCGACGGTTGCGGTGTTCCACGTGGTCTCCATGGGGATGTCGCTCACGTTTCCGCCGGGGCGAGCCCAGCAGCAGCGCGGGCGCGGGATGCGCGGTGAACTGCTGCTGGGGTTCCGCTACGTGATGTCGACGCCGCTCCTGCGGCTGCTGTTCGGGATGCTGCTGATCATGCTGGTGTTGGGCATGCCGTACGTTCACCTGCTGCCGGTGTTCCAGGAAGTACTGGAGATTGGGCCGGAACTCCTGGGCTTCATGTTTGCGGCGATAGGCTTCGGCGGGTTCTGCGGCTCGCTGACCGTTGCATCGTTCTCACGGCTCGCAAGCGGCCTGCCGCAGATGATCATCGGGATCAGCTTCGGTGTGGCGCTTGCGGGGTTCGCGTTATCCCCGTACTACCCGCTCAGTATCGTGCTCCTGTTCAGCACGGGCTTCACGCACCAGGCCTATACCACCATCAACCAGACGCTCATCATCACGCGGACGGACCCGGCGCTCTACGGTCGTGTGATGAGCATCAACCTCATGCTGCGCTCGTTCATCACGATGGCCATCCTGCCGTTCGGTTTGCTCGTGGACGCTTTCGGCGCGCCGGGCACACTGGCTGTAACGGGCGTGGTGCTCGCAGGGTCGCTGCTGCTCATCGGCGCGGTGCGGGGGACGACGGTGCCGGAGGGCGTGCGTAGCGCGTCATAGCGCATTGCCCGTCGCCGCCGCGCTCGGTAGACTGCGAACGCGTGGAACGTCGCGCGAGAGGCTATGCCATGGACGAACGTATCCGAGACCGTATTGAGGCTGCGCTGAAAGACGCGGGCGGGCAGTACGTGGAGGTGCACGTCGAGGAGGCGTCGTCCTCCACGATCCGCTACCGGGCCCGCGACCTCGAGGAGATCGGGCGCGGCAGCGCGATCGGCGGCAACGTCCGGGCGCTGGCTGGCGGCGGCTGGGGGTTCGCGTCGTTCAACGACCTGGACAGCCTCGAGACCAAGGTGCGCCAGGCGGTAGACCAGGCGCGGGTCATCGGCGGCGAGCGCGTCGAACTCGTGGAGACGGCTCCGGTGGTGGACCACGTCCCGCCGGTGCTGGGGCGCGACCCGAGCGCGCTGGCGCTCGCCGATAAGAAGGCGGTGCTGGACGAGTACGCGGACGTGATGATGGGCACGCCGGGCGTTCAGTCGGCGACCGTCGGCTACACGGACGCACGGCGCCGCATGGTGTACGCGAACTCGGAGGGCTCGTATATCGACCAGGAGCGCGTTGATGTGAACCTGCGCTTGAACGCGCAGGCGCGCAACGGCGCGGATGTGCAGCAGTACGGCATCAGCCTCGGGAGTCTCGGCGACTTCGAGTTCGTGATGAACCTGCAGGAGAGTGCGAACGAGGCGGCGCAGAAGGCGGTCGCTCTGCTGGACGCGCCGGAGGTGAAGGGCGGTGAGTACACCGTGATCCTCGATCCCATCCTCGCGGGCGTCTTCATCCACGAAGCGTTCGGCCACCTGTCCGAGGCCGACCACATCTACGCGGAGCCGCGCCTGCAGGAGCTGATGAAGCCCGGCAAGCGGTTCGGCGGCGCGCACCTGAACGTGAAGGACGGCGCGACCATCCCGCGTCCGACGCTGCGCGGCTCCTATCTCTACGACGACGAGGGCGTGCAGGGGCAGGAGACAGACCTCATCCGCGAGGGCATCCTCGTGGGGCGGCTGCACTCGCGGGAGACGGCGGCGAAGCTCGGCGAGCGTCCGACGGGCAACGCGCGGGCGCTGAACTACCGCTTCGCGCCCATCGTGCGCATGACCAACACGTTCATCGTCCCCGGCGAATCGAGCGTAGACGACCTGTTCGCGGACGTCGAGGACGGGCTGTACGTGAAGAACTGGTACGGCGGGATGACCTCCATGGAGATGTTCACCTTCTCCGCGGGAGAGACGTACCGCATCCGCAACGGGAAGATCGCGGAGCTGTGCAGGCCGGTGATGCTCTCCGGCAACGTGTTCACGACGCTGCACAACCTGGACGCCATCGCGGGCGACCTCGAGATGAACGAGGGCGGCGGCTGCGGCAAGGCGGGGCAGAGTCCCCTGCCGGTCTCCAACGGCAGCCCCCACATCCGTATCCGCCAGTGCCTCATCGGAGGAGCGTAGCCATCGTTTCCCCGGAGCAGGCCAAGGCTGCGGCGGAGCGGATACTGGAACGGGCGCTCCGCTCCGCTGACGAGGCGGAGGTCTTCTACGCCGCGTCGTCCAGCACGCCTGTGCGGTTCGAGGCGAACATCATCAAGGGCGTGGACGCGAACGACGCGATGGGCGCGGCACTCCGCATCATCAAGGACGGACGGGTGGGGTTCAGCTCCACGTCGAACCTGGACGATACGCAGGCCCTGGTGGACGCCGCCCTTGAGACCGCCCCGTTCGGCGCCGAGGCGCACTTCGAGTTCCCCGGCGCGCAGCCGTACCCGGACGTGCACCCGTACGACTCCTCCGTCGAGGAGGCGACGCTCGAGGAGATGGTGGCGCTGGGCGAGCGCGCCATCGCCGACCTGCGGGCGCACTCCACGGAGGCGCAGATAGAGGGCGGCGTCGGCAAGTCCACGTCCACGCTTGCGCTCGTCAACAGCCGGGGCGGCAGCGTGGCATACGAGCGTTCTCGCTTCCAGATCGGGTTTGAGGGCACGGTGATACGCGGCGAGGACATGCTCTTCACGATGGACAGCGAGAGCAACGTCGCAGTGCTGAACGACCCCTCCACCGTTGTTCAGTCCGTCATCCGGCAGCTCGAATGGGCGAAGGAGACGGCGGCGGTAGAGACGAAGTCGATGCCCGTGATACTGATGCCGACCGCGGTGCGGAGCGTGCTGCTCTCGCCGCTGCTCGCGGGGCTGAACGGCAAGTCGGTCCTGCAAGGCACATCGCCCCTCGTGGGGCGGCTGGGCGAGCGCATCGTGGATGAGCGGTTCAGCCTCACCGACGACCCCACACTCGCGGATGCGGGGGGCGCCCGGCCTGCCGACGACGAGTGCGTGGCGAGCCGCCGCCTGCCGCTCATCGAGTCCGGCGTAGCGTCGGCGTTCTTCTACGATCTGCAAACCGCGGGACAGGCCGGCGTCGCGAGCACCGGCGCGGGCGAGCGCGGACTCGGGTCGCTGCCGGGGCCGTCGACGAGCGTGCTGCTCGTAGACGAGGGCGACGCGGCGCTGGACGACATCATTGCGGGGATGGACGAGGCGCTCATCGTGGAGCGGCTGCTCGGCGCGGGACAGAGCAACGTGCTGGGCGGGGACTTCAACGCGAACGTGCTGCTGGGATATAAGGTGCAGAACGGCCGCGTGGCCGGCCGCGTGAAGAACACGATGATATCCGGCAACGCATACCGAGCCCTGAACGACGTGCTGGCGCTGGGCAGCGAGGGACGTTGGATGGGAAGCCTGTACGCTCCTGCCATCGCCGTGGGCGGCATCTCTGTCTCCAGTAAGGGTTAGCTATGGCGCTCGGCGACGTCATCCCCCGGTTGCTCGACGCAAGCAGCGAACTGAAGCCGTCTCTCCTTGGACGCCTCAGCGGTCTGACGCGCGATGAACAACGGGAGTTGCTGGAGGCGTGGGGCGACATCCCCACGTCGCGCAGGCTCATGATTATCCGCGCAGCGACGGGCATGGCCGAGGACAATATCGAGATGGAGTTCACCGGCCTGCTGTGCGCTGCCCTGGAGGACGACGACGCTCCCGTGCGTGCCAGCGCCGCAGCCGGACTATGGGAAACCGGCGACCGTACGGTCATCGCCCCACTTGCGGCGATGCTCGAGAACGACGACTCCCACGAGGCGCGTGCGGCGGCTGCCGGTGCGCTTGGCCATTTCGCGGAGATGGCTGAGGCGGGAAAGCTGATCGAGCGCGATATCGTCGCGGTGCGGAGCGCGCTTCTTGGTGCGGTGGAAGATGAGACTGAGGAAACCGCGGTGCGCCGGCGCGCGCTGGAGGCGATAGCGCCGATGCGCCACCCGAACGTTCCCGGCTGGATACGTTGGGCCTACCAGAGCGCCGAGGCGCTGCTGCGGCAGAGTGCTGTCTACGCGATGGGGCGCACCTGTGACCCGGTATGGCTGCCGGTCATCGTTGTGGAGTTCGGGAGCAGCATGCCCGCGATGCGGTTCGAGGCAGCCAACGCCGCCCGCGAGCTCGCGGACCCGAAGACGCTGCCGTACCTGCACGAGCTGACGAGCGACGACGACCCACAGGTGGCACTCGCGGCTGTGCAGGCCATCGGCGGCATCGGCGGTACGGCAGCGCGCAAGCTGCTCAAGCACTACGTGGAGCAGGGCGATCCGGCACTGAGTGAAGCAGCGCAGGAGGCGCTGCGCGTGCTCGAAGCCGACGAGGGGGATTTCTCCATGCTGACGCTGCAGGAGCCGTAGGTATGGCGCGCGGGACGAGGGTGGCGCAGGCTGTGTCCGCCGGCGGAGTCGTCTGCGAGGAACGTGACGGCGACGTGATGGTGGCGATGTGCGGCCGCCTGAAGACCGGCCTGTGGGCGCTTCCCAAGGGCACACCGGACAGGGGCGAGACGCTTGAGGAGACGGCCCTGCGTGAGGTACAGGAGGAGACCGGCCTGTCCGTGGAGATAGCCACTCCCTTGGGGCACATCGAGTACTGGTTCACCCGCGACGGAGAGCGCATCCACAAGCGAGTCTACTTCTATCTCATGCGTCCATGCGGCGGTTCGTTCGACGACCACGATCCTGAGTTCGACGTCGTGCGCTGGGCGTCCGCGATGGAAGCCTTCGACACGCTGACCTACGCTTCAGAGCGTGAGGTGCTGCAGCGGGCGATGGCGGCGCTGGACGCTGGAGAGCCCGTTCGATGACCGAGACCAGCATCCTCGGGCAGAAGGTCGTGCTCCGCGACAAGCGGATCGAGGACGGCGAGGACGACCACCGCTGGCGTTCGGACCAGGAACTCGCCGAACTCGATGCCGCCCCGCGCCTGCGGCAGCCGCTCGCCGACTTCCTGCGCGACTATGCGAACGAGTTGAAATACCCCACGCCATGGGTGCGCCGCTACGGCATAGACACGCTGGACGGCCTGCATATCGGCAACTGCATGGTCTACGACATCGACAACTTCAAGGGGCAGTGCGAGGTCGGCATCCTGGTCGGGAACCGGGACTATTGGGGTAGGGGCTACGGTCGGGAGGCGGTGCAACTGCTGGTGGCTCAGTGCTTCAAGAACGCGGCGATGAGCCGGCTCTACCTGCATACGCTGGAGTGGAACGCCCGCGCACGCCGCGCGTTCGCGATGTGCGGATTCAAGGAGGTGAAGCCGGTGCGGCGCGCGGGTTACAACTTCATCCTGATGGAATTGACCCGCGAGGATTGGGAGACCCGGCAGGACGGGGCGTAGCTGCTCCACCCCGCTCAGGGGCGAGGTTCCTGCCTGCTCAGGAACGACGGACGGGGCTAGCGCGACGGGAGCGCGACGACGGCCTCGCCCGTGGTCGTGCGAACGCCGGCGCCGTTCTCTATCCAGATATCGCAGCGCACGGAGCCTGCCGCCTCGTCCCGCTCCACTACCGTTCCCCTGCACGTAAGCACGTCGCCCGGTACGTCCATCTCGCGATAGCGTACGGAGAGCGACAGAAGCCGCCCCTCTGCTCCCACCCAGCCGGTTACGAGCTGGCCGAGGTACGCGCTCTTCAGGGCGCCGTGCAGGATCACGCCAGGCAGGCCCTGCTCGGCCGCGAAGTCCTTGTCGTAGTGGATCTCGTAGAAGTCCCCGGATGCACCCGCGTACATCACCAACTGGCGCGTTGTCGGCTCCTTGACCAGAGCGGGAAGTTCCGTGCCGACTGCGGCGTCGTCCAGGTACGGTTGCGTGTTCATGCTGCGGGCATCCTTATGAGAGTGTTGCGTTGTGTGGCGGCGAGTTCGCCGCGCTGGTTCGTGTAGCGGGTGACGTAGGTGGCGATGAGCATCGAGCCCATGCGTCCCTCGCGCTCGATGAGCGTCTCCATCTGCGTAACGAACGTGATGGCGTCGCCCGGACGCACCGGCTCGCCGTACGTCCACTCGCTGCCGCCGTCCAGCACGCGCGGGACGGCCTCGCTGTCGGGAAGAGCAGGGATGGCGAGGCCCACGGAGCGGAGGAAGGTTGGCGGGGCGACGTCCGGGTAGGCGGGGTTGTCGTCGCCGATGGCGGCGGCGAAGCGCTCGATGGCGCCACGTTCGACGATGGTGGTGCGCGGTTCGCCATCGACTCCGACGGCAGCCTGCATCGCGGGGGTCAGTATGGACACGTTCGTTGCTCCGGTGCTGGGGTCGGCGGCAGGCTAGTGGCGAGCGTTGGGAGTGTCAAGCGGCGTTGCAGGGGACGAGGCAGCAGCAAGAACACTCCTGAGGTAGATGTTCTGTAATCTCTCTGGATATTCTGGTCAGAGATTCGCAATAGAGACGTATTGACAATGCGCAGCGCAGGCGTTAATGTCTCGTGCTCACACGGCATTCGTCGTGTAACGTTGTGATTGATGACGGTATGGGTTGCCGGGCCATCCAGTTCCAGCAAGGCCTACCGCCCGTCAACAGCCCCTCCAGAGCGGAGGGGCTCTGACGTTTTAAGGGCGCCTGTCGCCTGTGCGCGATTGACCCTCAGAGGCAGCGAATGCTACGCTTTGAGGTAGCGCAGGAGTGTAGCTCAGCCTGGTAGAGCAGCGGTCTCCAAAACCGCCGGCCGAGGGTTCGAATCCTTCCACTCCTGCCACTGGCAGACTCGGGCGCAGGTGGTGGAATAGGTAGACACGCTGTCTTGAGGGGGCAGTGGGAGCAGTCCCGTAAGAGTTCAAATCTCTTCCTGCGCACCAACTACGGCATCTGACGAGAAGCCCCGGCAAGCCCGCCGGGGTTTCTTATTGCCCGCGCTCCGACTCCGGCATGCAACGCGCCCCTCCGCATTGGCGCTACAATCCGCTCCGCACGTCCAGAACCCACGGAGGAGCCATGCCGACCGTTTCCCATGACCGACTGCAGACCATCGCCGACCGTCTGCTCCAGTGTGCCGGAGCAAGCGATGCGGAAGCCGGCGTCATTGCCCGTCACGTGATAGGTGCGAACCTCGCGGGGCACGACTCCCACGGCATCATCCAGGTTCCCACCTACATCGACCGCATCAAGCGCGGGCATATCGTCCCCGGCGCGCCGTTCGACATCGTCAACGAGACGCCCTCCACGCTCGTCGCGGACGGCCACTGGGGGTTCGGCTATGTCGTCTCTGAGCGGGCGATGAGCCTGCTCATCGAGAAGGGGAAACAGCAGGGCTCCGCCGCAGCGACGGTCTACCGCCAGAGCCACGTGGGGCGTGTCGCCGACTACCCCCTGATGGCTATACGTGAAGGCATGATAGGCCTGATGACGGCCGACTCCGGCAGGACGACCAAGAACGTCGCCCCATTCGGCGGAAGCGAGCCCCGGCTCGGCACGAACCCGATCTGCGTCGCGGTGCCGAGCAATCTGGAGGGGCCGCTGTTCATAGATATGGCCACGAGCGCGGTCGCCGCAGGCAAGGTGGACCTTGCTGCGGCGCGCGGCGTCCCGATCCCAGAGGGTTGGGTCGTCGACAGCAGCGGCAACCCCGTGACGGACCCGAGAGTCATGCGCGAGCAGGGCGGCGCGCTGCTGCCGCTGGGCGGCTCCGAGGGGTACAAGGGCTACGGTCTCTCCGTCGTCGTGGAGATACTCTCCGGCCTGCTGACGGGCCTCGGTTTCGGCCACGACCCGCGCGGGTTCCACAACGACGGCTGTTTCATGGCCGTGTTCGATGTCGCTGCGTTCCGCCCGCTGGAAGAATTCAAGCAGCAGGTTACGGAACTCGCGGGCTACCTGAAGGCGTCCAAGCGTGCGGTGGGGTTCGACGAGATCCTCTACCCCGGCGAGATCGAGCACCGGAACACGCAGCGCCGCCTGCAGGAGGGCATCTTTGTGGAGGATGCGACGTGGGGCAAACTCGCGGCGCTCGCGGAGGAGTACGGCGTCAGCGCGGAGTTGGATCTCTAGGGGCTGAGACGTTCCGAACGAGCAACGGTGCGTTTACCACGTCGTCTTCGCGAGGTGTACGCGCTCGCTTGCCGTATCCGGTGCCTGACCCGGCAGCTGGTGTACGCCCGCATACGCACGTTCCGCTGCAGCAGCCGCGTGCGTGCCCTGTAAGCGGTCAACTCCTCGTGTCGCCGCGTCCGGATAGTCTCCAACTCGTGGCGGGCTTTCCGCACCTTCCTGACCTCACGGGCGACCGCCCATACCAGCAGGAGTGGCCCCACGACGAAGGCGGCCACGCTGACGATGCCCAGGGCGAACCGCAAACTTATGCCGAACACCAGTGAACTGGTTGTCCCGACCGCCGGAGCCGCACCTGGGAAGAGGGTCAGCAGCCTTGCTCCCACCGGACGCACGAGGTTGAGGATCGTTGCGGACCACACCTTCCAGACGGTGCCGGCGGCGAAGCCGGCCCCCTGGCGTCCGATGATGTAGGCACGCGAGTGCGGGGAGCCATCGGCGACGGTGCGCTTCTGACGCCTGAGGAGTCGCTGCCACAGCGGTGGCGGGTAAGGGAGCGTCTCACTCTCCTGAAGGGAAGCCGGGTACTCCGGCTCCGGCAGACCCAGCCGGTGACAGAGCCCCACCTGTTGCTCGTACAGCGGGAGGATCGCTTCGCGGTGGTGCGATTCCAGTTCCTCCAGCTCGACGCGTAGCGCGTTGAGCCGCTCGTGGCTTCTCAGCTTCGCGGTTGCCTGGGCCACGGCTGAGCCGCCGGCGATGGCAAGGGGGAAGAGTAGGGCAGGTAACGGCATAGGAACATTTTATCAACCGCCCCGCTACTCCCAGCGGCGCCGCGCTGTCGTTGACGAAAGGGCGCGTTTCTGGCTAATCTGGTATGTCACGGCGACGTAGCCAAGTGGTTAAGGCGGAGGTCTGCAAAACCTCTATTCGGCGGTTCGATTCCGCCCGTCGCCTCCAACCTCACTCGTCACGGCGCGCAACCTTACCGGCAGGAGCGGCTCATGGAAGAGATCGTCAGGAAGGTCCGAACGGGAGAATCTGTCCCGAACGCCGCACGTCAGGACGGCGTCCGGCGGGAGATCATCATTGAGGTCGAGGCGGAGACGCTGGAGCGCCAGCGAAAGCTGGCCCGCGTCCGCTCCGGGGGCGGCACGGGCAGCACGTTCGAGATGATCTGCGACGAGGGGACCCGCATCGGCGGTGACGACACCGCACCTTCACCGCTCGCCTACTTCTCGGCGGGCGTCGCGTTCTGACTGCTCACCCAGCTCGCTCGGTTGAGCGAGATGACCCACATCGCCTACAGCAAGGTGCGGCTGCAGCAGACGACGCGCTTCTACCGCGACGGCTCCGCGCTCGCGGGCACTATCGTTGGTGGCCCTGCGGGGCTCGAGACCACGGTCAACGTCGAGTCGGACGAGCCGCCTGAGCGCATACGCCGTCTCGTGGACATGGCGGAGTCGAGCTGCTACGCGCTGCAGTCGCTGGTGCAGAACATGGAAGTGACGTCCGTGTTCACGCTCAACGGGGAGGCGCTGCCGGAGGCCGCTCCCGTCTAGAAGGCGTTCGGGGCTAGTTGGCGAGGTCCTTACCCACCTCGTCCATGAAGCGCTCGGCGAGCGTGAGGTGCTCGGCAGCCGTCGTGAACCCGCCGCGGCTCGTGTTGACTGCCAGGTGCGTCGCGTCAAGTTCACGCCAGCGCTCGGCAGCCAAGGCCCATTCTTCCGCACCGCCTCCCACGAGTGGCATACGCCCCTGGACCTGGACGGCGTCGCGCGGGCGGCCGGCGGCCACCGATGCGTTGCGGATGGTCTCGAGTTGCCCCTCGGCGTCTCCCTGAGCGGAACTGCCGGCGACCCAACCGTCTGCCAGCCGGCCGATGCGCTCCAGTGGCCGCCTGCCGTGCCCTCCGCCTATCCAGATGGGGATGGGCCTCTGCACGGGCAGCACTGTGAGCCCGCCGTCGATGATGCGGTGCCAGTGCCCCTCGAAGTTCACGACATCCTGGGTCCACAGCAAACGCATGACCTCGATCTGCTCCTCGACGCGAGCCCCGCGGGTGTGGAAGTCAGTGCCAAGGCCGATGGCCTCCTCCTCGTTGCTGCCGAGGCCGATGCCGAGGCGCAGGCGTCCTCCGGAGAGCGCATCGATCTCCGCTGCCTGGCGCGCTACGACGACGGTCTGCCGCTGCGGAAGGATGAGTATCGAGTTCGCGAACTGGATCGTCCGGGTAACCCCAGCGAGGAACGCGAACAGCACCATGGGTTCGTGGATGTGGACGTCCGGTGTGTAGCTGGCGCTCGTGCGGACGCCGAGGGTGTGCTCGAGGGCCGTCATGTGGTGGAAGCCGAGCTGCTCCGCGCCCTGTGCGAACTCTTTCACCTCTTCAGGGTCGTGCAGCTCGAGGGTGGGGAAGGAGATACCGATCTTCATGGCACACCTCCGATGTTGGTTGCATGGTACCCCACAGGTCAGTCCCAACGTTGCAGCAGGTTAATCACCACCGTCAGCGTCGCGAGGCTGGCGAACGTGCCGATAATGACGGAGCTCGCGACGAAGCGCGGCACCGTGCGGTACTCCGTTGCGAGGATGGAGACGAACACGGCGGCGGGCATCGCTGCGATGAGCACGACGGTGTTGCGGACGACACCTTCGAGGCCCATAAGCATCGTCACCCCGGCGCCGACAGTTGCCCCAGCGATGAGCCGAGTAGCGAGGACCGTCGTCATACTGCCCGGCTGCCGAAGCTCGATGCCCTGCGCCAATTGATAGCCCAGCACGAGCAACATGGCGGGGATGGCCGCGTCCGCCAGCATACTGATCGGCCTCTCCAGCGTCGTCGGGAGTGTCCAGTCGAACCCGCGTATCGCGAGTGCGAGGGGGACGGCGTAGAGCGTCGGCGCTCTGAGGGCCTGGAGCAGCGGGGCCCAGCCACGCACGCGTCCGCGCGCGGCGATATAGATGCCGACGGGCCAGTTGATGGACGTGTGCGCGACGAAGACGATGATCGCGACGGAGAGCCCTTCGTCCCCGAACGCGAGGAACGAGAGAGGGATGCCCATGTTGCCTGAGTTGCCGAACGCTCCGGCGAGCATGAAGCCGCTCTCCGTTGTCCTGTCGAGCCGCAGCAGACGTGATACCACCCAGGAGACAGCGACCATCGCGAACATGGTGACGGCTGCCGCCGCGACGATGCGCAGGGATACCTCCAGGGGCAACTGCGTCCGCAGCAGGCCGTTCAGCACGAGCGCCGGGCCGAAGATGTAGAGCGCGGCGGGACCCAGCAGGCCCAGCGAGCCGGGACGCACCCGCTGCAGCGCTGCGCCGGAACCGGCAACGATGAAGATGGGCAGTACGACGGTGAGGAATATGTTGAGCAAGACGGCGCCTGAGCGGGGAACGGAGGCAGTGTATCTCCCCCGCTTCTCGACGCCAACAGCAGCAGAGACCCGCTCGTTTAGCTTTGTTACAGATTCGTAATACGACAGAAACATCGGCGCAAAACCTCTTCCCGATACTGCTTTCATCACCTATTCGGGAGGAGTGCCGCTATGGACAGTGGTTCGATAGCCTGGTTGCTGACCGCATCGGCTCTGGTGTTGCTCATGACGCCGGGGCTTGCCTTCTTCTACGGGGGCTTAGTCCGCAGCCGCAACGTCATCAGCACCATCATGCTGAGCTTCATGAGCATGGCAGTGGTCAGCGTCGTGTGGGTCCTCTGGGGCTACAGCGTCGCGTTCGGCGAGGGCAGCGCCATTGTGGGAGACCTCTCCCTCGTCGGTCTGTCCGGTGTCGAGCCCGGCGATGACATGCTGTTCGCTGTCTTCCAGATGATGTTCGCCATCATCACACCGGCCCTCATCACAGGAGCGATGGTAGAGCGGTTCAAGTTCACTACTTACCTCGTCTTCCTGGTCGCATGGGTAACGCTGGTCTACGCGCCCATCGCCCACTGGGTGTGGGCGGGCAACGGCTGGCTGTTCGACCTCGGCGCGCTCGACTTCGCGGGCGGCACGGTCGTCCACATCAACGCTGCCATGGCCGCCGTGGCCGCAGCGCTGCTGCTCGGCAAGCGGCGTGACCCCGGCCTTGAGCCCGGCAACGTGCCGTACGTCGTCATCGGCGCTGCTCTGCTCTGGTTCGGCTGGTTCGGTTTCAACGCAGGCTCCGGTCTTGCGGCGGACGGAGTCGCTATCAACGCCTTCCTCGTGACGAACACGGCAGCCGCGACGGCCGCTCTCACGTGGGGCGTCCTGTCGCAGATCCAGAACAAGCGCATGAGCGCAGCCGGAGTCGCGACGGGTGCGGTCGGCGGTCTCGTCGCTATCACCCCCGCCGCTGGCGCCGTTGGTGTCATGGGTGCGCTGGGCATCGGATTCGGCGCGGGCGTGTTTTGCTACGCCGCCGTACTCATCCGTCCGAGGCTGGGTTTTGACGACTCGCTGGACGTGTTCGCGGTCCACGGTATCGGCGGTATCTGGGGCGCGCTTGCGACCGGCATCTTTACGGTGTCCGCGTTCGCCGGAGTCGAGGGACTGATCGAAGGCAACGTGGAGCAGTTGGGGATACAGGCCGTGGGCGTCATCGCCACGATCGTTTACTCCTTCGTCGCATCACTCATCATCCTGAAGGTGCTCGACCTGATCCCGGGTCTCGGCCTGCGGGTGAGCGAGCGCGACGAGGGCATCGGCCTGGACGTGGCCGCTCACGGTGAGCGCGCCTACGTAAGCGACGGAGCCGACTAACGACTATGAACGGCCTGGGGGTATGCTGAGCCGGCATACCCCTAGGGAACCAGGAGAGGGGATAACAGCCATGATAAGCATAGAAGCGATAGTCAGGCCGGAGCGTATCCACCGCGTGACGGAAGCGTTGCAGGACGCGGGGTGCCAGGGCTTCTACTACGTCAACGTGACGGGTGAGGGGCGCCAGCGCGGAGTCGAGGTATTCGTCGGACGCGGCGGCACGATGGCGAGCCGTGCATCGGTGCCAAAGACGCTCGTGCGCACGATCGTCACGGACGACATGCAGGAGGCGGTCATCGCCGCCATCATCGAGGCGGCGCGCACGCCCGATGAGGGCGAGATCGGCGATGGCAAGATCTTCGTGACAAACGTCAACGAGGTCGTGCGGGTCCGCACCGGCGAGCGGGGCGAGGTCGCCATCTAGCACCGCGCCTGATAGAGGGTCCGTTGGAAGGCTCGGCTCCGGATGGGGCTGAGCCCTCCTGCTATTCGCGCCATTCGGCGAGCGCGTCCCACTTCGGTTCGAGGCCGAGGCCGGGCGTCTCCGGCATCGCCGTCCAGCCCTGCCGCGGGCCGACGCAGCCGTCGAACACCATCTCGCCGCACTTCCACATCACGTAGTGGTACTCGATGCGCCAGCCGTTCGGGACGGCGGCCTGCAGGTGCATGTTGTGGTGCGGCCAGCCGCCGCCGTTGGCTATCGGCAGGTTGAACGCCTGCGCCAGCGCCGCGAACTTCATCCCCTCCGTGTAGCCGCCGCAGTAGACGACGTTCGGCTGCAGGATGTCGATCGACTGGTGCACGAGCAGCTCACGGGCGCGGAAGCGGTGCCCCTCATTCTGCCCTGCGGAGAGTGGGATGCTGGTGCGCATCCGCAGCTCGTGGAGCAGCGGGGCGTCGTTCCCCCACACCGGCTCCTCGAACCACTCGACGTTGCACTCCTCGACGGCCTTCGCGAGGTTCAGCGCATTGTTGAACTGGAACATGTAGTTCGCGTCCATGGAGAGCTGCACGCCGGGGCCGATGGCGTCGCGCACGGCGTGGACGCGGTCGGAGTCCTCGCGCCATGCCTGGTGATCGCCCGCGACGCCGACCACCATCTTCAGCTTGTCCTCGCCCTGCGCCACGAAGTCGCGCGCCACCTGCACGAGCTGCTCCTCCGTGTACTCCGGCAACCCGAAGGTGATGTAGGCGGGAACGTTCGGCTGCGCGCCGCCGAGCAGACGCCACACCGGCACGCCGAGCGCCTTGCCCTTGATGTCCCACAACGCGATGTCGATGGCGCTCAGCGCGCTTGACCACACGCCGGTCTGCGAGCGCGGATTGTGCTCGACGTAGCAGAGGTGCCAGATGCGCTCCGTGTCCATCGGGTCCATGCCCGTGACGAGCGGGCCGAGTTCGGCGTTGATGTGCTCGCGCACCGCCTTCCGCTGGATCGGGCCGGAGATGCCGTAGCCGGTGACGCCCGCGTCGGTGTCGACCTGGCAGAAGACGAAAGGACGCATGACGGGCTCGTCCATCAGCGGGACGGGCACCGGCACGTTGTGTGTGGTGGCCTGGACATTGGTGATCTTCACGAGTGCGCCTCACGGTTCGGAATGGACTGGGACGATAGCGGCGCAGCGCGGGAATGGCAAACCGGCGCACTCCTGCCGGGGCGCGAGCAGGGGTGCGCGACCTTGCGGGGTGTGCCATTAAGTGCCATTTTGGTGCCACTGCACTCCCAGATGGGCAAGGGCCCGGAACCCAACCCCGCTACAGGGAACCAGCGTAGGGGGAAGGGCATCGAACGGGCAATGGGCGGATGTCACACTGGGCTATACTGCGGGAACCCTCACCCACGCCACAGGGAGCTTCGTTTGCGCGCACTCCGGCTCGTCTTATCCCTGCTGACGCTCACCGTGTTGCTCCCAGTGGCCGGAGCCTGCTCTGAGTCTTGGTCTGTTTCCGTGAGCAGGGCCACGCCAACGCCAACGCCGACCCCAACGGCTAGGCCCGCTCCCACGCCGACCCCCACGGTGGAAGCCGAGGCAACCGTCGTGATAGAAGATCGAGCGGCGGAGCCCACGTTCACCCCCAGGCCAGCGCCCACGGCAACGCCGGAGCCTACCCCCACGCCCATGCCCACCTCGACCCCGACCTTGACTCCGACGCCTACGCCCCAGCCTTGTCCGTTACCCGACGAGCGCGCGTACATGGGCAAGTTGCGCGAGGCAGAGGGGGAGTTTGCACAGGCCATGACCGCCCTCGGTGAGCTGGCATTCCAGGTTGCCAATGATCCCTCACGTCTAGACGATCAGGGCTGGAATCTCCAGTTGGGCCGGGTTCTGTCGCTGCTGCAGACGAGCGCTCAACGCATCCGCGAGGTTCAACCGGTCCCATCATCCATTCAGTACATACAAGACGACATGGAGGAAGCAGCCGACTTGATCGACAGGGGCACCGCTGCATTCGACCGGGGCGTACAGAACGCGGACCCCGGGCGCATAGGCACTGGAAACGAGTTATTCCAGCAGGCGGCAGCGATACGCAGCTCGGTTGCGCTGACGCTCTCGACCTTCTGCGGCTAGCTATACTGCGGTAGCCCTCATTCGAGCCGCAGGAGCTTCCGTTTGCGCGCACTCCCCCACGTCGCATTGCTGCTGATACTCGTCGTGTCGCTTCCCTTGGCGGCCGCCTGCTCCGACTCCTGGTCCGTTTCCGTGACCAGAGGTACGCCGGCGCCATTGCCGTCTCCAACGGCTACACCTGCTCCTACACCGACTGCCCTGGGAGCGGGCGAGGCAACCGTTACAGCAGGGGAGCAAGTGACCGTAAGGCAGGGACATGCGCCCACGTCCGTGCCGACGCCGGAACCCACACCCACTCCCCCTCCAGTTCCCACGGCAACTTTCACTCCCACCCCAACCC